>NZ_AUZM01000012.1 GCF_000478195.2 Lyngbya aestuarii BL J | reverse complement strand
CCCGCCAGTCCGAACACATTTCCCAATCCGCCTAACCTTCCGGAAAAGGGGGTTTCACTCGGATTCACAGCGGTGCCATCGGGATAGACATCCTCGGGGACGTGGGCTTGAAAATTTTCTTCGGCACTAAATACGGTTCCCCAAGGGGTTGTTCCCCCTGCACAATTCCCAAAGGTGCCAATAATGCGATCGCCGAGTCCGTCGCTGTAGCCTTTGCCTTTTTTACGAAAGACTGCAACTCCAGGCCCAGTTGACTTCAGATAACGGCTATCAATCCACCCTGAAATTCCAGTAATCCGTCGATCTGCGGCGGAGTAGGTGCGTTCCCATTTGCCTTCGCTGTTACGACGAATGGAAATTACACCCATTCCCACATCGATTAACCCTTCTTGGGAGACTTCTCGAATGGCTTGTCGGACTGCATCATTGGCAGGCAATGCAAAGGCATTAATTCGAGGTTTTTTCTCGGCTTTGAGAGCGGTTTCAATAGTTTTAATGGGTAAACTCTTACCGATTACTTTTTCGTAGGTTTGCACCCAGGTTGCTGAACTAATATATTCAAAATTTATGGTTAAATACCCTTCGTTTTGATTAGTTTCGATGAAGGATAAATAATCATTATTGTAGCCAAATCGAGAGTCCCCGACTGGATCACCCCAAGCGGCAATTAGATCATAGGTAAACCCTTCTGGAAGGACGAGATCATCAACAACTTCATAGGTTTTATAGGCTTGAATTTGTTGTTTGGAGGCTGAAGCTGTACGAATGGGGATGAATTGTCCGACTTGGGTTTCTACAACGTCTGTTGCTAGGGGAATCGGCCCTTTAACGGGTTGAAAACTCAAGGGAGTTTTAGGAGGTTTTACCGAAGATTTGGGATCAAGTGAAAGATTTTTATCTTCACAAGAACTTAAGCTTGCTGTACTCAAGCTTGCACCGAGGAATAACAGAAATTCTCGACGTTTGAGTCTCATAAAATATTAGAGGAGGAGGAGAGAAGCTGGTGGTCGAACCCTTCATTATTTTAACGATTCCCAATCGCTTTGTGCTACCTTGTTTTTCCCCTATCCAAAGCGATACCCAAATCCTCGCACAGTGACAATATATTCAGGATTACTGGGGTCGATTTCGAGTTTTTCTCGCAACCAACGAATATGAACATCAACCGTTTTGCTATCTCCAATAAAGTCAGGCCCCCAAATCAAATCGAGTAATTGTTCACGAGACCACACTCGACGGGGATAACTCATAAACAGTTCTAGCAAGCGGAATTGTTTTGGCGAAAGTTTTAGCTCTTGACCCCGAGCCACGACCCGACATTCTTCTTGATACAGGATGATATCTTTATATTGCAACATGACCGGGCCTGGAAGCTGAGATAGACGCTGACGACGCATCAAAGCCCGACAGCGAGCGATAAATTCTCTCATGCCAAATGGCTTGCTGAGGTAATCATCAGCCCCAGCTTCTAAGTAAAATGCACAGTTATTGGAAGTTTCTTTTGTACCGATAATTAGAATAGGAACGGGATTCCCTTGATGCCGTAACATTCGACACAGATCAAGACCATTAACTGCGTCTAGTATTAATAGATTGAATGGAAATTCACTCATCTTAGATGAGGGGCTATGAACGGTGGGTAAAGCTTCGCGCCCATCTAGGGCAATGACCACAGTATAGCCATGTTCTTTGAGGGCTAAAGACAGCATATCCCGCCAGGGTTCTTCATGTTCCAATAGCAAGATTTGACCTGCATATTTCAAGTCAGCACGATAAGAACTCTTGTCTAAATCGGGAGAAAACATAAATATTCCTACTGTTTGGATTGTGTGAAATTGTCGTAGTCATCAGATTTAACTTTTAGTCGAAGTAAATGACTGAGGAAAGTTAATTCTCGACAATCCATCCAACGTAGATATGCTGCCATTGACGGGTAGGCCCACATTGAGAGGTTAGGGGTAGAATTGATCGAAAATCCCCACTCACAAAGGTGAGCCACAAACTCTTCACTCGCTCATCTAACCACTTCGATGCGAGTTTTCTAAACATTATCTACTCCAAATCGGGTTGATCGGATTAATAAAGGGGATACAGTTTGAATTGTATGAGTAAAAGGTTAAGACCAGGTAAACAATTGGTAATCTTTTGGTTAAGAAATTTTCTGTGGGTTAAAGAATTTTGACCGGACTCCGAGGCTTGCTTGATAGACATCGCTTTAATTTTAGCGGGATCATTGCCTTGACTGTTAAACTGTTCTGGTGTAGGAAAAATTTCATCCCTAAATTAACAATCCGCAGTTTAACCTCTTTAACTTCATATAATGTTATTACATCTAAGCACCTGGCCGGAAGTCGAAACCTATTTATCCCACTCTACAGGCATGATTATCCCGATTGGTTCGACTGAGCAACATGGGCCGACTGGACTGATTGGCACCGATGCTATCTGTGCTGAAGCGATCGCCAAAGGTACCGGAGAAGCAACAAATGCCCTAGTTAGCCCGACTATCAACGTGGGAATGGCACTGCATCACATGGCCTTTCCTGGGTCGATGAGTCTCCAGCCTAGCACGTTAATTAACGTAATCAAGGATTATATCACATCTTTAACCCAACATGGCTTTAGGAAGTTTTTCTTCATCAACGGTCACGGGGGAAATATTGCCACACTCAAAGCCGCTTTTGCCGAAACTTATGCCCATCTTGCTGACCTTCACCTCCCCAACGCTGACCAAGTACAATGTCAGGTGGGAAATTGGTTTATGTGTAAGTCTGTGTACAAACTCGCCAAGGAACTTTACGCTGATCAAGAGGGTTCTCACGCCACCCCGAGTGAAGTGGCTGTAACTCAATATTTGTATCCAGAAGCGATTAAACAAGCCCCTTTATCTGAAGATGTGGCGAAAGGTTATCCCATTTATGGGGCGGCTGATTTTCGCCGTCATTATCCCGATGGTCGGATGGGATCAAATCCGGCTTTAGCTACTCCTGAACACGGAAAACAATTGTATGAATTAGCCGTGAAATATCTCAGTAATAACTATCTAGAATTCGTGAATAAAATTTAAGATAAGTTGAGATTACTCCCCCAGAATATCCACATTAGTCGGAGAGGGAACGGTAGTAGGGGCGACTGTCGGTTCCTCCTCAAAAACATCCTCCAGCGCCTCCTGCAAACTCGATCTCATCACAATACTATTATTGTAAAAAACGATCACTCGGGCAAGAGTCGGGAGGCTATTTTCAGTCGCTTCTAAATAAATGGGTTCGACATAAAGCAGGGATTTCTCAATCGGAATCACCAATAAGTTTCCCTGAACCACTCGGGAACCCTGACGATTCCACAGCGAAATTTGTTCGGAAATTTCTGGGGTTTGATTGATTAAGGCTTCGACTTGTTCGGGGCCGAAAATAAATTCTTGTTTGGGAAAGCGATATAATAACAATTTACCATATTGTTGAGTATCAGAACGGGCTGCCATCCAAGCTACTAAATTAATTCGACTGGCGGGTGTAAAGGGGTGTAGTAATATAAATTCTTCGCTGCTTTCTTCAGGAAGCCGCATAATTAAATAATAAGGTTCTATTGATTTAGGTTCATTAGCATAAATTTCTTTCGGAATTCGCCATTGGTCTTCTCGATTATAAAATACTCGTACATCATCCATATGATAGGTGAGTAATTGTTCAGATTGAACCTTGAATAAATCAACGGGATAGCGAATATGTACATACAAGGTTCCGGGCATTTCTTGAATGGGTTGGAATAAGTCAGGAAAAATCGTTCGCCAAGTGGTTAAAATTGGATCTTCAGGATCGTTTAAATAGTAAAATCGAACCGTACCATTATAAGCATCAACAACGACTTTAACAGAGTTGCGAATATAGTTAAATTGTTCCTGTCCCGGGTCAGAATAAGGATAACGGGCGCTAGTCGTATAGGCATCAATTATCCAATATAAATAGTTCGGAGGTGTGGATGCTTGATTATCAGGCCAGTTTAAATTCGCATCGGCAACAACTAAATAAGGATCGCTATCATAGCGTAAAAAAGGCGCGATCATTTTGACTCGTTCTTTGAGATTTCGACGAAAAAGTAACTTGGTATCGGGTAAGAAATTCCGGGCAAATATCATTTGCCAGTTTTTTAAATGTTTAGCAAACAGTAACCGTTGCCATCCCCGACCAATTGAAATTCCTCCCTGACCATCATAAGTATTATAAGTGTTTTCACTGCCTAAAGGATAGTCTAACTCTTTAATTTGAGTCGAAGTCATAATATCGGTATTGGTGAGTTCACCGTAGTAAATGCGAGGTTCTCCGATGGGAATACTATACTGAACTCGTTGATCAACTTCTAAGGTACTTTCAGGATCGAGTTTGGGATCGGCGCCAATATCTCGGACAAAATAATTCGGTAGTCCTCCCTCTGCGACGGTATTGACAGGGGACAGTGTAAACCCATAACCATGAGTGTAAACTAAATGTTTATTCACCCAGGTTTGGGCTTCACTGGGTACTGAATTATAGTTTAATTCTCGGGCTGCTATTAAAACTTGTTGCTTTTCAGTTCGATCTCTGGGGGTTTGTTCAGCCGGGGGTTTGAGTAATGTATATCGATCAACATTTGCATCGGGAAATTCGTAATATAAACGGATTTGTTGTAATTGACGGTTGGTTTGTAGGAGAGGACGTTCATCCCAAAGTCGAATGTTTTTAATGGTGAGATCGTTTTTTTGAATATCGGCGTACGTTAGTTCTCCTTGGGGATCAAAAATTTCTGAGTTGATTTCATCGAGGTTAAAGGCTTGACGAGTATAGCCAATACTGCGTTCAATATAGGGGGATTCTCGTTCAATTTCATTGGGTTGTACGATTAACCGTTGAACGGTTTCTGGGAGTATCCAACCTGCAATAAAGGCAATTGTTAGATACCATCCTAAAATCGCCCGGAGTGAATAACTATCGGCGAATAATCGCGCTTTTGATTCGATCTTTTTTCGGTAGATACGCTGTCTAAAGGGTTTTAAAATTTTATCGATATAAGGTTTTATTGCTTTGACGGAGAAAAAGGCTTGCCAAAACAGAAAAATTGCAATAATAATGGCAACAAAACAAAGCATTAAATCGGCGGGTGCCTGCACATTGACATCGGTATAACCCGCCCCAAAAATAACGCCGCGTTGAGAATAAAGCAGTTCATACCGAGATAGCCAATGTTTAAAGGCAACACTTAACATTAGCATTCCACCAAGCGCGTGTAAGTGTCGCTGTTGGGGTTGGGAAAAACCGGGAAATCGTCCTTGACTAAGACTATTTCCAGAGTGAAGGTAAATCAGACTACAAGAGACTAATCCACATAAAAATAATCCCACTAGCCAGAATTCGAGTAGATGGGCAATGGGTAAGCTAAAAATATAAAAGCTAATATTTTGCCCGAAAATATCGTCGGCTTGATTAAATGGAGTGGGATTGAAATATTGTAGAACGTTTGTCCAATGACTGGATAAAACCAACCCAAACCCTAAACTGAGAAATACGGCGATCGCAATTAAAGAAAATTCTAGTTTTAAAATTAAGACTAAAGTAATAATGACTAAAATTCCCAGTAACCACCACTGAGAAACAAATTGTCGAATCAGTTCAAATAGGGGTTTGACATCAAAGCGATCCGGGAGGAGAGGCGCAACTAAGGGTTCAGAAAAATCGGGTTTCCAATATTCGATAAAGATGGTTCCATAATGCAAGACAACTAAAGCCAGTAACAGCGATAGACTAATGACAAAGACGAGCAACCAAGTTAACTCTAAAGCCGCAATTTTTGGGGCGGGTTCAGGGGGGAAAAAAGAAGTTCTCTGAGTTCGCGCAGGGGTCGGGGGAGGATATTTGTAGTGACTCGCGATCAATTGATTTCCCAGTAAAAAACCTGCGGTAATAGTTAAGCCGAAAAACCACAGAATTGCCCGAGTGATTAATCGTAACCAATAAACAGATAAATATCCCAATTCCTGAAACCAAAATCCCTCTGCCACAAGATGAGTGACTAAATCAGTGAATAGCCACAACCCAAAGAGGAGGAGAATTGCTTGGAAAAATCGGGATTTGATCGCCATTGAAATTCAAAGGTAGAATGCCAAAGTTGAGAGGTTTTGCGAACTTAGCCGCCAGAATTCTCGGTGTAGGGGGATCTGGAAGCCATAGGAAGGCTAAAGTTTATCATATGGTCTAATCTTACCGTAAAAGCATTAAAAATGATATTAAGTTTTTTTAAAGAGGCAGATTTTGTCAGAAAATTCAGGATAGTAAGCTAGTTTTGCCATTTATTCTTTTCCCTCGGTATAGTCTTGTAAATACTGAAAAGGTGGCGTTAGCGTTCCATTTTTAGCGATTGTAGCCCGTGCAATCATTTGTATAGAATCTTCTTCCAATAGAAAAGGAAAAATATTTTCTATCAGTTGGTTTCCAAAGTCTTCTGAAGCATCACGGGGGAGTCCACTGGGAAGATTATCAACCGCCATAATTGTCAAATTTTTGTCTTGGGAAAAGGCGGGTTCTAATTGTTGAGTGTGAGGATTATAATCAAAATAGGGTTCGGTTAAAGTAGAAGTGCGTTTTGTACAAGGAATTGAACCTTCAATATCACAGGTAATATCTGCAATTACTTGAATTTTAAAGCCCGAAGTTTGGATGTCTTCAGGGGTCAATAACACGGGAGAATCCGGATGCCAATAAGCCGCAGCAATGAGTAAATCTGTAACTTGAGTATATTTGTAAAAATCCCCTTCAAATTGTTCGGGATATTGAAAAAAATCTGCTTCAATAAACGGAGAACCATCGGGGGTTTTATTGTAATCTATTGAATTTAGTTGAGTATAAACTGTTTCGGGGTAAGATTTCGTTAAAAAATCGGCAGGACTTACCGATGAAGTTCCAATTAAATTTAAGATTTCCATTACTCCTGTGGCGACTCTCCCACCTCCAGTAATTGCGATTTTAATCGCCGGAAGTTTCACTTTTGCTAATTCGGCTTTCATCTCGTTAATATCCACACAGTCTAAAATGGGTTTAAGTTGATAAAGATGATTTCGTTTTCCGTAAGCATCCAAACCGTGATAGGCACCAATAATTCCTGCATATCGACCAAAGCCAATCACCCTACTTCCCCTTTCATTGGTGAGACATTCATAATCGATTAAACAAATATTTTGATCTAAAATCGCTTGTAAGAGTTGGCGGTTGTAGGGTTGTTTCTTGATGGTATGAGAAAAAAATAGATAAGTTTTATTTGGGATTAGGTCTGAAATTGGAACTTCTTTCACGCCCAATAAAATATCGCAATCACTCACATTTTCACGAACCTCTAAACCCTGTTGTAGATATTCGGTATCGGTAAAACAACGAATTGGGCTAGTTTGTACAATCAGTTCTACAGTGGGAAATTTTTCTTTGACGGCTTGACATTGTTGGGGAGAAAGGGCAACACGGCGATCAATGGGGACTTTTCCTTCTCGAATTATTCCAATTTTCATCAATTTACATTCATCATTGAGTTAATGCAAGAATAATAGTCAAACAGAAAATACTTTGTTGTACTCTCAATGACAAGTTGAGAATAAAAGACTTAAATTAACACTGAGACACAGCCGGACAGTCGGCAATATACCACCGCCAAGGTAAATCGGTTCCTTGAGTAATACCAATACGGGTGGTTTGTACAAACTGAATTTTACCGCTATTAACTGATTGTTGAAATGTAGGTGTTCGATGTTCTAACCATAAAGGCCCGTCGGGATGCAAAGGTAAATCGGTTAATGTGCGATCAATTTTTAACACTCGACAGAGTTTTCCCGGCCCCGCAGCCAGACGAGAAAATTTATCTTTTTTTAAGGGTTTCTTAAGGTGGCGATCGCTTTTTACCGGGAAGTTTAAATCTTGTTGAAGAAACTCAGGAATAGAAGACAATTCTAAAGCCCGAATTAACACGGCACTGGCGATTCCATCCTCATCTGTGACGATATTTAAACAGTGGTACATTCCGTAGATTAAATAAACATAACTCATCCCCGCCGGCCCAAACATGACAGTATTGCGAGGGGTACGTTTGCGGTAAGCATGACAAGCCGGATCACCTTCGGTATAAGCTTCTGTTTCCACAATCACGCCCCGAATTTGTTCACCATTGGGAAGGTGTCGCACCACAGTACAACCCAATAATTCTAACGCTATGGTAGGAGATGGACGAGATAGCCAAGTCGCGTCTACAATCTCATTAAAATTGGTATTCATTACTGGAGGTTTCCCATGGAAGTTAAGTTGATTTTGGCAGGATTAACCGTTTTATTTACGATTTCCTGTTTGTTCTTCGGCACCAAAAACGGTTTCTATGATAGCGATGATTATCACGGTAATGGTTGCGCCCACTAGATAGGGAGTTGGAGAGGTTGGGAGGTAGGGAGATATTGCTTCTTGCCTTCTGCCTATTTCCGGCAAAAGTGATAGACACTTGACATTTTTCTAAAAAAGCGTAACAATAGATACAGACAGAAAAAAGAAAACGTTCATCTCTCTGATCTGGAGAACGCTGATCTAGGTATAGTCAGGAAAATCATCGAGATAGGAGAGACGGAAGTAGGGAAATCATCATTCCCGAAGGAACGCGCCTCACTTTGTCAACCCATCGCATTAAAAAGGAGAGGCGATCAAGATGAAACTGACCTATCGTGGAATAGATTACGAATACAATCCGCCGGAAGTAGCCACTTCAACTGGAGCAGTCGCCGGAAAATATCGGGGACAAGACTGGCGTTTTTGCAACATGAAGAAACCCCCAATTTTGCAACCGAGTCACAATCTCACCTATCGTGGGGTTAAATATGGCAATAATTCCGTCTCTACGGAAAGCCCGACAGAAGCTCCCCTAACCATTGCAGAGAAATCCCGAATTCTAATTTTAAAGCACGAACGCTCTGAAATGAAGCGTGAACAGTCGATGCTGAACCGTTTGGCTGATGAAGTCGGACTGAACCTCAACAACCCAGCGACCTATAGCCCTGTGTAGGAAATTGACTGTTCAATAAACCTCTGTTGTAGAAGTTAGCACCCCCATCGTGGGGTGTTTTTTTATGGACAATGACCCAGAAGTTACGTTGATGTGGCACACTTATAGACTAAGCTAAATGCTGACAGTTTTCCATCGTCGCCGATTCTGGGTGCAAACTTCAGGAACGGGTCTGAGGATAATCTAGTCGTGGTGTGTGTGTAGTGGACGAGGAAACAGAAATTGGTCAGATCTATGAAAAGCGTTGTCCTCCGCCGACAATTGCTAGAGAATCAGTGGTCGATCAAACTGAACTTACTGATTACCCTAGTACGACGAGACTTGGAAGCCCGCTATAAAGGTTCCATTTTAGGGAATTTATGGCCGCTTCTCAATCAGCTTGTCCAACTGCTGATTTTTACCTATGTCTTTTCAATCGTCCTGCAAGTCAAACTTGATATTCAAGGGGTTCCGGCTGATAATAAGCTGGCGTTTGGGTTGTGGTTATTTGCAGGATTGTTACCTTGGTTAGCCTTTACCAACGGACTGACGCAAGCCACGACTTCTGTTGTGGGACAGCCTAACCTAGTCAAAAAAGTGGTGTTTCCATTGGGACTGCTTCCTTTGGTACCGATTTGTTCTGCGTTTATCGAGAGTAGCTTTGGGCTAGTGGCTTTGGTCGGGTTAACTTTAGTGATTGTCCCGGAACCAACGATTAGTTTGTGGCTGTTACCTTTGGTTTGGATTCCTCAACTTCTCCTCACCGCAGGTTTAGGATATCTAAGCGCAGGTTTAACGGTCTTTTTGCGAGATATTCCTCAAAGTTTGGGTGTGATTCTCAATCTCTGGTTTTATGCGACTCCGATTGTTTATCCCGCTTCTAAAATTCCCGAAGCTTGGCAGGTTTGGGTGTTTTGGTTAAATCCGATTACGGCACTTGCTGAAACCTACCGTGATATCGTACTCAAGGGTCAGATTGAGCATTGGGGAGAACTTGCCACTGCTTCTATCGTCTCTATCATTATATTCTATGGCGGTGTGTGGGTCTACAAACGTTTGCGTCCGGCTTTTGCAGATGTTTTGTAATTGCCAATCGTTTTTTTCACACAACAACCGATTACGATGTCTCGGTAGCTAGTAAACGACGAATGTCCGAAATTGCAATTTCAGTTAGTAACGTTTCCAAGTGTTTTAAGCGGTATCGACATCCGGTTGACCGACTTAAGGAGATTTTTTTGCCCCATCAGCAACTCGCTGAGAAATTTTGGGCGTTGCGAGAGATTAATCTACACGTTTATAAAGGGCAAACTTTAGGCATTGTCGGTCGAAATGGTTCGGGAAAAAGTACCCTACTTCAGATTATTGTCGGCACGCTGACCCCAACGACAGGAAGTGTAGAACTTCAGGGGCGAGTTTCGGCTTTGTTAGAACTTGGAAGTGGATTTAACCCCGAATTTACCGGACGACAAAATGTGTTTTTTAACGGTCAATTACTGGGGCTAAAGCATCAGGAAATTGAAGAAAAATTTGATGAAATTGTCGCCTTTGCAGACATTGGAGACTTCATCAATCAACCCGTTAAAACCTATTCTAGCGGAATGTATGTGCGATTAGCATTTGCCGTCGCTACCAGTTCTGATCCTGATATTTTAGTGGTCGATGAAGCCCTTTCTGTGGGGGATGAAGCCTTTCAACGCAAATGTTTTAGTCGTATCCATGAAATACAAGACCGAGGCGGAACAATTCTCTTTGTTTCTCACGCAGCCTCCTCTGTGACTCAACTTTGTGATTCTGCTATTTTGATGGATCGGGGTGAAATCTTGCTCGAACATAGCCCTAAAATGATTATATCAAAGTATCAAAAAATGATCTACGCCGATGCCACCGAATCAGAACGATTACGAGAAGAAATTCGGCATCTGAAAGCGTCTTTTAAGCCCCAGGAAGTGTTTCAAAAAGTAGAGTGGAAAAAATATCACCGCAGTCAAGCCAACTCTCAGCACACTGAGTCTAAACAAGCAGATTACTATGACTATTATGACGCCAAATTAAAACCGGATAATCCTATTCATTATCCTTCTCGCGGTGCCGAAATTCGTGATCCTTATATTGCGACTCCGAAAGGGGAACGAGTTAATCATATTATCGCTCGGAATGATTATGTTTATACCTACACCGTAGACTTTCAAAAAGCCGCCTCACACGTCCGCTTTGGAATGTTGGTAAAAACCGTCAGTGGGTTTGAACTTGCAGGTGCTTCTTTCCTCGCTTCATCCCAATTTATTAAACACATCGAACCCGAAACCCAACTCGTGTTAGAATTCAAGTTTAAATGTTTACTGGCACCGGATGTTTACTTTTTAAATGCCGGAGTATCGGGAATTGTAGAGGGCGAATTTACCTATCTTGACCGATGTATTGATGTCGCCATGTTTAGAGTTCAACCTTGTGAAAGTTCTTGCGGTACGGGAGTTGTAGACTTACTCGTTGAACCTAAATTAACCGTAACTTCGGGTCAAGTTAAACCGGAACAAGAAATACAACAATATCTTTAATTATCGTTAATCAAAATTTCGGCTATGGAAGTCAATTGTTTTGTTGAAAATAATCCTATTGTTGAAACTTTAGTTCAGCATTTGGCTCGCTATCCCCAAACTTTTCAGCCCAAAATTGCCGCCGCCGATGAGATGTTTTTGTATCACTTTGATGAACTCGAAGATCAGAACATTGATCAAGCTCTGGTGAATTATTATAGCTTGGGTCGGACATTATTTGATTCTATCCAACAAATTATCTATCACTATTTTGGCAGTTTTGAACGAATTTCATCCTTTCTCGATTTTGCCTGTGGATACGGTCGCTTGATGCGGTTTTTGGTTCAAGAAATGCCAGTTAAAAATATTTGGGCATCCGATATCTATGCCGAGGCGGTGAAGTTTCAAACTGAATATTTTGGGGTGAATGGTATTATTTCGACTCGCAACCCCGAAGATTATCAAATTCAGCAAAAGTTTGACTGCATCTATGCGGGGTCGTTTTTTAGTCATATGCCGCCCCAAACCTTTAAACCTTGGATGCAGCAACTCTATCATTTATTAAATCCTGAAGGATTACTCATTTTTAGTGTATTAGATGAGGAAACTTTACCGTCATATACCCCAATGTCAGCAGAGGGAATTCTCTTTTCAACTGAAAGTAGCGAAAGTCAGTTACTTGACCGCAATGATTATGGTACAACTTATGTGAATGAAACTTATATTCGCGAATTAATTAATCACATTAGTCAAAATCAAGCCTCGATTTATCGGATAAAAAAAGGATTAAGTAACTATCAAGATTTATATGTAGTTACCCCTCAGCCCAATCAAGATTTTACGACATTAAACTTTAAGTATTATCCTCAAGGTTATCTAGATGCTTGTAACATCACCCCAACTGGAGACATTCAGCTTGAAGGTTGGGCGATAGATTCTAACCCGAATGGTTCTGTTGAGTCCGTTCAAATGATTGTCAATAACAAAGTCATTCAAAACTGTCAGCCTTCAATAGAACGTCCAGATTTAGTCGAATATTTTAAAACCTCTCAAGCCCTTAAATCAGGATGGAATTGTATAATAAATTCAAATCTAATTTCACCTCAAGATATTGTTTTAATCAAGGCAAAAAATACAGCAGGACTTGAATGGATTATTGCTGTAGAAACTGTTAAAAACTTGATCCTGAGAACTCAATGGCGAGAGGAACGTTCTCGAACTCAAAGCCAGTTAAAGCAGTATAAAACTAAATTACAAAAAACACAATCTCAACTCGAATTTACAGAATTAACCCTAGCCCAAGCCCGAGATAAATTAACACAACTTGAAACCGAATTGGGGAATTGTCAGTTTAACCTTGAATCTAGTCAGTTTCTATTGAAACAATCAAACGATGAAATTAAAGCCATGAAAAGTAGCAAGTTTTGGCAACTGAGAACCCAATGGCTAAAACTTCAACAAGCGTTAGGAACTGTTCTCAAAAGATAAAAATATCAATATAAATATAAAACCTCAAAAAACATTTAACCTTAAAACAAACTATGGAAAACAATCGTTTTGTAGAGAATAACCCCATTGTTAAGACTATAACTCAACATCTCGCCCACTCGCCCCAAACCTTTCAGCCTCAAATTGCAGCCGACGATGAAATGTATTTGTATCAGTTGGATGAGTCAGAAGACCGCAATAGTGATCGCGCTTTAGTCTATTATTATTTATTAGGACGTTCTATTATTGATTCTATCCGACAAATTATTAATACACACTTTGGCAGTTTTGCTCAAGTTGATTCTTTTCTAGATTTTGCTTGTGGTTATGGACGTTCGACCCGATTTTTAATTCAAGAAATCCCTCCCGAAAAGGTTTGGGTATCGGATATTTATGCCAATGCGGTTCAGTTTCAGAGAGAAACCTTTGGGGTGAATGGTATTGTTTCTACTCGTGAACCTGAAGATTATCCGAGTGATAAAAAATTTGATTGTATCTATGCAGGCTCATTTTTTAGCCATATGCCTCAGCGAACTTTCACTCGTTGGATGCAGCGACTTTATGACCTTTTAACTCCTGAAGGCTTACTAATTTTTAGTGTGTTAGATGAGGCTGTTATGCCTTCACAGGTCAAAATGTTACCCGAAGGAATTGTCTTTTCAATCGAAAGTAGTGAGAGTCAGTTTCTTGACCGGAATGAATACGGGACAACCTATGTGACTGAATCTTACATTCACGAATTAATAGGTAAAGT
Organism: Lyngbya aestuarii BL J; assembly: GCF_000478195.2. Taxonomy (GTDB): domain Bacteria; phylum Cyanobacteriota; class Cyanobacteriia; order Cyanobacteriales; family Microcoleaceae; genus Capilliphycus; species Capilliphycus aestuarii. Next base: position 99,431 of record NZ_AUZM01000012.1, on the reverse strand, counting down.
GAGTCAAAATCAAGCCACTATTTCCCGCGTCAAAAAAGGATTGAGTAACTATCAAGATTTGTATGTTGTCACTCAAAAAAAACAGAATAGTTTAACAGAAATAAACTTCAACTATCATCCTCTCGGCTATTTAGATATTTGTGAACTTAAACCCAATGGTAATCTCTATCTAGAAGGTTGGGCGGTTGATTTTAATCCCAATAGTCAAGTTAAAACAATTCAAATGATAGTCAATAATCAGTTGATTCAACACTGTCAACCTCAGACTGAACGACCCGATTTAGTGCAGCATTTTAATCGACCCGAAGCATTATATTCCGGTTGGTCTTGTGAAATTAACAATCATCAGTTTTCACCCGAAGATATTCTCATCATTCGAGCCGTGAATTTTGCGGGTTTGGAATGGATTATAGAAACCGATTTTGTGAAATCACTCATTCCTCAAACCCAATGGCACACTCATCTGATTTCATGGCGAACGGACTTACACCAAATGCAAGTCAAACTGCAACAAAAGCAGGTAAAATTAGACCAAACTCAGACCCAATTACATCAGACTCAAACTCAACTTGAACAGTCTCAAGTAAAGTTGACTGACACTGAGGAAAAACTAGGACAAACCCAAGCCGAACTCTTGCAGAGGGAAACACAACTTGACTTTGTGCAAGCCCAACTCGGACAATGTGAAACACAACTTGACTTTGTGCAAGCCCAACTCGGACAATGTGAAGCGAAACTCACACAAACTGAAACGGAAGTGGGTCAATGTCAAGGGCAACTAGAATCCCATCAAGTTCTGCTTGAACAGGCACAAAACCGCATTCAGGCGATGGAAAGTAGTAAATTTTGGAAATTGAGGACAAAATGGTTTAAACTGAGGCGTGCTATGGGTTTATCGGATAACGATTGATTAAAAAGGATTTGAGGGAGAAAAAAGGATTATTAGTTACTTTTGAAAAATCACCTAAAAACGATGGAGAAAGCTGAAAGTCACTCACCGATTATTATTGTTACTGGAATGCACCGTTCCGGAACTTCTCTGACGGCATCTTTACTACAACGTTTGGGCGTTAATATTGGGAAACGCCTTGTTGGAGCAAATTATGGCAATGTTAAAGGACATTTTGAAAATGTCGATTTTGTCGAATTTCACAAGGGAGTTTTACACGACCATAATATTGATGAGTTGGGGTGTACATTTCAGTCGAATATTTACCTAAATTCACAGCAGATTGAACAAGCTGAAAGTTTAATTCAAAACAACCAATATTCTCAGCATCCTTGGGGATGGAAAGACCCGAGAACAACATTATTTTTAAACTTTTGGCAGGAAATGCTGCCGCCTGCTCATTTTATATTTGTTTATCGTTCTCCCTGGGAAGTTGTTGATTCTCTTTATCGCCGTTCTACTGATTTAACGCTGATAAAATCTCCAGAATTGGCGGTAAAAATGTGGATGTATTACAACAAAAAGGTTCTCGATTTTTATCAAGAAAATCACAAGCAAAGTTTATTAGTAAATGTCTATAAAGTTGGAACCAAACCGCAAGAGTTTATTCAAGCAATTAATACTAAATTCAACCTGGATTTACCCACACCTCCAGAAGATAATTTTGACCCAACTTTATTAGTTGACAATATTTTAGCGACTCCCAGACCTCAACTGATTAAGCAATGTTTTCCAGATTCTTCCGATCTATTTACAACTCGAAGCATTAGCTGAAAATCTCAGTCGTGGGTTAACCCCGGTAGAGTCACAAGTTTTAAACCAATCAACCTCTTTAACTTGGGTGTTTAAAGATTGGTCACAAATTCGTTTATTGGAAAAAGACAAAAAATTATTAACTCAAGAAAACGAACAGCTTCAAATTGATATTGAACAATGGGAAGATAAATTTCAAGAAGCCGTTGATAAATTAGTTACAACCGAAACCGAACTGGGTCAAACCCAACTTCAGCTTGATGGCGTTGAAATTCGCTATCAAGAAACCTTAGATAAACTGATTACAACAGAAGAAGAACTCGGTCTAGCCCAACTCAAAACGAATACCGCCGAAAATACCCGTCAAGAAGCGATTAAAAAACTCACAACAGTCGAAGAAAAACTCGGTCAAACCCAACAACAACTGGTCGGAACCCAAAATCAGTTACATGGGGCAGAAATACACGCCCAAAACTGGGAAAAACGCTTTCAAGAAGCCGCAGATAAATTAACAGTAACAGAAACAGAACTTGGGAAAACACAAGGACAACTCGAACAAATTCAACTTCAATACCAAGAAACCCTAACTCAACTCACTCAGACTGAAACTCAACTCGCCCATGCCGAAACTCAACTCAGTCAGCGTCAACACCAAACCGCAACATTTCAGCAAAATTTACTCGAGTCTCAAGCCCGTTTTCAAGAATCTCTAAACAAAATTTATAGCCTGGAAAATGAACTCGGTCAAACCCAACTTGAACTCATTCAAACTCAAGGCGAAGTTACGGCAATTAAATCTTCTAAACTTTGGAAAATCCGAGAAAAATGGGTTGACCTTAAACGCTTGTCTCGTCGCACACTCAAACCTCAATATATTTATTCCCTCGATACACCCAATCAATGGGAATTTGTCGGTAACGGTGATACATTTACCCAAATAGAAGGCTGGTGTTTTTATACTGGAAAGCGCGATTTTACCGGAATTCGAGCTAAAATAGGTTCGGAAATCGTGACAGGTGTTTATGGAATTGAACGCTTAGATGTTGCCCAACAATTTGATTGGATAGAATCCGCTAAAAATTGTGGATTTAGAATTGAAATTCCGCTATTCGTTGGCAATCATAACGTTAATTTAGAACTCCAAACTCGCAACGGAAAATGGAAAAAATTCGCCACCTATTCCCTACACGTTTCCCCCCTCCAAGCCTCCCTTGATGTTCCCACTCTTGAACAACAAAAACCCGGACAAATTCTATTTGCAGGTTGGTGTTGTCATCCCGAATATCGCATCACCCAACTCACCCTAAACTGTGGCGAACGTTCCATGCAATGTGCCTATGGGTTGCAACGTCGGGATGTGGGCGAAGTCTTTCCCGACTGGCCAGGGAGTGCAAATAGTGGGTTTGAAGTTTTGATGGATGTGCCTGTAGGTCAGTGGGCGGTGGTATTAGAAGCCGAGTTAGAAACCGGAGAAACCGTTACTTACAGCTTTAGTCAACCGTTGACTGTAAGGCGCTATGGACTCGCCGCCAAAAGTTCGGCCAAAATGCGACAGGTTTCAGAATTTGTCGGGGCCATTCGCCAACGGGCCGCCGAACGCAAGCAACGCCTGGGCCGTATCATTCCCCTACCGAACGAAATTCCAGCCATTATTCGTCAAATGCGGATGATGTACCGCACCAGCAAGGCCACCACTGACCTCGCCCTCCTCCCTTCCGGCTTTGAACTCCCCAAACCCATCGACCCTTATGAGGCTTGGTTAAGTGCAAACCAATGGACTGAACGCAGTTTAGAAGATTTAAACACTCGACTGCAAACTTATTCGGCGGAAAAATTGGTCAAAATTTCGGTGGTGATGCCCGTTTATAATCCCCCAATTGAATTCTTAGAAAAAGCCATTCAAAGTGTAATTAACCAAGTTTATTCTAACTGGGAATTGTGCATCGCTGATGATTGCAGTACCGACCCCACAGTTGCCGAAATTCTGAATAAATTTGCCGAAGCAGATGAGCGAATTCAAGTTATTTTTAGACCCGAAAACGGGAATATTAGTCGCGCCACCAATTCGGCCGCTGTGCTGGCAACCGGGGAATTTATACTCTTACTCGACCACGACGACGAACTCACCCCCAATGCGTTAGGAGAAATTGCCCTTTACCTCGCCGAACATCCCGAAACCGACGTTCTTTATACCGATGACGACAAAATAGATACCGAAGGCAAACGGTTCGCACCCCAATTTAAACCCGATTGGTCGCCGGAATTACTGTTATCTTATATGTATATGGGTCATGCGTTAGTTCTGCGGCGCAAACGGTTTGAAGAAGTTGCCGGAATGCGGTTAGGATTTGAAGGGTCACAGGATTATGATTTAGCCCTGAGAATAACAGAAAATGCTCGTCATATTGCTCATTTACCTTTAGTTTTATATCACTGGCGAACAGCCCCCGGTTCCACCGCTATTTCAGGGGCAGCCAAACCCGCGAGTTTTGAAGCGGGTCGTCTAGCAGTTCAAGAAGCCTTAGACCGTCGAGAAACAGAGGCGAAAGTATATCAACCGGATTGGGCGGTTAAACAAAGTTTGGGAATTTTCTCCCCTGCATTCACCGATAATGGGCCGGATGTCACGATTATTATTCCCACGAAAAATCAGCTTAATTTATTACAAGCTTGTTTGAAATCGTTGTTAGAAAAAACGACCTATCAAAACTATGAAGTTCTGATTATTGATAACGAAAGCGACGACCCCAAAACTTTAGAATATTTGGATTGGATTGCTCTGGCTGAAACTGAACCAAAAATTTCTATTCTCAGAGTCGCTAATCGTCACGGTAAATTTAGTTTTGCTGCGATTAATAATCGGGCAGTTGAACACACTCAAACTGACTATGTTTTATTTTTAAACAACGACACCGAGATTCTTTCTTCCCAGTGGTTAAGTCAGATGATGGGTTATATTCAGTTTGAAAAAGTTGGGGCGGTGGGGGCGCGATTAATTTTCCCCGATGACCATATTCAACACGCCGGAATTATTCACGGTTTACACCACAAACTTGCAGGTCATGCGTTTAAACTGTCTCATCGAGATTATTTTGGATATTTAGCTTATTCTAAAGTCGTGCGAAACTATTCTGCGGTAACTGCGGCTTGTTTGTTAACGCCCCGTCAACTGTTTTTAGACTTGGGCGGTTTTGATGAACAAAACTTTGCCGTTGCTTATAATGATGCCGACTACGGTTATCGTTTAACCGAACAAAATTATCGCTGTGTTTATTGTGCAGAAGCGGAATTATTACACAAAGAAGGAACATCCAGAGGGTTTAAAGATGACCCGAAAGAAGTCGCTCATTTCCGTCAAAAATATGCCGATAAAATTGACCCTTATTACAGCCATCATTTATCCCTAGATAACGAATGGTTTCACATTCAACCCCGACGGTTTAATATACAAAATCCCCCGGTAGAAATTAAGCCCCGAGTGTTGATGTGTAGCAACGCTTTAGAATACACGGGCGCACCGTTACATCAATATGAAATTGCGGTACAATTGGCAGAACAAGATAAAATAGAACCCGTTATTTTTTGTGTCAATGATGGGCCGTTGCGAGAAGCCTATGAAGAAAAAGGCATTACGGTGATTTTGCAAGACCATCCTTTAATTAATATCTATCAACAGGAACAATATGACCTCGCCCTGACTGATTTTGCCGAACAAATACAACTCAATTGTTATGATGTGGTTTATGCCAATACTTTAGAAAACTTTTTCATGATAGACTGCGCCCAAAAAATGGGAGTTCCGTCTATTTGGAATGTTCATGAAAGTGAGGCTTGGCAAACTTATTTTAATGGGTTTGGTGCAGAAATTGCCGCCCGAGCGTTAGAATGTTTCCGTTATCCTTATCGGGTCATTTTTGTGGCGGATGCAACCCGAAATGTTTATTTACCTTTAAATAGTCATCACAATTTCACTGTCATTCACAATGGAATGGATGTGGAACGATGTAAATTAGTGGCTGAACAATGGCACCGTACAGAAGCAAGAGAAGCACTACAAGTTAAAGACTCAGAAATTGTTATTCTGTTAGTTGGAACGGTTTGTGAACGTAAAGGTCAGCAGGATTTAGTCAAAGCTTTAGCACTATTATCCCCAGAATATTATAACCGAATCCGTTGTTTTATTGTTGGCGATCGCCCGAGCGTTTACAGTACACAATTGGCGACATTAGTCAAGCAATTAAACCCCAGTTTACAGTCTAAAATTTCTATTATTCCTGAAACACCAGAAACGCCAAAATATTACCAAGCGGCAGATATTTTTGTCTGTACTTCTCGCATTGAAAGTTATCCGCGAGTGATTCTTGAAGCAATGGCGTATAATTTACCCATTATTACAACCCCCGTTTTTGGGATTTCTGAACAAGTAAAACCGGGAGTGAATGGTTTATTTTACACACCTGATAAGCCCGAAGAATTAACCGAAAAATTGATTAAACTGTTAGAAAATGATGCTGAACGTCAACGTCTTGCTGAGAATGGAAAATATGTTCTCGCCTCGTTAAATAGTTTCGAGGAAATGACAAAGGAATACTATCAAGTTTTTGAGGAAGCCTACTTTATTAATCCCCACCCCCATCAAACCCTTTCCCCCGCAGAATTTATTCAACCTCTGTCAACACCCGAACCCGTTTCACAACCCACAAAACCCGCCCAAGACAAAAGTTATTGGGAAGCAAACCCAACGGCGGCGAGTGCGAGTGAATGGATATCAAACCCCATTATTGAGGATACGATTCATCAGCGAATGTCGGGAGGTCAAACGAAAAAATATTGGTTACGATGGTTGATAGAAGATTATTTTGCTGGAAAAAGCTTTAATAATTTATTATCCTTGGGATGTGGAATGGGAAACCATGAAGTCACCCTGGCGACAGCAAAATTTGCCAAAACAATTGATGCGTTTGACTTCTCCGAAGCCTCCCTAGATATGGCAAAACGTCGGGCGGAAATTGCGGGAGTAAAAGTCAACTTCTATACAGACGATTTTAATACATTCAGTCTCGATAGTGGGAAGAAATACGATATTGCGTTTTGTTCGGGTTCATTGCATCATGTCAAAGAAATTGAGCGGTTTTTAGAAATTGTTCATCAATCCTTACACCCCGAAGGATATTTTATCGTCAATGAATATGTCGGCGATAACTACTGCATTTACAATCGCAAAAAAGTCGAGTTAATTAATCGTTTGTATGCTTGTTTTAACGAACTATTGCGTTCGGGACTGCACGACGAATTTATTAACCCAACCATCTATCAAGTCTTTAATACTGACCCCTCGGAAGCGGTTCGTTCTAAATTGATTTTACCGTTTCTTGAATATTATTTCGACATCGAAGTTTATAATCCTTTTGGGGGTGGAATTTTACATCCTCTCTATCCGCTTTTAAATCATGCTCAACTGTTACCGGGTGAACCGAAGGGAGAAACGATTGTCCGGTTGTTGTTAGAATTTGAAGAAATTTTAATGGAAATTCCAGGGAGTTTAGAATCTGATTTTTGTTTGTGTATCTTGCGTCCGAAGAAGTTTTAGGAAGGATATTTTGATAAAAATTAGTCTAAAAAAAGAGTAAGGAGAACAACTTGAACTCGTCAAATATGAATTCGTATGAACGCCTAAAACCGCCTCATTTTATGATTTTAGGAACTCAAAAAGGCGGAACAAATTCCCTTTATAATTATCTCTGTCAGCATCCTCAGATTATCTCTGCGGTACAAAAAGAAATTCATTTTTTTAGCTTACACTATCAAAAAGGAATAGACTGGTATCACACTCAATTTCCTACTTCAGCAGATGGTAACCTCTTATGGACAGGAGAAGGAACGCCCTATTATCTTTTTCATCCTGGTGTTCCCGAACGGGTTTATCAACACTTTCCCCACATGAAATTTATTGTTTTGTTGAGAAATCCTGTAGACAGAGCAATTTCTCATTACTATTGGGAAGTGAATTTGGGCTATGAAATGTTATCCTTAGAAGAAGCAATTACTCAAGAACCCCAACGACTTCAGGGAGAACTTGAAAAACTCCTCGCTGACGAAAATTATTATAGCTATAACCATCAACATTATTCGTACCTTTCCCGAGGAATTTATAGTGAACAGTTACAAAACTGGATGAACTTATTTAGCCGAGAACAATTTTTAATCCTCAAAAGTGAAGATTTTTTGAGCCAATGTTCAGAGCGTGTGAATCAAGTCTTTGAGTTTTTGGGTTTACCCGCTTATCAACTTCCCAATTACCAAAAATATAATGTCGGTGCCTATCCACAAGTCAGTCCACAAATTCGGCAACACCTGACCGAATATTTTCAACCTGATAATGATAAACTGGTAGAACTTCTAGGTCAAGGGTTTAGCTGGCCATAAGAACAATTACCGCTAAAATCAGAGGAAGAAGTCTCCTCCAGCAGAGCAGTTTCAGAAATAACTTCTTCTTCCTTATTTTCGTCTACTACTCAACTTAAACAACCGATAATGAACGAATCAAAAATTGATTATGAAGGGGCTTGGGATGATTATATTAAAAATTGGCGTACCGATTCTGAATATATTTATCCAGGGGATGAATGGATTGGGTTAGCTGCCGGTGCCGCTCAATCTCTAGCCGAATATGAAGCCTTAATTGAAAACCAGTTTATTGCGCCTTATATTCAATCCCATCAAACCGTTTTAGAAATCGGAATTGGGGGCGGAAAAACAGCCGCATTATTGTTAAAATATTGTCAGAGTTTGATTTGTGCAGATATTTCAACTCAGATGTTGAAAACAACCCGCGATCGCTTAGGTGAAGAACGAGTCAGTTATGTCAAACTAGATGGTTTAAAGTTAGAGGGGATTAACCCTGGCTCAATTGATTTCTGCTTCTGCTACGATACGATGGTACATATTGAGCCGCGAGATATTTTTAATTATCTAACCCAAATTCCTCAGCTCATGCGGGGCGATCGCTTATGTCTTTTTCACCATACCAATATTTTGAGTGAATTAGGGTGGAATAAATTTCTAAATGATTGGGATAAAAATCTTTTAGGACGCAGACATGGAACGTCATTTTCAGTAATGACTGACTCAATTATGGAAAAGTTTCTCACTCATCTAAACTATGAGATTCTACTCAAAGATACTCAAACTATCCCGAGAGATTGTGTGTGGATCTGTCGAGCACCCGCAGAATTTTAAGGGATTTGCATCGATTGTGCTGAAATTTGTAATGAGTATCAATTCAAGATCCATTTTACATGAACCATGCGAGCCTTATTTTTACATCCTAACTTCCCTGCTCAATATCGCCATATTATCACCGCATTAGGGGCTGACCCGAAAAATCAAATTGTATTTGGGACAAAAAACGAACGTCCAGAGTGGAAAATTCCCGGAGTTCGTAAAGCCTTATTTAAACCCTCTCGCGATCCCAGTACCCAAACCCATCAATACGTTCGCGCCTTAGAAAGTGCTGTGTTGCATGGACAAGGGGTATTTAGAATGGCCGAACAACTCAAAGCCAAAGGGTTTGTCCCCGATATTATCTGTGGTCATTCGGGGTGGGGGCCAACATTATTTACAAAAGAAGCCTTTCCCGATACACCCCTGTTATGTTATTTTGAATGGTTCTATCATAGTCGAGGATCGGATGCGGACTTTGATCCCGCAGATCCCCTGACCGTTGATGATATGGCCCGTATTCGGATTAAAAATACTCCGATCCTGGTTGATTTGTACTCCTGTGATCGGGGGATATCTCCCACCTATTGGCAGCGATCGCAATTTCCCTCCCAATTGCAGAGTAAGATCTCAGTTCTCCATGATGGAGTCGATACCAGCTACTTTAAACCCGATCCGGGGGCAAAACTGGTCCTTCCTAACTGTGACTTATCCGGTGTCGAGGAACTGGTCACTTATGTCGCCCGAGGAATGGAACCCTATCGAGGTTTTCCCGAATTTATCGAAGCAGTCGCGTATATCCAGGAACGTCGGCCAAACTGCCATGTAGTCGTTGTCGGGTCAGAGCGAGTTTGCTATGGTAAATCCTTACCCGATGGGGTCAGTTACAAAGAGCATATGCTCAAAAAAATACCGTTAGATTTATCTCGGATTCATTTTGTGGGGCCATTGCCTTACGGCCAATATTTAAAAGTAATTCAAGCCTCTGACGTCCACATTTACTTAACCCGGCCATTTGTGCTGTCCTGGTCAATGATTGAGTCGATGTCTACAGGTTGTTTAATTGTCGGTTCGGATACGTCCCCAGTCAAAGAAGTCATTACTGACGGAGAAAACGGTTTATTAGTGGACTTTTTCTCGCCCAAACAGATAGCTGATCGCGTCTCAGAAGTCCTAGATCACCGGGATAGGATGGCAGAAATCCGCATCAAAGCACGCCAAACCGTTTTAGAACGCTATGATTTAGCAAAACTGCTTCCCCAGCAATTACAACTGATTCAGGAAGTCGCAAATCGTTCCTGACCGTCACAAACACGCAATAAGTGAAACCGGAAGTATCAAGGGCGTCAATCAGCCAGATCAGACTCTCAGTATGAGCGGGTAGTGAGGGGATAACAACGGATAGACTGGAACCTTGAGCAAACCCACTGCGTCTACAACAGTTGGGTACCCGACGCAACTTTATAGAGAAATGATTAGCAGACAATTAAAGGAAGGTCAAACTTGAAAACATTTAGGGTAAGCTCTCACAGTATAAACAGCCACCGACAGTCAGTAGACAGAAGTGGTTGTCAGGGACTAGACTTGCTGAGGGCGGAAAGGTTAAACTACTGCCGAACAAAGTATGGTGTCTCAGGCAGTGTCTGTAGTCCCAACGGTTTTATTGACATGATTGCGGAGGAGTGAAAAATCAATGACATCACAACCACAAATAGGTAATCCGACAAGACTTGATGAAATACTTGGCTCGGGTCCTAATTTTTGGGATCAAAATTCGATAGTAGCGGTGAAGCCGGATACGGTTTTAGGGGGAATCGGCAATGACACGATTCTCTCAGCCACTTTGGGCGGCAGTCAAATTGAAGGCAACCAAGATAATGATGTCCTCACCAGTAGAGGCCCTAACGATACACTTTTCGGGGGTCAAGGCAATGACTCGCTGATTGTTGAAAACGTTTCTCGGGCAATTGGCGACGATGGTCGTGATACCCTAACAGCCAGTTCAACGGCGAGCCTTTACGGTGGGGCTGACCGAGATTTTATTTTAGCTTTATCCGTTAACAACCTACAGTTTGGAAACGCGGGTAATGACACCATCTTAGGCGGTGTTCAAGGCGGTGACTCCATCTACGGAGGTAAAGACGATGACCTGATCGGGTTCTCGACCGCAGGCGGTGGTAGTAATATTGGTATTAACATCGGCTCTGCAATTGCAGGCGTTAACCAAGGTCGTAACTTCGTTGCAGGAAACCTCGGTAACGACACAATTTTGGGTACAGGTGAGTCGGAAAGCCTCTACGGGGGTCAAGGTGATGACTCTGTTGTTGGGGTGGGAAGCACGACCTTTGCAGCAGGTGACTTGGGTGATGATGTTGTCATTATTCAAAACCGGATTGAAGAACGGACTGCGATTGGCTTTACAACCTCATCACCGTCTACTCTCGGTATCAGCCGCACAACTTTAGAAGGGGGCGAGGGTAACGACTCTCTCAGAGGGGGTATTGGTTTATTTGGTGAAGGTAGCAACATCTTTGATGGGGGTGCGGGTAGCGACACGATTCAAAGTTTTGCCGTCCAAGATTCCATTTTCGGGGGCGATGGGGATGACAGTCTGATGACAATGACCTCAGATGTCCTCACGGCTCAAGGCGTCAACAGCAGTTTACCGGGTTTTGCCGGAGAAAGTACCCTCGATGGCGGAGAAGGCAGTGATACCCTAACTGCTGCCTTTGAAAGCGATATCATGCTTGGCGGTGGCGGGGATGACCTGATGTCTGGCTTGTTCACTCTCATGGATGGTGGAGACGGCAACGACACCCTCGATGGAAGTGGCTTCGTTAGAGAAGGAACCACTTCACTCGAAGTCAGTCTGTTTGGGGGAGCGGGGGATGACTTCCTCAGCGGTGCCTTTCAAGCGGGTACAGTCACTGACGCTATTAGTGACATTCCTGGGGCAACCGGTTTGGTCAACGTCTTTGCGGGCGGTTCTGGAAACGATACCATTACCCTCAATTCCACCAGTGATGTTCTGCTCACAGACTCCGCAAACCTCGAAGGAAACGACAGCATTACTGCCTTTAACATCGAACCGGCTGAAGGCGAAGTCTTTGTTCTGTTTGATACCTTAGGTGACAACGTTATTGACGGTAGTAACGGCGATGACAGTATCCGAGGCGGTGCGGGGGCTGATGTCCTGCGTGGGGGTACACAAGTTGCAATTACAAATGACAACCTGGGCGCACTGGACGAGATCGGAGCTGGAAACGATACGATCGCCGCAGGCGGTGGAAATGACTTCCTGTTTGGTGGACAAGGTGATGATTCTCTGGTGGGTCAAGATGGAGATGATACCCTCCAAGGTAGCTTCAACTCCGACCCCGCAGCAGATGGGCCTTCTTTTGGAGATACCTTAATCGGTGGAGAGGGCAGCGACTCCTTCTTCTATCAGTTTGAAGCAGAAGTCTTCCAAAGCACCGGAGCTGGCACTACGTTAGCCGACTTAATTGGTGACTTCAGCATTGGTGTTGATAAGTTAGTCTTTACTCGTGCTTCGGGTACTAACGGTGGCTTTGAGTTTAATTCCACTGGACGCCCGAATGACAGTGAGTTAATTGAACTCGGGGCAACTCAAATCTATCTCGATAGTCCTGGAAGCAATGTCAGCACTGCTAATACTGTGGTTGCAGATGTTGATACCGGAGTTCTGGTTTACCAGCGCCAAGGCGGTGTGTTGAAGTATGACCCGGATGGTTTAGGCCCAGATCTAGAAACAACTGTCGCTCGCTTTAGTTTGGAAAATGGACGTGGCCCTGACTTATCTCGGACGGACATTATCTTTATCTAAACGAGTCAGTAAGTTCTGTTGAATTCTTCATTCAATTAAAAGTAGGATGGGCATTGCTCATCCTATTATTTTTTTATAGATCTCCAGGAAGTAATATCAAATACGGAAAATAATCTTACATATCTTTCTCCCCACTTCCCCATCTCCCCATCTCCCTAATCCTCTGTCAGACTAACAAATTTCACTTGTTTTCCAATTAAGTTCAAAAAACTAGAGCCAAAATGTTGAATTTCGAGAAAGTTAGCATGACTAGGGGCGGGTTTATAGATTTTAAACGTTTTCATAATTCCGAGTGTGGCTGCACTTTCTAATGGCCCAACAAAACTACAATCTCGATCTAAAAAATAGGGTTGTTTCACCCAATATTCCATCTGTTCAGCATTTAAAAAATAACAGCCAGAATGAGGGTTTAAAGCCCGTTGAAACTTCACCGACTGTTCCATCACTTTTCCTACAAATTGCGGTTGTTCCTGGACGTTTTGAAACTTAGCCGTTAGATGAGGTAAAAGATCCCCATCTACATAAGCTTTTGCGACTTGACCATTGGGAGAAACTTCATAGCGATTTAATTGCAATAAACATCCATTTCCTGCATGATGAGTGAACCAACCTAACTTGACAAACAACCACGGATCATGCAAAATTAAATCATCTTCTAAATAGCAATAATAATCATACTGACCTAAACAATCCCGTAAAACGGCTTGACATTCAAACCCTAATAACATTGGTTCTGTCTGAGTTTGATGATGTTTAAAACTTCCCGCAGGCAAGGGAATATGAGACAGCAAATGGGCATCTTGAGTCGTACAAATAACAATATCAATCTGATTTCTGTTGCTTTGATTAGCCGGAAGTGTGACACATTTAGCAATATCAATTGTACATTGAGACTGACTGTACAACCCTCGTAGCGCCGTTAACGCCATACTTAATGCAATCATACGCGGACGAGGATCTTTATCGAGAGAAGCGTGTTTTCCCTTGTCAGTGGCTTGATAAAAATGGGGAAGGGTAAATAGAATTCGCATTGCTTATTACCATATATTGATTTATTCTACAAACAATTCCGGTACCCTTTGGCGTAATTGTTGATTTAACTCTGGTAAGCGATCACGCATTTGCAGATACCAACGGCGTCGTTCGGGATAATGTTGGCAGAGTAACCGATGGTTTCGTACCCATTCATAGGCATTGGTAGCGAGTTGTTGGCGAAATGTATGATTAACGATTAATTCGTTTAACTTCGTTTCAAACTGTTTAATTGTACGATAAATTAGTCCGGTTTCTCCATCTAGAATAGATTTTTCATAAACCGTTGGACTCGCTAAGACAGCAACGCCATGACCTGCACATTCGATAAATTTTAAATCTGATTTCATTAAATTAACGGGTGTAGCAGCCAGAGGCAATAATCCAATATCACAAGAATGTAGAATCTCTTGGTACCGCTCATAACTACAAAAGGGTTCAAATTCTTTATTCGGCGTTTCGAGTGTATCAAAAAATAAGCGATCATGGATTACTTTGACTCGCACTTTTTGTTGATATTTTGCTAAAACTTTGTTTAACGTTTTAATAATTGGCTTCCAGTCTTTTTCCCGATTTAATGCGCCAAAAAATATCGTCACAACATCTGTTTGATACTCTCGCGGAGGCGGTAAATAAGCCAATTGATTTGCAAAGACAGCGACATGAGGATTAAGTTGTCGTAAAAACACCCCTAAAGCCTCGGTTGAGGTTTGTACACCATGACATCCCCGATAACTTAAATAACGATTTTCTGCATATTCTTGCCGTCGAAGTGGATTATCATCAATTTCCGCAATAATCAGATAATCTTGTTGGAGGAATTGTCTTAATTTGGGGAGATAATCTTGATCAGACATAATTGTTCTCTGCCAAATTATCACCTTTTCTTCTCCCGGTATGGGCGCAACTGTCGGAAAAGATTTAACCGCAGAAACAGCACGAGTTCCGAGTTGAGTTTGAGTCAACCGATCTGGTTCTAAAACCCGTACGCGATCGCAAGCCGTTGGCGCCATCATAATTGTTTGAATCAGTAAGCGACGCAGCGGTTTAGGTGAACGAGTTGCTCGGATTAAATAGCGTTGGGCAGCCGTTTGAGTGGCAAAACGATTCGCATCTAAACCTAATGCTTGAATCATCGGTTGCATCAGTTGTAAAAACTGTTGAAATTGTTCATCTTTTTGTCCGCGAGTTTGGATTTCACAGATTTGAAGTCCCGCAGATTGAAATAAATATTGAATTTTTTCTAAGGTGAATTCCGGTTGGGGAGTTTGTTCGAGTGAACTCAGGGTTTGATCGTCAAAACTTCCCCATTTTCCCTGTAACAAATTTACAATTTTCCGCCAATACTGTACATTATAAATACAAGCGATTACTTCTCCTTCAGTATGTAACCAATTCCTGTGATGCTGAAGAATTTGGATCGAGTTTTTCGTTAAGGGGAGAATATTATCATAGACCAAACAATCAACCTTACCCCCTTCTAAACCGATAGATTTCAGTTCAATCTGCTGAAAATCTCCGACAATCACCCGATCAAAATGTAGACAGGCTTCAGCCTCTTGAGAATTTGATACAATTCCAATATATGAACAGTGAGGATTGATTTGCTTATACTGACTTGCTGTTGTGTTCGGTAGACATCCAACTTCCACAATAACTTGAGCATTGGCGCTTAACAAGGTGAGCAAATCAGAAGAGGGGGAGAACGGATGAAAACGTTGTTCTTCTGGAGTTGGAGAGCTAGCTATATTTGCATTCATAAATTTAACAGCCAGACTACACTCAATGTTTAATCTAATCCTTAATCCGTTGTATCCAACAAGGACAGCTCAATCTCATCCTTGCAAACGGACTCAACTGTTTTTACTGTATCATAAATTTAATGTTTTTTTGCGAATTCACAGGCTCTATTGACTCCTGTATAAAAATCGAATCAATCTTGAACAGAAGACACCGAACCCAAACAATCTCTGTTAAGCTCTAAACGCAATATTTTTATTTTGATTTAAAGTTTACCTCTACTCATCATGCCACGAGTTTCTGTTGTTATACCAACTTATAACCAAGCCACCTATATTTCTCAAGCTATCGATAGTGTTCTTAATCAAACCTATCAATATTTTGAGATCATTATTGTCAATGATGGATCTTCCGATCAAACCGTCGATAAAATTCTAGAAAACAACGATCCTCGTATTCGACTCTTTAGCTTTGAACAAAATCAGGGCGAAAGTGTAGCCACAAATTATGGAATTCAACAAGCGCGAGGAGAGTTGATCGCGATTCTACATTCAGATGATGTATTCGTTCCACAAAAGCTAGAAAAACAAGTTTTATTTTTAGATCAAAATCCTCAATTTCAGGCGGTTTTGAGTTATCCTCAGCTCATTGACAGTCAAGGTAAAAATTTACCCCCTTCTAACTCTTTCCTCGACAAAGTTTTTATTCAGAAAAACCGGACTCGCTTTCAATGGCTAAACACCTTTTTTAGTAAAGATAACTGTCTCTGTCAAACAAGCTCTCTAATTCGGAAAGACTGTTATTCGCAAATTGGCTTCTACGACGCTCGCTTTCGACAAATTCCTGACTTTGATTTTTGGGTGCGATTTTGTCTAAACTATGAACTTTATATCTTACCAGAAGCTTTAGTCAACTATCGAGTTCATCAATCTAATATTAGTGGAATAAAACCTGAAACAATCATTCGTCATAACTTTGAACTCTCCCAAACTTTAAAACGGTACTTCTGTCTGGAGGTGTATAGAAATCTCCTCAAAATATTCCCCGATCTCCTAGATGTAGGCGAACAACTTGAACCTCAATTAGCTGATTTTTTAATTGCCAGACAAGCCTTAAAAGTCGAACGTTCACCTCATCAATACTTAGGCTTAGATACCCTATTTAACCTACTGGGAGATCCAAAAAAATCTCAACTCATTAAACAATATTATCACTTTGACCATTCTAGCTTGTCTGATCTAACGGGAAGCACTGATCTGTTCAACTTGATGACAACTCACCCACTCAAAACTCAATCCCCCTCACCCAAAACAGATGTTAAAACCAACCCAATATTACCATCAACCCTTCAGAGTGATCCTAAATTTCCTCTCGTAAGTTTAATCATTCCCACCTACAACGGAGAAGCCTTTCTAGCTGAAACACTCAAGAGTGCTTTCTCTCAAACCTATCCGCATTTAGAGATTATTCTATCTGATGATGGTTCTAGCGATAAAACCCTAGAAATTGCTCAATCATTTCAACAAAACACCTCTATCCCGTTTGAAATTTATCCTCATTCAAACTATGGCTTAGTAGAAAATTTAAACTTCTCAATTTCCCAAGCACGAGGAAAATATATCAAGTTTTTATTTCAAGATGATCTCCTCGAACCGCACTGTATTGAAACTCTAGTTTATTTAGCAGAACAAGATTCAGAAATTGGTTTAGTCTTCTCTGCACGGCGAGTTTTTATTGATGAAAATTCTCAATCAAATCCTCTCTGTCAAGCCGCTTTAAATGGAGGGAAAGATCTTCATCAACAATGGTCAAATCTCAAGCCCATTCAGTTTGGTCAAGAACTCTTATCTGATGCTAACTGTTTAAAAGGACAACTCAATAAAATTGGTGAACCCACAACCGTATTAATTCCTAAAGCTGTTTTTGAAAAAGTCGGGGGTTTTGATGCAAATCTTCATCAACTTTTAGATGGAGATTTATGGTTTAGAATTATGGGACATTATAAAATTGGTTTTGTCAATCAAACTCTCTCTAGCTTGAGAATACACACCCAACAACAAACCCAAAAAAATATTTCCGTCGGCCAAAACCTCAAAGATTATCAAAGACTATATGAAAAGATACTGTTTCATCCAGACTATCAGTTTTTGAATGCTGAGTTTAAATCTCAAATTTTTCAAAAGTTAGTCGCTAAAACGCCAGACTATTTTCCCTTAACTCAAAACCTGATTAAACAGTATCAACAAAATCCAGTCGATTATTTGATACAAACTTATTTGCGTCAAATTCGTCAAATTCTTGCTCACCGATGGCTGACTTTACCGATTGATCAATTAAAACAAGCTTATCAAGGAGATTGGGGTCAAACTCATCGGGCTTTAATGGGTTGTGGTTTACTAGAAGAACAACAAACAGACTCTGAAATAATATTTGTCCAACGATTAACTCAACAAGTTGCTCAAGGATTTCAAGAGGTTAAAGGAATTCAGGTCGTGTTAGCAGCAATGCTTTATCAAAAAGCGTATCAACTTCCTCTGCACTATCAAAATGCTTTAATTCCTAAATATATCTTTCAAGATTTTCTGGAGTTTTTATTTACAGGAGTTGGAGTGTGTCCAGAATTAGACGAAATCAACCAGTTTGTTGAGTTTATGCACAATTTACTCGACTATATTTATCATAACCTCATGACCGAAACAAAAAATCCGGTTTGGTTGTATATTGCTTCTGTTTATAGTCAAGTTAGTCAAGGAGAAACCTGGAAACTGTCTCCTTACCCCCAGAATTTAAAAACGTTATACAGTTATCGTGCAGATATTATTGAAATTTATTTAAAGCAAGCTGGACACAAAATTGATCATAATTTTACATCTCCCAACTCCCCTTCGAGTAAAATTTCTTGGGGAATTGTTATCGATAAAATTGGATTTAACACTGATACTTTTGCCCTTATTCCTATTCTTAAAAAAATCGACTTGACACAATTTGAACTGATACTGTATAGTTTTAGTATAGAAAAAGGTATATTGGGTGAACTATGCCAACACTTAAAAACACCCCCGATTCAACTCTCAGAAACTCTCCATGAAGCCGCTTCCCGCATCCGTCAAGATCGCCTTGATTTCCTGCTGTTCGGGTCTGATGTCACCGCCGGGGCCCACTCAATTTTTCAACTAGCACTGCACCGACTTGCGGACAAACAACTAATCAGCACAGCGACTCCGCTCACCAGTGGCATTCGCAACATTGACTACATCCTCACCGGAGAACTCACCCAAGCCGAGAGCGAACAATCACACTACCGAGAGAAAGTCATTAGCCTCAAAGGGTCAGGATTTTGTTGGAGTTATCCCGAGCAACTTCCCAGTCCGACCGTACAACCGACTCGCCAGAGTTGGGGAGCAACCGAAGACAAGGTTATATTTGCAGTCAGTGGTCAACTAAATGCAATCACGGCAGAATTTAGACAGATGTGGAGTCAAATTCTAGCCACCGTTCCTCAATCAATCCTCGTCCTACTTCCCCAAACCTCAGACCCCCAAAATCATCTGATTAGCCCGTTTTTCCATCATGTACAATCGGATCTCAACCAACGAGGAATCGATCCTAAACGGTTTGTGATGGTTAAGCCCTTAAATTCATGGGCGAATTTGAAAAAATGTCTAAGTTTAGTCGATATCTATTTAGACTTATTTCCGAGTCACGAAACCTTCTCAATGGTTGAAGCCTTACTCACCGGAGTTGTACCTGTTGTTTACGAAGGTCAAACCCCTCGCCACCGACAAAACGCCGCCTTATTGCGAGAACTGGAAATTCCGGAATTGATTTGCTCAACTGCGATCGCCTATATCCAACTCAGTCAAACACTCGCCACCGACTCCAAACAACGCCAACAATACCGCCAAAAAATTCAGCAAAATCTCCAAAAAAATCCACCCTTTCTAGATAGTCAAAGCTATGTTAAACAATTGGAAGCTGTGTTAAAAAACCTCTAATCTTCTCCAGTTAATCCAGTAACGTCAAGACCAAACAACAGCCCTTGAATAACAACGTCAACTCAGCCCATCCTGAAAACACTCACTCCAAGCTGTTTAATGAATTCTAGGGGAACAGTCAGATTGATGTCAGAAGTAGAGACACTCTAGGGTACTCTTAGACTAGACTGGGAAGACTCACAGACATCAATGCCCAATTCGCAGGCATCCAGGCAATTGGGCGATGCAATTCCCACGACGGAGCGGTAATTACAGGGTCAATCCCTCGCTGAGGGTCGGTTGTGTCTGCTATTATCGGGACAGAAAGTATTATATGGTATTCGGGGTTGCTGTGGCAGTCCCGCAGCTTAATGAATAGGGATAGTGCAAGTCCGTTGGAGAGTCCAATGACAGGAGTGTACAAAGTCGGAGAAACCGTCATCAAAGGCGAAGAAATTCCAGCGCTGCTGAAGCGTTATCAGTTAATGCCTCAATTTCTCAGAGAGGTGATCATTGATGGTGCAATCACCGAGATAGAATGTAGCCCAGAAGAACAGAAAGCAGCATTAGAAAAATTTGCCGCTCAACATCAACTCACCTCTAGCGAAGCCCAAGAAGCCTGGCTAAAAAGCCAAAACCTCACCACAGAAGATCTACAAGCGATCGCCGAACGTCCTGTAAAGCTCGAAAAATTTAAGCAAAATACTTGGAGTAACAAGGTCGAAAACTATTTTATCAGTCGCAAAAGCAACCTAGATCATGTCGTTTATTCTCTGATTCGGACAAAAAACTCCGGACTTGCTCACGAACTGTACTTTCGGGTTTTAGAAGGAGAACAATCCCTGGGCGAGGCCGCTCGCGAATACTCTGAAGGGCCAGAATCTCGCACTGGAGGATTGTTAGGGCCAGTCCCTCTGTCTCAGCCGCACCCGGCAATTAGTAAACTGCTGTCGGTGAGTCAACCGGGACAACTGTGGGCGCCGCGTCCATTAGCCGAATGGATGGTGATTATCCGTCTTGAAAAGTTTATTCCGGCACAATTAGACGAGTCTATGCGTCGTCGTCTCATTGATGAACTGTTTGAAACCTGGCTGCGTGAACAACTGACGGCAGTCGGTTCGCTTGAACCCCTTCAAACCTCAGTGTCTTCTGTATTATGACCACAACCACCGTATCTCACACTCAGATTCGCGCTTTTTTAGAGGAAACCAGTCCCTTTGATCGGTTGTCAGAATCCGCTCTCAAAGCCGTACTTCCCAAATGTCAACTATTGGGTTATCGCACCGGTCAACCCATCTTTGAACGGGAAAAAATGCCCACCCAAGTGTCGATTATTTATCAGGGACAAGCCCGTTTATTGGGGTATGACCTGAGAACACAACGCCACATGAGTTTACGACTCTTGGGGGCCGGGGAAATCTTAGGGTGGCCGGGGTTAATTCGAGGAAATCCTTGCGAAACAGCGATCGCCTCGACCGATATGATTTGTATTACCCTCGCGGCTGAGGAATTTTTACAACTGGTCAGTCGAGAACCTAGTTTTGGGGAAGCCTTTCGCGATCATGCCAGTATCAGTGAAGTTTTTGAGTTACTCAGTCAAGAAGTCCAACAACGAGCCAATTTAACCGGAAACCTCAAAGAATTTAGTCTCGATGTTTGGCCAGATGCCATTGTGGTTAACCTCCTCAACGGTCAAAAGCGAGTCTCAGACTTAGCCGCGATGTTAGATCCAGAGCGGGTTTGGCTGATTAGTAGCGGTAAAATAGGGGAGTGGGAAACCGGAAACCGATTGCAATTAGAAGGGGGTCTTGGCTCTCTAAAAATAGAAGGGCCTTCTGGAGTACGGTTAGTGGGCCTTCGTCCCAGCCTGAGTTCACCCCCAGAAGCGCCAGAGGGAGAAACCCCAACTCTGGAGAAACCTACAGCAGACATTTTTCAAGATATTCCCCTCGCTCCGCCCACGCCTCCAGAACCGGAACTTGAAGACGCTTCCTCACAACGCTTCCCCATCGTTCGGGGGTCAGGACAAATTGACGCGCCCTTAGCTTGCTTTAATATGTTGAGCAAGTTTTACAAGGTTAACTTCCGTAAAGATCTGGTGAAACGGGTACTGGAAAATCAATTGACTACTGTCGGTTCCATTAGCCTACAAGCTTGTGGGGCAGTGGCTCAAATGATGGGTCTAAACGCTCAATTGGTGCAAGTTCCCGCCAAAGCCATTGGACGTCTCAAAGCCCCGGCTATGGTTGAATGGCAAGATAGTTTTGCGATTCTCTACAATATCACCGAACGAGAACTCACCATTGCCACACCGGAACGAGGCCTCAAACGGATGCGCCCGGCTCAATTTGGTGAGGCTTGGGGCGAATCCGGACAAGTCTTGCTCCTGCAACCCCCCAAAATTGAACAAAAAGAGCAATTTAGCTTTTGGTGGTTCTGGCCGGCGTTGATGGAGCATCGCACCGTTTTTGTCGAAGTGCTGCTGTCTTCGTTTTTTGTGCAACTGTTTGGGCTGGTTAACCCCCTGATGACCATGATCATTATTGATAAGGTCTTGGGACAGCGCAATATTGACGCCCTGAATATTTTGGGGATTTTGATGTTGGGGGTAGCCTTATTTGAAGCTTTACTTTCAGCCCTGCGAACGTACCTGTTTGTTGATACCACTAACCGCCTGGATGTCCGACTTTCAGCGGAAGTAATTGATCACTTACTCCGACTTCCCCTGAACTATTTTGATAATCGTCGAGTCGGAGATTTGGTGGGACGGATTGGAGAGTTGGCCAATATTCGTAGCTTCCTCACCGGAACCGCCCTCACGGTTGTCCTCGATGCCGTGTTTTCCGTCGTTTATGTGGCGATGATGTTCTATCTCAGCGTCCCGATGGCGATTGTGGCGTTGGCCCCGTTACCGCTGTTTGCGGGCATTATTATCATTAACTCTCCAATTGTCCGACGGTTGCTGCGGAAAAAAGCCGAACGTTACGCCGACTCCCAATCCTACCTCGTCGAAGTCCTCAACGGGATTCAAACCGTTAAAGCTCAAAATATTGAACTCAAATCTCGTTGGGAATGGCAAGGACGCTATGCTCGGTTTATGAGTGCGAGTTTCAACACCATCTTGACTCAAACGGCTTCAAGTTCGATTAGTAACTTCCTCAACAAACTCTCGGGACTGGCTTTGCTGTGGGTCGGGGCCTATTTAGTCATTGACAATAAATTAACGATTGGGGCCTTAATTGCTTTTAGAATTATCGCCGGAAACGTCACCGGATCACTACTGCGATTTGTCAGTGTTTGGCAAAGTTTCCAAGAAGTGGGAATGTCCGTTGAACGTCTGCGAGATGTCTTAGATTCTCCCCCGGAAGTCGATTCCGATGACCGTAATAATATTCCCATGCCAGAAGTCAATGGCGAAGTCATCTTTGAAGAAGTATCTTTCCGGTTTGGAGAAAGTGGGCCTCTACAAGTGGCAAACGTCAATTTAGAGTTTCCCGCTGGCTCATTTGTCGGTATTGTGGGCTTGAGTGGTTCGGGTAAAAGTACCCTAATGAAACTCCTCCAACGTCTCTATCCGCCTATGTCTGGCCGGATTAAGATTGATGGCTATGATATTACCAAAGTAGAGATGTATTCGCTGCGTCGTCAAATTGGGGTGGTTCTGCAAGATACGCTGTTATTTAATGGTACCGTTCAAGATAATATTGCTCTGAGTAATCCCGATGCCGGAAGTGATGAAATTATTCGAGCGGCGAAAATTGCAGCAGCACACGAGTTTATCATGGGTTTGCCCAATGGGTACAATACTGTTGTGGGAGAACGAGGGGGATCTCTGTCAGGGGGACAACGACAACGAATTGCGATCGCGCGTACTGTCTTACAAAATCCCCGCTTACTGATTCTCGATGAAGCCACCAGTGCCTTAGATTATCAGTCTGAACGCCTGGTTTCCGAAAATTTAGAAGTAGCTTTTGAAGGTCGAACCGTCTTTTTTATTACCCACCGTCTACCAACGGTTAGAAATGCCGATAGCATTATTATGATGGATCAGGGTTCAGTGGTAGAGCAGGGCAGCCATGATGAACTGATGGCACTCAAAGGACGTTATTACTGTCTATTCCAACAACAGGAATCTCAACAATAGTAGGTTTTCAATGGAAAAAGCGAAATTAACGATTTGGGATCGATCTCCTCCGATAAAATAGCAACTTGGGGATTGAGTTCAACGGTGAGGAGTGAGTTGATTATGAGTTGTTGAGTCAATAAAGCAAACAAAAGACCATTAAAAAAACAAGATCACAATGAAATCTTCTATATCACTTTCCGATCAACCCGTCATTTTAGAGAAACCTGCCTTTTGGTCCCATATGTTTTTATGGGTAATCATGCTCGTTTCAACTTCAGCGATTGTCTGGGCCTATTTCGCCCGGATTGAACAAACGGTTCCTGCGGTTGGAGAACTTGAGTTTTCCGACGGGGCGCGAGAGATTCAGGCCCCCACAACCGGCGCCGTGGTTAGATTACACGTTGAAAATGGCGATCGCGTTGTTAAAAATCAACCTCTCCTCACTTTTAGCCCGACAAACCCTAGTGCAGACCTGAAATCCTTAGAACAAGTTCGAGAAACTTTAGAACGAGAAAATCAATTCTATGAAGGGGTTGTCAGGGGTCAAGGGAGTGGACCACTTTCGGCTGAATTGGATACTTTAATTACAGAGCGAGAAGCCCGTATTGGGGAAAATCAAGCCCTGCAATCCCTGCTTGACGAACTTTACAATGGTCGAGGAGGAATCGGGAGTTATAATCCGAGTCTCAGTGGTTTGGTGTCGAACTATCGGGCGGAATATGTCTCTCGAATTAATACGGTACAATTGCAAATTCAAGAGTTAGAAAAACAACTCAATCAAGCTGAAGATGCAGAAGCCGCGGCGCGTGATCAATTAAGGGTGGCTCAATCCCAGTTAGATTATGCACGCAATCAACTCGCTTATTCCCAAGAACAATTAAATTCTGCCCGAGAACAACTCGAACTCGCCAAAGGACAACTCGAAAAATCTAAAGAAGTTTTAGGGTCTAATGAACGAATTCTCGGTAGACTTGATCCGTTAGTCGAAGAAGGGGCGATCGCTGAACTTCAACAAGATCGTCAACAGCAAGAAGTTCTCAGAGGGGAAAATGAAGTCCTCCGACAACAAGATCAAATCGAAACCCGTCTCGGCGAAATTAACCAGCGTCAAGGCGAAATTAATACCCGTAGAGGAGAGGTGAATGCTCGTCAGGGTGAAATTGCCCGGATTGAAGCGGAAATTCAAAATCAAAGGGTTGAACAGGAACGGCTTCAGGTGGCAATTTCTCGAACCACAGAACAATTGCAAAATACAAAAGATGCTTGGGCCAGAGAACTCTATACTCGGATTGAAGAAAATAAAAAGGCAATTGCCAGTACAGATGCTCAACTGGGTCGATATAAACTTGAAAATACAAAGCGATTGTCTGAAATTAATGCTCAACTTGAAAAAGTCGAACAAGAGCGAAATACTCAAGTGTTACGAGCGCCTTCTGGGGGAATTGTTTATGAACTTGCTCCTTCGACCAAAGATGAATCGGAATTAGATGTCAATCAAGATGAGATTTGTCAGTACATTACTACTTCCGTTCTTAATTCAGAAGATCCTCAGATCAAGCGGTGTGAAGAAGCCTATTATGAAGCCCAACAAACGGAAACTTTACTGCAAATTTTAGATGATGATGGCGGTTTAGAAGCGGTTGCTTATGTTCAAAATACTGATGTGGCTTTGGTATTAAATGCGTTACGAAATAAGCGAGAAAAGCTTGCTCCTTACAATGATCAAGAAGTCGCTGGAGAGGTGATTGAATGTACACCCGAGAAAGATTGTGTCTGTCCGGTATCGGAAGAAGCCCGTCAACAATTAGGTTTGGGTGATCGCGATTGTATTCCGGTGGAAGTAAATATTGATGCGTTTCCAGCCGGAGAGTTTGGTACGGTTCCGGGTGAGTTAAAATGGATTAGCCAAGAAGCTATTCCACCCGATGAATTACGTCAATATTTTTCGTTTAAAGCGAAGATTCAGTTAGAACGAGAACACTTTGTTTTAAGTGAAGATGAAGAGATCAAAGTGGATCTACAAGCAGGTATGGCGGTAAATTCTAAGATTAATATTGGTAAACGAACGGTTTTACAAATGTTGTTCAGCCGCCTAACTGGACAGTTTAACAGTGTTACCAATGTGAGATAATTTAATTAAGAGGCAGAAGGCAGAAGGCAATAATAGTTTTTTCCCGACTGCCAACTCCCTATTTCCCAATGGATGTTCAAACAATCTTTAAGTTTTTCTAAAACGTCTCTTATTCTTCTGGCTTTCTATCTTTTACCCCTCGTTATTGTGATTGGGTTTATTACTCAGTTTGGGGTGAATATTCCCGTTTATGATCAATGGGTGTTACCAAAGCTGTTGGAAAAAGTCGCTACAAATCAATTAGATTTTAGTGATTTATTTGAACTTCATAATAATCATCGCATTCTTTTTCCTCGTCTTATTTTTATCGGGTTAGCATTCCTGTCAGACTGGAATATTAAACTCGAAATGTTCTTCAGTCTGGGGTTAGCCGTTTGTACATTTATTGCGCTTTATTCTCTAGCTTCTTTGACTTCATCTCCCCGATATCGCAACTTATTTCATTTAGCCAATCTGTTAACGGGTTACTTAATTTTTAGTTTAAATCAAGAATGGCTTTGGGGATTTCAACTCCCTATTTTTTTAATTAATTTCTGTTTAATTCTGGCTTGTCTAATTTTATATTTAAACTTTTTACACTCAAAAACTAAACTTATTTTAGCTGCAATTTGTTGTATTGTTGCTAGTTTTTCTTCCGCTCAAGGATTAATCACTTGGTTGGCGGTTATTCCCTTAATATTATCACAACAAAATACAAAAATCTCTAAAACAAAGCAACTCTTGATTTGGTTAACTGGATTTGTACTTTCTGCGGCTATTTATGCAATCGGTTATCAACAAGAACCCCGAATTATCAATCTATCCTTAGCTGAATATCTATTAACCGCAATTTCTTTTTTTCTGAATCTCTTAGCCGCTCCCTTAGTAAAATTACCAATCATATCAAGTATAATCGGAGCAATCCTTTTATCTTTATTTCTCGGAATATCTATCTATTATTTAAAAACGGGTTATTTAAAATCTCCAGAACCCTTAACTCAATTGACACCCTGGCTATCTATCGGCTTGTTTTCTTTACTCACTTCTTTGTTAATGACATGGGGACGAGTCGAATGGGGCGGAAACTATCCCCTAACCGCAACTCGATATACAACTCATACTATACTATTAATTATTTCTCTGATTCAACTGTGTAGAGTTTTAATTACTAATCCTCAAACCTTCTGGAAAGTTAACCGGAATAATAGCATTTTAATCTATAGTTTTTGTGCAGGTATTCTCTTGAGTTTAACCTCCGTGAGTTCTCACGCCGCAATCACTCAGGCTCAATTAGAATTCCCGTATAAAACCAGTAGTCAAACCTGCTTAAAGTTATTTTCCTATATCGAAGATTCGGAATTTTTTAAAACCTCACCCAATAGATGTTTACTTCCGATGAGTAAATCAACCTGGTGGATTCGAGAGGGAGTAGAATCATTAGAGAAAATCGAGATGAGAAACTTTGCTGAAAATATACCCTTTGTTGCTCAACCGAATCAAGTTTACGGCTATATCGATCATCCGACAACCCCAGAAACCCCTCTAAAAATCAACACAAATGATATAATTAACCTCAGAGGATGGGCAATATTACCCGAGCAAAAACAACAACCCCGTTTAGTTTTTTTATCTCACGGTAAACAAAATTTATTCTTTGCAAATGCTGATGTGATGCGAGAAAGTCCCGATATTGCCGAATATCTCAATTCTAACCGCTATCGTTTAGCCCGTTGGGAGGTGATATTATCTGCGGAGTCCTTACCCGTCGGGGAAACAGAGATTAAAGCTTGGGTTTATGATCCCCAACACCAGCAATTTGTTCGATTGCAGAGTCAAGTAAAGATTAGCATTGCAACCCAATAAGTCCATTAATTGTGAAAAAATTAAAGATTCAGTCAAATTTTTAGAAAAGTCAAAATTCTTTGTTAAGATGATCTTGGCGAATCGCTGCTTGGATGAGGCATGAATGTAATTCCCACAAAAATTCCGGAAGTTTTAATCCTAGAACCGAAAGTATTCGGAGACGAACGAGGATTTTTCTTTGAAAGTTTCAATCAAAAAAGTTTCGCAGACCAGACAGGTGTAACAACAGAATTTGTTCAAGATAACCACTCACGATCCCGTCAAGGTGTCTTACGAGGCTTGCATTATCAAACCGAGCAAGTCCAGGGCAAACTCTTACGGGTTGTAGCAGGTGAAATCTTTGATGTTGCTGTCGATATCCGCAAAAGTTCTCCCACCTTTGGACAATGGGTTGGATGTATCATCTCGGCGGAAAACAAACGACAATTCTGGGTTCCGCCTAAATTTGCTCATGGATTTTTAGTCCTCTCAGAAGTAGCGGAAGTTCTGTATAAAACGACAGACTATTACGCCCCACAACACGAACGTTCAATTTTGTGGAATGACCCAGATTTAGGCATAGAATGGCCTGTAGATGGAATCACTCCAGTTCTGTCAGCTAAAGATCAAGACGGTAAAACCTTGAAAACTGCGGACGTTTTTCAATGAGACATATTTTACTCATCGGTAAAGACGGCCAATTAGGTCAGGAATTACAACAGGTTCTCGCCCCTTTGGGAGAGATCAAAAGTGTCGGACGGGACAGCTTAGATTTGGCGAACCCAGAAGCAATCGCTAAAATGGTTGCCGAGGTTAAACCTGATCTGATCGTTAACGCCGCAGCGTATACAGCAGTCGATAAAGCCGAAACTGAACAAGATCTCGCACAGGCAATTAATGGTATTGCTCCTGGTATTTTGGCGAAACAAGCCCAAGAAATTGGGGCGACGTTGATTCATGTTTCGACGGATTATGTGTTCGACGGAAGCCAAAGTCATCCCTATTTAGAAACTGATCCGACTCAACCGTTGGGGGTTTATGGTCAGTCGAAATTAGCCGGAGAACAGGCTATTTTGTCAACTCAAGCTAATGCTGCAATTGTGAGAACTGCTTGGGTTTACGGTGTCGGAGGGAAAGGTAATTTTGTTAAAACCATGCTCCGACTCGGCGCCGAACGAGAAGAATTACGAGTCGTTTGTGATCAGGTTGGAAGCCCAACTTGGACAGGGGATTTGGCGGAAGCAATCGTTCAATTGAGTCAGCAGATTAATCCAGAAATTGCTGGAATTTATCACTATACCAATAGTGGTGTTACCAGTTGGTATGATTTGGCGATCGCTATATTTGAAGAAGCCAAACAACTCGGTTTTCCCTTGAAAATTCAACGGGTTGTTCCGATTTCTACGGCTGAATATCCAACTCCGGCTCGTCGTCCAGCTTATTCGGTTTTGAATACCCAAAAAATATCGGCAATACTAGGAAGCTATCCTCCTCATTGGCGACAAAGCTTGAGAAAAATGCTTTCAAAGTTGGCAAAGAAGGGTTAATCAGGTTAGGTTGGATTTGAGGTGTTTGAGGTCGGTCGAGAAACGGTTAAAACCCATTATAAACCTACCCCAAATTCTGCACCTTCTCAACATTTCCCGTGCAAATATTAAAGACTTGACCAATCTTCAGAGATTTTTTTTATGAAAGCACTCATTCTTTCTGGTGGTAAAGGAACTCGCTTACGTCCGTTGACTTATACGGGAGCAAAACAGCTTGTTCCAGTGGCAAATAAGCCGATTTTGTGGTATGGAATTGAAGGAATTGTTGCCGCAGGAATTACGGATATTGGAATTGTCATCAGTCCCGAAACGGGAGAAGAAGTAAAAGCGGTAACAGGAAATGGTGAGCGCTTCGGTGCGAATATTACCTATATTTTACAAGATCAACCCGCAGGTTTGGCTCATGCGGTTAAAATTTCTCAATTCTTTTTAGGGGATTCTCCTTTTATTATGTATTTGGGAGATAACCTGATTCAAAATCAATTGAGTCCTTTTGTAGAACAGTTTAAATCTAAACAATTAGATGCGCTGATTTTACTGCGAAGTGTTGAAAATCCGACGGCATTTGGGGTGGCAGTTGTTGATGAACAAGGACGAGTTTTAAAATTAGTTGAAAAGCCCAAAATTCCTCCTTCAAACTTGGCTTTGGTTGGGGTTTACTTTTTTGATAAAAGCATTCATAGTGCCATTGCGAGTATTCAACCTTCTGCCCGAGGAGAGTTGGAAATTACAGATGCCATTCAAAAACTCATTGAGACGGAGAAAAAAGTCGAAGCTTGTAGTTTAGATGGGTGGTGGCTAGATACCGGGAAAAAAGATGATCTCCTGAGTGCAAATCAGATTATTCTTGATGAATGTATCAAACCTTTAAACAAAGGAGAAACCGATGACAAGAGTCAAATTATCGGACGGGTACAAATTGGTTCAGGAACAAAATTAATTAATTGTAGCGTGCGTGGCCCTGTTGTGATTGGCGAAAATTGTCACTTAGAAAACTGCTTTGTTGGCCCTTATAGTAGTGTCGCCGATGAGGTCACAATTATTGAGGCAGAATTAGAGCATAGCGTCATTTTACAAGGGTCGAAAATTATCAATATTCATCCTCGAATTGTTGATACATTGGTGGGACGACGGGCGTTATTAACAACTAGCCCTCAACGTCCGAAAGCCATGCGGTTTATGATTGGGGATGACAGTCAAATTGAACTCACGTGATTTACTGGATAACGGTTAATTATTACTCAACTTCATTCATTGAGCAGTTAATTAACTCAATTTCAGTTCAATCTGACATCAACTATCGAGTTATCATTGTGAACAATTCACCGGATGATAGCTCGATTTATGCTTGTGAAAATGAGTCAATTATTATTTTAGATTCTCCTGAAAATATTGGTTTTGGTCAAGCTTGTAATTTGGGATTAAATTGGGTTTATCAACAAAATCATCAAGGAATTGTTTGGTTAATTAATCCAGATGCTTATTTACAAAAAGAGAGTCTGAAACAAGTTATTGAGTTTTTTCAACGCTATCCTGATATTTCTATTTTAGGAACCGTTGTTGAGGAACCGACGGGAAAAGTTTGGTTTGGGGGAGGAGAGTTTAACCCGACAACAGGACAAATTATTGCTTTGGATGCTATCCCAGAAACTCCTGTTGTGAACTCAGCTTATATTCCGATGAAATGGGTAACAGGATGTAGTTTATTAATTAACCTCAAACTGTTTTCTGAATGTCCTCAATTTGACTCCGATTATTTTTTATATTACGAAGATTTTGACTTTTGTATGCGATATGGAAAACAAGGACATCCTGTTGTCATGTCTTCGCAAATTCGGGTGACTCATCAACCTTCATCTATTACCAACCAAAATCAACCCTTAAAAGTTCAACACAGTATTTACAGTTATCTTCTGAGTTTAGAAAAGCATAGCAACTTTTGGGTTTTGGGATATCGTTTGTTGAGAATTACTCTTGTTTCTCTAGTATCCTTAGTGATTTCTTCCCAAGTTTCCCATTATAAACTTAGAGGAGTTTGGCTTTATTGTCAAAGATTGCACCTTATAAAAATCATTTCTAAACAAACAAAAAGCAATTAAAATTTACTCAGAGTCGCTTAAGTCTTGAGATTCCATCGGTAACAAAATCTCAAATTCAGTTCCTTCTCCAAGGGTAGAATTTAAAATTAATTGACCCCCATGTTTTTCAACAATAATCTGATGACTAATTGCTAATCCTAGTCCCGTTCCTTTTCCAATAGGTTTTGTTGTGAAGAAGTTATCAAAAATTTTCGCTTGGATTTCGTCTGGAATTCCTAACCCATTATCGGAAATTTTAATATAAAGGTAGTCTTTAGTCTCATCTAAATCACTCCTTTCTAAACTAAACTCATGATTGGATAAAGAATGATGATAGGAATTGAAATCAGAATCAGATAACAGTTTTATTTTAGTCTGAATACAGATTGTAGGTGAGTAGTTCCAATCCTTTTTCATCTGTTCTTCTAAAGCATCAATGCTATTTGCAATTAAGTTCATAAAAACTTGGCTTAATTGTCCGGGATAACAGGGAAACAAAGGTAAATTATCATAATCTTTAACGACTTCAATTCCCATTTTTAGACGACTTTTTAAAATCAACAACGTACTATCTAAACAGTCGTGAATATCGGTTTCTTGTTTGCAAGAATCATCCATATACGAGAAACTTCTCAGACTGCTGACAAGCTGATTCATCCGTTCAGACGACACTTGTATACTTTTTAATAAGTCGGGAAAGTCTTGTTTAACAAACTCTAAATCTAGGTTTTCTTTTAAGTGTTTGATGTCATTTCCTGAATCTGGAAATTTTTGTTCATAAGCGGCTAAAACCATTGATATTGTTTCATAACTCTCTTGGATAAACTTAGAATTCCCCGAAATACAATTGAGAGGATTTCTTAATTCGTGAGCCAGTCCAGCCACCATTTGACCCAGTAAAACTAACTTTTCAGTTTGAATAAGTTGGGCTTGAGTTTTTTCATGGAGTAACTGAGTTGCAAGTTGATGAAGATAAGATTGAGCGAGTAATAACTGTTGCGTATCAAGAACTTGATATTCTTCAGGAAAGAGACGAACTACTATCGGTTCATAGAGCATTTCTGTATCTCTTTGTACGGCTTTTTTCGCCGCTTCTAAAATCGGAGTATTTCCTGATAATAACAACAGTTTATCAGAAACAAAACGTTGCAGTAATCGAATAGAACGATTTAAAAATAGTTCTCGTCCATAGGGACGACTCAGCATTTTTAAAAATCGACGGTGAGAAATGATTCCCACAAACTTTCCTTGATCTGTTAGAATAATACCAGGAATAAAAGGATGAGTTTCAAAAATACGAGTCAGAGCAACTCCAGGTTGTTCAATATCGACTGTAAAGCTATAAAGCGGTAAGTCTTGGAGAGTTGATTCTAAATGGATCTCTTGAGTTAAAAAAACCGAAGAACTAGAGAATAAAGATTCGGATGTCATAACCATAATAAACTGAAGTCTTCTTGAGTAATTGGTTAACAAGCTGATCGTATAACCCAGATAATTTTTTTATAAAAACAATTCTATAAAAACAATACTACGATACAACTCAATAATTGATTGCAAACTATATTTTTATGCACTACAAACAACCAATCTTATCGATTAATATACACCCCGAACAATCAAATTTAACGCAGTTTATTGCTGTCAATCATTCCCTGAAATGTCTCTGAGTGAGTCAAAAAAATTGTGAGTACCAACCAATAAACTTGATTCATTTTTAGATCAAAAGGATAAATGACTTTGAAAATCTAAAAACAATCCCCTAGAGAGGTGACTGTAGCAATATGTTGATCTGCGTCTAGGATTTTAACTGATTAAGCTGCCTTTTCAACAGAACTTGATGCAGTTATCCTTTTTAGTGTAACCAATTGACCACCCAAGTTAGGTTAAGAATAGATTATATTTTCACAGATGTGACTTTCCTCTGAGTTTCACAGAGAGAGTAATTTGACTCAATTTTAAACCCGCTTAGGCGTTGAGAAGATCTCCCCGATCACCCCTGTAGCCAAACTTGGCGATCGCATCCGTAGAATTACTGAGATTTTCGATTTTTACCAACTATTAATCACACCCGAAACTGTAGCAGATCTTAATCAAAAGTCCCAAATCATAAATCGGATGAGATAGATCTTTGATTAGAATTATGCTAAATTAATCCCATAAAATTAATCCAAATAATGAGAGGATTGTACTATGGGTTATGTTCACGAAGTTAAATTTTTTAGAGACAAGAAATCTCAAAAGTTAATGATCGCACTCTTTGACATTCCCCCGCTCTTTTGTTCAGAGTTTTGGCTGAAGAACATTGAGGCGAGTCAATATAATATATCCTCACTTCCGACTGGGTTTAAACTCGACAAAAAATATTCAGTTAAAGAACTAGGAATTCAACCCTTTCTCGATTCAGACAAACCTGATTTAAGTTCAATTTTTCAAAAAAACAAAACTCCAGTTGTTGATGAAATCGTGCGTTTATTCAAAGAAAAAGTTGACTATAATAGTCAAAATGCAGGATTATTAATCTCTCAGCGAGATGTTGCAAACCATTTCCATATCACCATTTCTGACACTCATTGTTTCAACTTTGGAGGTGACGGCTTTGCCGTTTTTTCCATTCCCCAAAATGCTGAAATCCTTTCAACAGTTAAACTTTTAAACCGTCAACAAGTCTTAGATCGATGTCTAATTGCCTATGAACTTTTTAAAGACTGGGACTATGGATTTTTAGGCTGGAACTGTGAACATTTTTCTCGACTCGTCACAACAGGTGTCGCCGTTAGCTATCAAGTCAAAGAATCACCCCTAGCCTGGTTAAATCATAATGGTTATCACCCCTTAGCCCAAGAAATGATCGATCAAGCCGTCAAAAATCACCTAACAAATGATCAATAACTGTTCTTGATGGATGTCTCTGATCCTGATAGTCTAATGAAGACGGTGATTTACTGGTAAAAGTGGCATCGGGTTACACCGTCTGAGCGCACGATCAGTTGCGAATCGCGATCTACTCAAAAACAAACATGGTAGAACCCCACTCAAAACATCCCATAGAACAGAAGACGACTCTCGTTGCGAAAGCATTTCAATCCCTAGCTCGTCCTAACATAACATCTCCCCTGAGCAAGTCTCCGTCAACGGTTCCTAGCGAGAGACAAAAAACAACAACATTAGTCGGAATCACCGTGCTGGCGAGTCTAGCCGTACTCAGCACCCTGATTGCTATTAGTATCTTAGTAGAAAACCATCGACTCAGCGATCGCCTTCAAGCCACAGAATCGCGTCAACAACCCCCCTCAGAAAAAGAGAAAAAACAGCGCTTACAACAGCAAACCCTAGACTCTCGTCAATGTCCCGAATGTGATCTCAGTGGTGCAAACTTCCGAGACGCCAACCTCCGCGAAGCCTACCTGTGGAAAGCCAACCTCTCCAACGCCGATCTCTCCGATGCTTACCTGGAAAAAGCGGATCTGCGGGGAGTTAAACTTGAAGGGGCTGATCTCGGTTATGCCATGCTCAAAGGGGCAAACTTGGGTTATGCTAACTTCGTTCGGGCTAGACTCGCCAATACCGATCTCAGCAATGCGAATCTCTGGCAAGCGAATTTTAGAGAAGCCTATTTAGTAGATGCGAATTTACAACAAGCGGATCTACGAGGCGCTAAACTCGAAGGGGCGAATCTCAGAGCAGCAAAACTGATCCAAGCCAACCTCGAAGGCGCAATTCTGCTTGGTGCAAATTTAGAAAACGCCAACTTCCATCAAGCTTCTCTCAAAGGCGCCAATCTTGCTAAAACTCAAATGACTCGCGCTGATCTCGGCTTTGCGAACCTCCAAAAAGCGAGTCTCGGCGATGCACAACTGAGTCAAGCCAACCTAGAAAGTGCAGATCTCACCGAAGCAAAACTCTGGGTTGCTAAACTTGAAAACGCTAACCTCAATAATGCCATTTTAGAAAAAGCAAAATTGGGATTTGCCCAACTCAAAGGCGCAAATTTAGAGGATGCAAACTTAACCGATGCGATCCTCGAAGGCGTTATTCTAGAAGATGCTAACCTAGAAGATGCGAACCTCGAAGGCGCAAAATTAGAACAGGCGAACCTGATTGGAGCCTATCTCAAAGATGCTAACCTGACGGAAGCAAACCTACAAGGTGCTGATCTGCGAGGCGCAAACCTCACTAAAGCTAATCTTAGAAATGCGTATCTACAAGGGGCGAATTTGCGGGGGGCGAACCTGAAAGGGGCGAGTCTGAAAGGGACGAATTTACGAGATGTGGATCTAACAGGGGCGATTTTACCCAATGGAAAAATCTATTCAGATTAGAGGAATCTGAGGGGTCTGTTGTCAATCAATGTTCATACTTATTTACAAAATTGTATTGAATTGTATCGACTGAATTGAAGTGATTCGCAAAATGTAATAATAATGAACTTGTTCAGACCGTGATCATCTCGATCAGTTGTCTAATGTTTTTAACGATCAACTGAACAATTAGAGCCACAGTTTTTTAACTCCAGAATTGACACTTTTAACGCATCTTTTGAGATCTTATGAGTAACTCCTCTCGCTTAAATCTTGTTCAACGTCCCCGTCGAATTCGTCGTACAGAAGCCCTGCGACGGATGACTTGTGAAACCCAACTCACCGTTAATGATTTAATTTATCCCCTGTTTATTATGGAAGGGGAAAATACCAAAGTTGAAGTAACTTCAATGCCCGGTAGTTACCGTTATACCTTAGATTTATTATTGAAGGAAGTTGCAGAAGCTCATGCTTTAGGGATTCCGGCGATCGCTTTATTTCCCCTCGTTGCTGAAGACAAAAAAGATAACGCGGGAACTGAAAGTTATAACCCCGATGGATTGATTCAACGCACCGTTCGGGCAATTAAACAAGAACTTCCCGACATGATGATTGTAACAGATGTTGCCCTTGATCCTTTTTCGAGTAAAGGTCACGATGGCATTGTTAGCGATGACGGAGAAATTCTCAACGATGAAACCGTCGAAGTTTTAGTCAAACAAGCCATTTCTCACGCCGAAGCCGGGGCTGATATTGTTGCGCCTTCTGATATGATGGATGGTCGAATTGGGGCGATTCGTCAGGGCTTAGATGCAGCAGGATATACAAATGTCAGTATCCTAGCTTATTCTGCAAAATATGCTTCGGCTTATTATGGCCCGTTCCGAGATGCCTTAGATTCGGCACCAAAGTTTGGGGATAAAAAAACCTATCAAATGAACCCCGCCAACGCCCGCGAAGCGTTAACTGAAGTGGAATTAGATATCGCAGAAGGGGCGGATATGGTGATGGTTAAACCCGCACTGGCTTACTTAGATATTATTCAGTTAGTGCGATCAACGACTAACCTTCCGGTTGCGGCTTATAATGTTAGTGGGGAATACGCCATGATCAAGGCGGCCGGAGAAAAGGGTTGGATAGATGAGAAAAAAGTAATGCTAGAAACCCTAACCAGTATGAAGCGAGCAGGTGCAGATGTGATTTTAACCTATTTTGCGAAAGAAGTCGCTTTAATTCTACACTAAACCTGATTTTATTGTACAATAGAATAACTTTTGAGCCGGGGAGAAAAAACTCCTTGGCTCATTTAATATAAAGAATCAATAATTTTTATAAAGTATTTGTGATCAATAGAGCAAAATGGCGTAGAAATTGACCAGAATTTCAAAAAATGATAGCATATAGAATATAAAAATAAACTCAGCTTTAAATAAATTAATCCTAAAATAAACCTTATTTAAAGACAAAAAACATCATAAATGCCACACCAAGAATACTTTCTGCATCAAATCACAAACCGGATTCGGCAATCTCTAGAATTGTCAGAAATCCTCAATACAGCAGTTGAAGAAATTCGTTCCTTTTTAAAGGTAGATCGGGTCAAAATTTACCGCTTTGATACCGATGGTAGTGGTGAAGTGATTGCTGAGTCTCTAGAAGAAAATAGTCTTCCTTCGCTCTTAAACTTGAAGTTTCCAGCAACAGATATTCCCAATCGTGATCGACAACTCTTTCTCAAAGCAAGACAGCGAGTTATTGTAGATATCGCCACGCAACGCCGAATTACCAGTAACCTTGACAGTCAAACCACCGGAGAACAACTCCCCCAAGAAGACATTCGCTACGCCCCGGTCGATCCTTGCCATATTAAATATCTCAATGCCATGGGTGTACAAGCCTCACTGGTGACTCCAATTTTACACGGGAAGTCCCTCTGGGGCTTACTCGCCATTCATCATCAAACACCTCGTCCCTACAAACCGCGAGAACTCCAAATCATTCAACTGATCGTCGATCAAGTCTCCATTGCCATCTCTCAGTCAGACCTTCT
The DNA here is from genome assembly GCF_000478195.2 of Lyngbya aestuarii BL J. Lineage (GTDB taxonomy): Bacteria > Cyanobacteriota > Cyanobacteriia > Cyanobacteriales > Microcoleaceae > Capilliphycus > Capilliphycus aestuarii. The sequence goes on along the minus strand of NZ_AUZM01000012.1, from coordinate 61,867 downwards.
CCGTCGCACCCGAGAACAAGCCCGTTATGAAGCGATCATCAATCAAGTCAGTCAACTGCTTCACTGTCCCCTTTCCGTCAATCAAATTCGCCAGCGCGTCCTAGAAGAAGCTGTAGCCGCCCTCAACGGTTCAGGAGGTCGATTATACATCGTAGCGGAACCGACAGGTATCCCCGCCCAACTGTACATCACCGGAGAGCAACCTTGTCAACCCTTCCTCGAAGAAATCCCTCAATGGCAAAATTTTATTCATCCCCTCGGAAAACTCGATGCCAAACTACCCGAAACAGAATCAATTGAACAATGGCAACACCATTACCAACAACTTCAGAATTCTCCAGCCACCTCCTGGAATCTCGGAGAACAAAATCATCAAGTGATCACCATCACCCAATTACAAGCCAATCCCCATCTCAGCACAATCGCCAATGCGTTTGAGAGAACCAATATTCGTTCAATTGCCCTGATTCCCATCCAGTTTCACCACCAACAAGTCGGCTGTCTAACGATCTTTCGCAACGGCTACAACAGCGACATTTACTGGGCTGGTCATTACAGTCAGGACGAACGCCATCAAATGCCCCGTGCCTCCTTTGAAGTGTGGCGAGAACAAAAATTTGACCAAAATCCGACTTGGAGTTCTCAAGAACTCAAACTCGCTCTTGCCATCAGCCTTCATCTATACATGGCGATCGCTCAAAAACGAGTCGAATCCATTATACGTTATCAAGCCTGCCACGATGCCCTGACTCGGCTTCCCAACCGTCTCCTGTTTGACGAACAACTCGCCCTCGCCCTCGCCAACAGCAAACAACAACCAGAACTTTTAGGGGTCGCCTTTTTAGATCTCGATCGCTTTAAAGTGATTAACGATACCCTCGGCCACGCCACTGGAGATCAGCTATTGCAGCAAGTCGCCACCCGTCTCAAGCAATGTTTACGAAACTGTGACACCATTGCCCGTTGGGGGGGAGATGAATTCACCCTACTTTTCCCTCATCTGGCCTCTACCGACGAAATCACCAAAATTGCTCAAAAAATACTCGATAAACTTAGTATTCCCTTCGTGATCGACAATCAAGAACTGTATGTCACCGCCAGTCTAGGTATCGCCCTGTGTCCCGATGATGCTGAAGACGCCCAAACCCTACTCAAGCACGCCGATGCCGCCATGTATCGCGCCAAAAAGCTAGGTCGTAACAACTCTCAATTGTTTGCCGAAGAAATGCACCATGAAGCCCTCAACCAATTAACCCTAGAAGCAGACTTACGACGGGCTTTAATCCAAGAAGAATTTTTACTCTATTATCAACCTCAAGTCGAAATCAGCACAGGCCGGATCGTCGGTTTAGAAGCCTTAATTCGCTGGCAACATCCCAAACTCGGCTTCGTTCCCCCCGACCAATTCATTCCCCTCGCTGAAGAAATTGGCTTAATTGCACCGATTGGACAATGGGTCTTACAAACCGCTTGTATTCAACATCAATCTTGGCAGGCTGAAGGTTTGCCTCCCCTACGAATTGCCGTTAATTTATCAGCCCGACAATTTCATCAGTCTCAACTGATCAAAATTATTCTCCAAACCCTCGAGGCCACCGAAATCGATCCTCAATATTTGGAGTTAGAAATTACCGAAAGTGCCGCCATGCAGGATGTTGAATTTACCATCCAAACTTTACAAGAACTGCGAGAAATGGGCTTGCACATCACCATTGATGATTTTGGCACAGGCTACTCCTCCCTCAATGTTCTCAAGCATTTTCCCTTGAATACCCTGAAAATTGACCGCTCTTTTGTCCAAGATATCGTGGAAAATTCTAGTGATGCGGCGATCGCTCAAACCATTGTCGCACTCGGCCAGGGACTCAAACTACAAGTCGTTGCCGAAGGGGTAGAAACACCTCAACAACTGTCATTTTTACGTTCCATTCACTGCGATCTCGCCCAAGGCTATTACTTCTGTCCCCCGGTTCCCGCCATTGAAATCACTCAATTGCTTCGTCAGTCTGACTTCAGTTTAAAGGTTAATCCTTCTATCTGTTCCTAAACTCTCCCGACCCCTGGAGTGCATCTTTTTTTCTGACAATTCGTGCAATTTCCTACCGTCCCCGTCCCCGCTTTCAGTTAGACTGAGAATAGATGAGGTCTATTTTATTGCCTATCATGTCATCAACTGCAACACCCCTACCGCCATCGCTCGATCGCATTGTTCAACGGTTCAAACGTGCATCCTCCAATAAACTGCGCTACGAACAACTGATCACACTAGCTCAAAAATTGTCCGAATTTCCGGCTGATGCTAAAATTCCAGACAATAAAGTTCCCGGCTGTGTCTCTCAAGTTTACGTGATTGCCGATTTAGATGAAAACGGTAAAGTACAATTTCAAGGAGACTCAGATTCCCAACTCACCAAAGGATTAGTCGCCTTATTAATTCGGGGTTTAAATGGGCTTGAGAGTGCAGAAATCGAAAAAATAGCCCCCGACTTTATTCAAGAAACCGGCTTACAAGCCAGTCTCACTCCTTCCCGCGCGAACGGATTTTATAACATCTTTAAAACGATGCAGCAAAAAGCGATCGCCACTCAAAGCTAATTGACTTTAACTCCTCATTCCTCCTCGGGCTGCTCTTGTTGAATAAAAGATGATCAATCAAGATTATTTGTGGATAGAAACCCTAAAATTTAACGACCAAGGATTAATTCCAGCCATCGCCCAAGACTATCACGATCATACCGTTTTAATGATGGCTTGGATGAATCTCGAAGCGCTGAAAAAAACCCTCGAAACCGGAGAAGTTCACTATTGGAGTCGTTCTCGGGCTGAACTTTGGCACAAAGGAGCAACATCCGGGCATATTCAAATTGTGAAAGAACTCTACTACGATTGTGATGCAGATGTATTGTTAATTAAAATCGAGCAAGTTGGAGATATCGCCTGTCATACCGGAGTTAGAAGTTGTTTTTTTAATTCTGTTCCGCTCAAATCTTCTAGAGAAATTAAAGACTGAAATTTATCTTCAAGAACTCAATTTAAACCTTAATTGTTAACTCTTAACTTGTTACTATAAAGAATGAATCTTAAAATTTATAACACCCAAACCCGCACAAAAGAAACCTTTACTCCTCTAGAACCCCAACAAGTTAAAATGTATTGCTGCGGAGTCACAGTTTATGACTATTGCCATTTGGGTCATGCCCGTTCTTATATTTTTTGGGATGTGGTTCGCCGTTATTTAGAATGGATAGGATATACCGTCAAATACGTTCAAAACTTTACCGATATTGACGATAAAATTCTCAACCGGGCAAAAAAAGAAAACTCCTCAATGGAAGCTGTCTCTGAACGCTTTATCGAAGCTTATTTTGAAGATCTCCGGCGTTTAAACATTCGAGATGCCGATGCTTATCCTCGCGCTACTGATAATATTTCTGAAATTTATCAACTTATTCAACAACTTGAAAAAAAAGGGTATGCTTACGCCAGCAAAGGCGATGTTTTTTACAATGTAGAAAAATTCCCCGAATACGGTAAACTCTCCGGGCGCAAACAAGATCAACTTCAAGCAGGCGCCAGTGGGCGAGTTTCGGGGGCTGAAGGCGAAAAGAAACATTCCTCTGACTTTGCCCTTTGGAAAGCCGCAAAACCCGGAGAACCAGCTTGGAAGTCTCCTTGGGGAGAAGGGCGCCCCGGTTGGCATATCGAATGTTCTGCAATGGTACGGCGACTCTTGGGCGCAACCATTGACATTCACGGGGGCGGTGGAGATTTAATCTTTCCTCACCATGAAAACGAAATTGCTCAGTCAGAAGCGGCGAACTGTGAACCCTTGGCTCGTTTTTGGATGCACAATGGGTTTGTGACCGTTAGTGGTGAAAAGATGTCAAAGTCTTTGGGAAATTTTACCACAATTCGTCAATTGCTGGAAACGGTTGATCCGATGGTGATTCGGTTATTTGTGTTGGGAGCAAGTTATCGTAAGCCTTTAGATTTTACGAATGACGCGATCGCATCAGCGGAAAATGGTTGGAATACTTTAAAAGAAGGGTTGTTGTTTAAATCTCAATACGGCGAGAAATTGGGAGGGTGGGATGATCACGAAAAGCCGCCCGCTCTGCATTCAGAAGCCGTTGAACGCTTCCAAACTGCAATGGATGACGATTTTAACACGCCAGGGGGTTTGGCGGTTTTATTTGAATTGGCGAAGGAGTTACGCAAAGAAGGTAACGTTCTTACTCACGAAGGTAAAACCGAAACTCCCCTCAAACAAATTCAACAAACCTGGTGGACTTTGGTACAACTCGCTTCGGTGTTGGGGTTGGAAGTTGACGCGGAAGAAACTTCAACAGATACCACACCAGGGTTAAGCGATCAGGAGATCGAAGACTTAGTTCAACAGCGTCTGGCTGCCCGCAAAGCTAAAAATTATGCCGAAGGCGATCAAATTCGCGATCGCTTAAAAGAAGCCGGAATTACTTTAATTGATCGTCCGGGGGGAGAAACAGTCTGGCATCGATGAGTTGAGGATCGGGAGACAGTTGTGATCACTTCTGTCTCTTTATTTTGTCAAAAAGTATCTTTTGTAACAGATTTTAAATTCTGTATTCTAAGCTACAAAAAATTGATAAACTAAGTAAAGAGTCATAGATGACAGCAGCAAGGGGATCGAGGCATGAATACTCAAGAACAGTTAAAGTGTTATCGAATTGAGTCCAAGCGGGGTGATCGCCTCAGCCTGGTGATCATCATCGTGTTAAATTCTTTGTCGATGGGATTACTTCCGATTGCGATACTACCGATGTCTGTGATTTCTACTGACTTCATTCCCCACGAAGCGAGTTTGTGGAAAGACTAAAAATAAATAATTCCTTAAAGTGTTATCTGGGCAAAGCCGGGTGTCAAACAGACAAAGTTGATCTGTAATATCGAGAGTCTGGGGGTAAATTGTTTTCAACTTTCAGGAAAGCCAGACTCCGAGTAATAGAGCGAAATTAGCTCAATATAAGCATCTTAACGATCTGGAAACAGCGATCGCAACGAACGCCATGTTGCCATAATTTGTATCATAGATAACTTTAACAATCATCGATTTGATAAACAATCAGAACATCAAAAATTAAAATCGCAGAAAACCAGTCCAAAAACAGATTAGAATGGGGCCAGTTTTATGTAAGAATATTATCCAATTCTTATGTTAGAACCGCAGAGGTATCAAGTATGCAGACAAAATATGAATCCTCCTCTAATCCGACCGAAGCCCAACACTCAAGTCATTTATCTCCAGTGAAATCAATCGGCACATCTGAACTCCCTCCCGCAGTTAAAACCTCCTCACTGGTTGCTTTAGTTGCCATCATATTCGCAACCTTAGTCGGTTCTTTGTTAGCGAGTCCTTCACCCGAAGAAATCGCCAGCCAAAGTGAGGAGATAGAATCACTCACCCCAACATCAACCGATACCAGTTCTATCGTTGTTGTCGAAGATCTAGAGACTGAAACTCCAGTAACACCGACAACAGAGACAGACAGCGAGATTGTCATTCCAACCCCAGACTCTGAGACAGACAGTGAGATTGCCACTCCAGACTCTGAAATGGAAATCAGCGAACCCGATATTACCGATCCCACAGCAGGTTCAACGACTTCAACCCTAACCCCAGAAACAGAAATAGAAATAGAAACAACCGCACCGACAACCGATGCAACCGTTTCTCCCCCCGAAGCATCAACCTCACCATCAGGGCTACCTGCTGTAACTTCTTCACCCAGCGTAGAGGAAACTCAACCCCCGGTAGAGACTGACCCCGTAGCAACCCCACCGACTCAACCGGATACCCTTAACCCCGTTGCTGAAACACCAGACAGTGAAATTGCTGCATCGACTCCCGAAACAGCAACCCCAGAAGAGACAATGACCGCAGCAGCCCCAGAAGAAGTCGATACAACCCAGTTAAGCCAGAGTCTCTATAATCAAATTGACTCCACTTGGACTTCGCCGGTTGATGGAGAGTCTGCTTATGTGGTGAAACTCAACAGCGAGGGTGAGATTATCGGATACGAACCAAAATCTCAAGTGGCAAAGAATAACGTTGAGAATACACCCCTTCCTGAGTTAGTGAAGTCTGACGCTGCCTCGACTGACCCGGCTGCCCAATTTGAAGTAGTATTTTCAACTTCTGGAATTTTAGAAGTGAAGCCTCCTCAGTAGTTTTTGAGAAGATTTCCCCCGAGAAAAACCGACTGGGGCGGGTTTATAGAATTTGTCTCTGGGAGATGATCGATTGACTATAAACCAGCCCCTACAACGACTGGCGGCGCCATCAAACATATTGACAATTGGGGGAATTTTCGGTAAGATGGAAGAGGATGTATTAGGGGTAATTCGGCTACGCGTTTGACTTTTTATTCAACTAAAGAGCGAGTCCCCTGTTCCGGTGTTCCAGTGTTCGCTCCCGGCGCCATCAAACATATTGACAATTGGGGGAATTTTCGGTAAGATGGAAGAGGATGTATTAGGGGTAATTCGGCTACGCGCTTGACTTTTTATTCAACTAAAGAGCGGGTTGCCTATTGCCTGTTCCCTGTCTTTGTGGTGCTAATGATAGCGACTGGTATAATTAATTTGATCGCTTAACTGTCGGAGCGTTTGGGCTAACTCTAAATCCTTATTGCGTAATTGAGTAATTTTTTCACAGGAATACATAACCGTGGTGTGGTCTTTTCCCCCAAATAATTCCCCAATTTTCGGCAAACTCAAATCCGTATGTTGTCGCATCAAATACATTGCCACCTGACGGGCTAGACTAATTTCTCGCCGTCTAGACGTCCCTTTCAAATCCTCAACAGAGACTTTAAACGTTTCAGCAACAATTTGAATCACCGCTTCCGGGGAAGATTCTTGAGGTTGTTCAGCCGGACTCAAAACCGGGGCAATACTTTCGACTGTCATCGGTAAACCCGAAATCGAAGTATAAGCAACCGCCCGAATTAATGCCCCTTCCAATTCTCGAATATTAGACGTGTAACGAGTTGCAATATATTCAACCACCCCTTCAGAAAGACGAACATTTTCATACTCGGCTTTTTTCTGCAAAATTGCCATCCGCGTTTCCAAGTCAGGCGGTTGAATATCAGCCACTAACCCCATCGAAAAGCGAGAACACAACCGTTCTTGTAACCGAGGAATTTGATTCGGAGGACGGTCAGACGCGAGAACCACTTGTTTTCCCGCTTCATGCAACGTATTAAACGTATGAAAAAATTCCTCTTGAGTGTATTCTTTTCCTTCAATAAACTGAATATCATCGACCAACAACACATCAGCCGCCCGATAATGATCGCGGAAACTTTGCATACTATCTTTACGAATCGCCGCAATTAAATCATTTGTAAACTTTTCGGTAGAAACTTCCGATCTCCTTAGCATCAGGATTAATTTCAATCCGATAATGTCCAATTGCTTGCATTAAATGGGTTTTTCCCAACCCGACACCACCACACAAAAACAACGGATTAAACTCTCGTCCAGGATACTCCGCCACCGCCAACGCCGCAGCATGAGCCAAACGACTATTTGCCCCAACCACAAACCGAGAAAACACATATTTAGAATTAAGATTAGGCGGTTTCAGGCGTTGATTTGAAGGCGTTTCCGCTACAGTAGACGGCCAAACCCGTTGTGATTTCGCCTGATCAAGCGTTGTTTGTGTTTCAGTCGTCACGTAAATTTCCACCGGATAGCCCAAAATATCTTGCGCCGCTTCGGCGATAATTTCCTTGTAGTGTTTTTGCAACCAATTGCGAGCAAAAGGATTAGGCGTGCGAATTACCAAACAATGATTTTCGAGTCGTTCCGCACTCGCCGTTTTGATCCACGTGTCGAATGTCGGCTCACCGAGTTGTACCTGGAGACGGTCTAAGACCTGATGCCATAAACTTTCAAGGGAAATTTCCACGGCTTCCTTCCGATTTTAATAGAGTTGAGACACTATGGGACAATAGACCCATACACCAGCTAACATTCGAGCCTACAAAAAATACCAGTGTGAACTACCCGGCCTAATAGAGAGCAGAGCTTCCATCTTCAACGAGAAATGCGTCCATCCACCTCAATGGTCTAAATTACAAGTCTAACGAATCTTTCCATCACGATCATCTCAATAGAGCGCAGACAGCCCCTCAAGAATTGCCGCCAAAAGAAGCAGAAACTCAAATTGTCAGGTTTGGGAATCTCCCGCAAATCGATTTAAAAGCAGAGGATGTATCAAAACTAGAACCGGAAAAACTGCTTGTTCCAGCATCGATAATGTTACAGTTGAGAGAAGCAATTGAACACCTGTTCCTTTATGATGGCTCAAACGGTCTAACTTCGGGAAAACCCGAAACCAGTACGAATCCTATTAGTTAACCGGACAATCTGGCGATGAGTGGTACAACGGAAAAAGTTTTTTGGAAGCAACCCATAATCTATCTTATGCTTCTGCTCACCGGAGCAGGAGGTGCTTTACTCGGCGAACGGTGGATAGAAAACCAAGCCCTTCTCTCCTCAAAAGAAAGCACTCAGGAGGCGCTCACTCAAGTTCCGATTCCCCCGAAAACAGAAAAAGAAGTTGATCAAGCAAGTTCACCGTCCTGGTTTGCCCAAAAACCTTCCCTTCCCCTCCCCAAAACAGCAAACGCTAACTTTATTGTTTCTGCGGTTGAACAGGTAGGGCCTGCTGTCGTGCGGATTAACGCTTCTAGACGGATCGGACGTCGAGGATTAGATCGCTTTGATGAGCAATTTCCTGAAGACTTTTTTGGATTTGGAGGGCCGCGTGACTTCCCTGATGAATCTCCCACAGAACAAGGCACCGGATCGGGATTTATTATTAGCTCCGAAGGTCATATTTTGACCAATAGCCATGTGGTTGAGGATACGGACACGGTTCAGGTCGTTCTCAAAGATGGTCGTTTGTTTGAAGGTCGGGTTTTGGGGACAGATTCAGTCACAGATGTCGCTGTGATTAAAATTGATGCCAATAACCTACCGAGCGTTCGCATCGGCGATTCTGAACAGCTTGCCCCCGGAGAATGGGCGATCGCCATTGGTAATCCTTTGGGTTTGGATAACTCGGTCACAGTGGGAATTATTAGCGCCACAGGTCGCTCCAGTACCGATGTTGGGGTTCCCGATAAGCGTATTGGTTTTATTCAAACAGATGCCGCCATTAACCCAGGCAACTCCGGTGGCCCATTGTTGAACGCCGAAGGAGAAGTGGTCGGGATGAATACCGCCATTATTAGCGGCGCTCAAGGCTTAGGATTTGCCATTCCGATTAAGAAAGCGCAACAAATCGCCCAACAGTTAATCGCGACAGGTCGTGCTGAACACGCCTATTTGGGAATTGAGATGGTGACACTCTCTCCAGAGGTAAAACGCCGCCTCAACCCAGAATTAACGTCTCCCATTGCTAGCGATGAAGGGGTTTTGGTTGTCAATATTGTTCCCGGTTCTCCGGCTGAACAGTCGGGGCTACAACCCGGAGATGTGATTCAAAAAATTGATAGCCAATTGGTGCGGAAGTCGGAAGCGGTTCAACAAATTGTTCAAAATCAAACTGTTGGTAGTTCGCTGCAAGTTGAAGTCAACCGCAACGGACAAAATGTCACCCTGGATGTGATGACGGGGAATTTACCTCCTGAGTTTTAATTGTTATGACTGAGATTTTACCCGTGGCTCAACTCGGAAATCCAGTGTTGCGCCGTCATGCTCAACCGATTACTGAAATTGCCGATCAGGGTCTTCAAACGCTGATCGATAATTTGATTGCCACTGTCGTCAAAACTAATGGAGTGGGTATCGCTGCACCTCAAGTCTCTCGTAGCGATCGCCTGTTGATTGTGGCTTCTCGTCCTAACCGTCGCTATCCCCAGGCTCCTCGGATGGCTCCTACTGCGATGATTAACCCCAAAATTGTCGATCACTCTACGACACAAGAAAAGGGATGGGAAGGCTGTCTGAGTGTTCCGGGAGTGCGGGGATTGGTTCGGCGATATCAAACGATTGAGGTGGAATACACCGATCGAGACGGCCAACTTCAGCGACAGCAACTTCAAGATTTTGTCGCTCGTATTTTTCAGCATGAATATGACCATCTTGAAGGAATTGTCTTTTTAGATCGAGTCAACAGTGAACAGGATTTGATCAGCGAAGCCGAATATCAGGCTTTGTATAGTCGTTAGGGGTTGATGATTCAATCTGTTAAGATATTTTGATCCGAAATAACAATTTAAGTGCTTGTAGAGTAACTAAAAGAGATAAACTAAAAGAGAACTTGCCGATCAATTTTAAATTCAATTACTAGAACGTTTTGATCCGACTGCATCCAGGAGAACCGCGATTTATACTTAAGTGGAATGACTCATTTTTGAGTTGATTGTCAGGTCAAAAATGATGTCAAAGCTTGAGGTCGTGTTTTCTGCCGATGCTGGGAAATTGTAATTGAACAGAATGTTTATCCTTAAATTAAGTGGAGTCAGAAAAAATGACGATTAATCTAAAAAAAGGCGAAGGAATTAATCTCTCTAAAGAATCACCCGGCTTAAAAACAGCAGGAGTTGGACTCGGGTGGGATGTTAATGCTTCTGATACGGGCGATCAATTTGATTTAGATGTTTCGGTGTTTATGTTAGCGGCAAATGGTAAAATCCCGAGTGAGAAGTTTTTTGTATTTTACAATAACTTAGAATCTGCTGATGGGGCGGTAATGTCATCGGGAGATAGCCGCACCGGAAAAGGAGGTGGAGACGATGAAACGATTAGAATAGACCTAGAAAAAGTCGAGGGTTCTATTCAAGAAATCGTGTTTATTGTGACGATATTTCAAGCCGAAGCCCGTCGTCAAAATTTCGGACAAGTCAGAAATTCCTTCATCCGTATTTACGATGAAGCGACTCAAACCGAAATCACTCGCTATGAGTTAGAAGAAGACTTTGCCCGAGAAACAGCCATAGAAATAGGTCGTCTGTCTAAAGCCGGAAATGAATGGCAATTTAAAGCAGTTGGACAGGGGTATAATAGTGATTTAGAGAGTTTTGTTACTCAGTACGCATGATAATTATAGAGTTTTAAGTTGAGGGTTAAGATTGAGTTATAACTATGTCAATTAATATCAAAAAGGGAGAACGAATTAACCTCGCTAAAGAAGCACCTGGACTGAGAAAAGCAGCAGTGGGGTTAGGATGGGATGCTAACTTGACCGATACCGGGGCTGCCTTTGACTTGGATGCTTCTGTCTTTATGTTAGGTGAAGATGGCAAAATTCCCCAGGATGAATACTTTGTTTTTTACAACAATTTACTGTCTCCAGATCGGGCTGTTAAACATTTAGGAGATAGTCGTACTGGGGAAGGAAGTGGAGATGATGAAACCATTGAAATTGATTTAACTCAAATTAATCCTACCATTCAAGAATTAATTTTTGTAGTGACAATTCACGAAGCTGATCAGCGCCGCCAAAATTTCGGACAGATTCGTAATTCTTTTATTCGGATTTATGATCGAGAAACAGATACAGAAGTGACTCGCTATGATCTAGAGGAGGATTTTTCGAGAGAAACATCAGTTGAATTTAGCCGACTCTATAAAAAAGATGGAGAATGGCGATTTCAAGCCGTGGGACAAGGTTATAACACAGGTTTACAAAGCTTTGTAGACAAGTATGTGTGATCTCAGTTGAGAGATTTTCAGGAACATTTGGATCGAGATCAGGAGAAGTCTAACGAGAATAAAAAGTGAGTAACTTGTCAATAAAAAAGAAGTTTTCTCCTGATTAATTAGTCTTTATTGGTCAACATAATACTAAAAAAAAAATGACGATTAACCTCAAAAAAGGACAAAGTATTGTTCTCGATAAAAGTGAATATGATTTATCGAAGTTAACAATGGGATTAGGTTGGGATGTGGCAAAACCTAAAGGATTAATTGAAGGATTTCTCGGAAAAACCGTCGATTTTGATTTAGATGGATATGCCCTTTTACTCAACCGAAGCGGTAAGTTAAAAAACTACAAAGAAGATGTTATTTATTACGCTCATTTAGAATCTAAAGATCAAACCGTTGTTCATTCTGGAGATAACCTCACAGGCGAAGGACAGGGGGATGATGAACAAATTTTGCTCTATCTCAACAGTCTTTCTGAAGCTTATGAACGAATTGTTTTAGGCGTGAATATTTATGAAGGACTCGCCAGAAAACAAAATTTTGGAATGGTTGAAAATGCCTTTGTGCGGGCGGTTGATGCGTCGGGGATAGAAATTGCCCGTTATAGTTTGTCTGGGGAAGCCTCCTATGAAGGCAAAATTTCAATGTTGATGGGAGAAGTGTATAAAGATAGTGGACAGTGGAGATTTAAAGCTTTAGGAAATCCTATTCAGTCTGATCTCAATGGTATTGTCAAAACTTTTTTGTAGATCTATCAATTTGTAAAAGAGTTTAAAATAGTCGCTGTCCAGTGCTAAACCTTAAGTGTTTTTTGTTTTGAACTTAACAATTAACCCCTAAGTCTAACTCCTGACAGCGACAGAAAAAGCAATAGATCAACAGAGCAAAAAGACTCTATAAATCCATTATTAAAGCTTTACTTCTTACGATAGGGAACCATCGTGGCAATATTGATATCACCGACAGCAACTCGGGTAATAGTATTAGTTGCCGGAGTAACATCCTTAGCCATACCCAAGAACATAGAAGGATCGCCCGCTTTGACTTGCTTCTCTTGAGGAACAAAACGACGAACAGAAGTTTGCCAAATGATTTGAGGGAAACCCAGCTGGTTCCGATGGTACTCGCCATAACGAGGAGTTTTCAGGTTAAAAGGTGCCGATCCCTGGTTGCGTTGGGGGAGAACCCGACGACGCTGATAGGGAACCTTATCATACCCGAAGTTTTCTAAATATTCATCGCTATCAACTAAGGCGTTGATAAAGCCCAGAGGTCCTTTGGTTGCAACAACGATAGACCAGGCGATTTTTTCCCGTTCGCTGTAAACATCGCGTCCTAAAATGCGCTGAACACACATTTCCACAAAACGGTAGTTGCTGTTAGTTTGGTAGTTGAACCGCAAGAAGGGATCAGAAGTTGCTAAACCTCGGATAAAATCTCTGACGGTAATTTGACCAAACTTAAGCTGAGACTCCAAGAACTTTTGACGGTTGCTCTTGAGCATCTGGTGTTCGCTGAAAATTTGGCGATAAGCCGCCCAAATTAAATCGTCCCATTCAGTCCCAGAGGGTAAATCTTCAGACGAATAGATTCTGGGTTGCTCATCACCCCCGACTTCGTATCCGGCAACCCGTACATTTTGGCTGACGGGTGTGTAGTCTAATAAAGGAAGCGCCACTTAAAATCTCCTTAATCTCAAAGTTAACGTTGATAACTTCATGTGGCTGTTAAGCCTTCCCTTGATCACAAGGGATTATATTGGCATCACTATACCATCCTTCAGATTAGGGGATCACGGGGTTTACGTCTCATTTTTGTGAAGAAATGCAACAATCTGTAATATTACGGGACAAATCCCAGTATTGATATTTCTTTGTTCTATCTCCCTAGAATTTGGAATTGGAAGACAAAATATACTGCAAAATAGCGACTTGACAGAATGAGATTAATCACGGAAAAATTAAGACCGTTTCAATAGATAAAAGTTTGAAAGGTGAGGTTATTTTAGTCGGTTATCACCCCACAAAAATAGGTATTCGACGCCAACCCCGAAATATTAATTAATGTCAACGTTAAGATAAAAATTTGAGGACAAATCAGAGAAAAAACTGTAAGGGCAGGTTTATATAAGTTGTTTTTGAGAAACTATAGATTTTGTTATAACCCGCCCCTACGTTTACTATTGATGGTTCACAGACCACTATTGATGGTCAACTGTCAATTACCAACCCAAAGTAGAATAAAAGGCTGTATTTTCTGTATTTTCAGACTCAGAAGCAGCGCTTGAATCAGTCTCCTCAAGGCGAATTTCTGTACAGAATGTAGAAGTATTAAACCCACCAAACCGTTTGACGGCACTGGTTCGCATTCTCACATTTGGACTGGCAAACCAAAAGCGTTCAATTGAACTCATGGTTTCATATTCAGTTACCAAGATTAAAGCATCATCTTCATCCATCTCAAACTGTCCGACCACCGGAACAATTTCCGCATAACCCCGTTCTCTCAACATTCGGCCTTTACGGGGGTTATCCGCATCAGGAACAATTGCGAAAACCGTCGAACCGGAGTGATTTTCATCTTCTTTATCCCAAGCCATCTCTCCATTCCAAGTGACATAAGCACCGCCTGCGGCGATCGCTGGATCAACTTCGTGCATTTTGCAGATTTCGATCACTTTGGGATCATCGGCATCGAGGGCTTCAACGTTAATTTTAGAATTGCCTTTTTCGGCTTGTCTAAAGGCGAGATGATGAGTAGTTCGTAGTGACTGCCACTGTCCGGCACTCTGTCGAAAGAATTGCATTGCATCCATGCAGATAGTCCCTTTGATTGATTTTTTAGGCTGATACCTTTTCTATGATAAAGCTGTACAAGCTCATACATAAAGTTTTGCAAACAATATTAGTGACAAATTGTGCATAATGGACAGATTGTCAAGCAGTTGTTACGATAATTTACAATAAGAGATGAGCAGAGTAGACGGCAGCACGTTATCTGCTGATAATCGTAGGTTCAAGTTGACCGAAAGAGGAGAAAACAATGACAGCACCTGGAAATCTTAGTTTAGAGCAACAATTCAAACTCCAAGTTCTACGGGAGCAAGTTAAAGACCTTAGTTTAGAAGAAGCTCAAGACTATTTGCTAGAAGTCTTACGCCAAAGTATGGTTAAAGATAATTTGATGCGTCACTGGATGAAAAATCCTGAATAGAATTGAAAAACAACACAAAAAAGAAGTCAGAGGACATCGTGCTTCTGACTTCTATTAACCCACCTCAAGGTAGAGGCAGAGAGAGTAAAATTGTAGTTTGCGGTTTTATCCGAAACGACCACTGACATATTGTTGTGTAGATTCTTCTTGGGGATTTTGGAAAATACTCTGGGTGTCATTAAACTCGACTAAATACCCAAAACGCTTACCGCCTTCAATCGCTTTAGCATTATAGAAAGCCGTCATATCTGCAACCCGTGATGCTTGTTGCATATTGTGAGTGACGATAATAATCGTATAATTTTCCTTGAGTTCGTGAATCAAGTCCTCAATCGAAAGAGTAGAAATCGGGTCAAGAGAAGCACAAGGTTCATCCATCAAGACAACATCGGGGTTCACCGCAACAGTACGAGCAATACAAAGACGTTGCTGCTGACCTCCAGAAAGAGCAAAACCACTTTGACCCAGTTTATCTTTAACTTCATCCCAAAGCACCGCTTGACGGAGCGAGCGCTCTACAACTTCATCCATTTGTTCTTTGGTTTTCGCCAGTCCATTCACCCTCACCCCATAGGCAATATTCTCATAAATTGACTTCGGGAACGGATTTGGCTTTTGAAAAACCATCCCAATACGACGTCTGACTTCTACGGGGTCAACATCGGGGTCATAGAGGTTTTTATTTTGATAGTAAATCTTCCCATCTAAATGAAAAATCGGAATCAAATCATTGAGGCGATTAAAGCAGCGAAGAATTGTACTTTTACCACATCCAGAAGGGCCAATAAATGCAGTCACTTTATTTTTGGGAATATTTAGAGAAACACCCCGAACTGCTTTAAAATCACCGTAGAAAACGTCTAAATTCTCAGCTTGTAGAACCGTTTCTGTATCGTTTGTTGTTGGCTTGCTATAATCCATCATCGCATTTTAATTCCTATAAATTGTTGAGGGTTTAATGGTCGTGCATCCCGATGTAAAATTTTGAGAATTATTGATTTTTCGACCTTAATAATCACTTTGGCCAGAAGCCCAGCGAGATAGGACACTCGTCAATAAAACCAACAATACCAAGACGAGAGAAGCTGCCCAAGCAAATTCCTGTAACGTCTTATCGAAGCCTCTGGCAAATTCGTAAATTAGATAAGCCATCGAAGGTAGAGTCGGGGCAAAAGGGCCTCTAGGCCAGTTGTTCGTATAAACCACAGTAAATAACAAAGGAGCCGTTTCTCCGGCCGCCCGAGCAATTGCTAGAGTGACACCCGTTAAAATTGCCGGAATCGCTGCCGGAAGCACCACTTGTAAAACCGTTTGATAGTTAGATGCCCCAATACCGACAGATGCTGCTCGAATATCTTGAGGAATAATTTGTAGGGCTTCATCTGTGGTTCGGACAATCGTGGGTAACATCAAAACAGCCAAAGCAATTGCTCCTGCCATCACAGAAAATTGTCCAACGGTCAGAACAATTAAACTATAGGCAAAAACTCCGGCAATAATTGAAGGAACTCCACTCATCACATTCGTCGCAAACCGAATCGACTGAGCAACCTTTCCCCCACTAAACTCCGAGAGGAAGATAGCCGCTAACACTCCAAAGGGAACAGCAATCAAAGTCGCAATTAAGACCACCATAATTGTCCCTAAAATTGCACTGGCAATTCCCCCTGTCTCTTGACCCGCAACGGGAGGTAACTGAGTAAATAAAGCCAAATTAAAACGAGCAGCTCCCTTCAGTAAAACATAGAACAGTACCGCAAATAACGGAATCACCGTCAAAGCGATACAAGCCCCAGAAATACCTGTCATGATGATGTCTAAAATATCTCGGGGACGACTGCGATTGCGAATTAAAGCTTTCGCGCCAGAATCAGTATAAGCTTGATCATAATTTGACATAACAACAATGAGAATTTCTTCCGATAAACAACTTTGAGCCTCAAAAAGTCAGGGATAGATTACCCACTTTGATTTGAATTATTGGTATTTAGATTGAACTCGGCTGACAATCAACTGAGCCAAAACATTAACCAATAAAGTCAGGAGAAAAAGTACAATTCCGGCATACATTAAAGCTGAAACTTGCAAACCCGACGCTTCAGGGAACTGGTTTGCCATCAAAGAAGCAATCGTATTTCCCGGTGCAAATAGAGAAATATTGACTCGGTTGGAGTTCCCAATAATCATTGTTGCTGCCATCGTTTCTCCCATGGCTCGCCCGAGTCCGAGCATCACTCCCCCAACAATCCCAGAAAAAGCCGCTGGAATTAAAATCTGGAAAATCGTAATCCAACGAGTCGCCCCGAGTCCAATCGAAGCTTGTCGTAAATCTGGAGGTAAACTCGCCAGAGAATCCCGAGCAATTACGGTGATAATCGGCAAAGTCATAATCGCCAAAATCACACCCGCCGGAAACATCCCTGGCCCCGCCGGAGGGGTACTAAAGAACGGAATCCAGCCCAAGGTGTTGTAGAAGAACATCTGAATGGGTCGGAGGAAAGGAATCAAAACAAAGATTCCCCACAAACCATAAACCACACTCGGAATTGCGGCTAGGAGTTCGACGAGGAAAGTTAAAATCCGGCGAACACCGGGAGGGAGAAAATCCTCACTCAGAAAAATCGCAGTTCCTAAACCTAAAGGAACAGCAATCAAGAGGGCAATCAAGGAACTCACGATGGTTCCATAAATCATGGGAAAAGCCCCATAATTTTCATTAGGAGGGTCCCAAGCACTGGTAAACAGAAACCCTAACCCAAACTTTTGCAAAGCAGGAAGGGCTTGTTGAGCAATAGGCAATGCAATTAAAAGCAAAATTGCTGCAATACCCCAGGCAAAAATGCGCGTTAGCCAAATAAAACCCGTGTCAAACTGCTTCTCGGCTTTCGAGCGAGATCGTCCAACATTTGGAATATTACCAGCAGGTGCAACCATAATTCAGTATTTACTTCAGGGTTGTGCGTTTGTTTTCTAGTTTCACGAAAAAAGTTACGACTGAGAGGTTTTTCATCCTCTAAATCGCTTGATTATTGAACTTAAATCTCAAAGTCTAGGATGATTGGATCTGCGACTTCTACAACTTTCTCTAACATTTTGGGGAAGCTGGATATAATCACAATGCTGAAAAAAATGCACCCGCACTCACTAAGTTGACTTGTTGCTTCAGAACAAGCCTTGCTTCTCCAGCATCTTCGTTATTATACGAGTGTTCAAGCGAAACGATTAAGCATCTTGAACATCAGTGAGGTGGAACCTGGCATTCACGGTTAAGTGAAGGGTTCCCTATCAGCTAAATGAATGTGAGGACAGTGGGTCTGCGAAAGTAAGGCTATTTGTTTTCAGTCTTTATGAGGTAGCCGAGTCTAGACTGACCCGATTCAATACTACCCAATCCTGGGATTACTGCTATCGAAAACTGATATAACGCGGTATAACCCGTATTAACGTTTCGTTCCTGCTTCTTTCCAGGTGATCTGGGTTTCATAGGGTGTCGGCACTTCCTATTCCACAGGCTTAAACCGAATAGCCAACGGCTACGATGTTCGCGCATTGAGGCTGGCATTCAAATCACGGTCTTGAACTTGACCGCAAGCTTCACAATTAAAGATCCTTTGCTTGAGGAGCATTTCTTGAATATGTCCACAACTTGAACAAGTCTTAGTTGATGGATAGAATCGGTCAGCAAACACTAACTGTGAGCCGTACCATTCACTATTAATTTACATTAATCTGGTAATCAGGAGTCAGTTGATCGGCTTGTTGTGCAACTTTCTCTCTAACGTTCTGAGGGAGCTTGACGTAACCCAATTGGGGAGAGATTTCTTGACCTGCGGTTAAACCATACTCGACCATCGCTTCAACGGATTTGGCGATTTCTGGATCGGGATATTCTTTGTAAGTCAATAACCAAGTATAGGTAACGACTGGATAGGAGTCTTCTCCGGTGGGATCAGTGATAAAGGCTCGCAAATCACCCGGTAATTCCACGGCTTCAAGGGTCTTGGAAGCGGCATCATTGGTGGGTTTGATGTAGTTCCCCGATTGGTTTTCTAAAGAAGCCATCGGTAAGCCAGCACTTTCAGCAAAACCAAATTCCACATAACCAATTGCACCGGGAGTTTGAGTGAGTTGAGCGGCTACACCATCATTTTTAGCGCCGCCAATTCCTGTGGGCCACTGTACTGTTTTTCCTTCTCCGACTTGTTCTTCCCACTCAGGGCTGATGGCGCTTAAGTGCTTGGTAAAGACTCCTGTGGTTCCACTCCCGTCTGAACGATAAACAACAGTGATCGGCTGATCGGGGAGTTGTAAGTCGGGGTTGTCTTCAGCGATCGCCGGATCGTTCCAGTTGCTAATATTACCCAGAAGGATATCAACGTAGGTATCGCGAGACAGCTTCAGTTCTCCGTCTAAACCGGGCAAATTATAGGCAAGAACGATGCTTCCTGCGGTCATCGGCAGCATTAAAACGCCTCTGTCAACTTTGGCAATTTCTTCATCGCTCATTGCCACATCACTGGCGCCAAACTGTACTAACCCTTGGGTAAACCGCTCAACTCCCGCACCACTACCGACAGACTGATAGTCAATTTGTAAATTCTGAGTATCTTGAGAAAATTCTTGGAACCAACGCTGATACAAGGGAGCGGGGAAAGACGCTCCTGCACCGACGAGGTTGACTTGTTCGTTGAGAACCAGTTTAACTTCACCGCCCGAACCGCCTGTAGAACCTGTATCACCACCCATTGTGTCGGTTGCAGTATCAGTACCGCCTCCACAAGCCCCGAGACTCACAACGAGAGCCGCTGCCGAAATTTTGGTGATTACATTGGATAAATTAATTGGATTGAGACGAAAAATCATAAGGATCGGGATTATTTTGTATGACTGCACGAATACCATAGAGGATAGCGTCTCCCTTCCCAATCAAGGTAAAGACAAGGTTAAATATTAATTAGAATGACTAATCGAGGATCGCATCTTCAATAAGTAATCTGAACTTAGAAGCCATATTCTATGGTTTTCCAGGAGATATTTAGAAGAAATCAGAAATAAGACATTGAATCACGAATATATTGACGAGTAATCCCTGAGAAGATGGTACGATGGTAAAATTTGAATGAAAATTGCAAACTACAAAAGTGTAAAGTGTAACGTGGTTCAAATCCCACTCTCAACCCATTCTCACGAGATCAATGTCCCCGATCACGATCAGGTTCCAGTGCGGGGAACATTACCCGATTTTCAAATCTGGCTCAATGATTTAGCCGATCAAATCATTGCAGGTGATCCCATCAGTCGCTCAGAAGCACTCGCTCTGACTCAACAAGTCAACACTCAAGACGAGATTATGCTCCTGTGTCAGGCGGCCGATCGCGTTCGTCAAGCCTGTTGTGGTAACATCGTAGACCTGTGTAGCATCATCAACGTCAAGTCCGGAAACTGTTCAGAAAACTGTAGCTTTTGTTCTCAGTCCTCTCATCATCCCGGCGAAAATTCTCCGGTTTATGGCTTAAAATCCCCTGAAGACATTTTAGCCCAAGCCAAAGCAGCCGAAGCCGCAGGTGCAAAACGGTTCTGTTTAGTTTCTCAAGGACGAGGCCCCAAATATAGTAGCCCGAAGTCCGGCGAATTTGAACAAATTTTAGCAACCGTCAAGCAGATTCTAAGTGAAACCCAAATTAAACCCTGCTGCGCCCTGGGAGAAGTCACACCCGAACAAGCGACAGCTTTAGCCGAAGCAGGCGTAACTCGCTACAACCACAACTTAGAAGCCTCAGAAAACTTCTATCCCCAGATCGTCAGTAGCCACAGTTGGCGCGATCGCATCGAAACTGTCAAAACCCTCAAAAATGCAGGAATTCAAGCCTGTACAGGGGGAATTCTGGGAATGGGAGAAACCTGGGAAGATCGAGTTGATCTCGCCCTAGCCCTGCGGGAACTCGAAGTTGAGTCTGTTCCTCTCAACCTATTAAACCCCAGAGAAGGAACCCCCCTCGGCGATCAACCCAAACTCGATCCCTACGAAGCCTTAAAAGCGATCGCCATTTTTCGCCTGATTCTCCCCAAACAAATTCTGCGCTACGCCGGAGGACGAGAAGCCGTCATGGGAGAACTCCAAAGCCTGGGACTAAAATCCGGGCTAAATGCCATGTTAATCGGACATTATTTAACCACGCTCGGTCAGTCTCCCGAACAAGATCAAGCCATGCTAGAGTCTTTAGGATTGGAGGGAGGAGAAGCCCCTGTTCACTCTCAAAGCTGATCACTGTTAACTGTTCACTGTTAACTGTAATGACTCCTCCCTTAGAATTGCTATGGGCAATTATTGGTGTTCTTTTAACGATTGGTGGCACATTTTTAGAAGCCTTTGCCGCCGATCCGTCTTGGCTATGGGAACAACAAGAAATCTCCGTCTATTCTTTGGGAGTGACCTATCAAATTGGGGCGGTTTTATTAGTCGGTTGTATGGGCGGAAAAAATGCAGCCGCCATCTCACAAATTGCCTATGTGGTACTCGGTTTAACGGTATTACCTGTGTTTTCTGAAGGCGGAGGAATTGGTTACTTACAAGAACCAACTTTTGGTTATTTACTCGGTTTTATTCCTGGGGGTTGGATCTGTGGAATGCTGGCATTTAAAGCCGCCCCCAAACTCGAACTTTTAGCCTTTAGCTGTTTTTGTGGTTTACTGATGATTCATGGAGTGGGATTAACCTATTTAATTGTAAATTATTTATTGGAAGGATTTGCCACTCAAAATCTAGTTTTAACAGAAGCGATTCAAAAATATTCCCTTTATCCCCTTCCCGGTCAACTCGGTGTCACCTGTGCAATTAGCGTGTTATCCTATGTGTTGCGTGGATTAATGTTTTATTGAATCAAAATATAGACTGAATTTTTGCTTTTTGTTCCGGGTTCCCCTTTTATGAAATTTCAAAAAAATCGGATTTTTTGGATCGCTGCAATTCTTAGTTTAATTGTCGATCATCTCACTAAATTTTGGGTCGTTCAAACCTTAGAATTGACCAGCCCTCCACAAACCATTCCACTCTGGCCGGACGTTTTTCACTTCACTTATGTCATCAATACTGGGGCAGCATTTAGCTTATTTAGTAATGGCGGAGTCTTTTGGTTGCGGTGGTTATCGCTTGGGGTCAGTCTCGGTTTAATGGCACTGGCTTGGTGGGGGCCACGATTTATTCGATGGGAACAAACCGGATATGGTTTAATTTTAGGGGGAGCATTAGGAAATGGAATTGATCGATTTATCTCCGGTCATGTCGTTGACTTTTTAGATTTTCGCCTGATTCAATTTCCCATCTTTAATTTAGCCGATGTCTCGATTAATATCGGGATTATTTGTTTACTGATCGCCATGTTTATTCACGAACACCCAAGGCATCCCCCCAGTGACCCCTCCTCCGGAAACCTTTAAGGGTGGAGAGGGGCAAAACTCCACAACTTCTCGCACTTGTGAGTAAAATGAGTGAAACGCCTTGTCCTGCTTGCCGATCGCTCAGTATGACATCAACGAAGCCTCCACAGAAGCCGAAAACCCTTCTGGGTGCAATCACTCAAGCTGTTCAGACCCTTCATGCGAAGGTCAACTTTTCTCGGCTGATTCTCAAACCCAATGCCAAAGTCCCTGAACTTTGGGTACAAAACGCAGATGCCGATACCGCCGATGTATATCCTTTACTTGGCGATCGCTATATCTTAGGACGTTCATCTCGTTCTTGTGATATCGTGGTGCGAAATCCGGTTGTCAGTCAAGTCCATCTGTGTTTAGTCAGTTATGGACGATCAAGATCCCGAAAATTTTTTATTCAAGATGAAGATTCCACCAACGGCATCTATCTAAGGCGGCGGCGGATTGGTCAACTTCCCCTACGTCACGGAGATACAATCACCTTAGGGCCACCTGAACTCGCTAATGGAGTCAGACTCCAGTATGTTGATCCGCCCCCTTGGTACAGTCGTTTGTTGTGGTATGGGTTTATCAGTCTGTGTGGGATGACGGCTTCGGCGACTTTGTTGGTGTTGGTGGAGTGGCAAAAATTCACGGTGCGCCCCCTTCCTAAAACCGTGACTGGCCCTGTGATTGTGTTTTCTGAGGATAACCGTCCTTTGCGTCAACCCAGTAATAACGCTCATTTAGAAGTTCAACAACTTTCAGATGTTTCTAAATATCTCCCTAAAGCTGTGATTGCTTCTGAGGATAGTCGTTTTTATTGGCATTTAGGAATTGATCCGATTGGGATTACTCGGGCTTTTTTGACGAACGTGGAAGGGGGTACGATTCGAGAAGGGGGAAGTACGATTTCCCAACAATTAGCCAGAACTTTGTTTCGCGATTATGTCGGAACAGAAGATTCAGCGACTCGGAAGCTACGAGAAGCAATTGTTGCGTTAAAGTTAGAAACAATTTACAGCAAAGAAAAGCTTTTATTGACTTATCTTAATCAGGTTTATTTAGGCTTAGATTTATACGGTTTTGAAGATGCTGCTCAGTTTTATTTTAACAAATCCGCCAAAGAGTTAACGCTCTCTGAAGCCGCAACCCTTGCTGGAATTTTACCCGCTCCCAACACCTTTAACCCGATTCAAAATTATCAGTTAGCAGTACAATATCGCGATCGCGTCATTAGCCGGATGTTAGAGTTGAGAATGGTCAGCGAAGAAGAAGCCGATCGAGCTAGGCGATCGCGGATTGAGATTAACCCCAGAGCGAAAGAACTTTTACAAAGCACGATTGCACCCTATTTCTATGATTATATCTTCACGGAAATTGAGCAACTTTTAGGCGAACAACTGGCTCGAGAAGGAAACTTTATTGTTGAAACAGCTTTAGACTCCAACTTACAAAAACAGGCGGAAAATTCCCTTCGTAATACTTTAAATTCCACAGGGGCGACGGCTGACTTTTCTCAAGGCGCGATTGTCACTTTAGACTCGATCACCGGGGAAGTGGTTTCGATGGTGGGCGGACAAGACTACCAACAAAGTCAGTTTAACCGGGGGACTCAAGCCCTACGTCAACCGGGTTCGACCTTTAAGATTTTTACCTATGCCGCCGCTTTAGAGCAAGGTATTCCCCCCGGAAGTAGCTATTCCTGTGCGCCTCTAACTTGGCGAGGTCAAAGTTTTCGAGGGTGTGATCGCTCGGCCGGGAGTGTCGATATGTATCGAGGGATGGCGGTTTCGGAAAATGTTACGGCTTTGCGAATTGCTCAACAAGTGGGTTTAGATGCAGTAATTCGGATGGCGCAACGTTTGGGGGTTCGTTCTTCCCTCAAAGCGGTGCCGGGGTTAGTGATTGGTCAAAGCGAAGTGACGTTGTTGGAAATGACTGGGGCGTTTGCAACCATTGCTAACGGGGGATCATTTAATCGCCCCCATGCCGTTAAACGGATTTTAGATAGCAGCGATTGTACTGATTTTAATGATATTACCACCTGTCGCGTGATTTATTCTTATGATCGCGAAAATCCGGTTCGCCCTCAAGTTTTACCGCCCTTAGTTGCTAGTACCATGACTCAATTATTACAGGGTGTCGTCAGAAATGGAACCGGACAAAGTGCGTCTCTCGGAGTCGGAGAAGCGGGGAAAACGGGAACCACTGATGATAATGTGGATTTATGGTTTATTGGGTTTGTACCGGAATATAAGTTGACAACAGGGGTTTGGTTGGGAAATGATGATAATTCACCCACGAATGGAAGTAGTGCAAATGCGGCTCAATTGTGGAAAGATTATATGAGTCAGGTGTTAGGGATTCAGTAATTTGGGAATTGGGAAAAGAGATCAATAATCAATGTTCCCAGACTTTTAACACCCGATACCTATTGTAGTTCTAGGCTTGTTTCTCGATAATACCGCAACCTAAACGACCCCCGCCTGCACCGCCTTGAACACCTGTTGTGCCTTGATCTTCATCGATGTGTACGATAAAAGCACTGCCATCTTCATCAAAGATGCTTAACGGCCCGGGTGAAAGGGTGACGCGGTTGGTACGATGGGTTAAAACAGCATTACCTTGGGCATCTGCAACTAAATTGGGTAAGTCTCCCATGTGAAACGGATGATTGGCGTCGGGGTTTGTTTCTCCATAAGGGCCGGGATCAAAATGTCCACCTGCTGCCCCGAAATCGGGTTCACATTTTGCAGTTTGATGAATATGAAATCCATGTCTGGTATTCGGAGGTAAGCCACTCACTTCGGCTTTGACTCCTACCGTTGGTAAGATTTCTGAGGTTTCCGAAGGTGGATTTTCTGTTAACGTGACGGTTCCTGATACATTAGAATCGGGTGCGCCTTCGATATCCGCAACCGCAACAATTTGATCGCCGTTATCGGTGGGTGCTGTTGATTGAGTATTATTAACTTGATCACAACTGACAACAGCGATCATTAACAACAATCCAAAGAAAAGTGAAAAAATTCTTCTGAATATATTCATGGGACAATTTCCTATAACGTATCATTTCTAATAATTTCCTCTTTATTGTACATCGATTGTAGAAGAATTGAGAGTCAAAATTTAGAATGAAAATCATTATAT
Source organism: Lyngbya aestuarii BL J (assembly GCF_000478195.2). Classification (GTDB taxonomy): domain Bacteria; phylum Cyanobacteriota; class Cyanobacteriia; order Cyanobacteriales; family Microcoleaceae; genus Capilliphycus; species Capilliphycus aestuarii. The sequence goes on along the minus strand of NZ_AUZM01000012.1, from coordinate 36,388 downwards.
AGCGTTTTTCAGAGCCATGAGGTACAGATTTGTCCTCTTACCTTTTACCTTTTGCCTCTTGCCTTCTGCCTCTTGCCTTTTGCCTTTTGCCTCTTGCCCAAAGCATAAAGTTTTGTACCTCACAAGGCGCGATAACTGCTATATTACTTACTGAACTGTTCCAGCGCTAAACACTCGACCAATCACTTCTTCAATCGGAGGATCACTAATCGTTAAATCTAATACTTCCATTTGAGCTAAAATTTCAGCAATCGTGTTGGTGAGGGTTTCTCGCTGCACTAACAACCGCACAGATTGTCCTTGAATCGATTCGATTTCCCCATATTTTGCGAAGATATTATTGACGGATTGGGGTTGTTCTTGGGGAGAATTGGCTAACTCAATTTTAACTTCTCGATAGGGGGAAAAACGTTCGAGTAATCCCTCCAAATTCCCATCATAAATCAACTCGCCCTGATGAATTAAAATCACCCGTTTACACAAAGCGGTAATATCTGCCATATAATGACTGGTGAGTAGAATTGTTGCATGATAACGTTGATTATATTCGGCTAAAAATTGTCGGACAGCAACTTGAGCATTAACATCTAAACCTAATGTGGGTTCATCTAAAAATAACACTTGCGGACGATGTAACAAAGCTGCCAATAATTCCGCTTTCATTCGTTCACCTAAAGACAGCTTTCTAACGGGTTGTTTTAACTGTTCTTTGATAAAAAGCATCTCGCTTAACTCCCCTAAACGAGAGCGAAATTCTGAGTCATAAATCCCATAAACGGCTGCATTAATTCGCAGAGAGTCTAACGCAGGCAAATCCCAAATTAACTGTTGCTTTTGACCCATAATTAGGGTAATCTGATGTAAGAAGGAAGATTGGCGCTCAAAAGGGGTATAGCCTGCAACTTTAACAAGACCACTAGAGGGATGAATGAGTCCAGTCAGCATTTTTAAAGTTGTGGTTTTTCCCGCCCCATTTGCACCCAAAAATCCCACCATTTCTCCAGCTTCTAGGGTAAAAGATACTTCACGCACCGCTTGAACTTGGCGATAGGTTCGATTAAAAAAGTGACGAAGGGTTCCTTTTAACCCCGGTTCTTTGACGGCGACGGGATAGACTTTACTTAACTGTTGGGCGATAATAATTGACATATGCGGTTAGGGTAAGTAGATGCAGAAAACAGAGTTTTTAGTCTGAATAGAGATCGAACACCAAGAGAAAAAGACACAAAGATTTGTTTTTGGGTTTTCTCTGTGTCTTTGAGGTATTTTGAGTCTCCGTTGATCGGGGTTTAGCTATGAATTAACATTTGAGATAAGCGGCCCAAACGTAACCTTCCATAATAGAAGTGCGAATAAACGCCCATTTATTATTACTGGAAGTTTTCAGCCATTCGACTTTTACGCCATCAGGTAAACTGCCGATAATTTTACCGTTGGGAGTTGAACGCACATTCAGCGGGGTATCTGTCGGGTCAGCAACGGAACAACTGCGAATATTTGCAAGTTGAAATTCGGCTTGAGGTAGATGTATCGGGTTGAGTCCAGTTTCAGAAGTGGGGTTAACCGGAGTTAGGCTAGCAATTGCGGAAAATTGGGGAACCCAAGTGAAGCTAATTCCAGTCACAACTAATAGAGATTTTCCCAAAAATTTAGTGAGTTTCATCGGGTAAACGTCCTCGTGTTATGTGAACACGGTAAATGCACCCCACACAAATTCTGGATTGACTGATTATACACTGAACGAGCTAAGTTGAGCTATGATGATTTTCGACTAATTCGGTAAACTTTTTTAGGGTTTCTAGATAACGCTGTCCGGCGACATCTAACACATCGTTATGGTCGGCGCCGTCTACCCAGAAAGACATTTTTGGTTCGTTGGCTTTGGCGTAGAGCTTTTCTCCATGCCAAAAAGGAATCACTTGATCCTGATTTCCATGCAGGATTAAGATGGGACTGTTAACTTTTGGGATTTTAGCCAGATTGGAAAATTTGTCAAAGGGAAATAGAGGAATGCGGGTAACGACTCGAAAAATACTGACAAACGAACTTTCAATGATTAACCCCCCAATGGGTTTACGGGAAGCTAAATCAACAGACGGCCCTCCCCCCACAGAACGACCATAGACGAGAATTTCATGGGGCGGTATATTTAAGTCTTGGGTGAGGTAGTTGTAGGCAGCGTTAATGGCGTGATAGGTGCCTTTTACCGTCGGTTTTCCACTGCTAGTCCCATATCCCGGATAGTCATAAACCAAAACTGAAAAGCCTATTTCTTGTAGCTTTTGTAAGTGGAAGCGAGTCTGTCCGATGTCTTCTGCATTGCCATGACTGTAGAGAATTGTATACTGACTTTCGGGGTTGGGTAAGTAGAGGGCGGTAATATCGTCGCCATTTGCGGCTTTGAGTTGGATCAACTCGTTAGTCTGCGTGTAACTCGACGGGGGTGGGAGAAAAATTAGGCGATCACTCCCAAAATAGGCCCAGATTCCCACGCACGCATAAATGATTATTGTTGAGATCAGCAAGCGATGGAGTGAAAATTCTCCTATAATGAGGCGTTTGAGGGTTACTTTGTTCATAATTCTAGCCGATGATGCTGGGATTATTCTGTAGCTAAGTTTGCAGTGTTAGGCTGAATTTTTGCAATTTGTGAGGAATGATTATGACGATAGAATATCCTGAAGATATAAAATACACTGACACCCATGAATATGTCCGACTTGATGGTGAAATTGCCACGGTTGGAGTGAGTGCTTTCGCCGTTGAACAGCTTGGGGATATTGTGTTTTTAGAATTGCCCTCGCTCAACGATGCGATTGAGAAAGGCGAATCTTTTGGGACAATAGAATCGGTCAAAGCAGTAGAAGATTTGAAAGCGCCCATTAGTGGTACTGTAGTCGAATGTAACGATGCTGTGGTAGAATCGCCCGAACAGCTTGCCGACGATCCCTATGGTGAGGGATGGTTGATCAAAGTTCGCATTGATGAAATTAATGACTTGGATGATTCACTGACGGCAGAGGAGTATCGACAGCTTGTCGAAGGTGAGTAGAATTTAAGTCATTGGAACTAGGAACAAAAAATCTAGGATTCACAACTCTGAACTAATGAGGGAAAACGGTTTTTCAATAACAGCGACCCCAAAAGTTGTTTTTGAGTATGAATTTGTCCAGTAAATGTATTAAGTGTATCACAAGCCACAGTTCCTAGTTCCTTTGTGAGAAAATTTGTTACAAATAAATAAGGACGCTGTAGATTTCATCGGAATGATTTCATGACCTGTCGTCAGGTTGAGGAACAGAGGGGAAGGTTTACTCTATTCTGTTAATGAGAAGTCATTTTATAGTCAATGTGGCTGTTCTGTAGTTCTCAAGTCCATACTATTCACATTTTGGAGTTTTAATTAAAGTTTCATGTTAGATTTTCATTCAACGTCCAATCCAGAAAAAGCCAACACTCGATCTACCGTTACAAAAACCCATCAATTTTATTCAAGTTCTCCAACTTCTGAGGATGAACCCCAATTGACTACTATAACAGATTCTTTTTTAAAGCGACATATTGGCCCGAACTTGGAGGCCATCCAAGAAATGTTAGAAACTTTGGGATTTTCCGATCTCAATGAACTCATTGATCGCACCATTCCGGCTTCAATTCGCCTCAACCGTTCCCTGAAATTACCGATCGCTAAAAGTGAATATGCCGCCCTCGCCCAATTAAAAGAAATTGCCTCAAAAAACCAAATCTTTCGCTCATTTATTGGGATGGGCTATTCTAATTGTATCACGCCTCCAGTTATTCAACGCAATCTGTTAGAAAATCCCGGTTGGTACACGGCTTATACTCCCTACCAAGCCGAAATTGCCCAAGGTCGTTTGGAAGCGTTGTTAAACTTTCAAACGATGATTATTGATCTAACGGGGATGGAAATTGCCAATGCTTCTTTACTCGATGAAGCAACTGCTGCGGCTGAAGCAATGAGTATGAGTTATGGCGTTTCTAAGGCGAAAAAAGCGGATGCGTTTTTTGTGTCTCAAGATTGTCATCCCCAAACAATTGATGTAGTTAAAACGCGGGCTTTACCGTTGGGAATTGAAATCATTGTCGGAGATTTTAAAACCTTTAAGTTTGATACCCCAATTTTTGGGGCGTTGCTACAATATCCCGCAACCGACGGGGCAATTTACGACTACCGAGACTTGATCGAAACTGCCCACAAACACAAAGCATTAGTTACCGTTGCGGCTGATATTTTAAGTTTAACGTTGTTAACGCCCCCTGGTGAATTTGGGGCGGATATTGTGGTCGGAAATACTCAACGGTTTGGGGTTCCCCTCGGTTATGGCGGCCCCCATGCGGCTTATTTTGCCACCCAAGAAACCTACAAACGACAAGTTCCAGGACGTTTAGTTGGGGTTTCAAAAGACTCAAACGGAAACCCAGCTTTGCGTTTAGCTTTACAAACACGTGAACAACATATTCGTCGGGATAAAGCCACCAGCAATATTTGTACCGCCCAGGTTCTTTTAGCTGTAATTTCGGGAATGTATGCAGTTTATCACGGGCCAAAAGGGTTAAAACAAATTGCCGAAAAAATCCATCAGTTAACGACAATATTAGCACAAGGATTACAACGATTGGGGTATGAAATTAGCAATGAATCCTATTTTGATACCCTCGGAGTGAATTTAGGTTCCCAACCGTTACAAGAAATTCTCGATGCAGCCAAAGTTCATCATATTAATCTACGAACTCTAGATAAAAATACTGTGGGTATCAGTTTAGATGAAACCACAACAATTCAAGATTTAATTGATTTGTGGCAAATCTTCTCCGATACCGATGAACTGCCTTTCCGACTGGATGAACTCTCCGGAAATTCTACACTGCTAGATGCTTTTAAACGAACTAGCGACTATCTGACTCATCCCGCTTTCAATCAGTATCATTCGGAAACGGAATTATTGCGGTATTTGCATCGCTTGGAAAACAAAGATTTATCATTAACAACTTCGATGATTCCGTTGGGTTCCTGTACAATGAAGTTAAACGCGGCAGCAGAAATGTTACCCGTAACTTGGCCGGAATTTGGTAAAATTCATCCCTTTGCCCCCAAATCTCAAACCGTCGGTTATCAAGTTCTGTTCCAACAGTTAGAACATTGGTTAGCAGAAATAACAGGATTTGATGGAATTTCTCTGCAACCGAATGCAGGTTCTCAAGGGGAATATACCGGTTTATTAGTGATTCGTCGCTACCACGAAGAACGAGGCGAAACCAACCGTAATATCTGTTTAATTCCTGAATCTGCACACGGAACCAACCCCGCAAGTGCGGTGATGTGCGGCTTAAAAGTTGTTGCTGTCAAATGTGATTCTGAGGGAAATATTGACATTGATGACCTCAAAACTAAAGCCGAAAAACACGGTCGAAATTTGGCGGCGTTGATGATTACTTATCCTTCCACTCACGGGGTTTTTGAAGAAGGAATTCAGGAAATTTGTGATATTATTCACAACAATGGCGGTCAAGTTTATATGGATGGGGCGAATATGAACGCCCAAGTTGGTTTGTGTCGTCCGGCTGATTTTGGCGCCGATGTTTGTCATTTAAACTTACACAAAACCTTCTGTATTCCTCACGGTGGCGGTGGGCCAGGAATGGGGCCAATTGGGGTTAAATCTCATTTAATTCCCTTTTTACCGGGGCATTCAGTTGTGACAATGCAAGATGATAATCCTCAATCTTTGGGCGCTATTTCGGCGGCGCCTTGGGGAAGTCCGAGTATTTTGGTAATTTCTTGGATGTATATTGCCATGATGGGCGCCGAAGGGTTAACCGAAGCCACAAAAGTAGCGATTTTAAATGCTAATTATATGGCTCATCGTCTGAAAGAATCTTACCCGATTTTATATAAGGGTAAAAATGGTTTGATTGCCCATGAATGTATTTTAGACTTGCGAGGCGTGAAAAAATCAGCCAATATTGAAGTCGATGATATCGCTAAACGGTTGATGGATTATGGCTTCCACGCGCCTACCGTTTCTTGGCCGGTACCGGGAACCGTGATGGTTGAACCGACAGAAAGCGAGTCGAAAGCAGAGTTAGACCGTTTCTGCGACGCGATGATAGCGATTCGGCGCGAAATTTCGGCGATTGAGTCGGGAGACATCGACGGCGAAAACAACCCCTTAAAGAACGCACCACACACCGCAGAATCGCTAATTGTCGGTGAGTGGAATCATCCCTATTCCCGCGAACAGGCGGCTTACCCGGCACCTTGGTTGCGAGATCATAAGTTTTGGCCTTCTGTGGGACGAATTGATAACGCTTATGGCGATCGCAATTTTGTTTGTTCTTGTCTACCAATGGAGGCTTATTCTGAGAACTAGAATCGTCTAAAACAATTGTCGGGGCGGGTTTTTTCAGTCATCAATAAACTCTATCAACCCGCCCTAATTCTATTCTTCTTGATGGAGAATCACAAACGGTGTATTTAAACTTTCCCACTGTTGAATGAGAGAATAGAGTTGTGTTTTACGAAAATAAGAAGATTCATAAGCCAGTCGCAGAATTTTCTCTATTTGTTCAGCTTCTACATCTTTTGAATTATTTGAACCGAGGAATTGACACAATCCAATTGAGAGAATTTCAATTAAATCATGTCCGCTGATTAGTCTGACGGTTTGCCGTGACAGCAATTTATCCTTTCCCAAAGATAACATGAATTTATCCTACCGTTAACAATGATTTTACCTCCGTTTTCTAAGATAGAACTGTAGAGTAAATCAAGTAGTCATGTATAACACTATCTCCTCAGTGAATAGCCATGAAATCAACCGTTTGAGTGAACAATTAATCAAGAGCGGATCAAGTAGCCGTTATCAGATTATAGTACAAGTAGCAAAACGGGCAAAACGATTTCGTTATGAAGATTTTGACAATCCTAATGCTTCTGAAGTTAAACCTGTTGTACGGGCGATTGTAGAGATGTCTGATGAAGTGAACCAGCCGGAATTAATTATTGATGAGATCAGCTAACATTACCAACACTATAGTATTATTGTTGGGGCGGTTTGTATTGCGTTCTTCTCTGCGCCCTCAACCCCAACGATATGAATGATTGGGTAAAAAAGAAGTGAATATTGAGGTTTAGTTAGGATGAGATTTGGGTAAAATGGCATAGAGAATAGAAGGATAAACGTTTAGATAGCGAACGACTAAAACGTGTAGTAAAATATTCCACATCGCCATTGTTAAAGCGGTAGACAGAGCTGCACCTAAAATGCCTAAAGTGGGAATGGTGAGCGCATTTAAAATAATATTGGTGATTGCACTACATCCAAAGATGATAGCGGATTGATTTTGATGTCCGGTCATCACCATGAGATACCCAACCGAACCCGAACCAACATTCACTAACTGTCCAAAAATTAGAATAGTCATGGGTAGACGGGCGGCAACAAACTCTGAACCAAATAAGCCTAAAATGGGGTCAGCAAAGGTAATAATCGCAATAGCAAGAATTAAAGACGGCCAGAAAATCCAATGGGCAACAGTCGCCACTAACGATTGTAAACCTGAGCGGTCATTTTGAGTGTAAAGTGTGGTAAATACCGGAGCAGCCACAGTATTCACCGCTTGTAAAACAAACGTAACCCAAACCGAAGTTTTAGCAGCAGCGCTGTAAATTCCCACTGATTCGGGGCTAATAATTGTTCCAATCATCAAAATATCAGTTTGATTAAGAACAATAAAAAATACTCCTTGCAATAATAATGGAAAAGCCACTTTTAACCATTCAGTTGTCTGGTAATCTGGAGTAGCTAACTGATATTCAATCTTGAGTTGATGTTGTAAGAATTGCCACTGACTGACGACTACAAGAATCAAAGATAAAATCGAGACTCCTAAGACAATTTCACTCTGGAGGGGAGATTGAATTTGCCCAGCAGAAAAAGCTGCCCCTAATACCAAGAGTGGTTGAATTAAACGAAACGGAGCATAGGCTAAGATAATTTTATTAAAAGCCCGAGCCATTTCTGCCTGGAGTTGGGCTAAAGCAATTAAAGGCACCATCCAAACTCCAATTAAGAGTGGCGTATAATAGATCCAACTAGAATCAGTAAAGATTAAAATTAAAGCCGTTGTGCCTAAAGTGAGGGCAAAACTAATCACACCCGTTAACTGCCAAGTCCCTTGAATTAAGCCCGTTAATTGTTGCCATTGTTGGGTCACTTTATATTGACTAATAAACCGCAATACAGCAGTCGGCAAACCAAGTCCACCGAAAATGGCGAGTAACAACGTGCAGGAAACAACATATTCATAAATTCCAAACTCAGCCGTTCCCAGCCAACGAGCCAGAAAAATCTGGACCATATAAGTCAATCCAACACCTGAAACCTGGACTAAAAAAGCAGTTCCCGCACCTCTAGCCAAATTCACCAGTAAAGGAGAGTCAAAAAAAGATAGACCCCATTGAGTCAAAAGTTGTCGAATGCCCATTGAAAACTGGCAAATTAGAATCAGTCAGATCTTATCTTAACGATTGCGTCTGCTTCTTGGTTGCGGAGGAAGAAAGTCAGTTTGCTCATCATAAAAAGCATAAGGCCAAGCAAAATCAATCGGTTGCATGGGATACTTTTTCGGACTTGATGAACGCCGCTGAGGTTGAGTGAGGACAAAAATCAAACTGAGAACAAAAATACTTCCGCCTACAAACAGAGCCACCACAACTCCGACTAAAACCCAAAGAACAGCCGTTTGAATCATCGAGTTGTTTCCGGACTGATTCGCAAAAGGTTTAGAGGAACCCCCCGACCAAGTAATCATCCGTTGTTGTTCATTGAGTTGCATCAAGAGCTGCTCATTTTTGATGCGTTGCTGCTCAGTTTGAGAAGTCAGTTGTTCGATTTGCATTCGCTGGCGTTCCGTCTGCGTTGTCAACTGCTCAATTTGCATCCGATGCCGCTCCAACTGAGTTGTAAGCTGTTGCGTTATATTCTGCTGCTGCTGAACTTGGTTTTGGAGTTGGGAGTCGGAGCTATTGGGGGGATTGGAAGGACTACTCGGCGCCGCCGTCAGAGGAGGGGGAGGCGGCAGTTGCAGCGAACCATAAGATTGACCCGGTTGAGGAGGGCCAAACGGAAGAATACCAAAAGGCTGATTGGGTTGAGAAGGATTAAAAGGTAAAACTCCGTAGGGCTGATTGTTGCGATCAGATTCTGAAGCATCCTTTGAGTTACTAGAAGGCAGGTCGCCAAATAATAGCCACCCAATGAGCAGGAGGAGGGCGGTCATTACGGTGAACATACACCCCCCCATAAATGCTGTCGTTTGACTCATTCCCTTCTGCTTCACGCCACAATTCCACTATGACAATATCAACTTGAATCTCAATGCAATGCTTGATTGGTTTGTCCCGTTCTATCCTTTGAACGAGAACAGAGACTCAATGAGCAAGTATAGTTCATCAAAGTCTCTATCGACTAGAGAAGCAGACTTAAATTTCTCAAATCTGAACTCCTATTTCCAGGATAGGCGGGATTAAACTCTAGAGGTGTCCAGCTTTTGAGTGAATTGGACTCTTTTCAATCGCGATCACATGAGATTCTTTTATAGCTAGTTTGGCTTAACATACTGTAGAAAATGCTCCTCTGTCAATCGGCTCTCAAAAAATTGCTCGATTCACTTCTGTTATCCAATTACTGGGGGCGCGAGCGTAAGAAATTGATTTTTGTCTTTCTTAAGAAAACGATAAAACTGCAAACAATGAAAGATCACCCTCAACTTACCCCCCTAAAGTCTTAACAAAAGTTGTTTCATCCTGGCAATGGGGATAACCCGTGATAGAATCGATTGCACAAGCCGTAGATGCGTTCATTTCTGTTTTTTGTTGGCTGATTGGGGAAAAGGATAATGAAACTGCTAGCTTTAGTCACCACAATTTTACTCTCTCCACTGGGGTTGGCAATGGAAACTTTGGCAGCCGATGACGATGCGATCGCTCAATTACGAGCAACAAATCGCTGTCCAGGATGCGATTTACGGGGAGCGAACCTCAGTGGACTGGACTTGAGAGGGGCGAACTTGTTCAATGCAAAACTACAAGGGGCAATTCTACGGGATGCTGACTTGCGGAGTGCCAACTTGTACGGAGCCAATCTCTATGTAGCCGATTTATTTCGAGCCAACCTCGCAGATGCCAATCTTTACGAGGCGAATCTTCGATATACGGATCTCCAAGGTGCTGATCTGCGACAAGCTGATTTATCGGGAGCATCCTTCGCTAGAGCTAACCTTCGCAAAGCTGATTTTCAAGATGCTAATTTGTTTGAAGCCAACTTCAGCGAAGCCTACCTCTCAGAAGCCAATTTTGAGAACGCCGATCTGCGTCAGGTGACTTTCTTCAAAGCGAACTTAGCCGATGCCAACTTTACAGATGCCAATATGTTTGCAGCGGATCTTCGCCTTGCTAACCTCAAAGGTGCAGATTTCTCCAACGCCAATTTACAGGCGGCTATCTTAGTGAATACGAACATCGCTCAAGCGGAATTGTCGAATACTGACTTAACAAATGCCTTGCTACAAGGAACAGAAGTTGGCCCGGTTGTCTGTATTCTTGATCAGGTGGTTAATTGCTTAGTTGCACCGACTTCTCCGGCGGCTCCTTTATTTTAAGGTCTAGAATTTCTTTCCTGTAAAAAGCTGACTCGGAAGACAAAGTTATTGGAAATTAAGACATTTTAAATGAGTGTCTTGACTCATTAATGAATATGATACGAATAACGCTCTGATGTTCAGCTTTTTCGGTGTTGATATGAAAATTGTTACATTTAACGTTCGTTTTGATAAGCCCGATCCGGGTAACAGCGCCTGGGTTTGGCGGCGAGGGATCATCGCTCAACTGATAGCTCAATCTGGTGCAGATTTGATCGGGACTCAAGAAGGAAAAGCACATCAGTTACTGGATCTCCATCGACGTCTCAACGACTATCAAAGTGTCGGGGTTGATCGGTTGGGAAACGGTTTGAGTGAATATTGTGCAATTTTCTATCATCAGCAGCGATGGCGTTGTCTCAAAACCGGAGAGTTTTGGCTGAGTCAGACTCCCAAATTAGTCGGAAGCGTAACGAGGGAGTGGGAAAATCCTGTTCCTCGGATGGTGAGTTGGGGAGTTTTTGAGGGAGTGGGTCAAGACAAACCGATTATTATTTTTAATACCCATTTCGACTATCATAGTCCACGGGCTAGAGAGTTGAGCGCTCAGTTAATTAGCGATCGCTTAAGCCAATTCAACGCCGATGAATATCGGTTTATTGTCACAGGTGATTTTAACGCCGAACCCGACAGTTTTCCCCGTAAAACCCTGTTAAAACCCCTCACAAATGGGGTTGTGTTACGTGATGCACTCGCCTCTATCGACTTAGACGAGCAAATGACCTATCACGAATTTACCGGAAAAGGGTTTGCGGCGGTCGATACTATTTATTATGATAGCCGTTTAAACTTGCATCAAGTGAGCGTTGATCGTACTCAAATTGATCACGTTTGGCCGTCTGATCATTTTCCTGTTATTGCTCAGTTTAATGGATAAATCTTATATTTATTTACATGGGTTTGCTTCTAGTCCAAAATCAGCCAAAGCCGATTTTTTGCGCGATCGCTTTCGAGAACAACAGATTAACTTACAAATTCCCAATTTGAATCAGGGGGATTTCTATAATCTTACTCTAACTCGACAACTCCACCAAATCGAAACGGAATATAATCTTAAATCTGAGCAAAAAAAAGTAATTATTGGTTCGAGTTTTGGCGGATTAACAGCGACTTGGTTAGCACAACGAAATCCCTCAGTTGAACAGTTATTTTTGCTTGCACCTGCCTTTGATTTTCTCACTCATGTGTTACCGCTTCTCGGCAATGAAAAGCTACAACAATGGCAAATTGAACGAGATTTATCTGTTTATCATCACGGTGAACAACGGGATGTTCCTTTAAACTATCACTTCATAGAAGACCTCTCTCAATACTCTGATGCTCAGTTAAATCGTTCTCTGCCCACATTAATTGTACATGGAAGACAGGATGAAATTATCCCGGTCCAAGCCAGTCGTCACTACAGTGCCTCACGTCCTTGGGTGAAACTGATAGAAGTGGAGAGCGATCATACTTTAGGGAATGTTTTACCAGAAATTTGGCAAGCGATTAAACTTAATTTAGATTGATTTTAGATGTTTCTAATAAAATCTATTGTAAAATTAAGAATAAAATCTGATTTCAGTCATACTTAAATGCTTGAATCTAATCCTGAATCTCCCCAAACTTTAGCAATTGATATTGGGGGAAGTGGTATTAAAATGATGGTGTTGAACCTCGCAGGTGAACCGATAACCGAACGAGTTCGAGTCGAAACACCTCAACCCGCAACACCCAAATTAGTGATCGCCACTCTAAGTGAATTAGCCCATAAACAGGGAGAATTTGACCGAGTTTCCGTGGGTTTTCCGGGGGTTGTTGTCCGAGGAGTCACAAAAACAGCAGTGAATTTACATCCAGACTGGGAAGAATTAAACTTCGCCCAAACCCTCTCTCAACAGTTTGGAAAACCGGTGCGAGTTGCTAATGATGCCGATATTCAAGGACTGGGTGCAATTTCTGGTCAAGGTGTCGAATTAGTTCTGACTTTAGGAACTGGAATTGGTACCGCTTTATTTTTAAATGGTCAGCTTGTTCCGAATTTAGAAGGCGGACATCATCCGTTTCGGAAAGGAGAAACCTACGAAGAACAACTCAGTCATGCAACCTTAGATAAAATTGGTTCAAAAAAATGGAACCGTCGCCTAGAAAAAGCCTTAAAAACGCTTAAACGAGTGTTAAATTGTGACCGAATTTATTTAGGAGGGGGCAACACGAAAAAAGTTAAATTTGAGTTGCCTAATTTTATTGAAGTTGTTCCCAATATTACCGGAATTTTAGGCGGCATTCGTTTATGGGAAATCGATCTGTGATGAATTAAAAGGAGTCGATGGAGTCGGATTCGGATTGGGGTTAAAATGTGTTCTTAAAGCCGTCTCCACAAAATCAGAACTATTCGTCTCCGTTGAAGTTTGATTCTCTGAAACAAAAGAAATTGTACTTTCTACTCCTTTCATAATTCTACCACAAATTTCATCTAAAGGGAGATCCGTGGAATCATTTCCAAAAGGACTATCCATTTGACTGCCAATTTCATCAACCCCCAGTAAAACCGAAGCAATTACCGCGACTGCAAATCCTACCCACCAGTTTAATTGATCAATCAAACTAAAGGGTAATAAACAACAGTAAATCATAATTAATTTTCTCAAAAAATTGACATAAGCAGGAGGAGTCGGGGTGGTGAGAATTCGTTCACAACAAGTCAACCCTTCAATCAACCGATTCAGTTGATTCAGCATGATCATTTGTTCTACAGGTGTAACGGTTTGATGTTGGGTAATTTGTTGGAGATCATTTCTAATCCATAATGAAATTTGCAGAGGTGGATTTTTAGCTTGACGACATTGATCTAAGATTTGGGGTGAAAGCCATTCATCTAACTCGGTGGTAATTTTTTGTTGTTTGAGATGGAGTTTTGTGGCAATTGCAAACCCAACGAGGAGTTTTAATAAAGTCGTTTTTTTAGAGGGATATTCTTCATCCGTCTCCCAAATTGTGATCTGAATTTCTCGGGATAAGTTGCGAATTTCAACCGTTAAAATCCCCCAAGCTTGACGACCCTGACAAAACCGTTCATAAGCCGCATTCGTCCGAAAAACTAATAATAGTCCTAACACCAAGTTACAAGCCACATTTGTCGTTAAACTACCCACGACATTTAATTCTAATATGGGTTTAAATTGATGAAAAAAAGCGACACCCATTGCCAAACTTGCAAACAGGATTGTTCGCGGTAAAATTGCCCTAAAAATCTGGCTTTCTGAGGTCAGGGTTTGCCAAAACCAATTCAATTGATTAATATTGAACAACACATTGATATTTTCTCTATTGAGACAAGTAACTATAGATAAGATTCTAGCTCAAGTATAAAATATAAAAAATTGGATGCTGTATCATTTGATGCGAGTTTGATTTAATTTTAATAAAAATATAACTGGATCAATCACAGATTTACAAAAATCAAAAATATTAGACAAAGACTCGAATTCTTTCGTCAAGTTTCCAGGGACAATATCAGCGTTGAAAATACATCCAAGAAGATCAACGGGTAAAATGACATTGAATCTCCATTGACAATCGCTCAAATTGCCACTGACCGCTACAATAAAACGGTTATGCTTGCAAATACCCAACGTGTTATTTGCGCCGCGGCACTTGTAGAGTGACTGAATCCCTAAAAATTAGGTCAAATTCAAAAAAATCAAGATGATTGAACGATACACACTGCCTGAAATGGGCAATCTTTGGACAGATGAATATAAACTGAAAACTTGGCTTCAGGTGGAAATCGCCGTCTGTGAAGCCCAAGCCGAACTCGGATACATTCCCCGCGAAGCCGTCGAACAGATCAAAGCCAAAGCCAATTTTGATCTCAAACGAGTCCAAGAAATAGAAGCCGAAGTCCGCCATGATGTGATTGCTTTTCTCACTAACGTTAACGAATATGTGGGCGACGCCGGACGTTATATTCACCTGGGGTTAACCAGTTCCGATGTCTTGGATACCGCTTTAGCCTTACAATTAGTCGCCAGTACCGATCTGCTTTTAGAACGGGTGGAATGTTTGAGTCAAGCCCTGCGTTATCAAGCCCAACAACACCGCAATACTGTGATGGTGGGGCGATCGCATGGAATTCACGCCGAACCCATTACCTTTGGCTTCAAACTCGCCGGATGGTTAGCTGAAGTCTGTCGTAACCGAGAACGTTTAGTGCGTTTGCGTGACAGTATCGCCGTGGGTAAAATCTCCGGGGCGGTAGGAACTTATGCCAATATTGATCCGCGTGTAGAAGCTCAAGCCTGTCAAAATTTAGGACTCCAACCCGATACCGCTTCGACTCAGGTGATTTCGAGAGATCGCCATGCCGAATATTCCCAAACTTTAGCATTATTGGGCGCATCTATCGAACGATTTGCGGTAGAAATTCGTAACCTACAACGGACTGATGTTTTAGAAGTCGAAGAATTCTTTTCTAAAGGTCAAAAAGGATCTTCAGCAATGCCTCACAAACGCAACCCAATCCGCAGTGAACGGTTAACCGGATTGGCGCGAATTTTACGAGGTCATGCCGTTGTAGCTTTGGAAAATGTAGCGTTGTGGCATGAACGGGATATTTCTCATAGTTCTGTAGAACGGATGATTTTACCCGATTCCTCCACTGTTGCCCATTTTATGTTAGTGGAAACGACAGATTTAGTCAAAAACCTGTTAGTTTATCCTGAAAATATGAAGCGCAACATGAATCTCTATGGAGGTGTTGTGTTTAGTCAGCGTGTTTTGTTGGCATTAGTTGAAAAGGGGTTAGGTCGTGAAGAAGCTTACAGTATTGTCCAGTCTTGCGCCCATGAAGCTTGGAACAAACCGGGAGGAAATTTTCACGATTTGATTATCAAAGATGAACGGGTAACGACTAAGCTTTCAACCTCAGAAATTGAAGCGTGTTTTGATCCTCAATATCATTTGAGGCATTTAGACCAAGTGTATCAACGCTTAGGCATTTGATACAGAATAGGTGGGGTTAGTTCGGCTAGGTTTGAAAGTAAACTGCGGTTTTAAGTTCCCGGTCTTTCGTCTGACCCCTGTTCGCTAATTTGATTTAAACTTTTATCGAGTTCTAAGACTGAGAACATGACTCGAAAATTTTTCTTATTTTTTACGGTATTACTCTCGGTCGTTGGATGTCATCTCACGACAGTTCCTCCGACTGAACTTCAGGTGAATTATGAACCCGCAATGGCGGTAGAAATGGCACAAACTTCGTCTAATTCTCCTTCAATTCAAGTCTATTCTCAAGTTCAAGATGGAGAAAAGCTTATTGATATTCAGGAGATTAATCCGAATATTAAACTAGATATTCGTTACGCCACGACTAACAATTTTTTACAACGAAAACTCTATTCTGTTCCTCGGTGTTTGCTGCGGGCTGATGTTGCCCAATCTCTGTCCAACGTCCAGCAAGACTTAGAAGAAATGGGCTTAGGACTCAAAGTTTTTGATTGTTATCGACCTTGGTCTGTGACGAAACAAATGTGGGAGATTTTACCCGATGGTCGTTATGTGGCTAACCCCGCAAGAGGTTCTCGTCATAATCGGGGGGCGGCGGTTGATTTAACGTTAGTGGATCTCCGCACCGGTGAGGAATTAAAAATGCCGACTGATTTTGATGATTTTACCGATAAAGCCGCCCGAGATTATTATTCTCATCCTCCAGAAGTTCGCCGCAATAGCAACTTATTGGAATACAAAATGAAACAATATGGCTTTGATTCTTTGATTACCGAATGGTGGCATTTTGATGCAGTCGATTGGAATCAATATTCCCTCCTCAATGTACAACTCGATCAGGTTCCTTAACATTAAAATTATTTAAAATTTCACTCTCCTAAATTCATCTGACCCAAAAATCCAGTCACAATTCGCCGGCCATCTTTGAGAACGTGAATTTCAATTTGATCGCTGGCCCAAGTCAGTTTATCCGCAAATTCGGGATTAAAAACCCTAACTTTTTGATTGCGAGAAGACACTAAAGATTCCGGTGAATGAATCGCTAAAGATTCGACAAACGGCCCATCAATTAAAAGATCTAATTCATCTAACAAGTCTTGAGAACCGACCGGGGCGTGAGGTGAGTGTAATTCTTCTAAGGTAAACCCCGTAAATGACATCACATTTAAACCCTTGGCTTTTAAACGTTTTGCCAATTGGGTTAAAGCGGGGGCTTGCCAAAAGGGTTCTCCGCCTGAAAAGGTGACACCTTGATTAGAAGAATGACTAACAATTTTATCAGCTAATTCTTCAACTTTGATCAACTGATTGGCTTCAAAAGACCAAGAAGGAGGATTGAAACATCCCCCACATTCTCGCTGACACCCTTGAACCCAAATCACCGCCCGACAACCGGGGCCATTGACTTCAGACTCATCAACATAACCCATGATATTGAGATATCCGGGGGGAATTTCTGCTAGCAAAGCAGGAGGATTAAAAATTAACTTGTTCATATCAAATCCGTTTAGCAACTCGGTTGATGCCTACTTCTCTATTTTGGATATCTTTAATTTTAATTTATTGTAGATAGGTTGGATGCTACGTCTCTACATCTGAATTTTTATTTAAGATTTTACCGCTTATTCAACTTTCACCAAAAATTCATATTCATATCCGCGAAAGTTAGAATCAAGTTCTAGGGTATATTCTCCGGTTTGGGGAAGTTCACCCGTCCATTCAGTCAGATTTTCAGTATAGGGATCTCCGGCTAAAAGTTCTCCATCTGGGGTGACAATCCGTGGAAAAACTTGTTGACGACTTTCCACCGTTAAAATTTGACCCGATCCGGCATTGAGAGTATAACGATGGCTGCCTCCACCGATAATTTCCCCTCGAATAATAGCGGAACTTCCCCCTTGTAAAAAGTTAATGGGTGTTTCTACATTTGCACAACTACTATTCGTGCGATTTTTGGCAACCCATCCTTCTACTGGACTACTAATTTGTAGCCAACCTTGATCTTCATTCACCACAGAAATAAATGTATCATTATCGAGTTGACCGACAATATTACCGTCTTGAACTTCTGGGGAGGAACGAACATTTAAAGGCGGTTCCGGGTCATCAACCACTGCCATACTGATGCGACAATTTTCGACCGGGGGTCGAATAACGACGGGGTTTGTTTGTGAAGAAGGAGAGGAAATCGGAGGGTTCGCGGGCGCTGCGGCGGTGGGAGAAGGAGTCGTTTGGGGTTGACTCACAGAGTTTAAAGTCGATGCGGTAGGAGATTGAGAAGAATGGGTCGATACCGTCAGATAAGCTACAATCACGGCTGTCGTGAGTCCGGCTGCACCTGCAATCATCAACTGGCTAGGTTTGAAGGACATCTTATATAAGCCTCGTTTCTCCAGGAAAATTTATTGAACCAATTTAGTCTGAAAAGCTGTTGAGTCTGTGTTATGAGTTTCGAGATTACGCCTGAAAATTCAGGATTTTCTCTTAAAATTTGATCTTGAGATTTTAAATCATCGTCTACCCTGTATATTTTAAATTAAATCCAATTAAACTTGAGCTGGCTTTATATTGATCGCCACTATCTTATACTTCTATGTTACGATTCAATTCCCATCGATTGCCCTATCAGAAACGTTATCAACTGCTTCAGCAGGTGAAAAATGAAGTCAAGCAATCTCGGCTACAATCACCTCACAGAGCGGTTTTAACCCAGTTAGCCCAGGAAACTCCCCCCTTACGAATGCGGCGAATTTGGGATATCGAAGCCAAGGTGGGAAATCGTCCTAGTTTTCGACTCTCCTCCAACTGTGGAATTATCCCCGTTTTTGATCGAATTGGGGGAAAGCTGTTGATTCTCGGGGGAACAGGGGCGGGAAAAACAACAACATTAATGGGGTTAGCGAAGGTCTTGGTAAAACGGGCGATTAAGGATAATGGAGAACCCGTACCGATATTATTAAATTTAGCAACTTGGACCGATAGTGAACAATCAATTGAAAATTGGATTATTGACCAACTTAAGATTAAGTATAACATTCCCGCCGAGATCGGTAAAGATTGGCTTGAAAACTTACAAATTTTACCTCTATTAGATAGTTTGGATGAAGTGGGAAACAATCAACACAATCAATGTATTCTCAAACTCAATGAATTTTTGTCGAGTGATGTTTGTCCTCTACATTTGGTAGTTTGTAGCAGTGTAGAAGTTTATCATCATTGTGAAGCAGTTTTACAACTCAATGGAGCAATTTTACTGCGTCCACTCACCAAAAAACAAATTAGAGATTATTTGATGAATGCTCGTAGCCGAGAACTGTGGAATAATATTGCTGAGGATGAAAGCTTATTGAAGTTAGCGAAAAAACCGCTACTGCTGAGTATGATGACTTTAGCCTATGAAGAAATTTTAATCTCTTCTTGGAAGCGTTTAGAAACTTTCAAAGAACAACGACAATATTTATTTAATGCTTATATTAGATCTCAAATCGCACCTCACCGAGAACAGTCAACCTCTAGAAAGAACTGGGAAGAACGAAATTTAGAAACAGTTAGGCAGGGTTTGGAGTGGTTAGCAAAACGTTTAGAAGAAGAAAATAAATCTGAGTTTTCGATTCAAGAAATTTCCCCCAGTTGGTTACAAGATTTTGAGCAAGAAAAAAAATATAAGATTGGGGTTAAATTTATTTCGGGGTTGATTTGGTGGGGAATTGTGGCTTTCATTGCAATCGGGGTAATTGTTCGTTCAATTTGGGTGGTTTTAGGCGGAATGATTTTAGGTATAATTTGGGCGGCTATCTATAAGCGATTTGCGATTAATGACTGGATAAAACAGTTTGTTTTACGAAGCTTTTTGTCTTTAAAAGGTTATCTTCCTTGGCAAACTAATCAGTTTTTAGATACAGCAACTAAACGCTTACTTTTACAGAAAGTAGGTCGTCGTTATCGGTTTATTCATCGTCTACTTCAACATCATTTTTCTCAACTGTAATTTTGATTGTTTGAATAAAGATACAGAGGGTTTAATACCGATATAAATCAAGCGAATGTCTATCCTAAAATATCCAGAAAAGCTAGAGTTAGTCGTATTATGTCGGCAAAATATCGATTTGACAATGCGGTAAAAAGAGGGTTAAAAAGTGACAGATGATCCCCTCTATAGTGAATATCAAAAATTAAGCGATCGCTTTGATTAAAAGTGCGATCGCCCTCGGTTTTTTATTCAGTTTTAAGCTAAGTTACTAGACTTATTCTCCGCCTTGAAGCTTGAGTAACAGAAAGCCACCTGCTAAACCGACTAAAACGATAGAAAAGCACAAGACTGAAACATAAATGATTTCACCAGCCATAGATTTTGATCTCTCCTTGATGTTATCCTTTTTAAATCTAGTATTTTAGTGTCCCTTTGGTCAAGCTTTTTTCCTCATTATACATTTGCGACTTTCTCGACAATAGCTTTCCCAATTTCTAGGGAAGCGGTAGCAGCCGGAGAGGGAGCGTTACAAACGTGCATGGCGTTACGTCCTTCTACAATTAAAAAATCATCCACCAGTTTGCCATCATTTTTCAACGCTTGCGCCCGCACTCCTGCATGAGTTGGAATTAAATCTTCTGATTGAACTTCAGGGATTAAACGTTGTAAACTCTGAACAAATGCCGCTTTATTAAAAGAGCGAATAATTTCTTCAATGCCATCTTTGGCGTGTTTGGTGGCGAGTTTCCAAAACCCCGGATAAGTCAGTGTATCAACGGTATCTGCAAAGTCAAAATCAGTCTTTTTATAGCCTTCTCGTTTCAGACTTAAAACAGCATTAGGCCCAGCATGAACATTCCCGTCAATCATCCGGGTAAAATGAACCCCTAAGAAGGGAAAATTGGGATTTGGAACTGGATAAATTAGAGTTTTAACTAAATGGCGTTTTTCAGGAATGAGTTCATAGTATTCACCTCGGAAGGGAATAATTTTAGCTTGGGGTTTGACTCCACCTAACTGAGTAATTCTATCACTATAGAGTCCCGCACAATTAATTAAAAATTTAGCTTTAAATTCGCCTTTATTGGTTTGAATTATTGCCCCTTCTGAGGTATTTTTAATAGTCTCTACTTTTGTCGAAAGTTGGAGTTTTGCCCCTCGTTCTGCAATGATTTCTGCGTATTTTTGGGCAACTTGAGTATAGTTAACAATTCCCGTTGAATTGACTTTAATTCCGGCTAAACACTGGACGTAGGGTTCAACTTCTTTGACCTGTTCTGCCGTGATTTTTTGGATTTCAAGACCATTTTCTAAACCTCGTTGATAGAGATTTTCGAGGAGAGGTAATTCTTCCGGTTCGGTGGCAACAATAACTTTACCACAAACATCATACTCAATATTATATTTTTGACAAAACTCTACCATCGACTGACAGCCTTCTCGACAAAGCTTGGCTCTTAAGCTTCCAGGTTTATAATAAATTCCTGAATGAATGACACCGCTATTATTTCCCGTTTGATGAGGAGCAAAATGGTTTTCTTTTTCTAACAGCAGAATTTGAGCTTGAGGATAACGTTGACCTAAAGCCATTGCCGTTGATAAACCAACAATTCCGCCTCCAATAATTACAAAATCATACATAAATTAACAAACTTAATCAGGTTGACAATTTTAAACTTTATCTTACCGTTTAATCTAGTTTTTAACAAGTTGTCGGCGTAAAATTTAATAATCTATTGCGGGTCAAGTTCAGGTCACTTATAATATTAGAGGAAGATCAAACGGTCAATGCTCAATTAAATGTAAATGTCATGGCATTTAATCGAATTCGAGTAGCAAAGGATAAAGCAGATTTTGTCAAAGCCTTAACTGAATCTGAGGGCAAAACAGGCCCATTTCAAACCTACGCCGATGTGATGGTATTTGCAGCAACATTAGGAATACGCCACAAAAAACGAATTCCTCTAGAAGCAGTTTCTAAGCGAGAACCGTCACCCATTTCTTTAGAGGTTTTTATTTCTCGCGGCTATGATTTGGTGATTAAACTCATCGCCTTTTTAGAAATTAATGATCCACAAATCCTTTCTCCTTTTGATACAGACTCTGAAGAAAAACGGGCGGCAATTTTTGAAGAATATGCCAATGGGGGATTAGAAGTCTTGCGAGAAGAATGTCGCGGGGCGGTGGATTATTCAGATCGATTATTATTGTTGCTGATGTCAGAACGTGATCGTGATACTCAATCAGCACCCGCTCAAGAATTTGATTTAACTCGATTTTTGAATTAAAATTTGAATTCAACGATTTCAATTCAAGTTTTTCTATGTCAAAATTAAAATACCGTCTTACATCTTATTAGAATGCTGGGAAAACAACTGCGAGAACGATCTGAAATTATTCGTTTCTTAGGAAGTGGCGGCTTTGGGAAAACCTACTTAGCACGCGATCACGATTTACCCGGAAATCCCTTTTGTGTTGTTAAACAGTTTCAACCGCAATTTCATCAACCCGCAGCCTGAAAACAGGCACAACAATTGTTTCAGCGAGAAGCAGAAGTTTTAGATAAATTAGGTCATTCTGATCAAATTCCTCGTCTATACGCTCATTTTAAACAAGTGGGAGGGGGTTATATTTTTATTCATCGCTTACTGTTAGAACATTTAGCACAAACTTATGGCAAATAGGGAAAAACAGCTAACGAGATGAAATTGAATATAAACCTGACTAGGGTTGGTGCTTTTTCTGCGAGTTAATAATTCAACCATTGAGCAATTGTTTGAGGAACAGGTAAAAGAATAACCAATAATAAAGCCAGCGTCAGCAAACCGATAAAGTCTCGAATATTATTCAATTCGCTAACATCATTCAACGCAGGTTCATCATTAAGCGGTAATAAAAACAGGATAATGGCTAAGTATAAAAACTCCTGACGAGTGAATCCCAAAACGAGAATTAAGATGCGAGAAACTTGACCAATCGCCATACTGGTTCGTTGACCCATCATCGCATGAATCATGTGACCCCCATCACAAAGACCAATGGGAAGGAAATGAAACGCGGTGAGGATTAAACCCAGATAACCCGCGATCGCCACCGGATGAAGATCGATCGCATGAGTCGCCGTCAATTGTGTTCCCAGAATTAACTTACTCAATACCGTTAACAACAGCGAAAAACGCGGATCAATGGCATTAACGTTAAAAATTCCTGTACCATCGGGTGGGATTGGAACCACAGTTGAATGCGCTAATCCCCAAATCAAAATCGGTAACGTGGCGATAAATCCAGCCCAAGGGCCAGCAATACTGACATCAAATAAAGCTCGACGGTGGGGAAGGGGTGATCGTATTTGCATAAACGCCCCAAACGTCCCGGGAAAGAACGGCACGGGAATAAAATAAGGTAAGGTGGGGCGAATTTGATAATATCGAGCCGCCAAATAGTGAACAGATTTGTGAATCCCTAAAATTGCCATCAACGCCAAAGCATAAGGTAATCCTTTCAGTAACCAACTCGGATCAGATCGCCAAATTTCTGGAGAGATCTCTGTCATTTTCACTCCCACCATTGTTGTGGTAAAAACTGTAATCACCAACAACGCCAAAGCCAGAATCGGTCGATTTAAGAAGTCATTGCGAGTAATTGTTTTGGATTTTTCGAGGAAAGGATTGGGAACGAGGGCAAAAAACGGCTGATCATTCAAATCCGTTTGAAAGACGACGATAAAGCGATCGCCAAACCGAGCCTTAATTTGATCTCGAATCGTTTGGTAGACCAGTTCAGGGTTAGAGCGGATTTGACCACGACAAATGACCGCTTGGGGCCGATGTTCTAGTTTTTGTAGGGGAAAAACTGACCAGGGAAAGCATTCACGGAGTTGACTTTCTTCGGCGGGTGTGATCACACGAGGCGGTGGTGATTTTGGTGTCGGTTCAGAAGTCATTGCTGAAGTCGATGTCGTTGACGAATCAGTTGGAGGTGGGCTTTGGCGTCCGAGTTTAACCAGGAACCAGTAAACACAAGGACAAACAATAAAGGGGATGATGATCAATTCCGGGGGAATGCGCTTCTGTTCACCATAGACAAGCTGCCAGGTACTCCAAATCAGCGCAGGTGTCATCATCACCAGCCACAAAATCCAAATCGGTGTACGGGTAATGCGAGCCACACCCCGTCGCAAAATCCAGTACGTTATCAACCCTAAAAGGAGTAACCACAACCAAAGAAGCATGATCTAATTTTACTGCGACTAATTACCTAGTCTAAAATCAACAATTAAAATGAGTAGACTGAACAAATACCAGCAGCCATTAACTCAAACTGATGCTTAGACTAAATTCTCTGCTATGCTATTATCCCACTTGAGTTCATCAGTTAGAGATCAAGGGGGAAACAGATACAATGCCTGTAAATACAATCCATAAGTTGATTATTCTAGCTTGGGATGACGATTGCCTGTTTCTAGATTAGCGTGTTGAGTGCCAGATACTATCACTCTGGCTTGGAGACCCACAGTTTCATCCCATCATTTGAGTTTAGCGAAGCATTGATTTTTATGGTAGAGTCCCGACCCGTTTCTAAACCCCCACAGCCTATCTTGGATAATGTTTGGGCTTTTTCTCCCAACCGAGAGACGTTAGGGGGAACAGCGTACTTTTTGATCGAAGATCAGACAAATATTTTAATCGATACTCCCGCTTGGGATGAGGTTAACCGGAATTTTATTGAACAACAGGGTGGACTTGACTGGTTAGTGATTACTCATCGCGAAAGCATCGGTAACGCCCGCAAAATTCAGCAAGCCACAGAATGTCATCTCCTCATCCAAGAACAAGAGGCTTATCTGATTCCCGAAGCCACTGTTACTTCGTTTCAACAGGAATTTACCCTTACTCCTCACAGCCAAATGATTTGGACTCCCGGCCACTCTCCCGGTTCGTCCTGTTTATACTCTAACTCCCAGGTCGGGATCTTGTTTAGTGGCCGTCACTTGTTACCCAATCTTCAGGGTTTACCTGTCCCGCTACGCACCGCGAAAACCTTTCATTGGCCACGACAAATTCAGAGTGTTAAACGCTTAATTGAGCAATTTTCACAGTCTACCCTGCAATTTATCTGTCCTGGGGCTAATACTGGCGCCTTACGCGGTAAACGGGTGATTGACCAAGCCTACGATCAACTTGCGAGTTTGGATTTAGAGGCGTTGTTACAGACAGAAATATTATTGTAATTTGATTCATCTTTGTTCTCTGGACTTTTGTTAAGATTTATCAATATTTTTCAGTGTATTTCTGTCTCCTCTTTCGCTTGATCTGATCCAAACTTTGGTAAAATACAGTTTGTGAGTTTAGCGATCACACGATTAAATAAATTTACCTCGATAATATTTCTCTGAAATCTGACCAAACCCTATGACTTCAACGACAACCTATCCTAACGCTCCAGATATTTCCACAGATGACTACGTGATTATCGGTTTAGCCACCTGCTTTCTCAAAGAAGAAGGGGAAGTTCATCAAGTCGAAATTATTGAACCCATTCCCTCAGCCGCCCTAGAAGCCATACTCAAAGGAATTCCCACCTCTTATCAAAAAGCTTGTGCAACAACAATAGGAGCGGTTCTCACGGGCGATACTGTACAAATTCCCCCGGAATTTCCACCCGAAGTTCAATTAGCCGATGAGTTCAAAGAAAGGTTGATCTCCGCCACCCGAACTTATAAAAGTCGCCCCAATGCTCAATCTCATATTGCTTTAGGGACAGTTTTTCAAGAGTTTAACTATTCCTTAGAACGGAAACGAATTTTAAATTCTGAGCGAATTGTTAGCGCAGAGGATAATGTTAAACAACACAGTTATACTCATCAAGTTCTTTAAGCTTTTTTAGGGGATTGGTCGGGTGTATCAGTGGGTTATCTTAAGTTAATTTCGATTAATATTTACCCGATTTGATGCGCCCTACTGTTTTGAGCTATACACTCGATGATGTATCTTACACTCCCATCGGTTTATCTCGCAAATTCTGGAGTTCCGCTTTTTACTCAGAGTATTTTCTATCAAGTTCTTCTACTGATTCCAATTATTTTTATTGAAGCTTTTATTCATAGAAAAATACTCAAACTCAAAATTTATCGTTCCATCTCTATTGCTTTTAGTACCAACTTAATCTCGACTTTTATCGGAGTTTTGTTGCTGTTAATTGCGGGTTCAATCTATTGTTGTTTGCCTTTTTATTTTCCCTTATTACCCTTAGAACTGATCGTTACACTCATCCCCATGTTTTTCGTCTCTTTTTTATTAGAATTAGCCCTTGGCTATATTGTGTTGAAAGAAGTAGAAAAAACAAGAATTCATCAATCCTTTTTCAAGGCTAATCTTTTTACTTATCTGATGCTTGAAACCTTGGCTATTACCCAACTCATTCGAGGATACTGGAGTTAAAAAGCTGAGTTTATAGACCTGTATTATCTCGCCAAGATTGAATCGCTTTTATAATAAAATAACCAATAGGACGATTAATCACTTGTTGAATTTGTTCAGCATTTTTAGGCGTTAAAGTCTCAATTAAACTCTGTTTTAAAATCGGATCACTTTCCAGTTGTTCGACAATTTCTGCTGCGGCTTTCATCTGTTCCGACGTTGTATTAATCGGATAAACTGCTTCTATTTCTTGGATAAACTGTTCAATCACTGAAATAATAGCAGCTAAGTTTTGAGGTAAAGGTTGTTGTGCTAAAATAGATTCAGAAACGGTTAAACTTTGAGGTAAATCCCGTTGTAAAGACGTTTCCAGATTAACCCTTTCCACCGATAAACTTTGAGATTTTTTTTGTTTTTCAATTTCCTCATATTCTTCTTCTCCTTTGAGAGAAACTTGAGAAATTTTTCCCGAAAACTCCGAACCGTTATCATTAGCCGAATCTAAAATAGTAGAATACCAACTTTGTTTACTTTGCAAAAATGAACGAATTAAAGCCGTAAATTCTTGAGGATTTAAAGTTCGATTCCAATCCGACGGCTGACGATAGGGATTCGGATCATTACTCTTTTCAGACGGAAGCCGTAAAAACAAATAATCACAGGTAATATTTCTCAGTTGAGTCGTGAGGGTAATTCCCCAATCTTGAATAAAAGCCCCCGTTAAAGTAGCCCCATTCAGATTAGCTTGACTTAATTTAGTTTGAATCAATTTTGCTTTCGATAAATCAGCCCCGCGTAAATTCGTAAAACTGAGATTGGCACTGATAAAACTCGCCCCGGCTAAATTCGCATTTTGTAAGCTAAGTCCCCGCAAATCTTGAAAATCATAATTCTGGTTTTGACCTTGACCTGTTTGTAATAATTCCCGAATTTGTGCATTCTCTAAATAAGTATTACCGCCTCGGACTTGATCGAGTTGTTTCGCTCCTCGCCAACGAGTTCGGATCAGTTTAGCTTGACGAAAATCAGTTCCTTTAAGATTAGCATTAATAAAATTAGCATCTGTTAAATCAGCTTGACGAAAACTTGTTCCTCCCATCGCCGCTAAATTAACCGCTAAATTGTGAACTAAAACATATTTTTTGTTGCCTTGAATCGCCTGCCAACCAATATAATCAAACCAAAACGTCACAAAAACAGCACTTGCGATCGCCATTGCACTCACCCCACCAGAAATATAACCCGCGATCGCACTCGCAGTCACCGCCACCGTTAACACCTTTGTCAGACTCATCACCCAAGCCAGACGCTTAGTCACCGCAAAAATCACCCCAAAAGCCACGGCTGATGCAAACAGGATCGCTCCTGCAAACCCCGCTAACACCCCCGCAATGGCTAAAGTACCGAGCAACGTGACAACATTCGCCAGTCCAGATATCACCCCGATAATAATCCCGACAATCGCAATTTCAATCGTATCGATAAACGCTCCCCAACCCCGTTCAATTCCCCGACGTCCACCTATAAAAACCAGGATCAGCATTAAAGCCAGTGCAGCCCAACCCGTGTTCGCGTCTTCAGGAGTGGACATATTGAAAAACAACAACACAAAATAACCCACCAACACCAAAGACAGTCCCAAGAAAACTGATAACAACCAGGCTGTCCCGGAGAGGATGACAACCCAAGCCTTGGGAAGTCCAGCTTTTGCCCCTCGAAACTTCACTTCCAACAGGGCGGTGCCTTTAAAGTTTGTTCCTTGGATATCGGCATAGCTAAAGTCTGCACCCGACAAATTTTGACCTTGAAAAGATTGATGGCGGAGGTTTTGACCTCGAAAGTCTCTGCGACCTTGAGCATAGAGTTGCGACACCTGTTGGCCTTTCATGGGGCTGTGCTTGATTTCTAAAGTTGGGCGATCAGTCAGGAGGGCGATACTCCCTTCTTCAACAACAATAGCGGATCAACTTGAATCTATTTATCTCAGAAATCAGTGATGATTTGAGTAAAGTAGAAGTAGGTCGCTAAAAGTTAATCAGATGGAACCGATCACTACTGTCGCTGGATGGGTTGTCCCAAAAGTCGGAGATCTCCTCTGGAAAGGAGCAACAGAACAGGTTAAAAAGACACTCAATAAAACAGATATAGAAAAAGCGATCGCGTCCGGTTTAAAAGTAGCCGAAGATTGGGAAAAAAAGCAAAATCTTGCCCAAAAGGGGTTATTTTATCGAGTCAGTCCTGACGGAATAAATGGAGTTTCTAAATTTCTAGAACGGGTATTGGCTGATTCGGGTGTACAGGCGGAATTACAAAAACCTTTGAGTCAGAAAGGTCAACCCGATATCGCGTTTTTAGCTAAAGTCTTTGAACAAGAAGCAACAACCTCGAAAATACCTCTCAATTCATCTGATATTTTACCTTGGATCGAGCAATTTGTCAAGGCTTATTTTGAGAAAACTTCAACTTATTTAAAGTTTCAAGTTGCCAAAGAGAACTATTTTAAACAACTCGAAAATTGGTTTGATGATGTTAAATTTGCGGGCATTTCTGTTCCTGGACAAGAGGTTGATCAATCAGAAAAATTGGCGCAAATTTTTGTGATGCCGGATGTGGTTGAAGACATTTCGACTCAAAAAAACTTAGGGGAGTGGTTAATTTCAGGTAGCCGTCAAGCCGAATTAATCCAAGAACAGCGCGAACGAGTCTTGTTTGAAAATTCATCAGGTCGAAAATTATTAGCCTCCGAACTGTTAACAGAATTTTCTTCAAAAAAAGCCGTTTTATTGGGTGCGCCCGGTTCAGGAAAAACAACTTTAGTGAGTTATTTTGCGGTGATGTTAGCTCAAAACCGACCCGAACTTTTGGGCCTGGATGTTAACGTTGACTGGCTGCCGATTTTAATTCGGATGCGGGATTTTTCCCAACACCCGAATCTCGGTATTCTCGATTTTGCGAAACAATTTGCAGAAAAGAGAATGTCTGTAAAAACGCTCTCACCTGGATTTTTTGAATATTGGCTAGAAGACGGACGAACTTTAATTTTATTAGATGGACTGGATGAAATTGCCGACGAAAGTAAACGGTCTGACATCGTTAGGCGGATTGAAAACTTTCTCGGACAGTACGATAAAAATATCGCCATTATTACCTCTCGTCCGGCGGGTTATCGGCGCGACTTTTTCCGAACTGAGGAGTTTCCCCACTACGAACTTAAACGATTTGATGATGAGAAAATTGAGCAGTTTATTAACAACTGGTATGAGAGCAGATTCAAAGATCAAACCGAAGCCGAACGCCGCAAAGATAGCCTCAGAAAAGCGCTCGATGGTAACGACAGGATTAAACTCTTGGCACGAAATCCCCTATTATTAACGATAATTGCATTGATTCATCGCTACCAGGCGGTTTTACCGAAAGAACGCTACAAACTTTATCAACGAGCGGTTGACACCCTATTAACCTCTTGGGATGCGAACAAAGAACTCTCGAATCATACCGTTCTGAACTATCTCGAATTAGATGATTTGCAACGGTTGATGGAAGGGTTGGCGTTTTGGATACATACTCAGGGAAATACCGGGGATAACGAAGGCGGTACTGTTATTGATCGGGAGGAATTGATCGAACAGTTGAGTCGAGAAATCAAAACCCTCAAACAAATTGAACGGTATCAGGCGAAGCAAGAAGCGGAACGATTTATTGAGTTTATTCGGGATAGAACCGGACTGTTAAATGAACAGGGTCAAGATTGTTATGCTTTTGTTCACAAGACGTTTCAAGAATATCTCTGCGCCCAAGACGTTAACTATCAAGCCGATAATGAGGACGATTTTGAGATTGTTTTAAATGCGATTAAAGACTGTCTTCACGATGCCCATTGGCGAGAAGTTTTGCTGTTGTTAATTTCTCAACAAAAACCGAAGAAAGCCGCCAAAGCAATTCGGGCAATTTTAAATCGGGGAAGTGAGTATGAACAATGGCTGCATCGGGATTTATTATTTGCGGGGTGTTGTTTGGCTGAATATCCGAAGGGTTTAAAAGTGGCGGATGGTGGTTTGGTTGAAGACGTTTTAGAACGGTTAGTAGGGTTGGAAATTAAACATGAAAAGCTAGTTGGAAACCGAGTCAGTGAGCAAGTTTTTAAAATTCTGTGCAGTCTCTACGAAACTGAGTTTGAAACCCAGGCGTTGCAACTGTTGAAAGAACACAGTGATCAAATTGATGAATATCGTTTGCAGAAATATCAAGTCGAGTTAGGAGAACGAGAGGAAGTTATTCAAACTCTACTGCAACAACTCACCGATGAAGATTCTGATGTGCGGGCGACAGCCGCAGAAATTTTAGGCGAATTAGGAAATCGTTCAGAAATTGTAGTAGATGCCTTACTACTAAGATTGACTGATGAGAATTATAATATGTGTTGGAAAGCTGCCAATGCTGTGAGCAAATTAGGCATAGGTTCACAAACGTTAGTAGATACTCTGCTTCAACGACTCTCTGATGAGAATTCTGATGTGCGTGGATGGGCTGCCTATGCTTTGGGTATCTTGGGCAACAGTTCACAAACGGTGTTAGATGCCCTACTGCAAACACTCTCCGATGAAGTTTCTGATATGCGTGGGAGTGCTGCCATTGCTTTGGGTGAGTTGGGCAACAGTTCACAAATGGTGGTGGATGCCCTACTGAAAACGCTCTCCGATGAGGCTTCTGATGTGCGTAGGAGTGCTGCCTTTGCTTTGGGTTTTTTGGGTAAGGGTTCACAAACGGTGGTCGATGCCCTACTGCAAACACTCTCCGATGAAGATTCTTTTGTGCGTGGGAGTGCTGCCATTGCTTTGGGTGAGTTGGGCAACAGTTCACAAATGGTGGTGGATGCCCTACTGAAAACGCTCTCCGATGAGGCTTCTGATGTGCGTAGGAGTGCTGCCATTGCGTTAGGCGAGTTGGGCAACAGTTCACAAATGGTTATAAATGCCCTGCTGCAAACACTCACCGATGAAGATTCTCATGTGCGTGAGTGGGCTGCCTATGCTTTGGGCGATTTGGGCGATAGTTCACAAACGGTGGTCGATGCCCTGCTGCAAAAACTCTCCGATGAAGATTCTGATGTGCGTGGCGGGGCTGCGTCTGCTTTGGGTCAGTTGGGCAACAGTTCACAAACGGTGGTCGATGCCCTGCTGAAAACACTCACCGATGAAGATTCTTATCCGCGTAGGAGTGCTGCGTCTGCTTTGGGTGAGTTGGGTAAAAAATCCGATGCTGTTTTTCCTGCTGTTATTGACTGGCTAGAACAACACCAAGATTCTGAATCTATTGGCAGTGGAATTGATGCGTTGTGGAATTTGTTGAGTGAATGAATTGTCAAATTTATGTTCATCCCCATTCCCGATAACAATTCTAAAGAAGTTAATCGTTAAATATATAGCAATCGGAAATAATTTTCAAATTATCTCGCCCCCAAACCCCCAATTCTGGGGGCTTTGAACGAGTTGGAGTTTTGCGAATCATTTCACACTGCTATAGCAATGTTAGCTGATTTGTAAAAAAGTAATCAAGATCACCCCCCAATGTTGGGGGGAAGGGGGGGCAATGTCGTTTACAAATGATTTCTTATTGCTATAATCCCCATTTTTACGTTGATTGAAGTCTTTCATGTTATATCAAATACGGAAAATAATGCTACACATCTTTCTCCCCACCTCCCCACCTCCCCACCTCCCTATCAATCATATGCGGATGAGAACATTTAACCCTCCAGAAAACTGAAACAGGCTTGAACGGGTAAGATTAGCGACCTTGAATTTGAGAGGATAGAATAGAAATACTGGGTAAAATAACCATAACAATGACTCTCGAAGCTTTATTCTCCCAAATCGTTAATTACCGCGATTTGATCATCTTTTTGATCCTGATTGCCCCCTGGTTAACGTGGCTAATTTGTTTTATCATTCCTGGGTATTGGGAAGAACCCTATCTCTTGAGTTTTAACCTGTGGCTGGCATTAACTACGATGTTATTTTGGGTCGGATATTTAGCCTATGCGACGAATACCGGAGGATGGTCTTTAGTGGTGAAACAGGCGGATTTTGTATTGCTAATTGTTCCTCCTTATTATCTGTTTACTTCTTTGTGGATCTCTAAACAAAGAATGCCTTTAGACTTTATTCCTGCATTTAGAACTTTAGAAGGATTTATTTTCTTAGCCGGATCTTTTCTCGCCCTATCTTGGATTTTATCACGGATTAGAATCATTTTTTTCTCGGCTTTTCCCTTTTCAACTTTTCTTGTGATTATTGCGGTGATTTTAGGGATTGGATATCTGGGTTATCGTCAGATGGTGGGAAAATAAAGAATCGTTAACTTTAAACCCTCAATTTTAGGATCAGTTGACTCCAGTTTAACCTCACCTATAACTCAGTATTTTCTTCTTCTAAAGTGAGTGCAAGTTGGTAAATTTCACGACGGGGAAGGGAGATATTTTGAGCCAGTTGACGGCTGGCTTGCGATCGCGTTAATCCCTGACGCAGTAATGCCTCTAATTCGGCTTTGATTGCACTTTCTGATAGTTTTGGTGTTTCTTGAATTTTTCCGGCGACAACGAGAGTAAATTCACCTTTGGGTTCACGATTTTCATAATGCTTGATCGCTTCTTCTAGACTTCCTCGCCAAAATTCTTCATGGAGTTTGGTTAACTCTCTCCCAAATACAATCTGGCGATCGCTTCCTAAAGTTTCTGCTAAATCTTGTAACGTTTGTCGTACACGATGAGGAGATTCATATAAAATAATAGTATGAGATTGCGATCGCAAATCTTGCAAACGTTGCTGTCGAAGTTTGTTTTTTGTCGGTAAAAATCCTTCAAATACAAATCGATCTGTTTCTAAACCCGAAACACTCAACGCCGTCAAACAAGCGCTCACCCCCGGAATCGGAATCACCGCAATTTCTGCTTCAATACAAGCTTTCACCAGTTCATATCCTGGATCAGAAATTCCCGGTATTCCCGCATCAGTAACAATGGCGATCGCTTTTCCCTGATGCAACTTTTCTAAGACTTCAGGAATGCGGCGATGTTGATTGTGTTCATAGTAACTTATTTGTGGAGTTTGAATTTGAAAATGTTGTAATAGTTTACCCGTGTGTCGGGTATCTTCTGCGGCGATTAAATCTACAGTTTTTAGGGTTTGAACCGCTCGAAAGGTTAGATCACCTAAATTACCAATCGGTGTTCCCACCACATAAAGCGTTCCTGGTTTAACTTCCATTTATTTCCAACCCACAAAGGACAGACAAAAATTTTCAATTAATCACAATTAGTAACCCATAAACAGCTAAATTCCGACAAAAGTGCTAAACACTGAGATAGGGAAAATATTTCTGGGTGTTAATATGACTCACAACGGACTATTTGTTGGATTAGTGACGCTAGACTTCCTCTATGGGGTCAGTGAATATCCAGCTCAAAATCAAAAAGTTGTCGCTTCTGATTATACGGTAGCAGCAGGGGGGCCTGCAACTAATGCGGCAGTTACATTTAGTTTTCTTAAAAATCAGGCTCAACTTTTAGCCGTGCTAGGAACTCATCCAATCAGCGAACTGATTCGAGCGGATTTAACCCAACAAAATGTGATTTTAACAGATTTAGACCCAACTCGCAGCGAACCGCCAACGGTTTCTTCTATTTTAGTGACTCCAAAAACAGGCGATCGCACGGTTGTTTCAATTAACGCCGTTAAATCACAAGTCTCTGTTGAGAGTTTACCTCAAAATTGTTTAGATGGGGTTGATATTGTCTTAATTGACGGGCATCAAATGGAAGTCAGTCAACAAATTGCGAAACTAGCCCGAGAACAGGAAATCCCGGTTGTTATTGATGGTGGCAGTTGGAAACCGGGGTTTGAAATGGTTTTACCCTATGTCGATTATGCCATTTGTTCGGCTAATTTTTATCCTCCTGATTGTCAAACTGCGGCTGATGTTTTTGCCTATCTCTATGACATGGATATTTTGTTTATTGCCCGCACCCAAGGAAATCAACCCATTCAGTATCGTAGCCCAAACCGAGAGGGTGAAATTCAAATTCCGCCGATTCTGGCGGTGGATACGTTAGGGGCTGGTGATGTGTTTCATGGGGCGTTTTGTCATTTTATTTTGCAAAGTTCTTTTGTGAAATCATTAAAAGCTGCGGCTGAAATTGCTGCTTGTTCTTGTCAATCTTTTGGAACTCGTCAATGGATCAAATCGTCTTAGCAGTTGTGTGAAAAATTTTTTCCCGTTGATCACAAAGGGTTCTTCTGGGTGTAACCTCTAAAGTAGAGGATTGATACCCGGACTGAAAATAGATTGACAAAATAGAAAAATAATGATAAACAATTAGACTAAAATTCAGTAAATTAATACAGTTAGTCCTTTTAAAATTGATAATTTTTTAGCCAAAATGACAGATTCTAAACCTCTGCGAATTACGCTCCCGCCTTTGCAAATCACCCTAGAAGATGAACAACAAGTCAGTCTTCAATGGTTAGCCCAACAATTAAATTTACCCGCTGAACCTCAGCCTCAAGTGTCTGACTCCTGGAAAACCTGGGTGGTGATTAATAAGTTATTAAATCAACCTGATGAAGTTTTAGTGCAGCGAATGGTGGAACATGGGATTGATGTGAAGTTAGCCCTCGAAGAAGTCGCGCAAGCCCCCAATCATCCTTATTATCAAGCCGGAGATCAATTTGTTCAACAGTTGCGAAAGTTGGAATCTATTCTACAAATTCAGCAGCAACTCTCGATGCTTTCCAGTCAAGCGGAAACGGTTGAACGTCGA
The DNA here is from genome assembly GCF_000478195.2 of Lyngbya aestuarii BL J. Classification (GTDB taxonomy): domain Bacteria; phylum Cyanobacteriota; class Cyanobacteriia; order Cyanobacteriales; family Microcoleaceae; genus Capilliphycus; species Capilliphycus aestuarii. The sequence goes on along the minus strand of NZ_AUZM01000012.1, from coordinate 1,473 downwards.
GTGAGTCTTTATAGAGATGAATTTTTAGATGAGTTTTATTCTCAAAACAAACCTGTAGTTTTTACAGGAATAATGAACAACTGGAAAGCTTTAAATCTCTGGAATCCCCAGTATCTCAAACAACATTATGGCACGGCAACAGTAGAAGTTCAAGCCAATCGCAATAGTGATCCTGAGTATGAACTCAATGTCCAAAAACATCGGCAAAAAGTATTACTTAAAGATTATATAGATTGGATAGTCGAGAAAGGAGAAAGTAATGATTGTTATATGGTTGCGAATAATCAGAATTTAGATCGAGAAGATTTAAAAGGGTTAATGAATGATCTCGAAGTTTTCCCCGAATATCTCAACCCCGAAGACACTTCACGGCGAGTCTTTTTTTGGTTTGGTTCAGCCGGAACGATTACCCCCTTACATCACGATCCTGTTAATTTAATGTTAGCTCAAGTATTGGGTCGAAAACGGGTTTTATTGATTCCCCCTCGTCAAACTCCCTTTCTCTACAATCATGTGGGTGTGTTTAGTCAAGTTGATCCCGAAAATCCCGACTTTAACAAATATCCTCTCTACCGAAATATTAAACCCATTGAACTGATTTTAAAACCCGGAGAAGTCATTTTTATTCCGGTTGGTTGGTGGCATCATGTCAGAGCATTAGATGTGAGTATTTCCGTATCATTCACCAATTTTGTTTTTCCTAATTATTACAACTGGCAAAATCCTAACTTTGGTCGAACTTAGTTGAAACCCCCTAACAGTTGTGATCTCGATCAATAAAATATTCAGCTAAGATCAAGACATAAGGGGCATTAAATCACGGATGATTTGATCAGATTTTAGTCATTATGATTAATAGGCATTCTATGGTCAACTGTAAGCCATTTTGCAAATCTGAGGTTTATAATCGCAATGTTTTCACCATCTTCTCAAAAAAATAATACCTACGAGTACAAATCCCCTGTCGATGATATTCCTGACCCTTGCGACTGGATACAGGAACATCATTCCCTAGCTTGTGTTGCCGAAACTCTCAATCTTCTCAACCAAACCCCAAATAACGGCATTCAAGCAGGCGAAGACTTTTCTTATACCCCTGAAGGAGAATTAGTAATTGGTGTCAAAACCCGAGATATTTTGAAAGCCCATTGTGGAGATCAGCACTGGCAATATGTGCGGAATTATTTACCTATCGAAAAAGGATAAGTTTTTGACCTCAGTTGAGTCTCTATCAATTAAGCTTGGCTGCCGCTTTCTCCTGTGATCACAGCCGCACCAATTAAATGAGCCAAACGCAGAGCTTCTGGAACTTTACCACAATCTGTCAACCGCTCTAAAGCGTGAGCGATCACCAACGGTTCTTCACCGCAAACCTGAAAAAAAAAGGGCGGATAAGCATGAATTTGACCCGCACGGCGCAAAATTTGCAGTCGTTTGTCTGCATCAGGTAAACGTCGTAGCGCCTGTTCTATC
>NZ_AUZM01000011.1 GCF_000478195.2 Lyngbya aestuarii BL J | reverse complement strand
TTCCTAGTAGATAGCTTCGCAAGTCATGGTTAAAGGGTAAACAAGCCGGACAATTTACTCGAATGGGTAAAATAATCGGTTTTTGACTGCTACGAAAGTCTCGTAGTTCTTTTGTTTGTTTGAGTTGTTCTAAAACAATTTCACTCACAGTTACCTGGGGAGACAACAACAGTAAAAAATAATCACAACGTCGGAGTTGATGATCAATTTGAGATAACCAATCTGTTGTTTTTTTGACTAAATGAGGTTGATTGATTCCGACAGGAGTTACAAACACTTGATGTCCATCCACAGCAATTGCATTCTCAAGTTGAATGGCTAAACTTGCATCGGGTTCTTGATTTTGATAACTAATTAAAACGGTTTTGCAAGCGGTATTTTTAAGATTTCTTTCTAGCGCTCCTTTGAAGTTTTTTTTACTGACTTTTTCTTCTAAAACGGTAGAAATTTTCTGCCAAAGTTGATAACCAACTGATTTTTCAATATACTCTGGGTTGTAGGGATAAATTTCCTTATAGGTTTTGTCTTGCCACGATCCAATAAAAACTTCTCGTTCTAAATCATTCAAAGGTTTGCCAAACTTGGCAAAAATTAGGTCATCTATGTGGTCTAGTGCAGCTTGAGCATCCATGATTCTTCAAATTAAGTTGAAGGTCGTTAAAGTGTAAATCATACCGAGTTCTCACTGAGAAACTATTAACATCAGTTTTTGTTATTCATTCTAGATAATATTTGACCATTTTTTGTGATTGAAGTCACATTTTCAAGAGTTTGTGAGGTTTTGTGAGGTTTTATGAGGTTTAAAAAAAAATACAACTCAAAAAATACTTTCCGAGATTTTACTGAGTATAAATATCTCTCAAAAATTATGAGTTTTTATGGTTTTCAGAGTGAGTAGAGTTGCATAAACTGTTAATAGATCACAGAACTCTAATCGGATTAACTCTGATCCTCAATCCATCCTCTAATCGAATTGACTAGGAGAATTACCCATGTCTCATCCTTGCACTCAACCCCTACTCAACACCTGCATCCAGCAGCTTCAAAGCGGTTATATTGACTTTTATGGCAAGTCAGAATCAGAGCCTATTACTTTCATTGATCAGATCGCTCGTGTTGTTTTATCCAAGATCGCACAAACTGATGCACCCTATCACGATCTCGAACACACGGTTTTAGTCACTTTAGCAGGACTAGAAATCCTTCGCGGCAAACAAATCAACGAAGGTAGCGTCTCCCCTCAAGATTGGTTAAACACAATAGTCTCCTTATTATGTCACGATATTGGTTACTGTAAAAGAATTTGCCGAGCTGATCGCCTTGAACAAAGACGCTATGCAACAGGCGCAGATCAACAAACAATTTATTTATCTCCAGAAACAACCGATGCAAGTCTGACTCCCTATCATGTTGATCGCGGACAATTGTTTGCTTTGGAAACTTTGAGTCGATTTAACCTGATTAATATTGATACCATTCAGCATAATATTGAACTCACTCGTTTTCCGATTCCTCCTGGCAAAAAATATCAAGACACTCGCAGTTATGCAGGTTTAGTTCGAGCGGCTGATCTCATTGGTCAGTTAGCCGATCCTAATTATCTCACCAAGATGACTCAGTTGTTTCGTGAGTTTGAAGAAGTTGGCACTCATCACAGTCTAGGTTATTACCATCCCCAAGATTTACGAGTAGCATACCCTGATTTTTTCTATACTGTTGTGTACGCTTATATTCGAGATGCTCTAGAATATTTGCAATGTACCGATCACGGACAGGAGACTGTGATCCGTCTCTATCAGAATGTTGCAATTGTTGAACGTGAGCAACTTACCCCACCGCCCTCAGAATTAAGAATTGAGCATTTGGAATTTAGACTAGATCCGTATCTTGATCACTTCTGTTTACCCAGTATTTCTGCTAGATACTTTTAACCTCTCAGGATAGATGAGTTGAATTAATTGTTCAAACTGATCGATTTGCGGTTCAATGGAGAGTGAAACCATCGTCAAAATCTATGGCATCCTCTTCTTCTAAAACGGCTGGATTATTTACCGGATTGAGCCTGGGCTTGCTCATGACCCTTGCCTTTTTTGGGTTAGGGTATTCCTTGAATTTAAGTATTGTTTTTGGAGGGATTGCAAGTATCTGTGGTTACTGTCTGGGGAGTTGGTGGCAGCTTGATCAAGTTCCGAGTTCTTCGGAAAAATCACCTTTTGAACCTCTAGAAAAAGGGGTGACAAAAATTTTACTGAAAACTAAACTCATTGATCCCAATTCCAAAACCTCTCAACGTCCGACTCACGCCCTCTCCGTTTTTGAGTGGATATTCAGAAAAAATAAAGCCCCTCGGTCAAGAAGATAGTTTCTTCTGGGCCTCTTTTGTGATTATGTACAGACCGTTGTGGCTTTGGCCTGGGTGAATTAAAAAGAAAAACGCCCATGACGTTATGGGCGATCTAATCAGGGTGCATCTACTATGTAAGTAGTATAACCCGTGATGGGTGTTACCCCACAATTTAGTTTACAAAAATTTACAATTGCTCACCGCTCAGACTTAAATCATCGAAAATTTCATGACTCCAACCCTTTTGGGACGCTGGCAAACCCGTATATTTCTTCTCGCAACAGTCGGTGTGTTGGTGAGTTTACCCTTCTGGTTGGGGAAAATGGGTAAACCGAGTTGGATCTACTTTGCCCTACTGGGATATATCGCCCTGTTTGGGTTGGTTTGGGATACCCTCTACATCTACTTGCAAAAATTTCGTTGGGATCGAGACTGGCCAGGACTCTTTCAACTCCTCGCCGGAATTTGGGAAGGATTGTTTGTGGGGGGATTGGCTAACACGATCGGTTTACCCGGTATTTCTCCGCAAACTTTCAAGATAGGATTATTTATCTGTCATTACAGTCTGGTTTGGTTGACCACTTACCTCGCCTCTCAAGCCCTAACCCGAATTTTATTTCCTCACTGGCGGTTTCGGGGGGGCCGTTGGTTTTAGAATAGGAAGAATACGAAATTAGTGACGGGTGGGAATTGTGGCTTTTAAGATTGGTTTGTTGGGACTCGGAACAGTTGGAACAGGAACCGTACAAATACTTCTCGATACCAACGGACGACATCCTTTATTGCAAGGGTTAAGCCTACATCGAGTGGGGGTGCGATCGCTGTCTAAGCCTCGTCAAGTGGAACTCCCAGAAACTCTACTGACGACAGATTTAGAAGAAATTGTCACTGATCCGAACGTTGATATTGTTGTTGAACTGATTGGCGGTTTAGAACCTGCGCGATCGCTGATTCTCAAAGCCATTTCTCACGGAAAACACGTCGTCACTGCTAATAAAGCCGTCATCTCTCGCTACGCGGATGAAATCTTCACGGCGGCGAATGAAAAGGGCGTTTATGTGATGTTAGAGGCGGCTGTTGGGGGAGGAATTCCCGTGATTCAACCCTTGAAACAGTCTCTCGGGGCGAATCGCATTCATCGGATTATGGGGATTGTCAACGGGACAACTAACTACATCCTCACCCGAATGCAACTCGAAGGGGTCGATTTTTCTGAGGTTTTAGCGATCGCCCAAGAGTTAGGTTACGCTGAAGCTGATCCGACGGCTGATGTTGATGGGTTAGATGCTGCCGATAAAATTGCGATTTTGGCATCTTTAGGGTTTGGGGGACGGATCAAACTCAGTGAGGTTTACTGTGAAGGAATTCGTAATATTAATGCTAGCGATATTTCCTATGCGGATCGTTTGGGTTTTGTCATCAAGTTACTCGCGATCGCCAGCCGTGATTCCCAAGCTACTGCTGAGAATGATTTACTTTCGATTCGAGTTCATCCGACTTTAGTTCCGAAAGCCCATCCTTTAGCGAGTATTAATGATGTTTACAACGCAATTTTAATTGAAGGTGAACCGATTGGACAGGTGATGTTTTTTGGCCCTGGTGCGGGTGCTGGCCCAACGGCAAGTGCTGTGGTTTCTGATATTTTGAATATTGCGGCGGTTCTCAATAGTCCCCTTTCCGGTGAGGTTCATCCATTGATGAGTTGTACCCATCAACATTATTGTAATCTTGCGCCGATGGAAGATTTAATTACCCGCTTTTATGCTCGTTTTATCACTCAAGATGAATCGGGTGTGATTGGGAAGTTAGGAACTTGTTTTGGAAACCATGATGTCAGTATAGAATCGATTGTACAGATTGATACCCATGGAGAATTGGCGGAAATTGTGGTTGTTACCCACGATGTTCGAGAGGGGAATTTTCGACAGGCGCTTGATGAAATTCAAAGCTTTAATGTTGTTAATCGGATTCCTAGTATTTTGCGCGTGTTGTAAGTTTTAGGTATAAAATAGGAATAAAAGAGGTTTTCAACTTGTTCATAATTTGTATCTAAACTCTTGACGAATTTGGCAACTTTGAGACGGGATTAAAACAGGTTAAGGTTGCTTGAAAAATGGATATCCTCAATCTAAGTTCTGTTACATCCCTCTAAGGTTTTATATCAATTGGAGTAATAACATGAGTTTAGAAGATAATATCAAAGCAACCGCCAAGAATATTGGGTGAAATTACCGGAGATCCTCAGCAAAAAATGGAAGGGAAAAGAATCTTGCCGAAGCTGAAATTCAGCAGGGAATTTAAAACTTAAAAGACAAAGCGAAAAAATTGATTGATTAGTCTTTAAAACTATCTGAATATCAATTCAATTATTCATAATTTGGAGCGTAGACAATATGCTCTTTTTTATTATAAAATTTTCCTTTAAAGATGGATAGAAGAATCGGGAATCATGGTAAATTAGTTCCGGGTGATTTTCTGTCAAGCTGTCAATCTTGCCCTAGAATCCCTGGTTACAGTTAAAAGCCAATTTATTACTAACTCAAATGTTTTTCTTTGGTATAGAACACGAAGTTGCTTTTCTCAACTCGAAAGGAAAGTTTGCGGATTTCTCCCGTACAACATTTGCCGATTTTCAGCAAATAATAGACCAACTCCCCCTCTACCCCAACGATGAGTTACAATTACGAGTTGGCGATGCGGGAATTAGAAAGAAGCGCTGGTATATCGAAGGATTTGAAAGATTTGATGAATCTGGAAAAGTGATTGACTGTGCCGTGAAAGGGATTGAAATTAGAACCACCATTCACGCAGATATTCAAAGGGCAATTAATGAATTAACAACCAGTTTTAAATTATTACGAGAAATGGCGGCTAATTTTGGATTTACACCCGTTCTCACCAGTTTTAATCCTTATACTTCCGTTTTTCAACCCGAACCCCCCTTAAACAAGTACGAAATTAAACAGTTACAGACTCATCCCGATGAAAACACGGCTACAATTTACATGGTCACTTATGGGCCTGATTTAAACTTATCATTCGCCGATTTATCCATAGAAAAACTGATTGATGTGGGACAAAAACTCACTTATTACAGTCCTTATATTGTGCCTTTTAGTTATAGTTCTCCCTTTTCTAACGGACAGTTATGGGAAGGTTTATCGGCGAGAACATTTATCCGAACCGGCAGAAGATCGGCAACATTAGTATTTGTGGCTGAAGAAGAACAATTAATTAAAAGCGTTCCCTCACTCACGAAAGTCGCCAGAATTCCCGCAGAAGTCGGCAGAATAGAATTTAAAGCTTTTGATACTTGTGATGATTTTCGCATCTATGCGGCGCTGTTAGCCTTGTTAAAAGGTTTAATTTTAGATGAAAGCTTATCGGAACGTGCTACCATTCCCGATGCGAATTTACATCAAATTTCTGCCAAATTTGGTTTTGACCATCAAGATATTTTTAACAATGCGACTCGGATTTTAAATGCAGCCGAAATCGCTTTGCAAGATGATCCGGATCGGCATTTATTACAACCGCTCAAACAGATGTTAACCGAACGAAAAACCCGATCCCATGAATTGATTAAAATTTTTCAAAATGTAAGTTCAATTGAAGCCACTTTGAGACAAACTTATTGATAATTTATCTCTTTTAGCGGCTTTGACGATCAACATTTAGACCATCAGGCTTGGGGTTTGGGGTTGAGAAGATCAATTCTCCCGACCCTCGCCTCGAACTCTGGATCTCTCCATCTCGGGGATCGGTCGAGTTATAACGATTAAGTCGATCTAATTTTACTAAAGCTTTACAAAAAAAGTTCAAATTTTTAAATAACTATCTTTTATTCTGGATACCAATCAGACTAAGCTGATAGTAACAAATCCATTACAATAATCCATCCATCCATTAGCTAAGAAGAACATCTAGCTACAGCTTTGTTTTGGGGTAAAAGTGCATCTAGACTGATGGATACACCAGTTGAACATTCCAAAAATTAATTCTTCAAACTCTTCCCTCTATTCGCGCAAAAATAGAGTATTAATACTCTCGAAAAATAACGTGGCTAACAAACAGAAAAAAATTTAGCCTTTCACCGAAAAACCGTTACAACTGTTCAGAAATAACAACAAGGCAGTAATAAAATCAGTCATGCTAAAACAATTACAGCAACGTTTCAATCTAGTTTTAACTTCAATTCCCGTTTTAACAACGTTAACCGTTACCGCTTCACCCAGTATTGCCGCGACTTTTGCTTCTTCAGACTCTATAGCTTTTCTCTATGAGTTTAGTCAGACTCCTTTGAGTGTTGAAACCTTAGCAGATACAGAGACTTTCGCTTTTGCAAGTCAGGGTTCAGTTGATGCAAATGCAGACGCAGATGCTATTTTTCAACAGACTTTAATTCCGTATGCAGAGAACTATTCTTCTGCGATCGCTAGTGGAGAGGGAAAAGAATATTTGGGTATCGCCAATAGTGAAGCTGCTGTGATTGGGCGTAACTTCTTTATTGAAGCAGGTTCAACATTTTCTTTTGATTTTGTTTCTGTTTTTGATCTAGAAACCTCAATTGACAATCCTCTGGGTGAAGCCGCAATTGCTGAGGGTAATATTTCGTTCTTCCTGTTTGACGATTCTACAGAAAACATCATTGATTATTTCACGATTTCTGGAAAATTAAAAACTGCGGGTGATGGTGACTTCTTGGAAGTTCAACAGAGTTCTAACTTTTTAATTCAAGATTTTGAATTTCAAGACTTTGAAGGAAATCAAGAGTTTATTTATGCAGTTTATTTAGGTCAGTATTTTTCTCAGGAATTTAGCGAAGATACCTCTTTAACGTTAGTAGAAGTGAAAACTAACTCTGTGATTGTGAAAGCACCGGAACCGTCTAGTTTTGTGGCTTTCTTTATCTTCGGGGTAACGGGTATGGCTTTGAGAAAGCGGAAACAATCCTAACTCAAACAATCCTAACTCACTATCAAGTCTAACTAGCAAAGGGGACAATCACATCCCCTTTTTTTGCTTTAAAATATTTTTCTACTTCCCCGTACAGCGATCGCATTCACCTTTGAGAATCACTTCATAGTTTTTAACTCGTATTCCCTCGGGAAGCCGATCTAATTGTAAGCTACTAAAAGTTTCCCAGTCAATATCTTGAATCGCGCCACAAGTTTGACAGCAAAAATGATGATGGGGTTCAACTTTAGCATCATAACGAGTGACTCCTTCTTCTAATAAAACTTCCCGCACTAATCCCACTTCTCGCAACACCGACAACGCACTATAAACCGTTGCTTTAGAAGAAATCGGTAGATCGCGGTTAACGTCAACTAAAATTTCTTCGACAGTCGGATGATCGAAACGAGATCGCAGGTTGGCATAAACAGCAAATCGCTGCGGGGTAATCCTCAAACCCTTCGCTCGCATTTGCGCTTCAATTTTTTGGGTGGCGTTGCTAACCATGATGGCGTGTTGTTGTGGCTGTCCTGACTTATATTATATCACATCCAAGAAAATATGGAGTAATTTCTAAGTTTTTGTCTTTTGCTTGACATTTTCTTAAATCAGAATTATTCTGAGATAGTAGCGACTCAATCAACCTTTCTCGCGACGAGGAGAACACTATGGATCTGTCAAACTCCAACACAGCAAAAAACCTAGATGCTGCATTTGCAGGCGAGTCTATGGCAAATCGTAAGTATCTATTTTTTGCAGAAGTAGCTCGAAAACTAGGTATGGGGGATGTCGCGAAACTCTTTCGGGAAACCGCCAACCAAGAAACCGAACACGCCTTTGCTCACTTCCGCCTGATTCACCCGGAATTAGCGGTTGAAGACGCTTCTAGCCTTAGTGAAGCCGAAAAAAAAGCGATGATCTCCCGTTGTTTGGAATTGGCGATAGAAGGCGAAACCTACGAATACACCACGATGTATCCCGAATTCACCACCCAAGCCGTCGAAGATCGCGATGACAAAGCTGTTGCAGAGTTTAAAGAACAAATTGCCGAATCTAAAGAACACGCTGGCATTTTCCGCAAAGCCGCCCAAAACTTTGGCTTCCTCACCTCCATCGAAAACCATCACGCCAACCAATACACCGAAGCGTTACAGGCTTTGGATGGGGTAGAACCCGGGGCGAAAAGTGCCACAAGCGGAAAATGGATTTGTAAGCAATGTTCGATGATTTATGATCCGGTTGTCGGTGATCCCGATTCTGGAATTGCAGCCGGAACCGCATTTGAAGATATTCCCGAAGATTGGTATTGTCCGATTTGTGGGGCGAGTAAAAAATCTTTTGTTCCCTACACCGAAGCGATCGCTGCATAATAACAATGGTGAAGAAAGCGGTTAGGGGAGCAACAAGCGGGACTTTTGTAGAAAAATACCGAGTTTCTTTGTCCCTCCAACTGATTTCTCTGCTATCAAAAACTCAACTTGAACACATTGAATAGGAGAAAACCGAAATGCTAGAAAATCGTGAAGGCCAACGAGTTCCAGATGTGACATTCAGAACCCGCCAAAATAATGACTGGGTTGATGTTTCTTCGAGTGAACTGTTTTCAGGTAAAACGGTAATTGTATTTGCGCTTCCCGGTGCATTTACCCCAACTTGTTCTTCGGCTCATCTTCCCGGTTACAATGAGTTGGCTCCCGTGTTTAAACAAAATGGGGTTGATCATATTATCTGTCTTTCAGTCAATGATGCTTTTGTAATGAATGAATGGTCAAAAGATCAAAAAGCTGAAAATGTTATGCTCATTCCTGATGGGAATGGTGAATTTTCTGAAAAAGTAGGAATGTTAGTCGATAAAGCCGATTTAGGATTTGGACAGCGCTCTTGGCGTTATTCAATGCTGGTTAAAGATGGTGTTATCGATAAAATGTTCATCGAACCGGATGTTCCTGGCGATCCGTTTGAGGTGTCGGATGCTGAAACAATGCTCAACTATATTAATCCGAGCGCGACTAAACCCAAAGCGATTACTATGTTTAGTAAAGTGGGTTGTCCCTACTGTGCAAAAGCAAAATCGATGCTCAAAGATCGGGGTTGGAATTTTGAAGAAATTGTCTTAGGTGAAGATATTTCGACTCGTTCTATTAAAGCGGCGACTGGGGCGACTTCGACTCCACAAGTTTTTATTGATGGGAAATTAATTGGCGGTTCGGATATGTTAGAAGAATATCTGAAATCTAATTAATCTGGGATTTATTGATGACTCATAAAAGCAGAGTTGGGAATGTCGCTTAAAAAAGGGACTGTGGAAATGAGTTGATCGTGAATATGATAGAAATATCCGGTGAATGGGTGTTTCACTCTTAGAAAAAATCAGACAAACCTATTAAAACCTGTTTGCTTGGTTCTTTTCTTAACCTTGGTAGTCAGATCAGTCACATTTTCATAGCTCTTTGCTTGTCAGGAGAGGAACTCATTGAGTTGGGTTTCTCTCTTTCTTTTTTGAACGGATTGATGCTTTTTACGATACAATTACATCAGACTCCCATAATACTTGCCTCCCCTTGAATGAAACGAGGATTTTTATTTTCGGCAATATTGCTCTTGTTTTTAGTCGTCTCTAACCCTGCTTATCCTCTGTCTCTGGCGGCTTCAACTTCTGAGCAACAACAGCCTAAACCTGTAAAAACTTACGTTCGGACTATTTTACCCGAAATTCCCGAGCAGGTGATTAAACTTAATCCTCCGGCTACTCAATTAGTTGTTAATATTAGAACAGGAGATATTGTTGTTCCTTGTGGAAACAAACAGCAAGTTTATACTTGTGTGTCCGGAAAGCCTGTTAAAATTACTTCTGAACCTGAAACCCCGATGCAAAAACTGTGGGTACAAAATCCACTCCACAAAATGATCCAGTTAACTATTAATGTCTATGAACAGTCAGAAATTTTAACTCCGTCTGAAACGACAGAAAGTTCTTGACTTTTGGATCGATTCAATTCATTTTCAGACTTTAGCTTCTATTTTTATATCCGTGATTATGGTATTTGCTCAAAGTTCTGCTTCTTCTCTTGATTTTTTGACTGATGCTCCGTTTTCAATCTTGAGCATTAGAATTGCTTTGATACTTGGTTTCGTGAATTTTGTCGGATTTTTTACGTTTTTTATTCCGCGATTGATCGGAAAGATCACAGCTCGTTTTGCCTCTCCAGAACTGCAAAAAATTTATCAGCAAGTTATTGTTCCTTTTCAAAATCAATTGGGATTTATTTTCCTGATTGTTAGTCTTGATGCGGCGATTTTGATCGCACCGATTCCCCAATGGTTGAAGTGGCTAGAAGTTCCTTTAGGGGTCGTTGTTACGATTGCTGTAGGTTGGCAAATTAACCGAATATTTAAACAGTTTTTTCAGGTTTATTGGTTAGATAATGCTGTCAAAAAAAGACGTAAACTCAACAGTGAGATTTTAATTGTTATTCAAGCCGTTGCTAATATTCTGATTGTTATTACTGTTGTTTTTATCTTTGCTCAAACTCATAGCATCAACATTATTGGTTTACTCGCGAGTGTCGGAGTCGGAGGGTTAGCAGTAGCATTTGCAGCCCAAAAAACCCTAGAACAGTTACTTGGAGGAATTGTTTTATATTTAGATCGACCCTTTGTGATTGATGATTATATTCATTTACCCGATAGAACCTTTGGTCGAGTGGAATCCATTGGTTGGCGTTCGACTAAAATTAGAACTTCAGGAAAAGGAAGTTTAGTGATCATCCCTAATAATATTTTAACTCAAGTTAGCATTGAAAACTTAACGAATGCGAAAAAGATTATTTCGTTGATTCATTTAATGTTTTATCGTTTACTCTCTGAGGAAGAAAAAGCTTTTATTCGTCAAATTGTTTTAGATAGCACCCAAGAGATTTTTGGGATTGATCATCGCATTACTCAAGTGAGTTTTAAAGAAATTGCGAGTGACAATAATGAAGATGCAGTTTTGGTTGAAGCCCAGGTTACTTTCTTTATTTTAGGTTCAGGTGATGTGTCAATGGATTTTCGGACTCATTTGTTAGAAATAGCGGAACAAAATATTACCCAAAGATTACAAGATGTTGGTATAGAATTTGATATTGAAGAAAAACGAATAAATGTTACTTCTCCCGTAAATATCTAAGATGGATATGCTTACTATTCTCAAAGAAATTATGCCCTGGAATGAGGAAATACAACTGTTTCTCATCAGTTTAGGCATACGGCTTTTAGCCTTTCTATTTTTTATTATTTTATCACTCATTGTTGGTCGATATACTCCTAATTTGATTATTCTTATTAATCAAAGATTCTTTCCAAAAATCGGCGATAATATCAACAAAAACTTTATTATTCCCTTAAAAGTTGGGATTAGAATTACCGGAACTTTGATCTTAATCAGTTTTTGCTTAAACCTTCTTAAGCCCTACGAAGAACTTTATGAATTTTTGAGATTTTGTCTATATTTAAGTATTACGATTAGTGCCTCTTGGTTGCTTTCACGTTTATTTCGGCAATTTTTGCGTCTATACGGAATTGTTATTATTCAAAAAATGGGGTTGAAACCGGATGAATTTATTATTGTTTTGGAAACAATCAGTAATGTAATTATCGGTTTTTTTGCCGTGATATTTTTTGCAAATATTAATAATTTTAACTTACTCGGTTTAGTGGCAGGTTTTGGAATTGGTGGGATTGCGATCGCTTTTGCAGCCCAAAGAGTTTTAGAACAATTTATTGGAACTATTGTGATTTATTGTGATCGTCCCTATGTTCCAGGTGAATATGTGCGGGTTAATTTTAATCCTCATCAAGAAGACACCTATGGACGGATTGAAGCCATTGGTTTACGTTCAACAAAAATTAGAATCGCCGCCCGCAATACACTTTTAATTGTTCCTAATTCGATCATGGCAACTAAAGATATTGAGAACATTACGAGAGGCAAAAAAGTCATGGTCTTGCTTTATCTAGATTTCAAACGCCGACTCGAAGAACAAGAAACTGCCCTGATTGATAAAGTTGTCAAAGAAAGTACAGACACCCTCTATGGAATTGATCCGGGAAGTACCAAAATTACATTACTTAAACCTAAAAATAAACCCGGAACTCGGGCGAGAGTCACCTTCTTTATACTCGGTTCTAGTGAAGACTCCACCCAACTGCGAAAACGTTTACTCGAATTAGCCAACGAAAAAATCTCGAAGAAATTGATCAGTTATGGGATTGAATTTGAGATGAAAGAACCCACTATTTATGTAGACTCTCCCATTCCGATTTAGCCTTCTAGACTACACAAAATCTCAAAATTTTTTGGATAATATTTGACTGAAATTGAAAATGATCATCCTAATTAGTCAGGAGAGAATGAGCCACTTGACTTCCGAGGAAAAGTCCAGTATTCTAAGTATTGTGGGGAGAGTGATACACAAGTAGCATTAGCTTTGATCAGGTCATCTCAAAAACTCAATCTCTGAGTCACTTCCGTGAAAATCCCTAATTAATTTAAGAATCACTGAAAAAATAAAAGGGATAAAAGTAAGCGATTAAGCAAACTGTTTTAGTATGAACCCCTCTAACGATACCCTTGTCAGTGATTTAAGCGAGGCTTCACTTCATCCAAATCAACATTAGCGTGTCTTCAAAACAAAATTTTTTTGACAATCTGGTTGACAAATATTAGAGATAGCCAATTGTACTTAATCGTCTGCGTGAAGACTATCATTCAATTTTGAGATCCATTTTTAACAATCTGTTTTTAACCCAGAGAACAAGATTTCTAGCAATACCAACCGATATTCATCAACTGTGTTGCCGAATTGGTGTGCAGAGAAACAGAAAATTAACTTGATTTGTCCTTTAAATTGTGGGAAACAATGAAAAAACTTCTAACTCAGCAAGACTGGTTTTCCAACGTCCAAAAAGACATCCTCGCCGGATCAGTGGTAGCCTTAGCCCTAATTCCCGAAGCGATCGCTTTTTCCATTATCGCCGGAGTTGACCCCAAAGTTGGACTTTATGCCTCCTTTTGCATTGCCATTATTACCGCTTTTCTGGGCGGACGCCCCGGAATGATTTCTGCGGCAACAGGGGCAATGGCCTTGCTGATGACCACTTTAGTCCGCGATCATGGCTTAAACTATCTACTCGCCACCACAATCCTAACAGGTTTTCTGCAAATTTTGTTTGGATGGATCAAACTCGGAAATCAGATGCGGTTTGTCCCTCGGGCAGTGATGGTGGGTTTCGTTAACGCCCTGGCTATCTTGATCTTTAACGCCCAACTTCCCCAATTTGAAGGCGCGTCTTGGCTGGTTTATGTGATGGTCGCCGCCGGACTGGGAATTATCTACGGACTTCCCCGCCTCACCAAAGCCGTCCCTTCGCCGTTAGTTGCCATTGTCGTTTTAACAACCATTGCGATCGCCGGGGGCTTAGACGTTCCCACCGTTGGCGATATGGGAACCTTACCCGATACCTTACCGAGCTTTGCCTTCCCCATTGTACCCTTAAACCTGGAAACCCTCGACATTATTTTACCCTATGCTTTGGCATTGTCTTTAGTGGGTTTATTAGAGTCATTTTTGACAGCAAATGTGATCGATAACCTCACCGATACTTCGAGTAATAAAAACCAAGAAGCAATGGGTCAGGGAATTGCCAATATTGTCGCCGGATGTTTTGGCGGAATGGCAGGTTGTGCGATGATTGGTCAATCTGTGATTAATATTCGTTCAGGTGGACGGACTCGACTCTCCTCGTTGAGTGCTGGAATATTTCTGCTGACTTGTATTATCCTACTGGGAGATTGGGTTGCCCGTATCCCCATGGCGGCTTTAGTAGCGGTGATGATTATGGTTGCTATCAGTACCTTTAGCTGGAATTCTCTCCGCAATATTCGCCGGGTTCCCAAGAATGAAAGTGCGGTGATGGTGACAACAGTATTGGTCACAGTCCTGACTCATAACTTAGCCATTGGGGTAATTATTGGGGTAGCATTAAGTACGATTTTCTTCAGTCGCAAAATTGCCGCTTTGATTTTTATTGACTCATTATTAATCGAGGAAAAACAGGAACGGATCTATAGTGTGAATGGTCAAATTTTCTTCGTTTCCGTCGAGAATTTCCTCAATTCCTTTGACTTACACGAACATTTAGAAAAAGTCACCATTGACCTGACTCATGCCCATCTTTGGGATCAATCTGCGGTCGATGCGGTTGATAAAGTGGTTTTACGCTTCCGCAAACGAGGAGTTCACGTATCATTAATTGGGTTAAATAAAGCCAGTGCAACTTTATTAGATCGTTTGGCGATTCACGATAAACCTGATGCGTTAGAACAGTCAATGCACTAAGTTAAAGTCTTCTATTTTGCCCCCTAAATCCTCCAACTTTGGGGGACTTTTTTTGTTTGTTTATACGCTTTCAGAATTTAGATTTAACTCGCAAATACACGCTCTAAAAATGCTGTTATTTCCGACCAAGCCGCAGTTGTTACCACCGAGTCATAACGATAACCGTCATCTCGCATAAAGGTATGTTCGGCTTCATAGGTAACAATTTTGTGGGGAATATTTGCCTTTTCGAGTTCATTTTTTACCGTTAAACGGTCATTTTCTGGTGTATGACGATCTAGAGTTCCAAATACAATTAACATCTCACCTTTAATCTCAGCAACTCGCTGAATCGTATCGGCGACACCTTGACCTAATTTCCCACTCGGAACACCCGTGGGATAACAACAAACAGATGCTTTTATTTCACTTTCAAAGGCAGTTCTAAACGCTAAATGTCCGCCAATACAAAAGCCTAATGTACCAATTTTATCCGTTGCAACCGAACTTTCTGACTTCAAAAAGTCAATTACCGCCCGACCATCACTATCATAATTTTTAATAGCAGTTTGACGAGCGTCATCATTCCCCCGCATTCGTCCGAGATCATCAGGTTCGATCACTTCACCAATGGGTTCAATGCGATGAAAAATCTCCGGTGCGGCAACCACATAACCATATCCAGCTAAATAATTAGCGAGACGAATAATCGGCCCACCTAACTGATAAATATCACTATAAAAAACAATACCGGGATAAACCCCCGACGGTTTGGGTGCGGCGACATAAACCCGCATCAAACTGTCATCTACTCTTAAGTCTATATTGCTAGATGTAATTTGCACTTAAAATCCCCCTAATTAACGCTTAAATTTAAGCAATAAATATTAGTTATCCCAAAATTTATATTAGTTTAACAGTAATTTTTTGGATTCTGCTCGATTGTTGTGATTTTCTTTAGAATGAGATCAGAAGTCGCGCTGTACTTTGCGATCGCTGTATAATTTGTAATTGATTTTTGTAATATATTGTCTAATATGGAACTTGCGCCTTGGAGAGAACCTTTAGCCCGTGCTTTGCATCGAAATCGCAGTTTAAAATATTCTCGCTATTTTCAACTGGCTACAGTTCGCAGTGATGGACGTCCGGCTAATCGCACCGTTGTTTTTCGAGGTTTTGTTAATCACACAAATCAATTAAAAATTATCACCGATAGTCGTAGTCAAAAAGTACAACAAATTACCAAAAATTCCTCGGGGGAAGCTTGTTGGTATTTTCCCAAAACCCGAGAACAATTCCGTTTTTTGGGTGAACTCACACTCATTACCGCGACATCTTCCGATCCGATTTTATCGCCAGAACGTCAACACACTTGGCAAGATCTTTCCGATAATGCCCGATCTCAATTTTTTTGGCCGTCACCGGGTCAATCTCGTGTGGATGGGTCCGAGTTTACTCCGCCAGAAGTATGGACGGTGGAACCCCCTGCTGAATTTTGCCTATTGTTGCTCGAACCCGAACACATTGATCACTTAGAATTGCGGGGGGAACCTCAGAACCGTTCTCTGTACTGGCGAGAAGCCAATAATAACTGGTTAACTCAAGCGGTTAATCCTTAGAAAACCGAGAACATTCGTCTAAATGCCAGATACCCGAACCATCGAGAAACTCTAAAATTTCCTTATCTTTGAGACTGCAACAGGTTGTCTGGCCACTGCAATCAACCTCAGACTCTTGGGAGTCGCTAACAAGATGATTATTTTCGGAGGTAAAGCATAAAGAAGGTTGAGTTAACGCCTGAGCGGGAACTCCAGAAAGCTGATCGTTTAAGGTGTGAACCTGAGTTTCGAGGGCTTCAATCCGATCCATCAAAGTGCGAATTACAACCGCTTCCGAGTCAGGTAGGCTACCATGTTCGAGGGGGTCAACCCGCACACCCGAACGATAAATCACGCGCCCCGGAATTCCAACAACGGTACAATCGGAAGGAACTTCCCGCAACACAACTGAACCCGCACCGATGCGGACATTGTTGCCAATTTGGATATTTCCGAGAACTTTCGCGCCTGCACCCACAACCACATTTTCCCCCAAAGTGGGATGTCGTTTGCCACTTTCTTTGCCAGTACCACCGAGAGTTACTCCCTGATAAATCAGACAATAGTCTCCAATAATAGCCGTTTCACCAACCACAACACCCATACCATGATCGATGAATACCCCCGTTCCAATGGTGGCGCCGGGATGAATTTCAATTCCCGTTAAAAAGCGAGCCAAATGGGAGATCAGACGAGGAATAAAAGGCATTCCTAGACTATACATCCAATGGGCGAGACGATGAAACAATAGCGCTTGAAGACCGGGGTAGCAAAACAGAACTTCAAGCCAGTTGCGAGCCGCAGGATCTCGCTCGAATATTATGCGGAAGTCAGCTCGTAGGCTTTTGAACACGATTATAAAATATTTGTCAAACATACCACGCCTCTATATTAATCGATATTCGGATCAGAACAGTTCATCAAAAAGGGATATATTCCGAATTTTTTGGGCCGGGTTTCCATCGGATGTCCGTCTTGACCGATAAAAAGCGGGATACAAGCCCCGTCGTTTACGACGGTTAACCTAAGTCAATACAGACAAATCTAACTGTAGGTGAGATACTATTGTTATACGCCAAACAAGTCAGCGTCAATGCTAGTTTACGAATTCAAGGCAAAAGGTAAACTATATCAATATAAAGCAATCGACGAAGCTATCCGAACCGCTCAATTTGTTCGGAATTCATGTTTGCGGTATTGGATGGATAATCGTGGACTCGGAAGAAAAGAGTTGTATCGATACAACACTGAACTCCGAGCTATGTACCCTTTTGTTAAAGACTTGAATTCACACGCGAGTCCGCGCATCTGTAGAACGGTGTTGGTCAGCTATTGCCAGATTTTTCGAGAACTGTAAAAAGAATATTCCGGGCAAAAAAGGTAGTCCCACGATTCAAGAAGAATTGTCGTTCTGTTGAATATAAACAGAGTGGTTGGAGACTTTTAGACCCTAAGCATATCGAATTGAGCGATCAAAAGGGAATTGGAAAACTCAAGCTGATTGGAACTTGGGATTTAGCATTCTATCCGGTTGAACAAATTAAACGGGTAAGACTGGTTAGAAGAGCGGATGGGTATTATGTTCAGTTTTGCATCCAAGTCGATGTGAAGGTAGAAACACAGCCAACTGGAAAAACAATTGGATTAGACGTAGGATTAAAAGAGTTCTACACAGATAGCAATAACAATAATGAATATAACCCCCGTTTCTACAGAAAAAGCGAGAAACGATTAAAGCTTTATCAAAGGCAGGTTTCTCGGAAGAAAAAAGGTAGTGCCAACCGATTAAAAGCCATTAAACGACTGGGTAAAGCACACCTCAAAATAAGTAGGCAACGTGAAGAACACGCCAAGAAAGTGGCGCGTTGCGTAATCCAATCTAATGATCTGGTCGCCTAGGTCGATTTGAGGATCAAAAATCTAGTGAAAAACCATTGTCTCGCTAAGTCAATTAATGATGCAGGTTGGTATCAATTCAGAAAATGGTTGGAGTATTTTGGTAGCAAATTTGGTCGGGTAACGGTTGCAGTTAATCCGGCTTATACTTCTCAAAATTGCTCGAATTGCGGAACAATTGTTAAAAAATCTCTATCAACTCGAACCCACATTTGTCGCTGCGGATGCGAGTTGGATCGGGATCATAACGCCGCAATTAATATTCTCAATTCCGCTTTGAGTACGGTAGGGATACGGTCACTTGGATTTTAGATCCGAACGCGCGACTGAGATTCAACCTCTACTGTCGTAGGAGAAATCCTATCTCAGCAAGTCGAGTCGTAGAATGAAGAATCCCCGCCCTTTAGGGCGTGGGAGTGTCAAAGGTCAAATCAAGCTCAACTGCTCCCACGGCCTTTAATCCACTGAAGGTTTGATCGGTTGTATTAGTTAAGCTAATGGAATTGAAATGTTTTAGAAACTTTTATAGGCTTATTAAGAACATAAAAAAAAATTGATTTATTTTTAATTGATGTTCCGCTCAAGTTTTAATTTATATATAATCGCCGTTAACCCATCACTTGATCAAGTTTTATGAACCCAGATTATACCTTAAAACAATCGTATCAAACGTTGTACAATAATAACTTGGGGGCTGAAACATTGTATACGCTTCTAAAAAATAAAACTATCTCAATCTATTTTATGCCGACCCCTCGCCCCCGCATTTTTCCACATAAACCCTCTGAAATTAACACCTTATTATGTTCTTAAATAACCTCAAACAAAAGCTAACCAACCCAAAAGTTAATATTCGGCTGCGAACCCTATTAATTGTTCTGTTTGTTGTACAGGTTACGGGTGTGGTCAGTTTAGTTAGCTATTTATATTATCGCAGTCAACGCCAAACCATTGAACAGACAGCCCATAAACTCACCGAAGAAGTTGGAAATGAAGTCAGTACCCACCTCGATAATTATCTCAAAATTCCCCATCAAATGATTGCTTTAAATAAAGCCGCTATTGAAACGGGCAAACTTGACTTTACAAATCTTTCTCAATTACAACAAAAGTTTTGGCAACAAATGCAGATTTTTGATCCCACTCCAACGGCGATCACTTTTTCAACTCCCGAAGGAGAATTTATTGCTATAGGATACAATCGGGGGACGGGAATTATTCAAGGTGAATATTCTCAAGGTAAATATATTTTAGGAAAACTTGAAGGGACTCCACCCGGAAATCGAAATTACTATTTATTGGACGAGTCAGGTCGTCCTCAAAATCTAGTTCAATCCCTCCCGAATTGGGATGTGCGAGAACGACCCTGGTATCAAGAAGCCGTCAAATTGAACAAACAAACTTGGGCGACAATTTATCCATTGGCGGGGCTACCTTTAGCGAGTTTAGCAGCCGTCACTCCGGTCTATTCTCGGGGAGAATTTCAAGGGGTTTTATGTTCGGATATATTATTATCCGATATTAATTTATTTTTGGCGGAGTTGGATTTTTCTCCCGAGGGACAAGCGTTTATTATTGACCGTTTGGGTAATATTGTTGCCACGTCCACCCGAGAGCAACCCTTTGTTAAAAATATTGACGGAGAAGTATTAATTCGTCTGGAAGCCACCGAAAGTCAAGACTTGATAACCCGCACCGTCGCCCAAAAACTAGAACAAAAATGGAATAATCTTGACTCAATTAAAGATCCGGAGTTTCTCGCTTTTCAGACGCGGCAATACCGTCGAAAAATTGACCCTTTACCCCGTTCTAAACCCCTCCACAATCTTCAAGACATAAAGTTAAACAAAAGCAGTTTATTCTCCATTCGTCCCCGGTTATTTAGTCCGAAATATTTTGTTCAGGTTGTCCCTTATCGAGATGAGTACGGGTTGGATTGGTTGATTGCGGTTGTCATTCCCGAAACGGACTACATGGGACAAATTAATGCTATTATTTCCCGAACAATTGCCGGGGCGGTATTGGCGTTAATTGGCTCTACTTTTATCGGTATTTTTGTGACTCGATTAATGACGAAGCCCATTTTAAATTTACGGGATGCAATGGCTAAATTTAGTCGCAGTCTAGAACTAGATATTAATATTCAGCCGACCCCAATCCTTGAAGTTCAGCAGCTAAAAACTTCATTTTTAGAGATGGCAAATCAGTTAAATCTTTCTTTTTCTGAAACTCAATAATTGAATAAACAACTTGCCGAAAGTGAGAGGAATACGGCCGAATTTTTAAATGCGGTTCCGGTGGGTGTGGCGGTTCATAATAGCGTGGGAAAACTGATTTATCTCAACCAAGAAGCAAAGCGACTTTTGGGCGATGATATTGTTCCTCATAGCACAGAAGCGGAGTTAATTTCAGCGTATAAAATCTACATTGCGGATACAGATCAAGCTTATCCTCGCGAAGAATTACCCCTTGTGTATGCCTTGCGGGGTGAGCCGGTTACTGTAAATAACATGATGATTAAACGAAATGGAGTTAATATTTATCTAGAAGTTCGCTCAATTCCTATTTTTAACTCCGAACAACAAATTACCCATGCCCTCGTTGTTTTTGAGGATATTAGTTTGCGTCGAGAAGCCGAACAAGTCCTGATAAACTATAATGAAGAACTGGGAGCTAAAATCGACCAGCGCACTCAAAACCTTCGGCAAGAAATAGGAAAACGACAGAAAATAGAAGAAGATTTACGAGAAAATCAAGCCCGTTTTAACGCCCTGTCCGATGCGATACCCGGAATTATTTTTTCTTGCGTCATTAATAAAAAATGTCGGCTAATTTTTGAGTTTGTTAGTCGAGAAATTGAACAAATTTATGAAGTATCTCTGGCAGATTTTGTACAGGATGCAGACTATTATATGTGGGCGTATATGTCTCCAGAAGATGCGATGGGCTACGAACAAGCCCTGATGAAATCAGCCGATACTTTAGAAAAATTTAGCTATGAATGGCGAATTACCACCCCTTCCGGCCAACAGAAATGGCTGCAAGTCAATTCCCAACCCCAACGCCGAGAAAATGGGGAGGTTTGTTGGTCCGGGATTATATTAGATATAAGCGATCGCAAACGGATAGAAATCGCCCTGCGTCAGCGAGAAATCGAACTTCGCCAAGCCAACCAACAACTCAAACAACTCAGCCGCACCGATCCGTTAACTCAAGTCGCCAACCGGGGCTATTTTGAAACCTATCTCCAGCAACAATGGCAGCGGTCAACTCGAGAAGAATATCCCCTATCTGTGATATTATTAGATGTAGACTATTTCAAACGCTACAACGATACCTACGGTCATCCCGCCGGAGATTATTGTTTAAAACAAATAGCCCAAAGTCTGAAAAAATCCGTCCAACGTCCGGCCGATTTGGTGGCCCGTTACGGGGGGGAAGAATTTGTGATTATTTTAGTCAATACCGATGAAAAAGGAGCCGTTCATATCGCCGAAAAGATCCGCGCAGAAATCCAGAATTTAAACATACCCCACCGAGCTTCCGAAGTGAGCGATCGCGTAACAGTCAGCATTGGAATTCGCACCGGTATTCCCACATCAAAACCCCAACCCGACACACTCATCAAACAAGCCGATGAAGCCCTATACACCGCCAAAAAACAGGGACGCGATCGCTATATTTTTGCGGAATTCGTTTAAAATCAATAGGGCAACCGAAAACACCCGCCAGTCAAAAACAACAGCCATGTCAACTTTACTCGCACTCGTGATTGTCGTAGTCAGTTCGATCTTCTGTGAGGTGTTTATCGTTTGGCCAAGCTACGGTCTTGATTGGCTACACCTGCCGCAGTGGGCTGGATTGATGCTGTTCGGATTCGCGTTATCTTGGTTGATGGGAGAATGATTGAGTTTACAAACAGGTCTAGCTTGTGTTCCAATGACGAGTGATTGACATTTGTGTAATAAAAAAATCAAAAGTAACCTGTAATCAGCGATCGCTGATGATCAGCTCAACACTGACCAACGGTTATAGCAGGCAACTTGTCACTGTAATTTTTAAATCAATATTGACACGGCAGGGCTATGGTGCGTCAATTGTCATTTACATCTGAAACGTCTTCTATCAATTTTCTGAAATCCCCTTCTAAAAGCGATAAACGGGATTCTCGCTATCTCTATCGAGCCGTAGCGTTTATTTTGTTAATCACTGGACTGATGGGGGTGAGTGTCTATCGTTTGGTCGGACTACAACTGATAGAAGGCAAGCAAAACCGCATCCGGGCTGAAGAAAATCGAATTCGTTTATTACCCATTCCCTCAAATCGGGGTCGAATTTATGATCGAAATAATCAACCCCTAGCCGACAATCATCTGACTCGGGCGGTCTACTTGTGGCCAAAGGAACAAACCCCCGAAGAATGGAAGCAAACCGCCTCACAGTTAAGCAAAGTTCTAGATGTACCAACCGAAGAAATTATCGCCAAGTTAGAAAAAGTCAACTATAACTCTGCCGCTCCCGTTCGGATTACTCGGTCTGTCACCCCAGAAGCTTTTGTTTGGATTGGAGAAAACGCCCTAGAGTTACCCGGTGTCGAAATTCGCAGTGACTCTAATCGTTACTATCCACACGGGAGTCTAGCGTCTCATGTCCTGGGTTATATTGGCGAAGCAACCCTAGAAGATTTACAGGCGAACCCAGAATATCCGATGGGAATGATTGTGGGCCAACTGGGGTTGGAAGCCGGTGCCAATGACCAACTCGCCGGAGTTTGGGGAGCGCGTTTAGTCGAAGTTAATGCTCAAAACGAAGAATTGCGACTGTTAGGTGAAAAACCCTCTATCGGTGGTAAAGGTATCAAGCTCACTCTCGATATTGCCCTACAAAAAGCAGCAGAACAGGGACTTGGAAACCGACGAGGCGCCGCTGTAGCGTTGAATGTGAAAACGGGAGAAGTGTTGGCGATGGCCAGTAGTCCCCGCTTCAATCCCAATACATTTACCAAACCCATTTCTTCTGAAGAATGGCAACGTTTACAAGGCTTAGAGAATCCTTTTCTCAACCGCACCCTACAAGGATATCCTCCCGGTAGCACGTTTAAAATTGTCTCATCCGCCGCAGGGATGGGATCAGGTAAATTTTCCCCCGGTTCGATGATTGGGACTTCTGCATCGATTACGGTTGGCGGAATCACCTTTCACGAACATAGTGGCAGTTACGGCGTGATTGGGTTTAGAGATGCTTTGGCTTTTAGTAGTAATACGTTTTTTTATCGTTTGGGAATGGCAGTCGGTGCCGAAGAAATTGCTAAGTGGGCGGGGCGCTTTGGGATTGGCAACACAGACTTGAAGTTGCTGAAATTGGGTGAAGGTTCGACAGGTTTTGTTCCGACTCCCGATAACAAAGAAGAAATTTTCGGCGAACCCTGGTATTTGGGTGATACGATTACAATGTCTATTGGTCAGGGGGCTGTTTTAGCAACTCCCTTAGAACTAGCGGTGATGGTGGCGACAGCATCCAATGGCGGGAATCGGGTTAAACCTCATTTACTCGCTGAGATGACGAATACCCCGGAAACTAAACCTGTGCCGACGGGGTTAGATCCACAGGCGATTAATACGATTAAAGAAGGGTTAGTGAGCGTGGTTCAGTATGGTACGGGTCAGGGAATGAATGATGGGACAATTCCCCTCACTGGCGGTAAAACCGGAACTTCTGAGGTGTTGTGGCAGCAATCTCACTCTCTGTTTGTCGGGTTTGGGCCGGCTAAGAATCCCGAAATTGCCATTGCTGTGGTGATTGAAAATGGGGGTTATGGGTCTGTTGCTGCTGCTCCTGTTGCCAAGCAAATGTTTCAAACTTATTTTAGTCGTAAAAATCAGAAAAAATAAAGGAATTGCCAGAAGCCAAAAGTGTTAGAGTCTCCCATCGACTTTAACACTCCCCGATTGGCGAATTAGCTGACTTTTCGAGTTCCGACTAACCATTGTTCAGCTTCGTTGGGGTGTAGGGGTTTCGAGAAATAATAGCCTTGACCGTATTTGCAATTGAGGTTTTTTAACTGAAGATATTGTTCTTTTGTTTCTATTCCTTCGGCGATCGCATCCATTCTCAGACTCTCTGCGAGTTCAACAATAACTCTCACAATTTCTCGTTTATCGTCTAGCTGCATTTTATTCACAAAAGAACGATCAATTTTCAGAATATCAACGGGAAACTGATGTAAATATCCTAAAGAACAATAACCTGTTCCAAAATCATCAATACAAATCATAATTCCTCGTTGCTTCAATTCATTTAAAGTGGCGATCGTAAGTTGAGGATCAGTCATAATTGCAGTTTCAGTGATTTCTAATTTCAATTCTCGTCCTAAAATGTCAGTGTCTTGGAGAATTTGATCAACCCGTTGACTTAAATCTGCGGTAAATTGTTGGCTTGATAAATTCACACTCATCATTAATAACTTGGAAGGGGAAAATTTCTCTTTCCAGGTATGAAGCTGACGACAAGCTTCTCGTAATACCCATTCTCCGAGAGGGACAATAATTCCAGTTTCTTCTGCAACGGGAATAAATTCACCGGGAGAAATAAATCCTTTTTGGGGATGTTCCCACCGCAATAAAGCCTCAAAACCTGCGATTTTACCCGTACTTAATTCTATAATGGGTTGATAGTAGAGTTGAAATTCTTCTTGAGCCAGAGCAAATCGCAAATCCGTTTGAATTTGTAAACGTCGCAACGTATCGGTTCGCATAGCAGCATCAAACAAAACAGCACAGCCTTTTCCTTGTTTTTTAGCGCGATACATCGCCGTGTCTGCATCTCTCAAAATTTCTGGAGGAAGATGATATTCACGAGTTCCTTTAACAATACCAATACTTGTCCCGATAAACACTTTATGACCTTTGATAGTAAAGGGTTTATTGAGTATTTTCAGCACTCGGGAAGCGATTTCTTGAGCTTCGTTGATATCTGAAATTCTTTCTAATAAAATTGTAAATTCATCTCCACCTAATCGACATAAAATATTACCTGAATGAATACAATTTTTTAGACGTTTACTAATTTCGATTAATAACAAATCTCCCATCCCATGACCTAAACTATCATTGATAATTTTAAAGCCATCTAAATCTAAAAATAACACTGCAAATCGATAATTAGAATGTTTATGTAGACGAGTGATAGATTTTTTGAGTCGTTCAATAAAAAAGGATCGATTCCATAAATTTGTTAGAGCATCGTGAGACGCACTATACCGTAATCGTTCTTCAGTTTTCTTGAGATTTGTAATATCAATTACCGAGCCTTCATAATAGATCACTTGCTTTCCTTTCGACGAACGAATAGCTCTAGCATTTTGTAAAATCCAGATTAAACGTCCATCCTGACGATAAACTTGTGATTCAAAATTAGAAACTTCTCCCTGTTTATTTAACGTTTGAATAAATTTAGAATACTGTTCGCTCTGAAAGTAAATATTTTTAACTGGGGTTTGTTTATTGAGTAAAACCTGGGGAGAACTATAACCTAAAATATTGGCTAACGCCGGATTTGCACTGGTATATTGACCTTTTAAATTCATTTGAAATATACCTTCTACTGCATTTTTAAAGATATTTCGATACTTCGCTTCCGCTTGTTTGCGTTCAAAGACAGTACCGAGTTGTGTGGCGATTGAAGAAATAAATTCAACTAAACGTCTATCCTCCGCTTTAGGAACAGACATTAAAAAAACAAGTATCGCTAAGACTTGATTATTGGATAAAATCGGCACTCCAAATCCAGCTTTAAATTCATATTTTGCCGCAATTAAAGTCCGAGGAAATTGAGTGTCAGACTCTCTCGAAATATCAGGAATCCATTCGGGTTTTTGAGAAGACCAAACTCGTCCCGGTAATCCTTCGTTGGGTGCAAATTTAAGACTGTGACTTTGTTGACGAAATGCTGTTGCTTTAGAATTATTTTCATAGCCAATTGTACTGTATTCTAAATGAGTTTTTTCTGCATTAGGAACCCACGCCTCGCCAAATTCCCAACCCGTCGTTTCACAGACTAAACGCAAAGCAACTTCGATAGCGGAGTCAAAATCTGAAGCAATACTGACAGCATTTGTAATCCGTTGAAGAAGTTGTAATTCTTCTTCAGACCGCTTGCGTTCAGTTATGTCCAATCCAGCCCCTAAAAAGTATTCATACTCCTCTGTTTCTGAGTTAAAAACAGCCCGACAATACCACTCTACAATAATTTCTTTGCCATTTTTCATCAAAACTTTTTCCTCACTTCTGATGGGGAGTCGGCGATGAATCATCAACTCAAATACCCAAGGTAAAGCGTCTTTATTCTTGCGAGGAATAAATGTTGCTAAATAATCAGTACCCACAACTTCCTCTAAGCTATAACCCAAAGCATTCAGCATCGCATCATTCATTAATGTGACTTTTCCTTCTGGATCAAGCACAATTAATAACGCTGGATTTGCATGAAAAAGGGTTTGATTAAAGTCTTTTTCTTGACGTAAAGCAATTTCTGCTTTTTGACGCTCAAGAATTTCTGCTTGCATTTGATTCGTCAGTGGACGTAAAATTAAGACTACTCCCGTTGTTCCTAGTCCAATTAAGATGACAATTGCTCCAGCAACCGTTAGAAATTGTCGATAAATCGAAGCATAAAGTTCAAATTTTCCCGTCGCCAGTAATAAACCCCCATTCACCGTTTGAACTGGACTATAAGTGATAAAATAGTCACACTCTTTACACCATAATGCTCCGGTTTCTCCGCGAATAGATTTATCAATTGCAATCTTGATTGACGGATCGAGAAGCAAGAGATCATCAGATGTAGAATCGGGATTACCTAAAGGAAAAAATGCTTCTGTTTTTTCAGGTTGTCGAATTCCTAAAATGGCGTGACAAACTTGGGAAAATCGAGTACACTTATTAAGTTGTTCAATCTGAGGGAATTGAAAGAGAACGATACTGGTTCCAACTTTTTTGGAATTGATGACTGGATTAAGAACGGCAAAGTAAAAGTCTTGTTCAATCCAAAATAGCTTGACTTTAGATGAGTTTGTACCCGAACTCAAACTCTTAAAAACTTGATCGGGTAAAGGTTTACCCACTTCAAACTGTTTTTGATTTTGAGAATCAAGGTAAGCAATTCCGACAACAGATTGATTTAATTTTTGTTGCAGATCAGCTTTAATTTTTTCTGAAGAAATTTTTGCACTGATTCCGGTATTTAAACTCGATAAAACTTGCTGGACTTGAAGATTTTGAGCAAACTGTAATCCCTGTTCCTGAGCTTTTCTTAAAAAAATCTCGAGAGCCACAGCACTTTTTTCAGTTTGCAATAATAAACTCTGTTCTTCTTGTTGTTTAATCCGACTATAAAGCGGGAGCAAGCTAATCAGAGCAACCGTTGTACTAATGACAAAGAGTCCACTTGCAGCCCCAATCACTATCGCTTTTTTTATTTTTTTGGGGTTCATTATCATACTGGATAAAACATTAAAAATTTAATTTTATTAGTTTGATATTAAGTTTTTTAACCTGTGGAATGAAATTTAGCCTCAAAAAAC
This sequence comes from Lyngbya aestuarii BL J, assembly GCF_000478195.2. Classification (GTDB taxonomy): domain Bacteria; phylum Cyanobacteriota; class Cyanobacteriia; order Cyanobacteriales; family Microcoleaceae; genus Capilliphycus; species Capilliphycus aestuarii. Next base: position 90,310 of record NZ_AUZM01000011.1, on the reverse strand, counting down.
AATTGCTTCTCCGACAACTCTTAAAATAAAAAATAGAATCTCTTTGAAGCCGAAGGTGGGATTTACAATAAACACTCAGTCGTTATTCATGAATCTTTACCCTCAGGAAATTGACAATTACCAGATAGATAAACTGAGTGCAAGTTAGGAGATCAAGCATGATTATTACATTTGGGCGAGAAATCTGTTGTGATCTAGCATCTGCTGAATCGCGAGAATGGCTAGTGACCAACGGAATAGGGGGTTACGCTTCAGGCACAATAGCCGGGGTATTAACCCGTCGATATCACGGATTACTATTAGCAGCTCTCCATCCCCCCTTGGGTCGGACTTTACTCTTAGCAAAGCTAGATGAGACGGTAAGTTATGACAATCGGGTATTTCCAATTTACATGAATCGTTGGTCAGACGGCAAAATTGATCCCGAAGGCTTTAAACATCTAGAACAATTTTATTTGGATGGGACAATACCAACGTGGAAATTTGCCTGTGCAGACGCTTTACTCGAAAAACGGGTCTGGATGCAACAGGGAGAAAATACAACCTACATTCAGTATACGTTGCGTCGTGCCACTCAACCGATGACGCTGACCCTCAGAGCTTTAGTCAACCATCGAGACTACCACCATAATACCCACGCCAATCAATGGCCGATTCAAGTCGATACCATTGAACATGGAATTTGTATCAAAGCGTTTCAATTAGCCACTCCCTTGTATTTACTCACCGATGGGGCAAAAGTTGCCACCTCTCTGGCGACTCATCCCTGGTATTATGGCTTTGATCTGGCCGTTGAACGGGAACGAGGTTTAGATGATACCGAAGATCACTTACACGGTGCCACCTATTACACCACCCTCGAAGCCGGACAATCAATTACCTTTGTCGCCACAACCGAACCCCACCCCCAACTCAATGGTCAAATAGCACTCTTATCTCGCCACAACTACGAACAAAAACTGATTCAAAATTCACCCGTTACCGAACAAACCCCCGCCTGGGTGCGTCAATTAGTTCTCGCCGCCGATCAATTCATTGTAGATCGTCCCACTCCCGATGAACCGGAAGGAAAAACAATTATTGCGGGATATCCCTGGTTTGGAGATTGGGGACGAGATACCATGATTAGCCTTCCCGGTTTAACCTTGTATACTGGACGCTTAGATGTTGCTCGCTCTATTTTGCGAACCTTTGCTCAATACGTCGATCAAGGAATGCTCCCCAATCGGTTTCCGGATCGGGGCGACACTCCCGATTATAATACGGTGGATGCCACGCTCTGGTATTTTGAAGCAATTCGGGCTTACGTTGATGCGAGTAACGATGAAGGCTTAATCGAGGAACTTTTTCCCATTTTGGCTGATATTATCGATTGGTATAAACAAGGAACTCGTTATAATATCAAACTTGATCCGGAAGATGGTTTAATCTACGCCGGAGAACCCGGAACTCAACTGACGTGGATGGATGCAAAAGTCGGAGATTGGGTCGTCACTCCCCGGATGGGAAAACCGATCGAAGTAAATGTACTCTGGTATCATGCGCTTCAGATGATGATCCGTTTTGCTCAAAAACTAGGTAAACCCTCCGACGAATACCAACAACTCGCTCAACAAACCGCCAAAGGCTTTGCTCGGTTTTGGAATGAAGCGGCTGAATATTGTTACGATGTTCTCGATACTCCCAACGGCAATGATGCCAGTTTGCGTCCCAATCAAATTTTAGCCGTTTCTCTGCCCCCTTTAGGAGAAAACTCCTATGCTTGTCTGTTAAATTCCAGGCGTCAACGTCAAGTCGTTGAAATCTGCGCCCAAGAACTGTTAACCTCGTATGGACTCCGTAGTTTGGCTCCTGATGATCCCGAGTATCAAGGCACCTACACCGGAAATCAACTACAACGAGATGGTGCTTATCATCAAGGAACGGTTTGGGGATGGCTGATGGGGCCATTTGTGTTAGCTCATCTGCGAGTCTATAAAAATTCTGATCAGGCTCGTGAATTTTTGCAACCCCTTGCTGATCATTTATTTGCTGCGGGAGTGGGAAATATGAGTGAGATTTTTGAAGGAAATGCACCCATGCGTCCCTGTGGTTGTCCCGCTCAAGCTTGGACAGTCGCGGAGGTGTTACGCGCTTGGTTTTTGAGCGAACCGCAAGCCGCGCGTTGAGGTTTCTAGCGTCAAATCGGGTAAACTTTTGAGTAAACTGAATTGTTTTGAAGAAGACCAGATCGCGCCAAATCGCAATTTTAAACCTAAAATTCTAAACTTGAAAGATGGATTTACAACTGTTGGGATTGAGTTTTATCGCTGTGTTTCTCTCCGAGTTGGGAGATAAAAGTCAAGTCGCGGCGATCGCTTTGAGTGGTACCAGTAAGTCACCTCGGGCAATTTTCTTCGGAACCGCGCTAGCCTTGGTGTTAGCAAGTTTGATTGGAGTGTTAGTCGGAGAAGGAATAGCAGAAGTCTTACCCACTCACTGGATTAAAATCTCTGCGGCGGTGGGATTTGCTGTGATGGGGGCGCGACTATTATTCTGGCCGAGTTCTGAAGAAAGCGAAGAATTAGATTAGCCTTCTTCGTTCAAAAATTAGTCAAAAAGGGGGAATAATTTTTTCATCTTTCCCCCTCCTTTATCTGAGATATCTGCAATGAGTTAATCTCTTTGATTTGTTCAAAAATAGAACAGAATACTGAACAATTATTAATGAACGGCTTCGCGACGAGTTGTACGAACACACCAGCCTAAAACGATACCAACAAGGGTGAGTTTAATCAGTTCTAAACTAAAATAACTGAAGTGGAGTTGATTCATCCCAGTCGGAACTTCAACAACAGGATTAAACAGATTGAGATTTAAGCCTAACGCCGTCATTTGAGGTGTTAAACCGTAAGTGTAAGTTAAAGCGATCGCGAATAAACCCACCGCCAAAATACTTAAGGTACGAATGCGATTACTAAAGCCTTCTGGTAACGTAATTCCTAACGCCATCAAGCCAGTTAATCCCACTGCTGCACAAACCACTTCCACGCGATTAAAAGCAGAAAAAATCATCGAACCCGCAGAGGCAAACTCCGATTGATTCATCATCCCCGTCATATACATACTGGGCATAATCACGAAGTCTAAAACCATACTCCCGCCCATCCAGAGTGCCAGCGTGATTAAAATAACCGTTAACCAACGAGAAGGATTGTATTCGACTTTAGAAAATGTAGTCATAAGATAATACCTGAACACTGAATCATTGTGTCTTGCTTTCTATTTTAACGAACATTGCAGCAAACAAACATGAAGTAATCTTTCGATTTGTACTGCAATCTGTAAAGTAGATTCGTTAAAATTTAATACTCTTGTCTTCCGTCAATTTGATTAATTTTTGTTAAAATCACGGTCATCAAAGTGAAAATAGCAGTAAGAACTCAAAACCGTGAAAGCCGTTATATTACTATCGGGTGGATTAGATTCTTCAACCGTTCTCTATCAAGCCAAAGCTGAGGGCTATGAATGTTACGCCATTTCCTTCGACTATCAGCAACGACATCAACGAGAACTCGCTTCTGCCCAACAAATTGCTCAAAGTGCAGGTGTCGTCGAACATCAAGTGGTAAAATTTGACCTGAGTTTATGGGGCGGATCAGCGTTAACTGATCGCAAAATCAATTTACCCCATGATCGCTCATTAAACCAAATGAGTGAAAATATTCCGATTACTTACGTTCCCGCCCGCAACACCATCTTTTTAAGCTTTGCATTAGGTTACGCCGAAACCGTTAACGCCAGTCGAGTTTATATTGGGGTGAATGCGTTGGATTATTCGGGTTATCCCGATTGTCGCCCCGACTATATCGCCGCCATGCAAGACGTGTTTCGACTGGGAACTAAACAAGGCAGAGAAGGAAACCCGATTACTATTAATTCTCCCCTGATTCATCTCAAAAAAACAGAAATTATTCAACTGGGAAATCGTTTAAGAGTTCCCTGGGAAAAAACGTGGTCATGCTACGCCGGAGAAGAAAAAGCCTGTGGTGTTTGTGACTCCTGTAAACTACGGTTAGCGGCTTTTAAAGAACTGGGATTAACTGATCCGATTCCCTATGTATAAAACGCTTTAAATTAAACACAATTTCAACCCTTTATAGTTGTGCTAGGAACTGACATCAAGTTTGTTTCTAGCACATCTTTTTTTGTTAATTTTATCTCTATATTAAATCATCCTAGAAATACCTTTTCCACATTTTCTTAAAAAGTGAGGCATACTGTCATTCAACAGATAAATTTCATTCAAATAAACGTAAAAAATCTGTAAATAAAATTAAAAATAAATCAACAAAAATTGTTTTATTCAAACCATTTTATTGAGTAAAATTTTGTGAACAAAAGCTTTAAATCAGCTTGTCTGCAATAAGATTACTAGAGTTAGGCTTTTATGAATTTCAGAGTATAGGGAAAAGCGTTAGATTTGAGCCAGTCTGAATTGTATTAACCTGTTAACCTATATTGGGAGGACGTTATGACCAGTACAAATCCGTTAGATTGGGAATATCATCAAGTGGATCATCTGTTTTTGTTGATTGGGGAGAACCCTTTACCGAATTATGTAGCAGCAAAGACATTATTGAGACAAGGTGGTAAGCCTTACTTCGTTTACACAACACATACTCAAAAAGCAGTAGAACGCTTACAGGAAGTGTTAGAGGTTCCTGAAGAACAAAGACAAAAATTAACTGTGGCATTAGAAAATTATGAATCTAATGCCCATGAAATTCGGCAGCGTATTCACAATAAAATCACAGAAATTCGAGAAGAAGAAAGCAAACAGCCAGAACCAAAATTGCGGTTAGGATTGAATTATACAGGTGGAACTAAAGCAATGGCTGTTCATTCTTATCGGGCATTTTTAGAACTCAAGGACTTAGAGCCTGTTGTTTTTAGCTATTTAGATTCTCGAACTATGCAAATGATGTTCGACAATCCTATCCCTCCTGTTTCTGTCAAAAATAAAGCCAGTATTTCTCTGAAGCAGCTTTTTCAGCTACACGGATTATCCTTAAGTAAAGACCCCAAAACCGAAGTTGTGTATCCTGAACTTGTCAGTGTTTTAATTAAGACAGAAAATTTAAAAGCATGGAAATCTTGGTGTCGCAAAGTCTTGCAAGTTCAGGGAAAAGTTCAGACTGAAATAGCTACGATCAAAGATGGTAATGACAAAGAAGTAAAGATAGTTCACTTGAGCAATTGGAAAAAGAAGAATGAACTAAAATCTATGTTTTTGGATATTAAAGAGCTACCTGAAGAAATCAAAAATATCTTAATTAATTACGGTATAACGGAAGATATCAACAAATTATCTATTAACTTGTTAATAGATCAACAAACAATACCTAAGCCTAGTGACAATGCAAAATACCCAGAAGAAATCTGTAAATGGCTTGAGGGAATATGGTTAGAAGATTTTGTTTTACAAACAATCAAACAAATCCAACAAGAAGACGAAAGTATAATTGATGAATTTGGAATGTCATTTAATTTTCCACCAAAAGCTAACATTGCTGAATTTGAGTTTGATGTGGCTTTCTTACGAGGTTATCAACTGTTTGCACTTTCTTGTACAACAGATGATACCCCAGGACTTTGTAAGTTAAAACTATTTGAAGCTTACCGCAGAGCGAAGCAGATGGGAGGAGATGAAGCACGAGTTGCATTAGTTTGTTGCTCTAATAACCCCTCAAAAATTCGCAATGATTTTTTAGCTAAAATTAAAGATGAAAAAGTTAAAGTATTTGGGAGTCAAGATTTACCTGAACTCGGACAAAAACTTCAAACTTGGATTAAAGAGGTAGAAAAATAATGAGTCATTATACGGCAACTGTCATTGATACAACGGGTATTCAGAAGTACATTTTTGGAAGTAACCGATTAAGAGAAAATATCGGTGCTTCTCATTTAGTTAAGTTAGCAACTACTCAATGGGTTGAGGATCGCCTCAAAACAATAGGTCATGTTCATATCCCTAACAAAGATCGAAATGAATTAGAACCAAAAATCCATAAAGACTCTAGTTTGGTTGCTGAATTAGTTTATGCTGGAGGTGGAAATACAGTTATTTTGTTTAGAAATGAAGAAAAAGTAAAAGAATTTACGAGGAATCTGACCCAAGAAATACTTGAAGATGCACCAGGACTCAATGTTGTCATTGCCCATCAAGACTTTAACTGGGAAACTCAATTACTAAGCAACATTATTAACGACAAATTAATTAAGGATAAATTAGATGCGAAAAAAAGAAAACCTATTGCATCAGTTCCGTTATTAGGTTTAGGGGTAACAGCCACTTGTAATTCAACAGGGTTAGTTGCGGTAGAAAATACTGATGGCAAGTATGGAATACGAAAGGGAGAAGGATATCTAGCTTCTAGGGAAATTGTGGCAAAACTTAAAGCTGCGGAAAAAGCCAATGAAGAACTGGAAAATTTACTGTCTATAAAAGATACTTATCAAGTGGCTCGTGATGTTGACGATATGGGACGTTCAGAAGGAGAAAGTAGTTATGTAGCGATTGTTCATGCTGATGGAAATAAAATGGGTCAACGGTTTGAAGAATATGCCACAAATTCTTGTAATCAAGGTTATTCAATTTCAGAAAAAAATGAAAACTATATTATGGCTATGCGAAATCTATCTTGGTCTGTAGATAGAGCCGGAAAGCAAACTATAGAGGAAATTGGTGTAGTTCTCAAGAATGCAATTGAACAAAAATTTGTCAGTATTAAAGAAAACTATTTTCCATTTCGACCCATTGTTTATGGTGGGGATGATATTACGTTTGTTTGTGATGGTCGCCTTGGAATTTCCTTAGCAGTTGAGTTTTTAAAGCGATTTGAAAAGAATACGAAAAATCTACCAGATGAGAAAGGAAAGGTAACAGCTTGTGCGGGAATTGCAATTGTCAAAACTCATTATCCATTTGCTAGAGCTTACGAATTATGTGAAGCTTTATGTGGTAACGCTAAAAAGTTTTTACGAAAAGAAACTGAAGACTATTCAGATGAAAAACCAATGTTTTCAGCTATAGACTGGCATATTGCAGCCAGTGGTGTACTAGGAACAATTAGTAAAGTTCGAGAGCGAGAATATCAGGGGGGAAAGTTAACAGCACGTCCAATGCGATCGCATGAATATGCAGCTTATCAGATTATGTGGGAAGATTTGGCAAAAGTAATTCAAGAATTTAAGGAAGGGGAAGCTTGGAAAGATAAGCAAAATAAAGTAATAAACTTGCGTCAAGTATTGAGGGAAGGAGATAAAGCAACCGAGCAATTTTTAATTGCTTGTGGAGATGAATTACCAGAATTTCCAAGAGCAGAGTCAAGATTAAAACAACAAGGTTGGTTAAATAGTAAATGTTATTACTTTGATGCTATTGAAACCATGAAATTTTATATCCTATTAGGAGGAGATAATGTACTCAATCAAGATTAAATTATTGAGTGATACAACTTTTGGGCGAGGAGATGGCGTTGCAGGATTAATTGATGCTGAAATCGAACACGATCGCTATGGTTTCCCTTATTTGCGAGGACGCACTCTCAAAGGACTGCTGAGTGAGGAGTGTGATAATCTAATTTTGCTCTTACCAGAATCCCAACAACAAAAATGGATTGAGGTTAGATATCAACTGTTTGGGCAAGCAGGAAGCACTCAAGAAAAAATGGCTCAAATGCACGTTGGTGATGCTTGTCTTCCTTTAGGTTTAAGAAATGCGATCGCACAACAACAAGAAAATGGCTTTCCCACTCCTTTCGATATTCTCAATTCTCTAACTGGAATTCGTCAACAAACGGCAATTAATTCAGAAACGGGTGCACCTAATCCCCATAGCTTGCGAAATGCGCGTGCGATCATCCGCGATCGCCCGAATGCTCAACCCAGTTACAAATCCCCCTTATATTTTGATATCGATCCCACAGGGGAAATGTTAGGGCTATTAGGTGCAGGAGTTTTAGCCCTTAGACGCATTGGAAGCGATCGCAATCGAGGGCGGGGTCATGTGCAATGTAGCTTGTACTGTCAAGAGAAAAATATTAGTGCTGAATATCTTAATTGTTTAGGAGAAAATTAATGCAAGTTATTCGCTTTTTATTACAGACTGAACAACCTATTTTAGCGACTTCCTTACAAGGCGATCCGAATAGTGATGTGTCTTATCCCTATATTCCCGGTAGTATGATTCGAGGAATGATAATTGGTCGCTATTTTCGTCAGAAAAAAGTTCAAGAATTAGATATTTTAGATCTAACAATTAGAAGGCTATTTTTTGAAGACAGCACTCGTTACCTAAATGCTTATTTATTCGATTCAGAAAAACAACATAGAACTTTGCCAACTCCTTTATGTTTATACAAGGAAAAAGGAGATGAAGATTTAAAAACTGTTTTTGATTCTAGCCAAACAGATATAGAAGATCGACCCGAATCACCAAAACGATTAGAAAAGCCATTCTGTTGGATTGACGAGTGTTCTCAGCTTTCTCTTTATGAAATTAAGCGATGGATTAATATTCATAACCAGCGCGATCGTCAAAAAGGCAGAGGAACTGAAGCTACGGGAGAAGTGTTTCGTTATGAAGCAATTGACTCTGGTCAAACTTTTGAAGCAGTGATATTTTGCGATCGCGACGAAGATGCTGAAATAATTAAAAATTTACTCGAACCAGAAAAAGAAATACAAAATAGTGAAAAGACAGACCGAATTAATGTTTGGCTTGGTGGTTCTCAGAGTGCAGGTTATGGTCATACAACTATTTCTCCCAATGAAATAAAGTCAACAGATATTTCTCCCAATGAAATAAAGTCAACAGAGATTTGGAATGAAATAGGAATTAACTGGCAAGATAGAAGTGAGCGTAAAAACAATTTAACGGTTACTCTCCTTAGCGATACAATCCTTCGAGATGAATGGGGTCAAATTACAACTGAACCCGAAAGATTGGTTGATTTAATTTCAAAACTTCTAAAAACTGAACTCAAGCTAATTGATACCTACGCAAGTAGTACAATAGTGGGTGGATTTAACCGTAAATGGGGTTTACCGTTGCCACAAGTTCAAGCGATCGCAGCAGGTAGCGTTTTTATTTTTAAATGTCCTGAAAATTCACTTGATCCTCAAGCTGTGAGAGATTTAGAAACTCAAGGAATAGGGGAAAGGCGAGTTGATGGTTTTGGTAGAGTAGTTTTAAACTGGCTACCAGAAAATAGTGAAATTAATGCTGAACAACAAGTTATCAAACCAAATATTGATACACAACCCCTCAACGATCAAGAAAAACAAATTGCTCAAGATATTGCACAAAAAATATTACGAGAAAAATTAGATGAATTATTAATCGAGCAAGTCAGCGAACATTCACCTGATAAAAAGCAGTTTAATTTGGTTCAAAACAACCAACTCTCACGGTTAATGATTATTACTAAAAATGCTTTAAATCAAATGCAAGCAGGTTTACCAAATGATCAACCCCATGTTCTTAATAGTTTTATAGGTAAAGATCGAGAATCTAGTCAAATGTCCAAAGCAGGTAAAGAACAGTTGAGCAAAATTCAAATGAACAATGGTGATCCATTTGATAAGCAAGTTCGAGAATGGCTAAACCCTTCAAATCAGTGGATTCAATTAGCTTGGCGGAAGAAATTTCAAGCCAATTATTTTACTAATGAAGATGAAGAACCAGCTATTAAAATTGCTAATCAACCACCTGCTGTGTTAGATTCCAGCTTATACAGAGAATACACATTACGCCTAATTTTAGGGATTACTAAAAAAATGATGAAGGAGAAAAACAATGCTTAAACTACCTTATAGACCAGATCATCGTCATATTATTCGGCGTGTGATTGTACGCGGAACTCTAGTTTTAGATACACCAACTTGCTTAGGTACAGGAGATACAGATAGTCCTACTGATATGCCATTGTCAGGGGATAATCTAGAAAGGAATAAGGCTTTATTAACAGGTTCATCAATTGCGGGTGCTTTACGCAACTACTTACGAGAACGGAATAAGGGATATGGAAAAAGCGATCGCAGAATCGATATAGCAGCAAAATTGTTTGGAGATTTATTTGCTTATGAAGATGAAAAAAGCCTATCTGAAAAACACAAAATAAGATTGAGAGAAAATGATACGCAAAGTTCTCTAATTATTGACGATGCTATCAGCGCTAAACCCATTCAATCCGAACTCAGAGATGGAGTGAAAATCAATAGCATTACTCGTACTGCTGTTGATAAAGCTAAGTATGATTTAGAGTTACTGCAAGGGGGAACAGAGTTTCCTTTGTGTTTTGAACTGTTGATTGAGAAAGACAGTAATGAAAGGGAGTTACGCAAAGGATTAGCGATCGCACTCTCTGGCCTCGAACAAGGTGAAATTAGCCTTGGTATGAAAAAACGTCGGGGTTTTGGTCGCTGTCATGTTAAAGAGTGGCAAGTTTGGCATTTTAATCTGGAAGATCCAGGCGATCGCATGGCTTGGTTAAAGTTTGAGCATTGGCACACAGCTTTATTTTCTGAACTTCCTAGTTATTCATCAATTAAAGACGCATTTACTCAAGCTAATATTAATAAAGTAGATTTCGATGAATTAGAGAGAGAAGATCAGCGCGATCGCTTCACCATCAACGCCACATTTACCCTCGCCAGTCCTTTACTCATTCGTTCAGGTCAAGCAGAAACGGGACGCGCACCTGATGTTGTGCATTTGAAATCTGCTCGAATAATAAATGAAGTCAAATACTTTTTAGCATCTTGTTTGCGTCAACAGATGTTTAGTCAAGCAATTGCATGGTTGAATTTATTACCCCAAGAAATAACTGTATGGACTTCTGAAAACTTAGAACTATTTTTGCTTGCTTATTTCTTATTGCAACCTTCAAGAAGCAAATTACCTATTCTCTCTGGTACAAGTCTAGCAGGAGTCTTGCGTCATCGTGCTGAACGGATTGTAAAAACGCTTCAGTGTTCATTTAATCAAAATCCAGAATGTGATCAAGAACCAGAAATTATTAAATCTATTTTTGGTCATGTTGAAAATAAGCGATCGCAAGCCAGTCGTTTAATTGTTCGTGAAGCCGAAATCGAAGAATATGAGGAATTAGTACAAACTCGCATCGCTATTGATCGCTTTACAGGAGGTGCATATCACGGTGCTTTATTTCAAGAACAGCCTGTTTTTGCAAATGATGAAACAGAGCTAAAATTAGAAATAGAACTACGAAACCCTGACCAACACGAAATCGGTTTGCTGTTGCTTTTACTGAAAGACTTATGGACAGAAGATTTACCTGTTGGTGGTTCTAGTAGCGTTGGAAGAGGAAGGTTACAAGGAAAAGAAGCAACCTTGGTTTGGTTAAAAGAGGGAAAGTCATGGACAATTTCTCAACCTGACTTAAAGGAAAACTATTTGGAGATTACAGGTAGCGATCGCCAAGACTTAGAAAATTATGTTAACCGATTAGTCGAATATGCTCAACAGGAGACTACCAAAAATGATCAAGCCTGATTGCCAATTGCTTAAAGATACTGAAATAATTGTAGATCCTCAAACTTTATACTCTTGGCTGCAATATAAAGCCAAAGAGCAAGAGTTGAAATATTTATTAGCTCATGCCGATGATGGTGTAATTTGGGGCAAGTTTGACCAAGATGGGAATTTAATCACAGCGAATCCGTCTAAAGAGTTATTTCCTAATTCAGAAGAGTTATTTCCTAAACATAACTTGCCTGTTTTGCGATCGCAAACTCTCCAACAATGTCGCGCCTTTGGTGACAAAACTGAGGTGATGCTTTGGAAAGTAGATAAAACTTGGAAAGCACGTTTAATTAAAGACGATCGTTTGTCAAAAGAAGACTATATTTGTGAAAAACAAATTCTCTGGGGAACTCAACGAGAAAGAGAAAAAAATGGTTTTACTTTAGTTTCAGATGGTTCTCAAGGACTAAAACACGCTGTTCCTTTAACGGATATTACTTTTCAAGATAAAGATTATCGTCCTTTACGATTAAAAGTTCGTCATTATATTGATTATGATGAGAGTGGAATGGCGAGAATTTATTTAAGTCGGTTGGTACATTTAGAATCTGTTAAAATAGAAAGTAACAAAAATGAGGAAAAGTTATGATTGCTGAACCCCAATATCCTCAAAAAATGACCCCAGAAGAATACTTAGAATGGGAAGCCAAGCAAGAACTTCGCCATGAATACATTGACGGCGAAATTTTGGCGATGACAGGGGGGAGTATTCCTCATAATGATATTGCCCTTAATTTCTATACAGCACTCAGAGCTTATCTACGTCAGAGAGGTTGTCGAGTCAATGTATCGGATGTGAAAGTTCAGGCTAGTGAAAAAAGTCGTTATTTTTATCCTGATTTAGTGGTTACTTGTCATCCTGATGATTTAAAATCTCGTAATTTTATTCAACATCCTAAAGTTATTATTGAAGTTCTTTCTCCCAGTACAGCTTCTTACGATCGCGGTGACAAATTCAAGTATTATCGTCAGATTACCACTTTACAAGAATATGTTTTAGTCGATTCAGAATCTATATCTGTTGAGGTTTATCGTCGAGGAGAGGGGAAAATGTGGCTTTATTATGCGTCCTATGAAGGAGAGGCGATCGCATTAGAAAGCATTGAGTTTGAGTGTCCGATCAAACTTCTATATGAAGGGGTTACATTAGGAAATGAATCCCAGGAGTCAATTTAGTTACTAAGGAGGAAAATCATGGCTGAAATAATACCAAAAAACGATACGCTTTACGAGCAAGATTTTGTAGCCTGGTGTGAAGATACTGTGGCTAAATTAAAAAAACGAGATATTGATCATCTAGATTTTGATAATTTAATTGAGGAGATAGAGAGTTTGGGAAGAAGCGATCGCCGAGAATTAAGAAATAGATTGATGGTACTCTTTGCTCATATTCTCAAGCGAATGTATGTCAATAGTTCTGAAAATTTTAATGGCTGGGAATTAACGATTATTGAACAACGCCGTCAAATTCGGTATTTATTAGAAGACTCTCCCAGTCTCAAATCTTACCTAGCAGAAATATTAGCTAAAGTCTATGCTAATGCGCTAGAGAGTGTTCGATTTGAGTATAAACAAACTGAGTTTCCTGATACTTGGCAATTTGATGTTCAAACTGATGTACTTTTATCTAAAAAATATTGGGAGGAACAATAAATGAGTCCTAAACATATAAACCCTATCAAGAATCGTCGAGCGCACGCTCCCTATAACTTTGTAGAATTACCTGAACCCAATCAAGTTGTTTCAGCACAAGATATACCTCAGAAAAATTATTACGATTCACAACGACATACGGGATATCTTAACTGCACACTAACGACTGAATCTCCGCTTTATATTCGTTGCGGGTTAACGCCAACTGACTTTGAAACATTTGGTGAAACCTCTCCTACTGTTGAAGAACTACGAAAACTACAAGACGAGGAGCGTAATAGGCGCACTGACTTCTTTAAAAACCCGGCTACTCAACGACCTATAATTCCTGGTAGTAGCTTGCGGGGAATGCTGCGTACTTTAGTAGAGATTGTAACTTACAGTAAAATAGATAAAGTTTCGGGTCATCAGCGTTTATTTTTCCGTGCTGTTGCGGCACCAAAAGATGACCTTCTCGGAAACCTATATGAAAGAAAACGTGGGAATGGTTGCAGTAATGTCAAAGCTGGGTATCTGGAACAACAAAGAGATGGTAGTTGGCGTATTTATCCCGCTAAGTCTATTCAAGGACAGCCGTTTGTCTGGGTTAGAGAGTCTGATATAAATATAGAAGAAGTTGGTTTAACATCGAAAGATGATAACTACAACTATCGTCCTCAATGTATTGAGGTTTATTTCGGTGATGTATCTGAAGAAAATTATCTCTATGTAGCACATCAAGTAGAAAAAAATGATGTAGAAACCTTAGAGCGAGGTGTCTTAGTCACCAGTGGGAATATGATAGAAACTGGTAAAGCAGACGCTCATTCTCCTCGAACGTACCATTGTATAGTTGGAGAAAAAGATAAATCAGGAGAGCCTCTACAAGTGGCTAAAAGAGCCATAGAAGACTACTGTAATGCTCTAACTGATTTCCAGAAAGATGAATTTGATGAACACCAAGGAATTTTAGCACTTGCTAATCACCGACCTGTTTTCTATTGCCAACCTAAAAAACAAGAGGAAGTTACTTTATTTGGTCATAGTCCCTACTTTCGTATTCCTTACTCTTTTACTAAGGATAATCAATCTGCTTCAGTCAGAGACTTTATTCCACCGCAACTTCGCGATCCGGAAGTACAGGAACAACTCGAACCAATTACAGATATGGCTGAGGCTATTTTTGGTTGGGTCAAAGAAAAAAATAAAAAATTCAAGAAATATCAAGCATATTCTAGTAGAGTTTTTGTTAGTGATGCTATGCTTGACAGTAAAATATCTGGGTCAGACATTTGGGAGGTTAATGATTCCGAGGATAAGCATAATATTATTCCAAAAATTTTAGCTACCCCTAAGCCAACTACATTTCCGCATTACCTAGTACAAACAGATCGAGATGCAAAACAAGAAAATCTAAAGCACTATGGCAGTCAGCCACCGACTGAAAATAGCGAGGGAGATACAGTAATTCGAGGACATAAACTGTATTGGCATCAAAGTAATATTAGTCGCAGTCAGATTGAAGAAACTGAACAGGAAGAAATTGATGATAAGCCTAAGCAATACACGGAAATTAAGCCAATTAAAATAGGAATATATTTTCACTTCAAAGTTTATTTTGAAAATTTAACTGATGAAGAGTTGGGAGCATTGCTATGGGTATTAGATTTAGCTCAAGATAAGCAAAATCGGTTTTACATCAATGTCGGTGGTCAGGAAGAATATCGCTTTTCTTTGGGTATGGGTAAGCCTTTGGGGATGGGAGCAGTAAAGATTACTCATAAATTGTGGTTAAGTGATCGCACAGAAGAACGATATAAAAATTTATTTAATGTTAATGGTAATTATTGGGAGACTGGCGATCGCAATAATACTGAAGAGGAGGCTAAATACTGTTGTATGGAATCATTTAAGTGTTATGTCCTCAAGGGTATTGGTGAAAATCCAGATAACAAATTGGAGGATATACAGCGTATAAAAATGCTCCTCAAAATGCTTAGTTTTCCTGGGAAACCACGCGCTAGTGTGCGCTATATGGAAATTGAACATCCACATAATGGGAATGAGTATGAGAAACGCCCAGTCTTACCAAATCCTTTGGATATTTGATATTGACTATAGCTAGACCACCAAAACCCAAACATTAAAATACGATCGCATTTTAACCTAACCCCAAAATACCAATGATCACAACACCTCTCACCTCTCAACTTACATTCGAGGAATTTCTTAGTCAACTTCCAGATGAAGAAGGATACTACGAACTTGTTAATGGTGAAATCATGAGGAAACTTCCGACTCGACGACATGAAGATATGGCAAATTTTATTCTACGACAGTTTGACAAAGAAGTGGAACGACTTCAATTAAACTACCGAGTTTCTGGGAGAATTGTAATTAGAACTGAAACCAAACAAGGACAAGAACAAGGTCGTCATCCTGATATTACTGTTGTTGATAAAACGCTTTGGGAAGCCCAATCTACTGCTTATTCTGCACTGCTTGAACCGCCCCAATTAGTAGTAGAAATTGTTTCAACGAATTGGGAAGATGACTATGTGGATAAACTGGAGGAGTATCAACGTTTGGGAATTTCTGAATATTGGATGGTCGATTATTTAGCGGTTGCGAGTCGCAGCTATTTAGGAAACCCGAAACTCCCCACCGTTTTTGTCTGTGTACTCGATGAGAACAAAACCTATCAAATGAATCGCTATCAAGGAAGCGAAGCCATTATTTCCCCAACGTTTCCAGAATTTTATCTCACTGTTGAAGAACTGCTACAAAATTAGCTCTTGTCTAGGTTTTCGTCATTCAACTTACCACCGTCATCTTCAACAATTACGATACCTTTGATGGCAAGCAATACATCACCATTTTTGATCAAACTCCACAGCCAATATCATCCAACATTTGTGAGTGTTTTTGAACCGATGCCAATGTATTCGCTGTAATCATACCACTGGCTGCCACCGCAGGTAAGCCAATCCCCGGAAACGTTGAATCTCCGCAGCATAACAGCCCCGCTAAGGGAGTTTGAGGGCCGGGAAACGTCCCCTGTCCAGCCGGAATTGCAGGCCCGTAAGAGCCTCTGTGACGGCGTAAAAAACGTTCATGGGTGAGCGGCGTACCCACCAACGTTACTTCACATCGCGATCGCACATCGGGAATAACCCGTTCTAACGCTTGCCACATGGGTTCAGCACGTTCTTCCTTAAGTTGGGCATATTCAGGACTGCGACGATCCAACCCGGACCAAAGATCATAAGGCTCATTCCCCGGCGTATAAACATGAATTACGTGTTTTCCGGGCGGTGCCAGAGACGGATCTAAAACCGTTGGAATTGACATCACAATCAAATTCAGAGGCGAGGTAATTCCCTGATCCCAGTCATTCACCGTAATATAATGACAAGCGAGATCCTCCGGTAAACCCGTCGCGTCAATCCCCAAATGGAGGTGCATAAAACTCTCACAGTCAGGAGTCTGCGATCGCTCTTTGATAAAGCTTTGCGGTAACGCCCCCAACGGAATTAACTTCAGCGTATCCCAAACCGAAGCCGCAGAAACCACCGCTTTAGAAGCCCGAATTTCCTCGCCGCCCCGTAGACGTACACCCACCGCTCGATTATTTTCGACTAAAACCTGTTCGACATGAGCGCCCAGTTTGAGATCGCCCCCATATTTTTTCAGTCCGCGTACCATTGCCTCAACCAACGCCGCACTGCCGCCTACAGGATAATCTAACACCACGTCAGGTCTGTACCATTCCGCAAACATAAACGCCACTTCTGCCGCACTGGTGCCACTGGCAGGCAGTCCAGACAACAGAAAACATAACATATCTAACCAATTGCGAGTAAAGGGATCTTTAATCACTTCATCCATAATCGGGCCAAATGCTCCCGTGAGTTTAGAAGCGTGGGGAACACTTTGCAATAAAGGCAGGGCAAATCGACCTAAAGTAAAAATTGCACCCAAATCATACCGCATCGCCGCCATTGGTAAAGCAACCGCAGCATCTTTGAGAGGTGCCATTACTCGTTGGAGTTCTCGCCATTCTTGAACGGCTTGAGATCCGCGCAACCGCATCAACACATCACAAAACTGATCCGCCCCAACGGAGGTATCAAAATCACCTTCGGGTAAACGACAACCCCAAACATTGTAAGTTTTCCAGGAGATCTCCTCACCGATGGCATCGAGAACTTGTTTTAACGGGTTCGTCGAGGGACTATAAGACATTCCCGAGTACAGCGATGGCCCGGAGTCAAAAATATAGCCCGACCGTTCAAAGCCATGGGCCGCCCCGCCGGGTATAGTATGACTTTCACAAACCGTCACCGCAAAGCCATAACGGGCAAGTATTGCCGCGCAGCTTAAACCCCCTATTCCACTTCCAATCACGACAACTTCTGTATTTTGAGTTTGAGGAGATGTTTGATCACTCATGTTTGATAGCCTCAGAATAAAAATTAGGAGTTCACGATACAATTGTTTACACTTGTGATTTTAATACTATCTCACCTCTGAGAAATTAAACCATTGACTGTACAAGTGATTGGTGAAGATTTAGGGGATTGAGTGCGATCGCTATTTTTACCTTAAATCGGGTGAAATTAATTGAGTCAAACAGAGTTTAGATGGGATCGCTTAGATCAATAGAATTGAGAGTCTGATTGTCCAAGCGATCGCTAAACTGATTAAATCTGTTGATCTTTTAGTTAAATCGAACTACTTTTTCGGTTGCATCAAGATGGGAAACATCGCCATCAAGTTCAACGATCCATTCGTTTTCGTGACGAACTAATTTTACCAAACAACAAAGAGAAGCATGAATGTCTGTTTCTGCTAAAGTGGGGACTAGACCGAGTGCTGTACCCAAAACCGAAGCACCATGACCCACAAACAACAAATCCTGATTGGGATAAGCAGCAACAAGACTTTGAGCGGTTTTGGCGGTACGATGAAGACAATCTTGCCAGGTTTCAGGATAACGAGCCTCACCAACGGCAGAGGAGAGGTCTATTTTTGGAAATTTTTGCGCTAAGATTTGGGGGGCTAGAGTTTCTGGATAGGCAGACATCCACTCGGAATTTAACCATTCACCCAAACCCCAATTGAGTTTTAAGGATAAGTCAAGCGTTTCTGCGATCACATGAGCGGTTTGTACGGTTCGCAAGAACGGAGAGGAGAAAATATGAGTAATCCCTTCTCCGACTAAGCGGTTGGCCAATTGCTGGGCTTGAACAAAACCATCATCGGACAAATGGGGGTCATAGGGACGTTCTGCGGTGTTGAACCATTCGGGGTTCACAAAATCTATCCGATTTCCGTGTCTGGCTATCCAAACAGTTTGAGTCATGGGTTGGCAATCTGATGATAATTTCCCCTAATAAGATAATTGGTTTTTGCTTCAGGTGATCGGGTAATATGAGCAGGGTTCTCTTTATAATTTGATCAAAGGGAAATCCTTTGTACGCGAGGTCATTCCCTGTTTTGCTGATTTGTTCATTTCTGTATAAATTAACACGTAAGTCATGGAAATTACTGATCGCGATCGCCGTGAGATCCGTTCTGTGATTGAACGTCAAATCCAAGCTTTTCAAAGAGATGATGCTGTCAGTGCTTTTGCATTTGCCAGTTTAGAAATTCAGACCCAATTTGGTACAGCAGAGCAGTTTATGCAGATGGTTAAAACCGAGTATCCTGCTGTTTATCGTCCTCGTTCTGCGGTATTTGAATATGTCACTCTTATTCAAGGTATTCCGACTCAAACGGTGCTTTTACTTTCCCCGAATGGAACCCCTTTTAGAGCTGTTTATATGATGGAAAAATATTCTGATGGAAGTTGGCGAATTGATGGATGTTATCTAGTTTCTATTGAGAGTAAACTGCTCTAAATTAAGTTCTCTTTAAAAAAATCTAAGAATCGTTTTTAATAACTCCATAAAATCAGCATAATTATGATCAAAATTATTAAGAAAATTCCAAAAATAATCACAGCTAAAAAAAATAGCCTACCGATTCATTTACGTCCTTTTAAAAGAGGATTATCCCTGGGAATTATTTTAATTTTAAGTAGCTTTCTATTGTTCAACTCGGTTTCTGCTCAGGACAACACGGCTGAAGGATTTAAGCAAAACACAGCGCCCATCACTCTCGATGGGATACGATTATTTAAGGTGAGCAGTTCTGGAGAATTCACCGCTCAAGATCGAGCCGATATTATTAATTCTAAACTACAGGAAGCAGTTTCTTCACAAGAACCTATTGAGCTAGAAATCAGACAAAATAATGATTTGCCTACCGTTTGGCTGAATGATCGCTACTTACTGACGATAACAGAACGAGATTCTCAAGCGGGAAATAATCAGCAAGAACAAGCAGAAGTTTGGCGAAAAAAGCTTCAAATTTCTTTAATTCAAGCCCAGAAAGAACGCAGTCTAAAGTTTTTAAGAGATGCTTTTATTCGCTCTATACTCATTTTGAGTTTTGCTATTTTATGTAACTTTATTTTAGGTAAATTTTGGAATAAATCTCTACGGCATTTCTTTAAAAAAGTTATTCCTGTACAGCAAACTGAAGACCAAGAACAATCTAAATATCATCGCAGTATAGATCTGTTTGTGTCTCTGACTCTGGCTAGCGTTAGAGTCGGTATTTGGATGGCGACAATTTTATACATTGCCAATCAATTTCCATTCACTCGGCGACTGAGTTTTGAGGTGACAGGGACTTTGATTTCTACCTTAACCTCAGACATAATCAGCTTTGCCAATCAAGCCTATTCTATTCCTGATGTTTTATTTTTAATTGCTTTATTGTGGATCTTGATTGTTTCTGCAAAAGTTGTTAGTGATTTATTACGATCGCGAATTTTAAACGTCACTGGAATTAATCGAGGCGCTCAAGAAGTTATTGCCGTTATTATTCGATATAGTTTAATTTGCATTGGAAGCATTGTCTTATTACAAATATGGGGATTGGATCTAAGTTCATTGACGATTCTCGCCAGTGCTTTAGGTGTGGGGATTGGATTTGGTTTTCAAGATATTGCCAAGAATTTTGGCAGTGGAATTGTACTGTTATTTGAGCGCCCAATTCAAGTAGGAGACTATATTGAAATTGGAGAATATAAAGGAATTGTTGAACGAGTTGGCGCTCGAAGTACCGTGATTAAAACCTTAGATATGATTTCTATTATTGTTCCCAATTCCCGTTTTTTAGAAATCGAATTGATTAACTGGAATCATGATCATCCGGTTTCTGGTGTGCGTCTTCCGGTGGGAGTCGCCTATGGGTCTAATATTGAGGTTGTTAAACAGTCTTTATTAGATGTCGCCAAAGTGAATCCTGATGTTTTAGCAATGCCTTCTCCTCAAGTTTTATTTAAAGGTTTTGGGGATAGTTCTCTCGATTTTGAACTGCGAGTTTGGATTTCTCAGCCGAGTCGTAATGTGATTATTTGTAGTAACTTATATTATCAAATTGAAGCGATATTTCGACTCCGAAATATTGAAATTCCCTTTCCTCAACGAGATTTACACGTTCGCGGAAGTCTTCCTCTAGAGTTGTCTTCTGAGTTAAAAGACTTGCTGATGCGACTCTCTCAACAGCAGAATAATGGTAGCAGTAACGTTGATTCTCACAAAACTGATCTCGATTCTCAGAAACCATAATTACTAAAAAGTTCAGAATTGAAAGTTCAGGGCGCAAACGACAGCGCCCCAATAAACTATTGTGGATGAATATCTCTTTCTTCTGGACTCAAGTTAACAAATTCAGTCGGAAATAGTTCTAAACGACGAGAACTTTCAAACGGACAAGTTTGCTCATTCCAGTCACATTGATAGAGATATTTCTGTTGCCAACTTAAGGGGATTTCCAATAAATCTCGCGCCCCGGTAATCCCTTGAGCAAAAAATAACAGTAAAGCGATACAATTTAAAGCGGTATGGGCAATGCGCCATTTTTTGTTTTTATAAATTTCTGGGATAACAGCCAAAGAAATTACCATTAATAAAGCGGCTATTATCCCATAATAGTAGTGAGAAATATACCATTCATAGCCCCGTCTAAATACTCCTTCTTGACACCCTAAAAGTATTAATCCCATTGAAGTTAATGTCGCAAAGATACCTCGCCATACAGGTTGATTAGGTTTGGCTTTGTAGAGGAACACTAAAGAAGCAATAGTCGCTACAAAAATGAGTATAATAAAAATTGCTTGTGGGGTTTTTTCGGGGGTTAAATCTTTAAAAACACCCTTAAAATAAATCGAATAGGCAACTGCAATTAACGTAATGCCAACCACACTCCCCGTTAACCAGCGCCCGACTTCTAAATGTTCTCGTCCAACCGTCGGTGGAATTTTACTTTTTTGCTTATTTTCTTGCGTTTGAATGCGTCGTTGACGAGTTTGCCAAGCCCGACTCACCGCCATTCCGATAATCGGGAAAACAACGCCAACAGCAAGGGCTGGATGGAGTAATGCCAGAATATCAACTGAGTTCATTGAGATCTCCTCAACATGATGTCTACTGAATAGTTTAAATAAAATGAGTCAAAATAAAATGATTTTTTGCTGAGAAACTGAAAAAGTCAAACGGGAATCGAGTAAATTTTGTTTCCATGGGATCACAGTCGTTCTAAAATAGAGATATCTCAATTTTCAATAAAAGTGATGGATTACATTTCTAAATGAACCTAATTTCAACACCTAATCAAAACCCAACCTCACCCTTGAGTCACGAACATTATCGCCAATTAGAAGCAATTGTCGGTGAATCTGGAATTGATCACTGTAGTGAAATTGATCCGGTTGAACAAAACCGGATTTTTCGCAGTATTGCACCCGAAACAACAGTTAATTCTATCATTTATCCGAACACTCAAACCGAACTTGCCGATGTTATTGCTTACGCGAAACAGCATAAACTCGGTATTCTCCCTTGTGGAAAGGGTAGTAAGTTACATTGGGGAGGATTAGTCAAAAATGTTAATTTAATCGTCAGTACCCAACGTTTAAATCAACTGATTGAACACGCAGTGGGTGACTTAACTGTGACAGTTGAAGCGGGGATGTCTGTTCATCAACTCCAACAAATTTTAGCAGCAACTGGGCAATTTCTCGCCCTTGATCCGGCTTATCCCGAAACCGCAACAATTGGCGGAATTATTGCCACTGCGGATACGGGTTCACTCCGACAACGTTATCGAGGAGTCCGCGATCAAATTTTGGGGATTTCTTTTGTTCGTTCTGATGGTAAAATGACTAAAGCAGGGGGTCGTGTTGTTAAAAATGTCGCCGGATATGATTTGATGAAGCTATTAACTGGATCTTACGGAACATTGGGAATGATTTCTCAAGTCACGTTGCGAGTTTATCCGGTTTCTCCGACTTCTCAAACTGTACTTTTAACGGGAAAAAGTGAGGCAATTGCGATCGCAACTCAAACGTTATTATCCTCTGCTTTAACGCCGATTGCCGTGGATTTACTCTCGCCTAAACTCTTAGAAAAACTGAATAAAGGAAGCGAAATGGGGTTAATTGTTCGCTTTCAAAGTTTACCGGAAAGTGTCGAGCAACAAGCAACTCGGTTGTTAGAAATCGGTGAAAAATTGGGCTTAATCGGCGAACGCTATATTCAAGATGATCATCACTTATGGCAACAATTAAAACAACTGATTTGGCAATCAAACGAAGACCCTCAAATCATTTGTAAAATTGGAGTCACCCCCACCGAAGCCGTTGCAACCTTGAGTCAATGTCAAACTTCCGGGTTAATTCATGCAGGAGTGGGTTTAGGTGTGTTACGGTGGGAAACAGTTGCACCCGAAATTGTCCCCAAAAAGATATTAGAACTGCGAAACTGGTGTAATACTAAAGGCGGTTTTCTATCGATTTTAGACGCACCCTCTGAAGTCAAACAACAGGTAGAGGTTTGGGGATACAACGGAAATGCACTTGATTTAATGCGTCGAATTAAACAGCAGTTTGATCCCGAAAATATATTCAGTCCTCATCGCTTTGTTGGGGAGATTTAAACGCTCTTAGGTTGTGCTTAAATTGATTTAACCTGTTGTTAAAATAAGTTCCAAAAATCTTTTAATTCACCATGCAAACTTCTGAACACCCTTTAGAAAAAACGACAGCCAAAATTCCGGCTAAAGACAGCAACTTTCTCCGCCAAAATCCCCATCTCAACTCAACCGAAGAATATCCCGGTTTTGATTCCCAAAATCCACCTGATCCCAATTTAATTAATACCTGTGTTCACTGTGGTTTTTGTTTAGCAACTTGTCCGAGTTATCGTGTCATTGGGAAAGAAATGGACTCTCCCCGAGGGCGAATTTATCTGATGGATGCGATCAATAATTCCGAAGCGCCTTTAGCCAAAACAAGCGCCCAACATTTTGATACTTGTTTAGGTTGTTTAGCTTGTGTTTCTACTTGTCCGTCTGGGGTTCAATATGATAAACTCATATCAGCCACACGCCCCCAAGTTGAGCGAAATGTTCCTCGAAATTTAGGAGATCGCTTATTACGGTTGCTGATTTTTAATTTATTCCCTTATCCCAACCGTTTGCGTTTGTTTTTAGTTCCACTGTTTGTTTATCAAAAACTCGGCGTTCAAACATTAGTCCGTTCAACAGGTTTACTCCCCAAAATTTTCCCACGTTTAGGGGCGATGGAATCAATTTTACCGGAAATTACAGTTGCATCTTTTCAGGATAATTTACCGACTGTTATTCCCGCAAAAGGTGAAAAACGTTATCGAGTTGGGATGATTTTAGGTTGTGTACAACGGTTATTTTTCAAGAGCGTTAATGAAGCCACCGTGCGAGTTTTAACCGCTAATGGTTGTGAGGTGATTATTCCTCAAAGCCAGGGATGTTGTGCGGCGTTACCCGAACACCAAGGACAAACAAACCAAGCCCACACGCTGGCAAAACAGATGATCGATAGTTTTGAAGAAACAGGCGTTGATGCTATTATTATTAATGCCGCAGGTTGTGGTCATACCTTAAAAGAATATGGTCATATGTTGCAAGATGACCCCGAATATGCCGAAAAAGCCCAAGCATTTTCAGCCAAAGTTAAAGATGTGCAGGAATTTTTAGCAGAAGTGGGTTTAACTGCGCCATTATCTCCGTTAACCGAGGGAGAATTAACCCTTGTTTATCAAGATGCTTGTCACCTCTTACACGGACAAAAAATTAGCCAGCAACCCCGTCAGCTTCTACAACAAATTCCGGGGGTAAAATTGCGGGAACCCATTGATGCGGCGTTGTGTTGTGGGAGTGCAGGCGTTTATAATCTGTTGCAACCAGAAGTCGCAGATGAACTCGGACAGCAAAAAGCCGAGAACTTACTGAATACCGGGGCGACATTAATTGCTTCTGCCAATCCCGGTTGTTCTCTGCAAATTCTCAAACACTTAAAATTAAAAGGGGAATCTATCGCGTTAAAGCATCCGATGGAATTGTTAGATTGTTCTATTCGCGGTGAAAAAATTAACGCTTAATCAAAGCAGAGACGTGCTACGGTGCGTCTCCAAGATAGATCAACAGTGAAAGGGAGACTTTACCGAGAGTGTTGTCTGTAGACCTGTAGCTTTTTCCGAGTTGTCCCTGGAACGAAACAGCCCTGCCCCATCTCCCTACCTCCCGCGCACGGGATAGCCACTCCCCTCAACGCGCTTGTTCCCGCGCACGGGGGTGGACTCACTACCTCCCCACCTCCCCACAAATCAAGTTTTAGGGTTAGAACGCGCACGGCCCTGCATAAATGGGGGGTCAATTCTACCGAGTTCCTACGGAAACAGACTTCTAAATGGATACATCCTCAAAAAAATAGTTATTTTGCTCTACACTTAAAAAAATATTTTAGGTATTCTCGCTCAAAAAATTGGGTTTTTTTGATCAAACTGAGGCGGCTAAAAATTCTCTATAAAAATAAAAAATAGGCGTTAAATCTATGAATCAAAAGCACTTCAATGTTTCTAGCATTTGGGAGATTTTATCCTATCAGATAACCATATTTTATTGATTCAATCTGTATTTAAAATTACGAAAAAGAATAAGTATCCTACACTACTTGAAAGAAGTAAATTCAATTATAAAATAAACGTAAACGTAGGCAAAACCGACTGTTAGAGTTTCTAACCCAACCCTTTTCCCAAACGATTTACCCTGTCAACTCATAGGAGAGGAATTTCATGTCTTTAGACAGCATTACGACCCAGTCTCCTCATCATGTTGTCATTATCGGCGGAGGCTTTGGCGGACTACACGCCGCTCGTGAACTAGGACGGGCTTCGTCAGTCAAAGTCACCTTAATTGACAAACGAAACTATCACCTATTCCAACCCTTGCTTTATCAAGTGGCGACCGGAAACCTATCCCCTGGTGATATCGCCTCTCCCATTCGGGGTGTCATCGGTCAAAACAAAAATACTCAAGTATTAATGGGAGAAGTCGTCGATCTCGATCCAGCAGACAATAAGCTGTATCTCAAAGACGGTGAACTCAGCTACGATACCTTAGTTGTCGCCACGGGAGTGACACACCACTACTTTGGAAATGACAATTGGGCACCGGTTGCCCCTGGACTGAAAACGATTGAAGAAGCTTTAGAAATTCGCAGGAGAATTTTCTCCGCGTTTGAAAAAGCCGAAAAAGAACCCGATCTCGAAAAGCGCAAAGCGTTGTTAACCTTTATCGTTATCGGTGCAGGCCCGACTGGAGTAGAACTGGCCGGAGCGTTAGCAGAAATGGCGCATCAAGGCTTAAAAGATTGCTTCCATAATATTGATCCCTCGGAAGCCACTGTGCTGCTGTTGCAAGGCGCTGATCGCATCCTCCCCACTTTCCCCGAAGATCTCTCCGCCAAAGCCAAAGAAGAACTAGAAGGTTTAGGCGTAACCGTGCGAACCAACGCCCGAGCGATGGATATCGATCCCAACGGCGTAACGGTGAAATCCAAGCTTGATGATCACATCGAATATATTGGTGCAACGACCATTCTTTGGGCAGCAGGCGTGAAAGCTTCTCCGATGGCGGAAGTCTTAGGAAACCGTACCTCTGTTGCCTTAGATCGTTCAGGACGAGTCATGGTTGAACCCAACCTCACCGTTGCTGACCATCCGAATATTTTTGTAATTGGCGATGTGGCCAACTTCTCCCATCAAGGCTCAGAATCTTTACCGGGATTGGCCCCTGTCGCCCAACAGGAAGGCGTTTATGTTGCTAAACTTGTTCAGCAACGTCTACAAGCTCGCACACTGCCACCTTTCTACTACGCTGATAGTGGCACCTTAGCCATGATTGGGCGAAATCAAGCTGTTGCTAACTTAAAATTCGGTAAATTCTCCGGGTTTACCGCATGGGTAATGTGGGTGTTTGTCCACATCTTATTCCTAATTGAATTTGATAACCAAATATTGGTGATGATTCAGTGGGGATGGAGTTACTTCACCCGTCAAGGGGGAGCGCGACTGATTACCAACCGGACATCTCCAGAAGAAAGTTCGATAGAACATGAATCGGCGGTCAAAGTCTAAAACTGAACAGACACCTTGACTCGGGTTCTCAACGGAATTATCACATTTCGGCTTTCAAACCGGAGAAATCGAGTTTTCTAGCTACGACTAGCAACCTACAAATAGACGTGCTGTGTACAGATGTATCATGGCACGTCTTTACCTGTTTTGTTGTTGTTTTTTACTGCTGCTGAATTTTGGACTCAATTTTCATGTTGACCGGGTGAGTTTTCTCCCTCACGGTATAATCAATCAGTACAGGGTCAAGGACTTGCTATGATTGGCCAGCTTCTAGACGGGCGTTATCAGATTCTCAAAGTTATCGAGTCAACGGAGTTAGGAAAAACCTATCTCGCCAAAGATACTCGTCGTCCGGGTGAGTCGCTGTGCTTTGTCAAGCATTTACATCTAGTTGCTGAAGATCCTGATTTTGTAAAAATCGCTCGGCGTCGCTTTCAACAAGAAGCCCAAACTTTAGAGAAGCTTTCCCAACATGATCGCATTCCTCAACTCCTAGCTTATTTTGAGGAAAGTCAAGAATTTTATCTGGTTGAGTCTTATGTTTCTGGTCAATCTCTCGCCCATGAAATTGTACCCGGTCATCCTTTACCAGAAGATGCCGTTATTAAAATTCTGATTGAAGTTTTAGAAATTTTACTCTTTGTTCACGGACATGGGGTAATTCATCGTGATCTGAAACCTACGAATTTAATTCGCCGCGACTCGGATGGAAAAATAGTTTTAATTGATTTTGGGGCGGTTAAAGAAATTCATATTCATCAAAATCATAACCCCCCTACCGCTCGGATTGGGACAATTGAATATATGCCGGTTGAACAGTTTGATGGAAATCCCCATTTAAACAGTGATATTTATGCTTTGGGGATGATTGGCATTCAAGCATTAACAGGAATTCCGATTTTTGAACTGCGTAAACTCCGGGAAAATAACCAATCTCCTAATAATGAATTATCCTGGAGACATCTAGCAGTGGTCAGCTCAGAAATTGGTGATGTTCTCGATAAAATGGTCTGTTATGACTACCACAAACGTTATCAGTCTGCTGGAGAAAATTTAGCCGCTTTAAGACGCTTAGATGAGGAGTCTCAAACTCTACTGGCGAGACTGAATATCTATCGTGCAGAAATCAAACAACGTTCTAACCATCGGGGTGATATTTCCATCGTTGGACGGAAGATTTTAGATGAACTGCGGATCAGTTTAGAACTCACAAAAGATGAAGCAGAAAGTGTAGAAGATGAGATTTTAAACCCTTATCGAAAATACAGAGAAAAAGGTGAACGCTACGAACAAGCTTTAATTGAATCGATGCAGCAAGAGTATCCATTTACTCCAGAAACTCGCTCTGAACTGCAACGGTTACAACAAATTTTAGGAATTAGTGATGAAGATGTTGCTTTTATTGAACAGCAGATTCTTCCTCGTTCGATGCGAGAACAACTTCTCAGTTTCTTTTCTCGTTCTCAATCTCCAAGACGATCCAATTCTCCCAGTTCAGAAGTTAGAAGATCTAAAAATCGTCGTCGAAATAGGCAGCGAGTTCGGAGAAGTTTGTCCGGTTTATGGATATTAATTGGTGCGATTATAGCCGCTATAATTGCCGTGATTTTTGCGATGATTGAATATCAAAGGTCACAGCAAAATCAATTCCTTCAAACTCAAAAAAGAGTTTTAGAACAGCAAAAAGTTACTCGGCTTGAGAATATTTTAGCAGAGGGAAACTATGAACTCTGTGTGAATGAAGCAACTAAAATTTTAAATCGTTCCACTCAGAATCTAGAAATTCAAAAAATACAGCAACAGTGCAAAGATGGCTTAAACTGGAGACAGGTTAAAGTTAGAGATTTTGCTCAACATTTAGGATCAGTCAGTGCGGTGGCTTTTAGTCCGGATGGTCGCACAATAGTTAGTGGAAGTCGGGATCAGACGGTGAAAGTTTGGGATGCAAGAACAGGTGCTTTATTACAAAACTTTTCTGGCGATTTATCTCAAATTACTTCGGTTGATTTTAGTCCAGATGGGGGAGAAATCGCGGCGGGAAGTTTCTATTGGCGAATCTTAGAATGGAGTTTAGAAACGGGGGAATTGTTTCTTCCTCTCGAACATCAAGGAATGGTTTGGTCGGTGGCTTTTAGTCCAGATGAACGCACAATAGCCAGTGGAAGTGGCGATCGCAGTGTGCGCGTTTGGGATAGACAAACCGGATATATTTTATTCAATTTTATCGATCATACTGATATTGTTTACTCTGTTGCTTTCAATACAGAGGGTACAAAATTAGTCAGTGGTTCAAAAGATACCACGATTAAAATTATGGACTTAGAAACGGGAATCGTTCAAAATACTTTAGAAGGACATACCGATGAAGTGCGATCAGTCATGTTTACTTCTGATGGTACAAAAGTTGTCAGTGGGGGTTATGATGATACCGTGAGAATTTGGGATACGAATACCGGACAATTATTAAATACATTAACAGGTCATACAGGCGATATTTTAGCGGTGGCGGTCAGTCCTGATAATCAAATTATTGCCAGTGCGAGTAAAGATCGGACTATTAAAATCTGGAATTTAGAAACCGGAGAATTACTCAACACCTTAAGCGGACATACCAATGAAGTTTATACTGTTATCTTTAGTCCAGATGGTAAAACCATTGCGAGTGGGAGTAAAGATCGCACGATCAAACTTTGGAAAAAATAATCACAAGTTAAACCATTAAACCTCAAAAAAATAGTTTAAAAGTGCTGATGAAAAATAGCTTTTTATTAATAAAAATCCTCCCTACCTCCCTACCTCCCTACCTCCCCACCTCCCCACAAATCAAGTTTTAGGGTTAGAACGCGCACAGCCCTGGTTAGAGAAGGGGTTCGCTAATGGTGAGTTACAAACGACACCTACTGAAAAGATGAAAAAAGACTAATCAAAGTCTTATAATCAATACTAATCAGGCTTTTCAGGGAAATCTTGACCGATCTCTGAACACTGAGATGCAACTTTCGTCCGTGAATATTAATCATACAAACAAAGCCATCCGTAATATTGATTGAACACATTGAAATCAATACAAGGTGATACAGAGGAGAGATGATGATGATGATGAAAACACTTCCCTTATTTGGTCTTGTCGCAGGACTATTATCCCCAACCGTTGTCAGTTTAGCCCATGTTCCCCTAGAATCTTCCCCCAACTTACAATCCCAGATGCAAATAAGCCTAGAATTTCCACCCGCACCTTCTGGGGAAGGGGCGCGAAGTTCAGCCGGAGGAGGTACACGGGGAAACGATGAGGAGGACAAAATTTGTACCAAAGGAGACATACCCCTCACGGCTTTAATACCCGACGAAATAGACGCCGAAATCACCATTTCTGCCAATCCTGATTTGTTTGTATTTGTTCCTGAAAATAATGCCAAACAAGGTCAATTTATTATGGTTGATGAAGACGGAAAAGAAGTCTATCTCAACACATTTGATCTACCGAACGAAGCCGGAATTGTGCAAGTTAGCCTACCTGAAACCGTTACATTAGAAGTCGGTCAAACCTACAAGTGGCAATTTGTTGTTTTATGTAGTGCTGATGACCCAAGTAAAGTCGAATTCGTTGAGGGGAAAATCAAACGGACTGAACTCAGCGAAGACTTGAAAACTCAAATAGAAGCCGCCACAGAACCCCTCGAACAAGCCAAACTCTACGCCCAGGAACGAATTTGGCAAGATACACTAATGATATTAGCTCAGTTGCGCCAATCACATACTACCGAATGGGAACAACTCTTAAAATCTGTTGGACTCGATGCAGTCATTGCTTCAGTTCCTCTGACTCCTTGTTGTGTCGAACTAGAAGAAGAACAAGAAGAACCAACCCCCACCAAACCCGACGAACAATAATTGAGGTTTTAGCGAATGTGGGCGGCTTGTAAACGGCTTCTGTGGGACTGGCGGGGCGTTTGGATTACCACTCCATCTGTGGCGGTGGTTGTCATTCTCCTACGCTTGACAGGGATTTTAGAATCCTTAGAATGGTCGGTGTATGACCAGTATATGCGTCTGCGTCCAGTTGAACCCTCAGATGAACGCATTGCCATTATTGGCTTAGATGAAGCGGATATGAAATATATCGGTCAGGGATACGTTCCTGATGGCGTTTATGCAGACTTACTGCGGAAATTAATCGCCATGCAACCGAGGGCAATTGGGTTAGATATTTATCGGGATTTACCCTATGAACCGGGTCACGAAGAATTAGTTGAAATTTTTAAATCGACTCCGAATTTAGTCGGTGTAGAAAAGGTGATTGGGGATCAATTACGCCAACGAGTTTCGCCGCCACCGCAATTGAAAGCTAAAGGACAAACGGGTGCAAATGATCTGATTTTGGATGAAGATAATACCATTCGACGAGCGTTATTAGTACAAAGAAATCAAGATGGGGAAACTTATTATAGTTTTCCCTTGTATTTAGCAATGTTGTATCTGCAAGCTGAGGGGATTTCTCCTCAAGTGGTAGAAGGAACAGATAATTGGTGGAAATTTGGTGATGTTCTTTTTACTCCCTTTCAAACTAATGATGGGGGTTATGTGGGGGCGGATGCAGGAGGATATCAGGTTTTTCTCAACTATCGCGGGCCGATAAGCACATTTGAAACCGTTCCTTATCGTGATATTTTAGAAGGTCAAGTTCCGCCAGATTGGGGACGTGATCGGATTATTTTAATTGGATCAGTTGGTGAAAGTTTTCAAGATTTATTCGTTTCTCCCTATACTTTACTCGCCAATGAACGCATTCCCGGTGTAGAAATTCATGCTAATATTACGAGTCAAATTATCAGTGCGGCTTTAGATGATCGTCCGTTAATTAAAACGGCGTCAGAACTAATTGAATGGCAGTGGATTTTAATTTGGTCAGCAATTGGGGCGAGTTTAACGTGGAAATTGCGTTCAGCCCGCGATGTTAAGCGGTTTTTATTGCGAGAAGTTGGCTTTTTTGTTTTGGCGACAGGGGTTTTATTTCTAACGACTTATCTCGGCTTTCTACAAGGATGGTGGATACCTATCATTCCACCTTTTTTAGCTATGTCAGGTTCGGCGATCGCAATTACGGCTTATGTCGCCCGCAGTGCGGCGGAAATTCGCAAAACATTTGGGCGTTATCTCAGTGATGAAATTGTTTCTACATTATTAGAAAGTCCGACAGGTTTACAGTTAGGGGGAGAACGTCGTCGAATTACGATTTTAACTTCTGATTTAAGAGGGTTTACTGCCCTTTCTGAACGGTTATCTCCTGAAGAAGTGATCAAGGTTCTCAACTTTTATCTGTCAAAAATGGCAGATGTAATTACTCAATACAAGGGAACAATTGATGAATTTATGGGAGATGGTATTTTAGTTTTATTTGGTGCGCCCACTCCCCGCCCAGATGATGCAAAACGAGCGATTGCTTGTGCAGTTTCAATGCAATTGGCAATGGTTGAAGTGAATAAACAAATTGAAGCTTGGGATTTGAATCCGTTAGAAATGGGAATTGGGATTAATACCGGGGAAGTGGTTGTGGGGAATTTAGGTTCAGAAAAACGCTCAAAATATGGAGTTGTTGGAAGTCAAGTTAATCTCACTTATCGGATTGAATCTTATACCACAGGCGGACAAATTATTATCTCAGGAACCACCTTAAAAGAAGCGGGTGAAGATTTGATTGAAATCGAAAATCAGAAGTTAGTTCAACCCAAAGGTGTTAAACGTCCGATTACGATTTATGAAGTTGGGGGAATTCGGGATCAATATAATCTTTTTCTACACAAAGAAGAAGAAATATTTTATTCTTTGTCAGAGTCTATTTTACTCAACTACACGATTTTAGAAGGAAAACACGTCGGTGAAAATTTATTTCCGGGCGTCATTTTAGAACTGTCAAATAAAGGGGCGTTAATTCTCGCGGAAGAAGGAAGTGAGTCTTTACCCACAATGTTAACTAATATTAAACTAAACCTCAAATCAGAATTACCTGAAATGCGCGAAGATATTTATGCTAAAGTGTCAGAAAAACCTGCTGAAAATGAAAAGTTTTATATTCGCTTTACTTCCAAACCCCCCGCAGTTGAAGCCAAACTTGATGAAATTTACAAGTTATGTAGTCAGTAATTAAAAGTTCTACTATTTTTAGAGTAAAATGAAACACAGTCAGTTATTAGGTCATCTAAACATGAAAGCTAGTCATTTTAAAATGATATTCAAATCTATATTAACGCTCTCATTTGCACTAATGATTTTGTTGCTTTATCCGGCAAAAGCCTATGCTTGTGCTTGCTGTGCCTATGCTGGACAATGGTTTAATATAACACAAAATCTTGATTCCTCCGTATTAGAACGATTGAATGGGTTAAAATTTGATCAAACAGCGAATCTTTACACAACTGGGGCAGAATTAGAAGAGACGATTATCGGAATTACTTCTCCCTCAGTATCCTACACTTTATCTCACTCTAAAAACAAAAGAAGTTGGAATTTTCGGTTTATTAATCAACAGGGAAAAACCGTCGGTAATTTGTCTTTCTCATTACCCCAAACCTTCATTTCTTTCGGCACCGATTTATATGACAAACCCACACCAGACAATCGACTCTACAAAGAAGAACGTCTGAGCGGTAGAATCACAGGAAGTGGAATTTTTATCCCCGGAATGACCAGTGATACTCAATACACATTTATTACACAGGGTAAAGACAATACTTTGTGTTCTAGCCCCTCAGAACACTGGATTTTAAAAGTATCTGGCTCCAAAGCCTCCTACTCTTTTTATGGTAAATTTAGACAGTGACACCTATCTACCTCGCCTATATTGCCATGTCGTTTTCGTCGGGTTCAAACTGAAATATGCCGCGCGACTTATTATTGAGGGGTTGACAACCGGGGCGCAATCACTTATAATTAACTTATAGAGTCCGCTTGAAAATACACTTGATTATTTATTCAACGTTTTGAGGTCAAACCCTAAATGAGTCGTCAAAAACCCTTTTCTTACGAAGAATTTAAAGCCATTTATTCGCAAGTTCCGCGACTGGTTGTCGAAGTGGTTGTTCAAACCGAAAATGGAATTGTTCTGACGTTGAGAAAAGATGCGTCTTGGAATAATCTTTGGCATCTTCCGGGGGGAACCGTTTTTTATAAAGAATATATTGAGGAGGCTATTCAACGCATCGCCCGAGAAGAACTCAGTATTGAAGTCACAAAACAAAAATTTATTGATTATCTCGAATATCCCAGTGAAGAACAGGAACGAGGCTTTGGTTGGTCGGTGGGGTTAGCATTTCTCTGTGTTCCTAATTCTCCCCTACCTGAGTATAACCAAGAAGGGGAAAAAATACAAGTTTTTGATCACATTCCCGATAATATTGTTGAGGAACATCAAAGGCTTTTAAAAGGATTGTCAGTGTTTAAATAGACACCCATTATGGCGTATCGGTTGAGAGGTTGGAAAGGTTATCAAAAAATTGGTCAATAATCATCCGGGATTTTTCATCCAGACGATTCCACTCTATATCACCTGTCTCATCAATTAAACTGGTATCAATCTCAACTTCTTGACTTTCTTGGGGGGCGTGAGTAGGTTGATAATCTTTGAAACAGACTTGATAACATAATTCCCAGATATCTAGACTCACTTTTTGGTTGTTATGTTCGAGATCAAGTCGATAGCCTGGATAGGGAGTTTGAGTATTGTGGTAGGTTCCCGTCCAAACTGAATCTTCTAGCTTTTTTCGGATGTTGTCTAGAAGTCGGATTAAGACGGGTTGCATAAGTAATTCTGCCTGTTGCCAAGCCACTTGATCTTTAATCTTGGGTCTCATAAAAAATAAATTATACCTTTTTTCTCTATCTGTCTTAAGTTTATCTTGTTGACTTCCCTTCGATAGAATTCTTCGGAAAATTATAATTTTTAGCGGAACTCTCCCCGAACATCGGGCAATGTTTATTCTTGATTCACTTTGGAGATCATAAATTAAAATCTAATTTTGTTCAAAATGAACTTGAAAGTTGAGCAAAATTTTGCTCTAATTAAATCAGCAGTTATTCTAAAAAATATCAATTTTTACGATTAACCTGACTAAAATCTCTAAAATCTCTTAAGATTTAGAGTGGTCAAATCTTGTTAAACTCAATCTCATTTGATCTCAATTTGAACGCGATCGCGAACCAACTCTTGAAAATGATCATATAAATCTATATGGAGTTAAGTTTATGGGATCAAGTGTTGAAAACCAGCTTGAAAAAGACTGTAATATTTATTGTAAAATAATCAAGTATATTGATATCCTTGTACAACAATCTGAAATGGTTTGAGTCTGATGGAGAAAAATTGTAATTCCCGAGAGTTGTAATACCATCAAGCACGCCGAACTGATTATCCCAGTGAGTTAACTCTGTATTGAGGACGATCCAAAAGGCATGAAAATTTCAGATAATATCTAGAGCGAAGCGCACCAGGAGAACAATGCCACACCTGAATCTAGTTGACAACCATCATCACGGACAAACTGCATCTTCACTTCACTCGACAGCCCATCGAGAAGGAATTGCGATTTCTCCCCTGCCAAACATTAACCTCGATCAGATTAACGATCAACTGGGGGAAGCTGAAGCCCATCAGATCATTGAGTGGGGGGCTGATACCTTTGGGGAAGGTTTGGTGATGAGTACCAGTTTTGGCATTCAGTCCGCCGTCATGCTACATCTCGTTACTCAGATTGTACCGGATATTCCTGTCATTTGGATCGATACAGGCTATTTACCGACGGAAACTTATGTATTTGCAGAGGAATTAACCAAACGCCTAAAGCTCAATCTCCAAGTATATCAGTCTACAATCAGTCCAGCCCGAATGGAAGCCTTGTATGGTCGCCTCTGGGAAAAAGAAGATATTGATGCCTTAAATCGTTATGATTATATCCGCAAAGTCGAACCGATGCAACGGGCTTTGCACGAACTCAATGCCACCGCTTGGTTAGCCGGACTGCGATCCAACCAAACTGAACACCGCAAAAGCTTACGTCGAGTTGAGAAGCAGTCGAGTCGCTACAAAATTTACCCGATTTTATCATGGAGTGCCAAGGATATCTACAAATATCTCAGTACCCACGATTTACCTTATCATCCTTACTTCGATCTGGGTTATACTACCGTTGGAGATTGGCATTCTAGCCGTCCGATTAGTGCAGCAGATACCAACGAACGAGATACACGCTTCCGAGGCTTGAAGCAAGAATGTGGTTTACATTTACCCAAAACCGAAGAAGAAGCCAGGAGTTTGGACTCCAGTTTATTGTAGTTTACGGGTAGGGGCAATTGATCAATTGCCCTTCGACTAGGAGAGTTCATCACACAAAACCATCGCATGATGACGAATATGATCCTCAATAAACGTCGAAACAAAATAATAACTGTGATCATATCCCTGTTGCATTCGCAGGGTTAAAAGTTGTCCGACTTCCATACAAGATTGTTCAAAAACTTCAGGTAATAATTGTCCTTGGGCGAGATAAGGATCAGCCGTTCCCACATCAATTAAAATCGGATGCTGAAAATCTCCTCGTAACACTAACTGACTGGCATCATAGTCCCGCCATTTTTCGCGATTAGAACCCAGATAGTGACTAAAAGCTTTTTCACCCCAAGGTGATTGTATCGGGGCGGCGATGGGTGCAAAAGCAGAGACTGATTTATAGGTTTGCGGGTTTTTTAACGCACAAACCAGCGCCCCATGTCCCCCCATTGAATGACCAAAAATACTTTGTTTATCAGGGAAAACGGCGAAATTTTTGTTAATCAGTTCGGGAAGTTCCTCAATCACATAACTATACATCTGATAGTGAGCTTTCCAGGGGTCTTCTGTCGCATCAATATAAAATCCTGCGCCTGTTCCGATATCCCAGTCATTATCTTCTCCGGGAGTTCCTGTCTCACGCGGACTGGTATCGGGTACCACTAACATTAAACCATACTTTGCCGCTAACCGTTGAGCGCCCGCTTTAGCCATAAAATTTTCTTCACTACAGGTTAAACCCGAGAGAAAATAAAGCACTGGAACCTGACTTGACTGGGCTTGTGGGGGTTGATAAACCGAAAACCGCATGACACCCTTACAGGCTGAGGAGTGATGGCTGTAATATCCCACAACACCCCCAAAACAAGCACTTTCACGAATTAAGTTTGGGGAAGACATATACAATAAAGTCTAACAAAATTAAGGGTCTAGAGACTATGCGATCGCAAGCTGAGTTGATTTTATTACAATTTTGCCTCCTTCTGGTAAAATTAAACTCAATTCCTTATTCTGGCCATTGTCCACCCCGCTCACAACTCTTTCGATCTTTTAGGTCTTAATTTAGCAGTTGAGATTGACGTAGAAAATTATGAATCGTTTGATTGATTTTTTGTTCTTCAGAAGCGTTAAATTGTCCATGTCCACCCTGGGGAATTGTTAATAATTGGTTGTTCACTTCAGCTTGATCTAAAGCTTGATGCAGTCGCACCGCATGGGAATAGGGAACAACGGTATCGGCATCACCATGAATTGTTAAAATTGGTGGCAGGTTGGGTTGAATATAATTTAGTGGAGAAACTCGATCTGCAATTTCCAATTTATCGGGTTGATTTCCTAACCAGGTAACAGCATATTCTCGGGTATTTGAACCTGTAATTAAATCTTGAACATCAGTAATTCCATACCAATTAATAATGGCTGCGACTTTGAGTGTTTCTTCTCCCGCATTGGGTAAATTCAATTCCGTAGAAGCGGGAATTAGTCCGGTTGTTAAAGCCAGATGACCTCCGGCAGATTCTCCAGCTAAAATAATTTTATCGGGATCAAAATTATATTTTTCTGCGTGACCAATTACCCAACGCAACGCACACAAACAATCTTCAACCGCAGCCGGGGAATGGGCAATATTAGCCAGTCGATATTCTATATTCACAACCGATAACCCCATTTCTAAATAAGGAATGAGTTTCCTCACCTGTAGTCTCTTTTCTCCGTCTATCCATCCTCCCCCATGAATAAAAATAAGAGTTGGGTTGGGTTGAGAGGTTTTGCGTTGATAGAGATCAAGTTTCAGACGATAGCCGTTAACCGTGAGATAGTTAATATTGACGTGAATATTATATTGATTTGAGAGTTTTGTCATTTTTAATGCTGAACCAGGGCGCTTTCCCCAAGCCCGTTCGAGAAAAAGCGTCAAGGCAAGGAGAAAAATCAGAGTAATCGCGATCGCTGTAGATATAGGTTTGAGCATTGATCGTAACGGATCGGTTGTTTTCTATTCAATCAGTTTTTGGGGTTGTCTGGGGTGAGAAATTTGATGAGCGCAGCAACATTCCCAAGATAACGCTAAGATATTTAAGGATCATTTGGTTGTGTTTTCTATGTTCGACTCGGCTAACCTAACGCCTGATCAAACGCATCACTCCCCCAACGGCTATTCGTTTAACTCCGGCACTGAAAATACTATTCGCATTCGAGGGGCGAGACAGCATAACCTGAAAAATGTTGATCTGGAATTGCCTCGTGATCGCTTAATTGTGTTTACGGGAGTGTCGGGTTCGGGTAAGTCTTCTTTGGCGTTTGATACGATTTTTGCTGAAGGTCAACGCCGCTATGTCGAATCTTTGAGTGCTTACGCTCGTCAATTTCTCGGACAGTTGGATAAACCCGATGTTGATGCTATTGAAGGGTTGAGTCCAGCAATTTCTATCGACCAAAAATCAACGTCTCACAATCCCCGATCTACGGTGGGGACAGTCACGGAGATTTATGATTACCTGCGATTGCTGTTTGGACGAGCGGGTGAACCTCATTGTCCGGTCTGCGATCGCAATATTGCCCCCCAAACGATTGATCAAATGTGCGATCGGGTGATGGAACTTCCAGACCGCACTAAATTTCATATTCTCGCCCCCGTTGTCCGGGGAAAAAAGGGGACTCACCGTAAGCTATTTTCGAGTTTGGCCTCCGAAGGATTTGTTCGCGTGAGGGTAAATGGAGAGATTTTTGAACTGTCAGATTTGCCCGACTTAGATAAAAATTATACACACACTATAGAAATCGTTATTGACCGCTTAATTAAAAAGCCCGATATACAGGAGCGTTTAGCCGATTCCCTGAGTACCTGCCTGCGGTATTCACAGGGGATTGGGATTATCGATGTGTTAAATGATACATTGGGGGGGGTATCCGCGTCGCGATCTGATAGTAAGTATAACCCAACTGACGAAAAAATAGCAAGTTCTGAGAACAAAAGTTCTGGGGAAAAAGCCGATAATTCCTATCAGCATCACCCTTTACCAGAAGTGGGAAAAACCTCTTTATCTCAACTGATCTTTTCTGAAAACTTCGCCTGTCCTGAACATGGGGCGGTGATGGAAGAACTTTCTCCGCGTCTGTTTTCGTTTAACTCTCCCTATGGGGCTTGTCCGAGTTGTCATGGGTTAGGACATCTGCAAACCTTTTCCCCGCAGTTGGTTGTCCCTGATCCAGAGGCACCGCTTTACAGTGCGATCGCCCCGTGGTCAGAAAAAGACGATTCTTATTATTTTTCGTTGCTCTATAGTGTGGGTCAAGCGTTTGGGTTTGATATCAATACCCAGTGGAAGCATTTAACCAAACAACAGCAACAAATTGTCTTGTATGGGTCAGAAGAACCGATTTGGATTGAAACCGATTCTCGTTATCGAGAAAAGCGGGGGTATGAGCGTCCGTATCCGGGTGTAATTCCCTTATTACAACGTCAATATGATGATAGTAGTTCGGAGTTACAAAAGCAGAAATTAGAACAATATTTAATCGATCAAGCTTGCGAAACCTGCAAAGGAAAACGACTTAAACCCGAAGCGTTGGCGGTGAGGTTGGGGCAGTCTGGGATTACCGATTTAACAGAAGTTTCGATTCGCGATTGTTTGCAGCGAATTCAACAATTAGACTTAACCGAAAGACAAGCGCAAATTGGGGATTTAGTATTGAGGGAAATACGCGCCCGGTTGCAGTTTTTATTGGATGTCGGGTTAGATTATCTCACCTTATCTCGAACGGCGGCTTCATTGTCGGGAGGAGAAGCCCAACGAATTCGATTAGCGACTCAAATTGGTTCGGGTTTAACGGGGGTTTTGTATG
Source organism: Lyngbya aestuarii BL J (assembly GCF_000478195.2). Lineage (GTDB taxonomy): Bacteria > Cyanobacteriota > Cyanobacteriia > Cyanobacteriales > Microcoleaceae > Capilliphycus > Capilliphycus aestuarii. The sequence continues at coordinate 50,355 of NZ_AUZM01000011.1, read as the reverse complement.
TCTTGGATGAACCGAGTATTGGGTTACATCAACGGGATAATGGCAGGTTATTAAAAACGTTGATGAAATTGCGGGATTTAGGCAATACATTAATTGTAGTTGAGCATGATGAAGAAACCATTCGCACGGCAGATTTTTTAGTCGATATTGGGCCGGGTGCGGGTTTACATGGCGGTGAAATTGTCGCTGTTGGAAATTTTGACAATATTTTATCTAGCAAAACTTCTTTAACGGGCGCTTATTTATCAGGAAAACGTCAAATACAAACTCCCGCAGAACGTCGTCCGGGAAATGGGCGATCATTAGTTCTTAAAGATGCTCACGGCAATAACCTTAAACATCTTGATGTTGAACTGCCTTTAGGAAAGTTGGTTTGTATTACCGGAGTCTCAGGTTCAGGAAAATCAACCTTAATTAACGAGTTACTTTATCCAGCTTTACAACATCATTTTAGTCGTAAAGTTCCCTTCCCCCAACAGTTGAAAACGTTGACAGGGTTAGAGGCGTTAGATAAGGTGATTGTGATTGATCAATCTCCCATTGGTCGGACACCTCGTTCTAATACGGCGACGTATACAGGAGTATTTGATATTATTCGAGCAACCTTTGCAGAAACTATCGAAGCCAAAGCCAGAGGATATAAACCTGGACGTTTTTCTTTTAACGTTAAAGGTGGAAGATGTGAGGCTTGTAATGGACAGGGGGTAAATGTGATTGAGATGAATTTTTTACCCGATGTTTATGTTCAGTGCGAAGTGTGTAAAGGCGCGAGATATAATCGGGAAACGCTACAAGTTAAATATAAAGGTCAGTCTATTGCTGATGTTTTAAACATGACGGTTGAGGAAGCTTTAGGTGTGTTTGAAAATATTCCCAAAGCCGCAACTCGTTTACAAACTTTGATGGATGTGGGGTTGGGTTATGTGAAATTAGGTCAACCTGCACCAACGCTTTCGGGAGGAGAAGCCCAACGGGTAAAATTAGCCTCAGAATTGTCAAAACGGGCGACGGGAAAAACCTTATATTTAATAGATGAACCAACAACGGGATTATCTTTTTATGATGTACATCAACTGTTGAATGTTTTACAACGGTTGGTGGATAAAGGGAATTCAATGATTGTGATTGAACACAATTTAGATGTAATTCGATGTGGGGATTGGATAATTGATTTGGGACCGGAAGGGGGAGATAAAGGTGGGGAAATTGTGGCAGAAGGAACCCCGGAAGCTGTGGCGAAAAATAAGCGATCGCATACCGGACAATATTTAAAACACGTTCTCAAACAATATCCACCTGTTAAAACAGAATGAGGTGCAATTTAGACTAAATTATGAATGATGAATGATGAATTATGAAAAGCGTGAGGATTATGAACAAAACACCCTCTAACCAAAATAACAATTCTGAAGACGAGCTTTTAGCTGAATATTGCTTCGATTATCAAAAAGCAAAATCTAATCGATTTGCTACCCGTAGTCAAGTACAAAAGTTAACGGTTGTCGTTCTAGATGAGGATGTAGCTCCGGTTTTCACGCGCACCTGAAGCGGTTAATCAAGCCCTCAGAGGATTAATTGAATGAGTGCATAATTGAATTCAAATGATAGCCATTCCAGAAGGTCAATCTATTACTCCCGAAGAATACCTCGAATGGGAAGAAAAACAACCCCTTAAATATGAATATCTGGACGGTCAAGTTTTCGCAATGACAGGAGGAAGTATTTCTCACAATGATATTGCGGTTAACTTGACAACAATCTTAAAAAATCATCTGCGTGGCAAAGGATGTAAAGTATCAATGGCAGATGCCAAACTTGGAGTATCTGAAATCGGACCCTTTTATTATCCAGATGTCATGGTCACTTGCGATGAAACAGACCGACGCGCCACCAAGGTTATTTATCATCCTTGCTTAATTGTTGAAGTGTTATCTCCGGGAACAGAAGCGGTAGACCGGGGTAGGAAATTTCAAAACTATCGTCGAATCTCCAGTTTAAAAGAATATGTTCTAATTGAGACAAGGCAGATTTTCGTTGAAGGGTTTCGCCTCAATCAAAATGGAATTTGGGAACTTTATAATTATGGAGAAGGAGACGAAATCAATTTAACTACCGTTGATTTGAGTTTTCCGATTGAGATGCTTTATGAAGATGTCATTTTGGAGGGGGTAGAAGAAAATTAAAACAAATGGATAAGTTAGAATATTATCGGTCTTGTATTCAAACTTTGTTAGAAAAATATAGTGAGTTCAAACATCAAAATGAAAATGTATAAAACCAACTATTTTTTGACTCCATACGAGATCATTATCAATTAATGCGAGTCGGTTGGAAAGGGTTGCAAAGAGTTTACTATACGGTTTTACATTTCGATATCAAAGATGAAAAGATTTGGCTTCAGCACAATGCAACTGATATTGATGTGGGTCAAGAATTAATCGAAATGGGTATTCCTCAAGAAGACATTGTATTGGGTTTACACCCTCCCTACAAACGTCCTTATACCGGATATGGTGTTGCTTAAAAAATAGAATTGAATATTTAATAGTAAATAACGTTAGCCGCCCCCTAAATCCCTGCCCCCTACTGTCCCCTCCTCGCGCGTTCCCTAAGATTGCAAAGTTGCTCCACTTGGGGAGACCCCAAGTGGAGCAACTAACGAACCCTTTAGGGGGTCGCTCGTCAATTCTGGGGGACTTTTAAAGATGGGAGACTTGAAAATTCCAGTTCCTACCAATTTTGGCTTGCTCGGGGGGCAATCTAATGGGAGACTTGAAAAAATTGGGGACTTTGAAGTTCTTGCTCCCCCAAATTTGGGGGCTGGGGGGCGGAAAAAACTTTTGTCTGGCTACCCATATTTCTAAATATTAATTCAATTTACCAACCGCCTTAAATTTAAGCAAATCAACAACCCAAACAATTGACAAAATCTCAACTCTACCGATATAATACTTATACGGTTGAAGCTATAACTCAATACAACTCAAGCCCAAAACCACCTCAGCACAGAACAACAAAAAACCCTAAAATAAATGAACGCGCTTGGCGCGATAAGGGCTAAAAAATAAGAGTAAAGGGCTAAGTGCTAAAGGTCAAAGGAGAATCCTGAAACGCACAACACACGAAAACCAACAACATTGCTGAAGTCGTCGCGCAAATCATTGAGGTTGCGGTAGGCAGAACGGCAGTAATTAGAATTGAGGAACCAGGAGCCGCCCAGCAGCAACACTTTATTACCCATATCCATTAAGTTGACCAAACTATCAACATAGTTTATATAACGATTACTATTAACAGTTTCACCCCAAACGCTACCAACATTAGTTGACGTTCATATAAAACCATTTGCTTTTCTGACCAACGTTTGTATGTCTGTTTTTTTCTTAGCCACTTTAATTCATCGCGTAGTTTTTCTCGCCAATAACGTGATTCAATCATTTTATTTTTTTTATTTACTTTTTATGTCTGATAAACTTTTGAGAAGACTTTCTTGTTAAAATAGAGATTCCCATCTTAGAGTGAAACAATAGCAGGTTCCTCCAAATAGGCGGGAAATCCTGAAAACAATTGATTCAAATATTGATGAACTTGATCGGCTAGTTCCAAATTTAAACGATAGAGTTGATCACCGTCTTCAATGAATAACTTTTCCTGACTGAGAGACTGATAATCAGGAGTTTGTCGAGAAGCTGGATGAATCAAGACAATTTCTGGTTCTTGGGGAATTAAACCCAGCCGAAGCTGATCTTTCAAAATAGACTGAAGGCGAGATTTACAAGAACGTGTATTAATTCCGCGACTTTCTAAGACTTGGATCACCTGCTGAATAGATAACGTTTGTCCCTCCTCAAAGCTATTTAACAACTCTTTCAGTAGAAAATAATCCCGATATTGGTGTCGGGAACGATCCAAAACTTGAGGATATAGAGGTAAAGTGGCTAACCCCATCGCCACCTGCACCTGATCCCATAGCGATCGCGGATCAATACTGCTCTGTTGGCTATCATTTTGGCAGATCACAGCATTAGGTAATTTTTGTCGCAACCAGCGATTTAACCCCGTCCAGACTCCATTTCCGCCCATACAAAGGGCTTGATTAATACCAATACTTGATCGACCTGCTTTAACAATAACGTGATTAAGTTCAGTATTTAACTGATTGATAAACGGCACCAACACCAACCGTTCAAAATCAATAAAATCGAGTTTCCAGTGATAATCCTCAATCTCCAAAGTGTAATATTGCTGTTGGCTTAAAATCACCTTCAGAGACTTCGCCGCAGCCAACAACGCCACCCCCAACGGTTGACTTTGTAGCTGTTGTTGAAGACAATAACGACGGTGTAAGTCTGGATGTCCTGGTTTAGGCCAAATCAAATCCTGATCCGAAAACTGATCCAAAAGAAGCTGTTTTCCTGTCGGAGAATTGAGTAATAACTGACAAATAATATCTAGATCTAACGCATCTCCTCCATAAGCCCAACTGTGACAGATAAAATGATCATGAGTTAAGTCTTCTATCCGATCCGGAAGTTCTACGATCGCAATTTCTGTCGTGGTTGCTCCCGCATCAATCACTAACGCACTCCCAAACGACATCGAAATCATCCCATCAGAATGAAGTTGGCCAAGCAACGTGGCGATCGCATCTTCTAGCCAAAAAATCTGTTGAGAACTTGGGATCAAGTTAGCGCCCAGGATCGCCGTCTCTACATTAAACCGATAGGCTTCTGTCGCCTGAGAGGGAAAACCAACAATAACGCCTGCTAACCCCCGGAGAACCTCATGCAGCGCTAAGGCGTCCAAACCCACCGATCCACAGGTGTACAATTTTGGTAACATCAACCCTTTCAATGACGGTTGAGAAACAGGCGTTAACGTCGAGAGTAACAGTTGTAAAGCCCGTTGAAACTTACCTAAAAAAACCGTTTGATTGTTCGATAACTTGATTAACGGTATGGGAACTTGGCTAACTTCCGAAGCACTATCTTGAGTAATGCGAATATAGGGAATTGCAATATTGAGATAAGGCTTAAAATTTTCTAACTTTTGGCGTAATCCGTTGGGTGTTTCCTGCCAGTCTACTTCACACCTTAAACGAAATGTGACCTGATCAGAACTGTGATTTTCTTGATCGGATGAAAGTATTGTTTTAGCTTTCCAATAAATGGGATAGACTTTCTGACTATTGCGATTTAGTAAACAGGCTGATACTCCGGCTCCGATATCAAGTGCAAGATACCATTGATCATCGGGGTTGATTTGTGCTTCGTGGCTATTGTCAGGTGACGACATAGTTTATTTAGTGTGGCAATTTGCGATTCAAACTCTCAAAATTAAAATCCTCTAAATCAGACTCATTCTCTGAGTGATTGGTTTTTACCTCATCCTCATCGATAGTTGTGAGTATTTCATCAAGGGTCATCTCAGACGCATTCGCTTCAGCAAAGGGATTAATTTCGCTGAGAGAGGTTTGAGACCATAAATCCTCAAAGGTTTCTACTGTTTTAGCAGTTGCGATCGCCCTTGAGGAAGGAGTTGAAGAAGGAGTTGAAGAAGAAGTTTGAGATGTATCTTCAACCGTGGAAAAGTCTGAGTTAGGATCTTCTTCCCCGATAAAAGATTGCTGTTCTAGATTGATTAAATCTTCTTCAAGCAGTTGTCGGATACTTTTACCCACCATCAAATGAGAGTCTAGCGGTTCATCATCTTCTTCTTGAGCGCGAGGTAAAAGATCTTCATGGGGTGAAGCCTGAATATAGCCTTCTTGATCAAGCAATTCGTGAATTGGATTAGGAATATCGGTGGACTGAGTGGGGATTACGGATGACGAGGGTTCGACTGGAGATTCTAATATAGATTCGCTGAGATCAAAGACTCCAAAGACATCGCTGATCTCATGGGGGCGATCTGCGGGAATTTCCAGGGGTGTTGGTTCTGGATGCTCGGAGAGGGGGGAATTTTCCAGTTCAGCTTGAATTGACTCAGTTTTGGCAATTTCTTCATCGCTCTGAGTAGAAGGGGATTCTACTGGTTCGGAGGGGGTGGAAATTTCCAGTTCAGGTGCGACTGATTCTAAGGAAGTGGTTTCGGTTTGGGTGTTGGGCGTGAGGAAAGATTCGGAAGTCTCGGAGAGGGGGGAATTTTCCAGTTCAGCTTGAATTGACTCAGTAGGGAGAGTTTCCTGATCAGTTGCCGTTGCAGTGGGTTCTAAAGGTTCTGAATGGGTGGAAATTTCCAGTTCGGGTGCGACTGATTCTAAGGAAGTGGTTTCGGTTTGAGTGTTGGGCGTGAGGAAAAATTCAGCAGTCTCGGAGGGGGGGGAAATTTCCAGTTCAGCTTGCATCGACTCAGTTTCGGGAGTTCCCTCATCAGTTGCAGTAGAAGTGGGTTCTAAAAGCTCTGTTGGGGGGGAAATTTCTAGTTCTAACTCTTGAGGTTGACTCTCTTGAGGTTGAATAGCAACACCCGGAGTAACTAAAGACTTGAACTGAAAAGAGGGAGGAAGTTCTACCCCTGCATAGGGGAACAATTCCGGCGCTTGTTCCTGGCGAGAAGGATAAATATAGGGTTCTGTTTGGGGAATCACCGTCGGAACAGGGGAGGGCGACGGCGGAGAGGGCTGAGTCGTCTGTTGAGTTGTTTCCGCTTGTTGTCGGTGCTGTCTCAACCCCCGCAATTCTCGAATCAAAATCCGCCGCTCTTGGCGCATTGCCTGAATTTCTGCTTGAATAGTTTCTGTAAACTGAGTCTGTAACCCCTGTAATTCTTCACGAATGATCAACCGTAAAGATTGTTCTAACGATTGCCGTTCGAGATCAGAATAACGCGGTATGATATCAGAATTATCTGTTGGGTGACTTGGCTCTAGGGATTGCAAATAACTTCGCACCTGTTCTAGAACTTGACGCGAGTGCATGATGCTATCCCCCATAACAACCAAAGGCGGCCGAGGATTCGATCTTGTCAAGGCTTCATCGATATTCGAGATCAAAGCTTTTATACGATCAGGCTGAACACTCACGGCGGTCACCTCCCCCTAGAACTGATACCATGATAGGCTAGGGAAAGAGCCTACTCAAGTAGAATAGACTATTATTTTAGACCCTCTCTCAATCCTCGCCTAAGCGCAATTCACAACAGTATGATACCCTCATGCCAGAGTATATGTCCCGCGACACACAATCTGAAATAATTCAGATGATCCTCTCCACATCTTTCTTTGAAGGTTTGCCGACTGAAGCAATAGATAAAGCTACAGCTCATATTGTCGGCCGCCAACATCCTCCCAATCAAGTGATTTTATTGGAAAATGACTGGGGAAGTTCCGTCTATTTTATTCTGGATGGTTGGGTCAAAATTCGCACCTACAATTTGGACGGGAAGGAAGTTACACTCAATATTTTGGGTAAAGGCGAGATCTTTGGCGAGATGGCTGCCTTAGATGAAGTTCCTCGTTCGACTGATGTGATTACCCTCGCACCGACTATGATCGGAAATATGCCCGCCCAGGATTTTGTTGAGTTAATTACCACTGAACCTAAAGCCGGTATTCGACTGGCTCAATTGATGGGAAGACGCCTACGCCAAGTCAACCGACGACTACGCCTGCGAGAGTCTGATAGTACGTCGCGCGTTGCAGATATTTTGCTATTTTTGGCAGAGGGACAGGGTAAAACCACAGAAAATGGTACGCATATCCCTAACCTTCCTCATCGGGAGTTAAGTGGGTTGAGTGGACTCGCACGGGAGACAGTTACCCGAGTTCTTAGTAAACTGGAAAAAAAAGGATTAATTTTTCGCGATAAAGATATTCTCAGAATTCCAGATGTTCATGCTTTAGAGCGAACATTGGTCTAGTGAGAAAGATCCCCCAACTGGTGATCGTGGAGATCCAATTCATCACTTTCGCTCAAGGTTCTACTATTTAATCCTATTCGCTGTTCTGTGTTCTCCTCCCCCCTAAATTTTTTGTGACTAAGACCAAAAAAACTCAAAATTCTTCTCCCTCTGTCTCTCCCCACCCTAATAACTCTCTGGCCTCCGAGTCCTCTCGTTCTCCCCTGCGGATGGTGGAAACTGCATTTTTAGCGAGTACAGCGAGTTTGATTTGGTTTGTTAATTATTATTTTCCAATTGGGCCTGTATTACGAATCTTTTTCCCTTTACCCATTGCTTTACTTTATTTACGGTGGGGAAAACGAGAAGCCTGGATGGGTGCTTTAACTTCTCTACTGTTGTTAACGGTTTTAATGGGGCCGACTCGGAGTATTATCTTTCTTATCCCCTATGGTTGGATGGGGGTGGCGATGGGAGGATTATGGAAGCGGGGGGCGAACTGGTTTGTTTCGATTGGTGTTGGGGCGATTATCGGTTCGATTGGGTTCTTTTTTCGCTATTGGCTATTATCGATTTTACTGGGTCGAGATCTATGGGTTTATGCGACGACTCAAATTACCGAATTAGCGGAATGGATTTTTATCAAGTTAGGAATACTCGCTCAACCTAGTTTAACGCTGGTACAACTTATTGCTGTGGTCATGGTTGTTGTTAATAGTGCGATTTATCTATTTGTGGTTCATTTGGTGGCATTGTTAATCCTTGATCGCCTCAAAAGCCCGATTCCTCGCCCTCCTCATTGGGTACAAGTATTACTCGACTATGAAGGCTAATTGACAACTGTGAGTGTTCGTATCTATACTCAACCCCAATCCGCCAATCAATGGTTACAGCAATATCGAGGATCTCAGCCGATTTTTGCCTGTGTTTTGGGTTTTACAGAAACCGGACTAATTCCCGGTATCTCGGCGGCGGGCGCTACTCCAGAAGATCGAAAATATACTTGTGTTGCGGATGCTGAATTTCTCTACAATGGCCCTCAACTCACTCCTCAATTTCCTTTACCGCCTCTGAGTGCAGGTGCTTCTCCGGTGTTGATTTCACGAACTGTTGTTGATGATCTCCAGATTCCCTTTCATTTATTTAATGCTGGATTACCGATTGTTCCCACTGTTCCTCATATTGATCTCGGGGGAGTTCCAGCAAACTGTCTGAGTTCGGGTCATGCTCTCGATTTGATCACCGTCAAACACCTGTTTGAACAAGGGTTAATTTGGGGTGAACGACTCGCTCGCCAAGCCACAGGACGTTATATTCTAATCGGAGAATGCGTTGTGGGCGGTACAACTACGGCTTTAGCGATTTTACTGGGTTTGGGGTTTGCGGCTCAAAATAAGGTCAATAGTAGCCATCCTGACTGTAATCATACTCAAAAATTGGCGATCGCTATGGCTGGATTACAAGCGGCGAATCTACCCGGGGTTGAGAATGTAGATCCGCTTCAATTAGTTGCGGCGGTCGGTGATCCGATGCAAATTGTTGTGGCGGGAATGACAATCGCGGCGAGTCGCACGGTGGGAGTGCTTCTAGCCGGAGGAACACAAATGCTGGCTGTTTATAGTCTGAGTCAGGCGATCGCAGATTATTTCGAGTTGGACTGGCATCCTCAACAGGTCGTTGTCGGTACAACTCGTTGGGTCGCCGAAGATCCCACTGGAGATACGGTGGGACTTGCTCAAGAAATTGGTGGTGTTCCCCTCCTGGCAACCTCTCTCAACTTTTCAACGTCGCGTTATGCTCAACTTAGAGCCTATGAGCAAGGATATGTCAAAGAAGGAGTGGGGGCTGGTGGATGTGCGATCGCGGCTCATTTACTCGGTTGGAACACTGACCAACTTTTACAAGCTATCGAGGCTTTAGCGGATCAATATCACAAAATTAGAAATTGAAAAATATAGCGCTACGCGAATACATAATTGTTATTTCTAAATCCTAAAACCCCTTCACCGTCTACTGTTCCCTCTCTTGGTGCGCGTTCGTGATTGCAAGGAAACCTCGCGCCTAGTCGCACCGCTGTTCCCTGATCCGCTGTTCCCTGTTCCCTAGCGCTACGCGCTATAGTGACGAATAGGGGCGGGTTTCCCATCACCCTATCACCCTATCACCCTATCTCCGGAGAATTTAATGAGGGGTTCTTTGGGAGAGTAACCGTTCTTCTAAAGCAGCGATACGATTGTAAGCGGCTGTGAGTTGGGCTGTGAGTCTCTGAATTTGAATGTCAGCAGTGATACTGGGTTGTTCTCGATGAATCATCACTGTGCTGGTGACATAATCATCATCGCTTAAAACATCTTTATGTTCTAATCCCGATTCCAGTGAAAGGTGTTGTCGAGTCAATGACTGATTAGGAGAAGGGTCTAGATGAGAGTTGAAATTGTCTGTTTGTCCTACGGGTTGGGATGCGATCGAGTCACTCAGTCGATCATTAACTTGCATCAAGATTTCGTAAAGTCGATCAACTTTGTGATTCAAGGCTCCAACTTGTTGATTGAGGTTGTCCATAAATATTCCTTTGCTCTCTTTATTACTGATTTCTCTCTTTTATCCTAGACAGAGAATGGCTCAACTGGGAAATTACTTATAATTTATTTAACTATTACTATCAAATTTTTATGAGAGAAATTTTAATTTTGGGGTTTTGACTTCGACCAGAATCAAGGCAAATCTGAGTTCTGATTGATGTCGGAGTATTAAGCTGTTTCATTTCTGGCTAGAAAAAAATCAACCCCTATCATTTGGCTATGCCGAACCCCCAAATTCTCAGTTTTTGAGAGATTTGAGTTCAGTCATTTGGATCAAATTTTTGAGTTTTTTCAGAAAAATTTTCTGAGAATTTATTGCTGCTCAATGGACAAAAACAATCCAGATTGGTGAGTGTTCTATTGATTAAAAAATTAATTTTACTCCGGGTTGATGATTAAATTTACTAATTCCGGAATTGTGAAAATGCCGATAAATCATCAGTTTTGATTAAAATTTAATTCAAGATCGACTTAAATTTAACCGCAATAAAAATCTTTAGATCTCTAGCCTTTGGGGGATTAACTTGTCCGGTTTTTAAATTAAATTTTGTGACAATCTGAAACAAAAATCCAATCTTTCTCATAAAAATAGAGTTTAAATTCGTCAAATCTAGGCGGTAAATCAGTGTTTTGTATCAAGGGCAACTGCACCCTTATTTTTAAGTCTTATATCCTCAGTTATGAATCAATATCAGCAAATCTCTTTCTAATCCGGAAACGAATAGATGACTCTTGTAGTCAAAAAGAAATAACCGTTGAGATTGCCAGATTGAGGTTTTTGTGTGTATATTAAGAATTGTAACAAAATGAAAACCAGGGGACTAAACATAGAGTTTTGTGCCTCAGTAGAACCGAGTGGAGGACTTCTCTAAATGAAATCACCGATCCAACAAATTCAACTAGAGACTACATCTCAAATCGAACAATACCTGCGCCAATCCGAAGGGATGTGGCATTCTCAACGACGGTATTACACCCTACCTGACGGAAAAACCCAAGAATGGACGAGCCGTTTGACGGTAAGATTTTTAGAGCAAGGTAGCCCCGAATTGATTAAACTCGCCCAACTGCATCATCTGGGCGATCGCAATATTTTAGTCTGTGGTTCCTATGTAGAATGGGAAAGTACCCAGTCCGCAAGCAATCGCCCCAACTCAGAAGGATCAACAATCTTTGGGGTATTAGGAGACATTCTGTATCGCGATCGCGGTTTTGCAACCAAAGATCCGATCAACGCCAAATATTATCTCCCCAATCCAGACACATTATGCTTGCGAACCGAGTACAATAGTTCTGTATTCGAGGAAGAAATCAAGCATATCGGTACGAAGTACCGCACTCGTCAATCGATTATCAGCCGTGCGGGCGAACAGCAAATGATTGGTCAGTATCTAGAAAAACGAATTCAATAACACTGTGAAGCGACGGAATTTTCTCCTGGGAACAAGTGCGATCACATTAGGAAGTCTCACGATGGGATGTCGTCAGACGACGGCATTAAAAATCGAACTCTTAAAAGGTTCGGTTCCAGTTCAAATGGTGAACAAGTTCCGTCGGGAACTCTCAGCAGATCGTCCGGTGATCGATTTTGTTCCGCAGGCGCAACTCAAAGACTTGTACCAGTTGCTGCAACCAGAGGAGAAAAAATCCAGACCTGAAAATCACTCCTCATCTGATTTGATTATGATTGGGGATTATTGGCTCACTCAAGCCATTCAACAGCAATTAGTCCAACCTCTCGATCCCCAAGTTTGGCAACGCTGGAACCAACTTCCTCCACAATGGCAAGCTTTAGTGACTCGCAACGCTCAAGGGGAGTTAGATCCCCAAGGTCAAGTCTGGGCTGCGCCCTACCGTTGGGGAACGACAGCGATCGCCTATCGTCGAGAACAGTTTGAAACTTTAGGATGGACTCCTCAAGATTGGGGTGATTTGTGGCGAGAAGATATCCGTGATCGGATTTCTGTGCTGGATAATCCTCGGGAAACGATTGGTTTAACGTTAAAAAAACTGGGTTCATCTTACAATATCACCGATCTTGATCTAGTTGTCGATTTAGAAGATCAATTTCGTCAACTCCATCGCAATATCAAGCTTTATGACTCCAATACCTACCTCAAACCCTTAATTACCGGAGATACTTGGTTAGCGGTGGGTTGGTCTACCGATTTTTCGGAAAAATTTCGCCGTCAGCATAATATTGGAGTGGTTATTCCAGCTTCGGGAACGGCATTGTGGGCGGATCTGTGGGTACAACCAACCTCTGAAAAGCCGATCTCTAATCTTCCCTTAGCCCAACAATGGATTGATTTTTGTTGGAAACCGGAAATTGCTACCCAAATGTCAATCTTAACGGGTACAACTTCTCCTATTGTTAATCAATTACAACCCAGCGAGTTACCAGAAACCCTACAAAATAATCCGCTTCTGTTTCCAAAAGCGGAAATTCTAGAGAAAAGTGAATTTTTACTTCCCTTACCCGAATCTACTTTAAAACAATATCAAGCTTTGTGGATAAAAATTCGTACAGAAACAGTCGGGAGTTGAATATAATTTACTTCAGTTAGAAAATCGGATTTCGTTGGATAAAAGCAGTCATTGTCGCCACATCAACCGCAGGAGAAAATAGATTTCCTTGTCCGTATTCACAACCAATGTGCTGAATGAGTTGTTTTTGTTCAACCGTTTCAATCCCTTCAGCAACGACACTAAAGCCTAAACTGTGAGCAAAATGAGCAATCGCCTCGACAAATTTAGAATTAGGATCTGGGGAAGTCATTTGAGCCACAAAAGAGCGATCAATTTTGAGAGTATCAATCGGAAACCGTTGTAAGCGATCCAAAGAAGAGTAACCTGTTCCAAAATCATCAATTAAAATTTGAACTCCCATTTGTCGGAGTTGACTTAGACGTCGGGCTACCCATTCTAAATGTTCAGCAATTGCACTTTCCGTAATTTCTAATCGCAAATTTTTTGGAGATAATTCCGTTTCTTGCAAAATTTGTTGGACTAAGTTGACAATTTTCTTTTGAGAAAACTGTTGTCCAGCGACATTCACACTCACAGAGACATTCAGATCAATCCACCCTTGAATTTGCCACTGTCGGAGTTGTTGACAAGCGGCTCGTAAAACCCATTCTCCGAGAGGAACAATTAATCCCGTTTCTTCAGCAATCGGAATAAATTCACCGGGAGAAATCAACCCTTTTTTGGGATCAGGTAAACGAACTAAAGCTTCAAAACTCTTAATTTTGCCTGTTTTTAAACAAACAATGGGTTGATAGTAAACCTTTAATTGGGAAGATGCGATAGCGGCTCGCAGATCATTTTCTAAACGTAATCGTATCAGCGTATCCATCTGCATTTTGCTGTCAAAAATTGCATATTTTGAGGTGCTATGATGTTTAGCATGATACATGGCGATATCCGCATCTCGAAGAATATCTGTACTATGTTTGTAGGAATGATTGGCTGTATAATAGTGGCTGAATGTAATTCCAATACTCGCCGTAATCGAAACCGTTTGATCTTCGAGAATAAAAGGTTGTTGTAAAATTGTGAGAATCCGTTCAGCCACGATAATACTATCAGAAATCCCTTGAATGGGGTCTAATAAAATGGCAAATTCATCGCCACCCAAACGAGCCAAAGTGTCGTGAACACTAATACATTGTTGGAGTTTCTGTCCGACTCGAATGAGTAATTCATCTCCTGCTAAATGTCCTAAACCATCATTCACTAATTTGAAACGATCTAGATCAATAAATAAAATTGCAAATAGATGCTCAGAATACTGACGAACTTGTTCGAGGGCTAAATGCAATCGATCCATAAAAAAAGCCCGATTGGGTAAACGAGTTAGAGAGTCGTGATAAGCATAATAAAAGAGTTGAGTTTCAACTTGTTTTTGCTCACTCAAATCAGTTTGAGAACCGACCATCCGAATCGGATCACCTATTTCATTCCACAGGGCTTGACCCCGATGTAAAACCCATTTGTATTGACCATCTTTACAACGAATTCGGTATTCGGTACTATAATATTCGGTCTGTTGATCTAAATGATCCCAAATCGCTTTCAGCACCCGTTCTCGATCATGGGGATGAATCTGTTTTTCCCATTCGGCTAGATGGTTTGTCGTTTCACTTTCTTCATAGCCTAACATTTCTTTGGCACGAGGTGAGAAGAAAATTTCATTGGTTTGTACATTCCAATCCCAAATCCCATCGTTGCTTCCTTGTAGGGCTAATTGCCAACGATCTTCACTAATTTTGAGGGCTTGATCGAGTTGTTGTAAACTACTGGTTCGCTGTTCAATTCGTTGTTCTAGTTGTTGATTAATACGTTTGAGTGTGTTCTGAGCATCGCGATCGCAATGATAATCGTCAGATGGAATACTTTGTACAAATTCTGATTCGGGAGTGACAAAGACAATCAACCAGTTTAAACCCCGACCATCATCAAAAGGAAAAATATCGATTAACTGAATTTGATTATCCCAAATCAATTCGAGTTGATAGTCACCTTTAATCTGGGTAAGATCATTAAATTGACTGTAGACACGAGTCATGATTGCTTGAATGAAGCGATCGCCACTTTGGAGAGTATTAAAGCCGATGATAGTTTGATCATCATCAATATTAAACGGCTGAGTTAGCGTTGAACTGGCGACTAATTTTCCAGAAGGTTCAACAATAAAGCAAATCCCTTTATGACCTATATTGAGCGTTTTCAAAAATTGGCTAATATGAGACAGAGACAGATCACATCCCAAAACCCCAAGCAAGTGATTGTTCGCATCATACAAGGGGAGAACCGCCGTTAAACCCAGTTGAACTTGAATCGGGCTAGAATATTGATAAATTGAACTCCAAGCTGCACAATTGGCTTGTTGAGCGCTGAGATACCAAGGACGAGAACGGGGATGATAGTTCGGACATAAACCCATTTGTTCAAAGGTGCTAATTCCCTCTTGATCGAGAGCATAGATGTGTTTATTTGCACCTGTTGTGTCGTTTTTTAGTTCTAGAGTCGGTGTGCGATCACTCAGTAGAGTAATTCCGATATAATTCCCGGTGTTGTCAGCCCAGTTCATCCCGCTAACAGTATCAAAAATTTTGATTTGTTGCCAAAAATATTGTTGTAGACTGTCGATATTTTCAGGATCGATCTGATCCCATTGCATCACGTTGGCATTGATCTGATTAACTTGGTGAGGTGTATTGAGATAGGTTTTGAGGTATGCTGAGATCTGAGCTGCAATTTCACGGCGCAATTGAGCCGCTAAATCGAGAACTGCTCGCTGTGTAGTTGTGAGGGATTGTGATTGCATTGTGTGACCTGATGCAGCTTGACTAAAACAAAGCTCTAAAAAAGACATCGATAGCATTACGAGTCGAACAATGATTCTATGAACCGGAAAGTCAATATTTCCGATATTGACCGCTTTACCTCAAAAGTTAATTGATCGGTAAATTGATCAGTCGATTCATTCAAATCGTAACAAAGCACTACACATTTAGGATCGTTGTTTTCCGGATTTTGAGTTCACGCTGTTGCAGTGGTCGTTTTTATGATTAAAATTCTCCATCTGTCTGATATTCATATGGGTAGTGGGTTCTCCCACGGACGGACTAACCCAGAAACAGGTTTAAATACTCGTTTAGAAGACTTTGTGACGACTTTGGGACGGTGTATTGAGCGGGCGATCGCAGAACCTGTTGATTTGGTCTTGTTTGGGGGAGATGCGTTTCCTGATGCGACTCCACCGCCATTTGTTAAACAGGCTTTTGCGAAAGAATTTCGGCGTTTAGTGGATGCTCAAATTCCAACGGTTTTGCTTGTGGGAAACCATGATCAATATTCTCAAGGACAGGGGGGAGCGAGTTTAGGGATTTATCGAACTTTAGGTGTACCGGGGTTTGTGGTTGGCGATCGCTTTGAAACTCATAAAATTCACACGCAAAATGGGGATGTTCAGGTGATTACACTTCCTTGGTTAACTCGTTCGACTTTGTTGACTCGTCCTGAAACAGAAGGGTTAACATTAAGTGAGGTGAATGATTTATTAATTGCTCGACTGAAAGTAGCGATGGAAGGAGAAATTCGACGTTTAGATCCTCAAATTCCGACGGTGTTATTGGCTCATTTAATGGTTGA
The DNA here is from genome assembly GCF_000478195.2 of Lyngbya aestuarii BL J. Taxonomy (GTDB): domain Bacteria; phylum Cyanobacteriota; class Cyanobacteriia; order Cyanobacteriales; family Microcoleaceae; genus Capilliphycus; species Capilliphycus aestuarii. Next base: position 33,775 of record NZ_AUZM01000011.1, on the reverse strand, counting down.
TAAAGCCAGTTTAGGGGCTGAACGTTTTTTGGCGGTGGGAAAAGGGTTTAATGTTCCTTTATCATTACTTATTCGTCCTTGTTTTGATTATGTGGCGTTGGGTCATGTTCACAAACATCAAAATTTGAATCAGTCTAATGATCCGCCGATTATTTATCCGGGAAGTATCGAACGGGTGGATTTTAGTGAGGAGAAAGAAGAGAAGGGGTTTGTTTTGTTGGAGTTAGAAAAAGATCGAGTTAAGTGGGAGTTTTGTGCTTTACCTGTGCGTTCTTTTTGTACGATTAAAGTTGATGTTTCTGCGGTGGAAGACCCCCAAGAAAAGCTGATCAAAGCGATTGATAAAAAAAAGATTAACGATCAAGTGGTACGTTTAATTTATCAACTGCGTTCAGAACAGATTGATTTGATTGAAAACTCTCGTTTACATGAAGCGTTGAGTGCTGCTCATACTTATAGTATTCAAGCAGAATTGGTGAGTCAACTGGCTCGTCCTCGTATTCCTGAACTTGATCGTCATAGTCTTGATCCGCTTGAAGCTTTAAGAACTTATTTAGGAAGTCGTGAAGATCTCAAAGAAATTGAGCAGGATTTGATCAGCGCCGCTCAAGAGTTGTTAACAGGTACAATAGCCGAATCAGAGGTTTAATTGTTTTTATCTTCTGCACATTTTAATGCCCGCTCTATCGTGTGAATAATATATTGAGCATCGGTTGAATCATATTGAGCATTTTCTTGATGCGTCAAGGATGAATGAACAAACTGTTCTAACTCGACGATAACATTTTCGGCTTGTTCAATATGAGAGAGAATTGAGCAGGAAATACGCGCATCTTCTAGTGCAGATTCTCTCAGTTCTTGTAGATGAAATTTGAGTTGACTGGCAATACTATTGGTTTGATCGCTGACTTTTGAGGTTTCACTCACGAGGCGATTAATTTCAAAGCCGATTTTACTGAGTCCTTGCGGTTTTGGAGAATCATATTGATAGGTAACAACAGCAGCTTGTACGGCGAGATGACGAACTTTTTGGATAATTTCTCCGAGCATTTGAGAGGTTGAATTTATCGCCTCAAGATCCCGAGAGATTGCTTCACTAATTTCAAACAAATGTTCAGTATTACGATAGGTTAAATTTGCACTTAAAAAGATCGAATGAAAAGCTTTATGAGTTTCGGCTAAAATTCGTTCACTAACTCGAACAAAATGCTGATTGAGTTGAAGAATTGATTGAGTATACTGGGTTAACTTCGCTTTTTGCTTGCTATAATCTTCATTATACTGTTGATGAATTAAGCTGTTTTTTTGCTGAAGTGATTCTTGATATTGTTTAACTTTGCTTTTTTCTTCCTCAAACTTTTGACCACATTGATTTAATTTCAAGTTTTGTTGTTGTATTTTATCATAAGAAAAGTTTAAAAGCTGATTTTGAGCAATCAGTAAATTTTGAATATCTACAAGTCGAACCTGTCCAGGTTCCAATTCAATTACCAGAGGTTCATAGATGAGTTGTTTAGGTCGAGTCAATGCTTGGTTAGCAGCGACCAAAATTGTACAGTATTTGGAGAGGATCAGTGGGGGAATTCGGATGACATCTACGAGTAATTGAATCGGTTGACTCAAGTATAAAGTTTTGCGATTTAGATGATTCATTTGTTCCCGAAAGTTAGCCCGAGAAATCATTCCAGTGACCTGATCTTGATCAACAATAATCACCCCAGGTATTTCTGGATTTTTATGAAATTCTTGGGCAACGACTCGTCCAGGGGTAGTAGAGTCAATCTGAAACGCATAGGAAACAAGGTCTTCAAGGGTAGAATTAAAGGTGATTCGAGGTAAGTTGCTCATTCAACTGAACTTATTTTAGGGATTGTAGGCTGAACCATTTTCTGATATCATACATAATGATTGTGATAATCCTATTCTGTCAAGTCAAAAAAAGAACATCACTACAAAGCTATATATCGACTTCGATCAACCGTTAACATTCTGAGTGGTTGAAGCAGGACAAAGGAGCGTCACTGTATTTTTTTACCTTTGTTTTCTTAACGTCCTTCCTGTCTCGATTTAGATCTGATGTATTTAAAGTTAACATAATATTCAGATTTGTTGAAGGAATAATCAGTCTGTTAATCTGGTAAAATGATAGAGTGCTGTCTTAATAATCGAATTAAAATAGCAATCAATAGACGTAATCCCTTTCAACTCGCTTTGCTGTTGATTTTGATACAAATCTGTGGATAAAGCCCTAGATCAACAACTCGAACAAGAGAGGCTCCTAAATCAAGTTACCAGCCAGATTCGCCAGAGTCTGGAACTATCGGTTATTTTGTCAACAACAGTGAAACAGTTGCAAAAATTTTTGCAGGTTGATCGGGTGTTGATCTATCAGTTTGACTTTCAATGGTCTATTCCTTCTCGGGAATGTAGCCTAGAATCAGGATTGGATCTAGAGGAGCAAAATCGCGATACACGACTGCCCCCTCCACTTCCTAAATATTCTAGTCAATCTAAACCGAGTGAAAAGGGTTACAAAGGATGCGTCACCTATGAAGCTCGTTCCTCAGAAAAGATTTTATCTGTCCTTCATTTAAGCGAAACGGATAGCTGTTTTTTTGATACACCAGAAGCTCAAGCCAAACCTCAAAACAGTCAAACTTCTTTAATTATTCAAGATGTTGATCAAGCCTATGTTGATTTTCCTTGTTTTTTAGAGTTTTTGCATCGGATTCAAGTCCGATCTAAGGTCGTTTTTTCGATAGTCGTACAGGATAAATTATGGGGATTATTAATTGCTCATCAATGTTCTCAAGCCCGTTCGTGGACGGATGACGAAACACAATTTATTGCTAAGGTAACAGAACATTTATCAATCGCCATTTATCAAGCCCAACTCCACACTCAATTACAACAGCAAAAGTACACTTTAGAGCAACGAGTCACAGAACGCACTCAAGCCCTTCACGATGCGCTTTTGGCGGCTCAATCTGCAAACCGGGCGAAAAGTGAATTTTTAGCAACAATGAGCCACGAGTTGCGAACTCCACTCACCTGTGTTATTGGCATTTCCGCAACGCTATTGAGACTCTATTCAGAAGCTGCGGGTATTAAACAACTTCCCAGAAAAAAACAACAAGAATATCTTCATAAAATCCACGATAGCGGAGAACATTTATTAGAGTTAATTAATGATATTCTAGAACTTTCAGAGGTAGAAGCCGGAAAAACAATTTTACAAATTAGTGAGTTTTCCTTAACTAAACTGGCTCAAAAAACCTTATATTCTTTTCGAGAAAGAGCGCAAGAACATAATGTGTTGCTCATCAGTGATATCCAGATAAAATCGGATGAAGATCTGTTTATTGCTGATCAACGTCGCGTTAAACAAATTGTGTCTAATCTTTTGAGTAATGCTATTAAGTTTACCCCAGAAAGTGGACAAGTTACCCTCCGAGTTTGGGTCAATAGAAATACAGCAATTTTTCAAATTCAAGATACCGGAATTGGAATTTCTGAAGAACAACAGCCCTTATTATTTGAAAAGTTTCAACAACTTGATTCATCTTATCGTCGTCAATATGGGGGAACAGGTTTAGGATTAGCTTTGACTAAACAATTAGTTGAACTTCATGGCGGAGCGATTAAATTAACCTCGACTGAAAATGTAGGTTCAATATTCACCGTTCAGATTCCTGCTCAACCCACTCTCTCTCAAAAATCTCAGCAACAAGTCAAAGATTCTGCCTTCAAAACATCTCTACCCACGACCTCCAGAAATAATTCTTTAGGTCGATTTATTTTGATTGAAAATGATGAAGAAATCGCCACACTGATCTGTGAAATTCTGACGGCAGCGGGTTATCAGGTTGTTTGGCTAGTAGAAGGATTAACTGCATTAGGACAAATTAAACTACTACAACCCATAGCGGTTATTGTTGATATGCACTTACCCGGTCAAGATGGCTATGAAATCATTCATCACCTAAAAAATACAAAAGCCACACAACAGATTAAGATTTTAGCCATTACAACTCATCCTGAATCTAGCTTATCTGAAAGTGTTTTAGCCACTGAAGCTGATGACTTTATTACTAAACCAATTCAACCCAATCAGTTACTCAATAAAATCATCAGTTGGAACCTAGATAATTTAAGAGGTTAAATCGTCTACAAAAGCTAATTGTTGACATCTAACCGTGTTTACCTGACGGCGTTAAATCATTCCTTGTACAGCTTTCTGTTGGGTAGTTTTGCCGAGACGGGTTGACTAATAATTTTAGTGGAAAATTGTTCTACAGTCAATAATTGAGAGGTTGAATAGTTTTTATTAGTATGCTTTATTATAAATATTAGCATAAATTATCAAAAAATAATATTAAAATAAATTGATTAAAGTTGTAGGGCTTTAGCCCTTCTTTACTTTGGTGCTGAAGCGCAACAACGACATAACAGGGTGAGAGTATTCATTAACTTATAATGTCAATATCTGTCATTCCGAATTTGAGAAGTAATACGTTACCCTCAAGCCAGGTGCAGGAATATTCAAGTCAAAGCCAAGAAACTGTGGAAATTAAAATTGAAGTAATTGATGAAAAATCTCCCTATTTACAGGATGTTATCAGACTGGGAGATGCTAACAAAAAGACTTTGGGATTTTTTCCTCGTAAAGCTTTTGTTGAGAAGGCACAAAAGGGGAATATATTTGTCGCAATCGATTCACAAGCGGAGTGTATTGGGTATATTTTATATGGATACTCCAAAAGACACAATCGTCATCGCTTAGTTCATTTGTGCGTTGATTCATCACAACGGGGAAAAAGAGTAGCCAGACAGTTGGTTGATTACCTCAAAGAAAAAACTAAAGAATCGAGTGGTATTGGGTTACATTGTCGCGAAGATTTTAATTTAGAAAAAATGTGGTCAAGACTAAATTTTGTTGCTAAACATGAGAAACAGGGAAAAAATAAAGAGGGGAAACTGCTAACCTATTGGTGGTTTGATCACGGCCATACAAATCTATTTTCAAACGCTCCCAATCAAAAACTTGAATCCCGGCTTTGTGTGGTTATTGATACGCAAATCTTCACTGAGATTTATGCCGATAAAGAAACCGATTTTGAAGAATCAAAGTCTTTATGGGCGGATTGGCTAGCAACAGAATTAGAATTATGTATTACCGATGAAATATTTAATACAATAACCCTGCTAAAAAACCAAACAGAAAGGAAGAAAAAGCGTCGATTTGCTCAAGACAGATTTACCTGTTTGTCCGGCGATAAAAATTTAGATCTTATTATTGATTCAGTCAATAGTTTATTGTCAAAAAAAGCGTCAGAAGTCAATGAGTTTGAGCAGCGAAATCTCGCCAGAGCCATTACTTCAAAATCTCAAGTTTTTGTAACTTTACATCCCCAACTCTTAGAACTGAGTAGCGAAATTTATGAACAATTCCGAGTTTCCATCATTCGCCCCAATGTTTTAATTACTCACTTAGATGAATTTCGGAGAAAGCTGGACTATCAGCCCGTTCGTTTGGCGGGGACTACAGGCTTAGAAAAAATACCCGTTCAGAAGGGAACAGAAAATGTTTTAAGTCAATATTTTCAGTGCGAAGAACTGGGAGAAACCAAGATAGAATTTCAACAGCAGCTTTTACGATTTCTAGCAAAATCTGATAAATTTGACTGTTGGCTTGTTCAACAAGGAAAAGGTGAACTCCTGGCTTTGGTTGTGTATGACAAACAAAAACAACATGAACTAGAAATTCCGATGTTGCGGGTTGGAAATCATCCGCTATCGGGAACACTTGCACGCCATTTAATTTTTCAATCTATATTAGGTTCGGCTCGTGAACAACGACAATTTACCCGAATTACCGATTTATATTTAACAGAAACCGTAATGACGGCAATTCAAGAAAATTCTTCCTTTCGACGGGTAAAAAACGGATGGTTAAAAATTAACTTGGCAAGCGTTGAAACCGCATCGGAGTTGTCACAGCATCTCATCACTCTAGGCTCTACTTTCGGAGAAGACTATCAAGTTTGTCTGCAATTTGCAGATGGTCTAAAAGCCGAAAATATTATAACAGACGTGCAAGCATCGGTAGACTTTGAACGCCTGCTTTTTCCCGCCAAAATTCTCGATGCTGAAATTCCAACATTTATCATTCCCATTCAACCCCGATGGGCATCCGATTTATTCGATCAAAATTTGGCAAATCAAACTTTATTAGGAGCCAAAACTGAATTAGCATTTAACTGTGAAGCCGTCTACTATCGCTTCGCAAACAATTCAATAAGATTACAACCACCCTGTCGAATTCTCTGGTATGTAAGCGGAACACAAAAAGAGGGTAAAGGGAAAGGATTCTACGGAGTAAAATCTGTTCGTGCTTGCGCTTATGTAGATGAGGTGAGCGTTGGAAAGCCCAAAGAACTTTATCAACGTTTCCAGCGCTTAGGAGTTTACAATTTGAGCGATATTGAGCGGGTGAATCAAAACAAGTTCGGTCATATAATGGCGATTCGCTTTAGTGATATAGAGTTATTTGAAAATCCCGTATCCTCGGAGAAAGTTCAGGAGTTTTCCCCGAATAAATTAACTTTTCAATGGCCAGAAAAAATTTCAACAGAATGCTTTGTTAAAGTGTATAATTTAGGAATTCATTCTTCAAACAGAAGTTGAATTGCTATGTTACCAACTATACTTCTACTGTCGATTAAACCCGAATATGCTAAACAAATATTTGAGACACAAACAAAAACAATTGAGTTGCGTAGAGTTCGGACAAGACTCAAGGAGGGAGATATCGTTGTTGTGTATGTTTCATCTCCTGAAAAAGTTTTTGTAGGTTCATTTGATGTGGAGAGAATTATTGAAATTAAAGCATCCTGTCAAGAACTCAAAAAATTTTGGGATGAATATAAAGACAATCTTGGTATTAGTCGCCAAGAATTTTATAGTTATTATCAAGGAGCATCTATCGTTGTTGGTATCCTAATCAAGAAAATAAAACCCTTTGAAAAGCCCGTTAAATTTGAACGTTTATCCAAAAAGTTGTCTGACTTGCGTCCACCCCAAAGTTATCGTTACTTAAATAAAAATGAATATGAAATTATTAAAGCTTTAGGAACAAATTAAACCCGAATACTCTTTCAAAAATCAGGCTGAAATTAACCGATTCTATTGCTGTTGTCGAAAAATATTGGGGATTCATGTTAGTAGAAAAGAAAGCCGAATTTGTTAGACTGTTTCACGAATTTATCAACTCCTATCCCAACACCCCTGCGGGGATACGTCATACAACCGCCTACAACGAACAGCGTCAGCAAGGAAAAAGGAATTTTGAGGCGATATCTTCCGACTCTCAGCCAGTTGAAGACCTCACAGAAGCCGTTTTGCTACAACTACTTCCTTACTCAAAAAGTGCGAATAATCTTCAAAGAGGCGCCTGGATACATCACGCACCAGCTATCAAAAAAGATTTAAAAGAATGGTATGAGGGTGCAAAGTGGACAAAGCCGGAAGACTGGGAAAAAGTAGCATCATCGATTTTAAATTTTATTCGTTGCTGCTATCAAAATCCAACTCAATTATCGGCAGCTTGTCAAAAATTCTCTAAAAAACCTTACTCCAAAGGTTTTCAGACGGGAATGCTTACCCCTATTCTGAACGCACTTCGCCCCGATAATTTTCTATTAATTAATAATAAATCCCGGCAAGTTATCAATTATTTCGCCAATACATCTTACAGCACAAAATTAACGGATTATCCGGCCCTAAATCTCGTCGGACACCAATTGATTAAAGAATTGACTCCAGAACTCAATCAACCCGGTATACCTGCCCTGAGAAATGATGACTTGTTTGATATGTTTTCTCACTGGTTGGTTGGCGTGAAAAAATACGAGTTTTCTAAAGAAAAATTAGACCCGGAAGATGAGCCAATTGAAACCATTTTTGAGATTGAAGAAATGAATTTACAACCGGAATATACTTTAACTCAATGCGCCGAAGATACGGGAATAGAAACAGAAACGTTAACGTTTTGGTTGCAGGCACTCAAACGCAAACAACAGCTAATTTTCTCGGGGCCACCCGGTACGGGTAAAACTTATCTTGCGAAGAAATTAGCCAAACATTTAGTCAGTGGCGGGAACGGTTTTATAGATGTTGTTCAGTTTCATCCGGCTTATGCTTACGAAGACTTTGTACAAGGTATCCGCCCGCAAAAAACCGATGGGCAATTAGATTATCCGGTCGTGAATGGAAGATTTCTTGATTTTTGTCAACGGGCTAGAAATTGCGAGGATATTTGTGTTTTAATTATTGATGAAATAAACCGGGGAAATGTGGCTCGTATTTTTGGAGAATTGATGTATTTATTAGAATACCGCAATGAAGAAATGTATTTAACTTCAGGTGAACGATTCGGCATTTCAGAGAATGTACGGATTATCGGTACAATGAATACAGCAGACCGCTCTATTGCCTTGGTAGACCATGCCCTGCGTCGCCGCTTTGCTTTCATTTCTCTATCCCCAAATTACGAAGTTTTGCGGCGTTATCATCGGGGAATTGACTTCTCAGTTGAGGGATTAATTAAAACGTTAAAACAAGTCAATCAGCAGATTGGAAATCCTCATTATGAAATCGGGATTAGCTTCTTTTTACTGCCCGATATAAACCAAGAAATCGAGAGTATTTGGAAGATGGAAATCGAGCCGTATTTGGAGGAGTATTTCTTTGACCAAGCAAGTCTAGTTAATCAATTTCGTTGGGATAAAGTCAAGCAACAGGTGGGACTATGAGTGCAGCATCTATCCAAATTGAGGTTAAATCTCAAGAAAGATTTTACGTCTGTCAGGGTTTATATTTTGATATTGATTTGGTCTTGCAAGATGTAGAAACGGGGGTAACTAAATATGTGTTGGATACTAAGTATAAAGCTCCGAATCTACCCGCATTGAGTGACATTGCTCAGGTGGTTGCTTATGCGGAGGCTCGGGAATGTCAGGAGGCAATTTTGGTGTATCCCACACCTTTAATTGAGCCGTTGGATATTAGAATTTGTCGGGTTATAATTCGCAGTTTAACCTTTTCTTTGGTGGGGAATTTGGAGGAAGCAGGTTATAGATTTTTAGAGGGTTTGCTAGAGATTAGCTTTCAAAAATACAATGGGGAATAGAAGCAATGCGATCACTATCTTGGGGTCAGACATACAATCCATAATGACTGCTTTGTCGTTGCTGAAAATCTCTGGAGTTTGGAACACTCAACCCCGGAAAAATACAGGTGTCAACTGTAAACACCCCGCTCTATATTTGTACTTCTATCTGCTTTAAAATAATATTTTTTTAGATCCAAAGTTCAAACCAAAAGCAATATTAACATTTTCAAGAGCTTCAACTAACCAAAAGACTTTATCTTGAGAAAAGGTCGCATAATGATTGAATAAAACAGAAAAACGTTTTTCTAAATCTCTTTTAACTTTACGACAAATTAAAACCAACTTAAGTAAAGTCCCAGTGACTGAGGTTGCTCCCAAGTTATTGAGTAAATCGACAAAGACAAAGTGATTGGGTTGTTGCGAACTCTCAACCACCATAAAGTTAAATAATTTACGACAGGTTCCCGCGAGTAAAGAATCATTTACTTTTTGGCTATCGTTGTGATTTAAAGTGTCTTGTAAGACTTGATATAAACGTTTATTAAAACGATTTTTACCATATTTAGGGTCAATAGATGTGCTGAGATATTCGTAGAGTTCTTCTTTGAAGGTTCGGTAGGAACGAGTTCTCCGACTTTGTTGAACGAACTGTTTTGCTAACTCGGGATAGGTATGATGACCATCGACTTTACTGGTAAAATGATTAATCGCAGAGTAATATTTTTTGTCTGAGAGTAGAGTGGGGTTTTTTGTCGGTAATAGGATGAGTCCTTGTTCTCGGCTGTGAGTCTGGTTGGTTACATACTGATGTAAATCATGTTCAAACCGTAATTGATTGCGATTTCGCATCATGCGAATTTCTTGGCGCTGTTCATCGCTGCTGTCGTCGGTGAGAAAAAAATGTTCGTATAAATAGGGATATCGAATAATCAGTGAATCTAAGTTTTTAGTTTCACTAGACTCAGTATTTTTACAATCTTTAAAGGCTTTAGCCAGACGACGTAAAGCGTGATATTGTTCTGATTGAATAAAGTGTTTAACAAGCGATCGCAAACGTTTAGCAGTCCAACAAGGAGGGAGTCCAGTAGGTAAGACTTCAAAGAGTTGTACTAATTCATAAATTGCCCATTGCAACTTACGACGTTTCAACCAACAGTTAATCAAAATATAGCAACAACGGTTAAGAACATGGGAAAATTCTTGCTGAGAAAAATCCCCGTCAACAATCTGACTTAATATCGCCCAAACCTCTGGATCTTGATATTCGACTTCGCCTAAAAATAAATTGCGAAAACGCTGAATCAACTGTTGAGGTGACTCCGTTTTGGCACAATTTTGTAGATGAGTATAAAGTTTCTGCTCATCTAATGACTTATAGGAGTTGAACCCGATAGAGTTAATCACAGTTAGCCCTCTCACACTCAGAGAAAAAAATTTTAGTTGACTTAAGAAATATTAAATAGTGTACCCAGAATTTAAAAATGAAGATTGCAAATTTTGATTCTTCACGACTACAGTTTTCGGTTAATCAAACCGTCTATTAAACGATGCGTCCCGAGTTGATGATGGAATAGGCGTTAACTGAAATCATTTTTTATCCCTCACGTCAGTCAATTTGTGATTTTCTGGGGGGGTATGCAAAAGGAGATCCAGATTTATTTAGACTCAATCCAAGCGGCAGATGTGAACGAAGTATATATTCATCTATACGTGTACAGTTTAATAGAAAACTTAATCATTCATCGTAAAGCTTTCATCAAAATACTCCCTCTAATTGTAAAGATTCAGTAAAGGGAGTTGGAAAGATGGGACAATTTAGAGTAAAGCAGCAAAAGCAATATTTCTGGTTTAACTAATCACTACTGTTAAGATTGATTGCGCCTAAAGCTTTCAGGGTTGACTTTTGAGCCGTGGTAATTCCGGTCACTCCGGTAATATTCATGCCGTGATAAGGCTTGTCTGTCCTGAGAATTTGCAAACATTCGCCTGTTTTGAGATCCCAAATCCGAATGGCTTGATCACAGCTACCACTCGCTAAAGTCTGGGTCTGAGGATTGAGATCAATCGACCAAACCGGACTATCGTGATCAGCAAACATCCTAACACATTCTCCAGTCTTGACATCCCACAATCGCACTTCACCCTCATTACTGCCACCGACCCAAAGTTGACCCTCAACCCAAAACATTAAAGCTTGAAGATGTTCACTTTCAACGAACCGACTGTTTTGGCATTTTCCCGTGCAGACATCCCACACCTTGACGGTACGATCATGGCTAGCACTGGCTAAACTTTGGCCATCAGGACTAAAAGCCAACAAATCAATTCTCTGAAAGTGTTCTTCTAGGGTCTGAAGACATTTCCCCGTCTGGATGTCCCACAATTTCAGACTATGATCATGACTTCCACTGGCTAAAATTTGTCCATCGGGACTAAACGCCACAACTCCCACCCAACGGCTATGTCCAGTTAAAGTGTGTAGACATTCCCCCGTTTGGACATCCCAAACTCGCACCGTTTGATCATCACTCGCACTGGCCAACATTTTCCCATCGCCACTAAAAACCACCGTCTCAATGCGATCGCTATGGCCATGTAATGTTTTTAAAGCTTCTCCAGTGTAGGTATCCCACAACTTCACGGTACTGTCATAACTTCCACTCGCTAACATCCGACCATTCGGACTAAAGCAAACAGACCACACCCAGTCAGAATGTCCGCTAAACCGCTTAATACATCGACCTGCGTGAATATCCCACAATCGAACTCGGTGATCATCACTCCCCGTGGCGAGGGTGTTCCCATCGGGACTCAGAACAAATGACCACACTTGATGTTTATGTCCTCGCAGGGTTCTTAACCGTTGACCTGTGGCGATATCCCAGAGTTGAACCATCTGTTCTTGACTTCCGGTGGCGAGAATTTGATCATCGTGACTAAACGCCACAGAACACACTTGACTTTCAAATCCTTTCAAGGTTTTCAGACAAGTCCCGGTTTTCGTCTGCCAAACTTTCACGGTTTGATCATCACTACTACTGGCTAAAAGTTGACCATCTCGACTAAATGCAACCGCCCAAACTGAATCAAGATGACCTTCTAAACTTTGGAAACATTGACCCGATTCAATATCCCACAAACGCACCGTATTCTCATCGCAACTACTCGCGATCCAGGAAATTTCTGAAGGGTAAAACTCGGGTAAAACTGGAGTTGAATTCTTACAATGTCCGTTTTTGAGTTGGGGATGTTTAGCCACTTCTTCGATGAAAGCAACCGTCCAATTCCAAGTCGAGTTTCCGGTAAAGGTTCGTAAACATTCACCCGTCTGAATTGACCATAATCTCACAGTTTGATCATCGCTACTACTCGCCACTATGCTATTATCTGGACTAAAAATTACAGTTCTAATTCCTTCACGATGTCCAGTCATCACCTGTAAACAGCCCCCTGAATTGACATCCCAAACCCTTACTGTTCGGTCATCGCTGCCACTGGCTAGCATCTGACTATCTGGACTAAAATTCACACATTTAATCGTTTCTTGATGCCCACTCCAACGATCTAGACATTCGCCTGTACTTACTTTCCAAATTCTCACGGTTTGATCATCGCTTCCACTGGCGATCAAGTCACCTTCTGGACTAAAAACAATCGATTTAACCCCTTTTGTTTTTCCTTGAAAGACGAGCAATTTTTGACCGTCTTCACTATTCCAAAGCAAAATTTTTCCATCCGCATCTCCCGTGGCTAAAGTATTCTGTGGCCCCAAAGCAACGGTCAGGGTATTTCCTAACGTTTCTGCAAAGATAGAACGAGATAAATCTGCACCAGAAAAGTCAACATTTTGTAAGTTGACATCTTGAAGATAAGCTTGCCAAATCGCTAAATTAGAAAAGTCATAGTTAACTAAATCTAAGTGTAATTGATGACAGAGATTAATTAGATTTCCGCCCGCATATCCAGATTTTTCTGAAACCTCATTTCTGAGTTTTACTAATAAGCGATGAATTTTTTTTTGTAGTTCTTTAAGCAGGGAATAACGTTCTAAAATGCGTTGAATAATCGGGTTGAGAATCACACGAGTTTGGCTTTCTCGAATGTAATCTTTAGTTTGAGATTTAATCAAGGCATATCGATTTAAAAGATCTATATTTTCTGATTGAATTTCTCGAAAAATTTGTTCAATAAACTGTTCAATCATGTATTCCATGACTACAGGTTGTTGGGTAAAGCCCCGAGAACTTTTTTCAATTAGCGATCGCCGCTTGAGAGATTCTAATGATTCAATAGCTTCTGTCGGAGAAACAACCGAGAGTATATCTTTTCGGAGTTCGGCTAGAGAAATAGGTTCTCGATTAATCGCCAGCCAATACATGATTTCAAGTTCTAACTCCGATAAGCGTCCGAGTTGTTGTTCGAGTAAATCTCGAATATCTCCAAAGATAGCCGTTCCTTGTTGAATTTGTTCGAGAAATTCGGCAACTTCTCCCCCAAAAAGATCATCAATTGTAGTGGTGACAATTTTAATCGCCAGAGGATTTCCGGCGTAGCGTTGAATTAACTGATCCCATTGTTGGGTTGAGGCTGAAACTCCTTTCGCTTGAATTAAAGCTTGACAGTCTTCGGTTGTTAATCCCGTTAATTGGATGGAGTGAACATCGAGAGATTTTCCTTCTAATGCAGCGATTTCACGAGGCTTTTCTCGACTGGTCAAAAGTAGACAACTTTGATGACGAGTTTCTCCTAAGCGTTTAATCAGTTCACCATAACTTTCGTAGCCTTCACAATAGCGTCCAACTCGATCCCCTTCTTGTAAGATTGACTCGGCATTATCTAAAATAATTAAGCAGCGAGATTGTCGCATTAAGTCAATCAATTGAGAAATTTGGCGATGAACATCAGAGGATAAATTAATATACTGTTTATCGGATAAAAATTGAATAATTTCAGTTAAAATTTCGGATAATGGAGGAGCATTCCGAAGACTTCGCCAAATCACATATTCAAAGTCAGACTTGATTTTTTGAGTGAGTTGTACTGATAAAGAGGTTTTCCCGATTCCACCCATTCCTAAAATAGCGACAACCCGAAATCTCTGAGTCACTATCCATTGTTCGAGTTGGAATAGTTCTTGGGAACGACCATAAAAAAATGAAACATTGGTGGCTTCTCCCCAGTCCACCTGTAGAGATGATTTCTGAAGATCAAGATTCAGCGATGGAGGGTGAGAAGCGAAGGAAGACTGAAGAATGGGTTCAACAAGGTTGATCTGTCGTTCCAGAACAGTCCGAAAATTGGTTTTACTGACTTTTTCTCTAAATACATCAGAGAGTAGACGCCATAGTTTGGGGCCAACGTCTTGCTTGAGATATTCGGGAGTACAGCGATAGGATAAGGCAATTTCGTGATATTTTTGACGATACCAAGTTCCCTGAACGACAGCCCGTTGAGCATCACTCAGGTGTTTACCTGTCTTTTCAAAAACGACAGCATCTGTTATCGTGAGTGCCTCTTCAAAGTTCATAACATTGGTAATGCCTTCAGCCCCATCTTTTTCTTTCAGTTTAATCTGAAGTTATCCTTCTTTTTAGGCGAGCAACCTGATTAGACGGAGATTTGGGCTGAATCACGAAGGATTGGTTCTATTTTAGAGGGAGAAGAGGAGTTTAGACAAATTTAAACTGATTATTTAATATTATTCTTGATTTCCAATATCAAAGTAAGCCTCATCCAAACTCATTATTCATCTTTAATGTTTATTATTTTGTAGGCTTTCTTTTTAGATAAAAAGAAGATTATTTAAAGCTTTTGATCTCATTTTAAATTTTTGACTTTTACCTCATTCCCGCTAAGATTTAGCATTTTTTCACATTCATTCTATTTAAAGTTAAGCAACGAAAGAGGCTGAAGACAAATCGACTGATTCATTGAGTAATCCGTTATCTGGATCTACACGGCTAAATTTGGGTTGACTTTCTACAGAAGTTCCAAAACGTTCTAACCAGTCAAAAACCCGATCTAACTGTTCTAAGCTGATTAAGCCATATTGCCACAAAATCATCGGTAGTTGACCGTAATCTTGTTCGGGATGACGCAGGGCCATTGCGATAGAAGCGGCAGGGATCGACAATTCAAAGCGTAAAAACTGAACTAATTGAGCTTGTTTGGTAGATAGCATTTTTATTTCCCCTTAAATCTCTAGTAGAGAAGATGTACATAACCGAATTGGAATTTTACGATCTTAAGTATTATTGATGCTTCCCGACTCTACCGTGACTGAAAACATCTTCTGCTTGTGATTGTACTCGCTTTTTTAGGTGATCCCCATCACACTTAAGTAGTAGATCTCTTTAATTCGCTTTATTTACTTTAACTATAATCCTAAATTAACGATAAGTTGCGTATAATCACTGAATAACATCCTATCAAACAGGCTTTATTCAATCTTTATAATCTTTTAATTATTTGTAAAGCTATTGTAAATCTATCCAATGAGAGATCATACTGTCCACGTGGAGACGACTGAGAGTTTTGTTTATCAACCTCCCCAAACCGCCAGAGACGCAAAACGGATTTTGGTTAAGCCCAATTTAGGGTATCCCGTCGGCCCACCTGTAACCATTAGTCGAGGGGTTTTAGGTCGAGTGTTAAACACACTGAGGGAGTTCAACCCCACAGCAGAAATCTTCGTGGTTGAGGGAGTTTGTTCACCCGTATCGCTGCATGAGATTATTGATCGTAATGGTTTGTCTGATTTGTTTACAGATAGAATTCAACTCTTAGACGCCGATCAACTCCCATTGATCGAGTACCCGAACCTTTCCCCTCAACCTGTACGCTTCCCCTCGATGTACGCCCCAGCGATTCTTCAAGAAGTAGACTGTCGCATCAGTATAGGCGCCCTCAAACGAACTCACCTCAAAGGAGAACCGTTAATTTCTGCTTCGCTTAAAAACCTTTATGGGTTATTTCCTCGTAGCAAATATAAAGCCAGAAGTCCCAACTCACGAGGACAGTTACATCGTCCCTCAGTTCCGTTGATTTTGCAAGATGTTTATTTTTGTATTGGACATTTATTTGATGGGGCGGTTGTAGATGGCGATCGCAAATTTATTAGTCGTGACTGGAAACCCGATAAAGGAAAATCGATTGAGTTCGGAAAAGTGTTTTGGGGGGACGATTTAATTAACGTTGATACTGAAGCCTGTCGGATTGCAGAAGAACCAATTCCTAACTATCTCCACTGTATTAATCAACTCAGGCAAAGTCAAATCAAAAGCTAAACAACTCGATTTTGACGAATACATTCAGCATACCAATTAAAACTCATTTTTGGAATACGACGTTGTGTAGGATAATCAATATAAACTAAACCAAACCTGCGATCATAACCCCACGCCCATTCAAAATTATCCATAAAACTCCAAACAAAATACCCCTGTAAAGGATATCCTTCTGAAACCGCCCGATAAGCGGAATTAAAATGTTGACGTAAATAGAAAATGCGATCGCTATCAATCACTTCTCCTTGTGGGTTCAGTTCATCTTGGGCGGCGCATCCATTTTCGGTAATTAATATCGGTAAATTAGGCTGGTTTAACGTTTCGCTAATGTGGCGAATTCCCCAGTAAATCGATTCGGGGACAATATTTAACCAAGGCATATTCATCCGAGGATAACCTTTGGGTAAGCCTAAAAATTCAAAACCCAATTTATTATTCGCCGCCCGAACATAAGTCGCTGAATAAACATTAAACCCCAAACAATCTAAAGGTTGATGAATGATTTCTAAATCTTTC
Source organism: Lyngbya aestuarii BL J (assembly GCF_000478195.2). Taxonomy (GTDB): domain Bacteria; phylum Cyanobacteriota; class Cyanobacteriia; order Cyanobacteriales; family Microcoleaceae; genus Capilliphycus; species Capilliphycus aestuarii. Next base: position 16,801 of record NZ_AUZM01000011.1, on the reverse strand, counting down.
GGTTGAATATCCGGTGCATTTTCACCTAAAAGTTCTAACAAAATCGAACTATAATTTCCCGTTAAAGCCGGAAAAATAATTCCGCCATTTTGTCCGCAAAGATGAAAGGCTTTTTTTGCCGCTAAAATATGTTCAGATGATTCTATAATAGGAACCGTTACCGCCCAATTATCCACCAACGCCACCGAACACGCAACGGGAGAAGCCGCGCGAATAGCTTGCACCCCTAAACCGTGGGCGAGTAACGCATGATGAGAAGTTTGCCAAATGTCTTTGAGGCGATTTACACGAGTTCCGGGCGCATGAGGTGGATCACTATTTACCGCATAACTAAGATGGGTAAAACAGGGGATTTCATTAATTGTAATCCAGTGAGTAATTCGATCACCTAATCGACTCACAACAGCGCTAACATAGTCTGCAAAATCTTGTGCCATTTCTCGACTCCGCCAAGACCCATATAAGTCTTCTAAAGCTTGAGGAGTATCCCAATGAAATAAAGTTGCATGAGGAGTAATTTCGTGTTGGAGTAAGCAGTCTACAAGGCGTTTATAAAAGTCTATTCCGGCTTGATTAATTTCTCCTCGTCCGTTGGGAATAATACGAGGCCAAGCAATACTAAAGCGATAATGTTTAACCCCGAGTTTTGCCATCAGTTGAATATCGGTTTCGTAGTGATGATAATGATCGCAGGCGACTTCTCCAGTATCTCCATTTAATACTCGTCCCGGTGTCGCGCTGAAGGTATCCCAAACACTCGGTAAACGTCCATCTGTTAGGGCTGCACCTTCAATTTGATAGGATGCAGTCGCCGCGCCCCAGATAAAGTTTTCTGGAAATTGATCACTCATGGTTGACCTCTGATAGAATTTTTCTCAAGTTTGTTCTGTTTCTAAGGTACAATACAGAAGCAGAAAATAAACTCGTTTAATTTTATAATTCGGTGAGGTTGATTATGTTTAAGAGAGTATCATTAATCAGAGGTTTAATTGGATTGATTTTGGGACTGATTTTATGTTGGGTAAATTCTCCTGTTTTAGCAGCTAATTCTTTACCTCAACCGAATGAGATGGGAGATTATAGCGGCAATTTGAATCATTTGTATTGGCAGGTTGTCGATCCAGATCCGGAAGGTTTAAACTGTCGGATGGGTCAATTTTCGATTAAAGAAGTTTGGAGTCTCGATAATCCAGGTTATCCTGAAATTGGCAGTTGGCCTGTTGTAACTACCTTAAAGAAAGATGATATTTTTCAAGCCCAACGGACTTATGCGGGGTTTGTGGTAACGTTTGATGAGAATTTAAACCCCTGGATTTTTATTAAAAATAAGAGTGATGGTACGCCTGCAAATTGTTTTGTTAGGGCGAATACTGCTTTTGTGCAACCCATCGCAGAATCCGAGTTTAAACAAACTGTATCTGTAATGGACTTAGACACAGAAATTTTTAGTAATATTGATGATCTGTAGTCTTTTGACTGTTTGTAGAATCGAGGAATAAAACTGAATCGTATTCACGATCAACTTCTCTGTGATTCTATCATTAGCCATTGCGATCGCTATTTGTTTTGAACCATCCGGGAAATATTGAACTTATAGTATTTGCCGTATTTTCTAAATTTTTGCTGGCTTCCGATTTCACATCCTCTCCCCACTTCTGAGTTGCTTCCATCACAGAATTAACCTGTTGTTCAACTGCTTGACTGGTATTTTGACTGGCTGCAATAATCTGATTTAAAGTAATTTTTAGGGGTTTTGGAGTCGCCTGATCAACGGCTTTAGCAATTTGAGAAGTTCTTTCTCCCAACCAGTCAGAGGCGACATTAAACATTTCAGTTGCTTTCTCTGTTGTAACCCCATAGGCAACTTTAACTTGATCGGGTGCGGAACTATTAATTTTTTCAACAATGGTTTGACGTTGTTCTTCACTGAGATTATCCCAAACCTGTTTTCCAATAATTCCTACGCCTGCGATCGCAATAACGGCTCCCCCCGTAGACACCGCAGACACAATTGCTGTTCCGGCTGCTACACCACCCCCACCAGATGCTAACGTTCCTCCGCCTAACCAGGCTAAAGCCGCATTTGTCGCCGCAGCACCACTCAGGGAGCCGATCGCTGTTCCGGTAGACGCAGCAACACCCAAGGTTGAGGCAACTGTTACCACCGTTCCTGCCGAGGTTCCCACTCCGATCATGGCTCCTCCAATAATAGTCGGAGTGGCAAATTTAACCGTTCCCGACTGAGTAGAATAAGCCTTCCCCGTCACCATCAAAGTCGCCCAATGTTCGCAGTTAAATTCTGTGGGATGATAGGAGCGAATATTTCCTTCTTCTACAGCTATTTTGAACGATTTAATGTTTTGTTTAATTGTATCAAAATCAAAAACTTCTCCTTTAACTTTAACTAAACTCCATCCTTCTTCTGTGATGGGTTTCACTTCTAAGGTTGAATTGTTCACCCAACCCACAGTTCGATTTTCTGCGATGACAATTGCATAATGTGCGATCGCACCGTAATTTTGTTTCACAATTTGTCCGAGTTTAAAATTATTCATTGTTCTCCTTTTTTTATTAAACTTGAATTTTTATTATTCTAAAAGCATATCTAGCTCATTTTGTAACGCTTGCATTTCCGCCGTCGATGCAGCCGAAGATGCAGCCGAACTTCCTAACAAATCCCAAGGATTTTGATTAATATGTTTAACTCCAGCTTCCACTCCTTTGTAAGTTGCGTTAACAGTTGTTTGAGCGGTTGTTATGATAAATTTCTGCCATTCGGGGTCGATTTCCTGCCAAATTGCTTGCAAAATAGATACACTCAATAATGCCGTGCCAACCGGAGGGAAAAGAAGAATAACAGTTGTAATTAAACCCGATGTCAAGACACGTAAACCGACTTTATTAATCGCACCTTCTAGAGTAATTTTATCCTGTAAAACCTCAATTAAAACCGGAAAAACCTCTGCACTTATTGTAAATCCTAATGCTGCAAATGGATTGCCTTTCATTAGTTTTTGTAATAATTTAATAGCGACTCCCCGTATCAAACCCGTTTTTAAACCATCAATAGTAACGGACAATATTTTATCAAGTTCTGAAGCGGCGAGTTCTTGTTCTCCCCGACAATAAGCGCCTAAAGTTTTAATTGATTGCAATAAAATATTAATTGCTGCATTAATTGCCGCACCTTCAACACCTGCACAACCTATTTCTCCAACCCATGCCGCCGTTTGCATGACTTCAGCGGCGAGATAGGGATTTTCAGCCACCCAAACAGCAAAATCTTGACTGACGGGAAAACTTTTAATCCCATCAACCTCGATAACAATTGTGGTGTTATTCACCCCTTTATTTTCTAAATTGGTGAGGATTTGACCTTGATAATGACCGGAGTTTGCCTGTTTTTCAACATATTTACTTGCCCCGGCTTTGGCTTGAATTTGAGCGATTACTTCTCCAACTTGATCAATATAAATATCGGGGCTATATTTCGTCGTTCCATCAGCCGGAATTTGATAAGCCCGAGCCTCGGAATTTTGAAGTGCAGCATTAATATTAAAACCGATTGCTTGTAAATGTTCAAAAGCAAATCCAAACGCTTGGGGATTTTGGCTAATTTCACCATTTCCTTTATTGATTAAACCAGCACCAGGGGTAAGCAGAGTGGAAACTCCATCTTGTACCGTTTGAGCGGCTGTAGAAATATTTTGAGTCAGGCTGGGAAGAAGGCCATTGAGAATTGAATTAATTTGATCTTTCATCAGACAAAGGGTAAGGAAATCTAATCTCAAGATTAAATTAAAAAAACTAAAATATCTACGGGAGAATTACTGAACTTTGAAAAGTTTTCCAAAAGGAAAATTGAAACTTTCTCAGTATAAACACTGATTCCCCTATCAAATTCTTGCTATACTGCCTTAGCGTAACCTTAATATCTCTGCGAATGAATTGGAAAATTATTTTAATCTTTTTAATGAAATGCCTTCATTTTTTGATTTTATTTTTTGTGTTGTTTGGATGGATAATTCCCGGTCAATTGTGGAGAATCATTCATCATCACGCTGCTATACAAACCCCAATTGGGATCAACAAGGATTTAGGCGATCGCTCTCAGTTCTTAAAAATTTATATCAATAAAATCCTCTGCTGAAATCAGGTCAACAGTCAGCCCGGTTCCATTGCCATTCAGAACGCTTAGAACCTCCCCTGAATTTGCCAAACGAATAAGGATATCAGTTGGTTCATTTAACAAGAAAGATCCTAGCGCATCCAAAGCGGCTGCATCTTCTCCCACTTGAGCGATCGCCAAATCTTCAAACGAGACGCCCACCGGAAGTATCAAACGATCAACACCATCCTCAAAGTCAGTAATTAGATCAAACTGACCAGTGATTTCCAGAGCAAAAAAGTCCTGAGCCTGGTCAGGTGAAAAACTGGAGAAATCGTTTCCTGTCAAAATGTCAAACCCGGAGCCGCCTGTTAAAGTATCGCTTCCGGTTCCGGCGGTCAAGCCATCATCTCCTATGTCTCCCCAGAGGCGATCATTACCATTCTCGCTTTCAATCCGATCATCTCCCTGACCTCCATAAAGAAAATTCTCATCACCTTCTGTACCACCCCTATCACGAATAATGTCGCCATCCATTCCGCCCAATAGGGTATCACTTCCGGCTTCACCATCCAATCTTTCTGAACCCAGTTCCCCAAATATCAAATCATTACCGGGGCCGCCTGCAATACGCTCATCTCCGTGACCCCCATAAAGGGTGCTATCTCCATCTCCACCTGTAAATACATCGTCTCCAGCATTACCAAAGACTACAGCCCCCGATCCGGAAATATAAAAGCTATCTCCATCCTCTAGACCAAAGATGGTCTTTGCCCCGTCATCAGTCACTACGATTTGATCTAGTAATGCTGTCCCAATGAAAATCCCCGACCCTCTTAGCTCCACAGACCTTCCGAATCCTGGTGTTCCATCCGGGGTTATGCTTATTGACCCTCCACCCGGTAAAGGAACTTGAATCTGTCCTGCCGCTATTGGGATGACTTCTAACATTTATTTTTCCATAAGTAAACTCATCAAAGAATAGTTTAACTCAGTTTAGCTGCACATAAAATAAGCGATCGCGTCTTAAACTTGCCTTTACAAAAATCACTGAATACCCTATATATAGCGTTTTGATAATTCAAATTAACTTGATGTAAATGGGATTATCTCTAGCATTTATTTGTTCATTTGCCAACTCACCAAAGAATAGTTTAACTCAGTTTAGTTACACCAAGAATAAGTAATCAAGCCTTAACCTTAATATAAAAAAAACTTTCTTTAGATGTATTGCCATTGTAATTTTTGCTGTTATACTTTTGCTTGTGGAAATTCAACCACGCCATTTCAAGGAGAAAACAACAATGGCGATTTATAACGGCACACCCGGCCCCGATAATTATTCGGGTACATCTGGGGCGGACAGTATCTTAGGTTTCGCCGGAAACGATTTCCTTTCAGGAAATGGAGGAAATGACACCATCAATGGTGGGATGGACAATGACAGTCTATTTGGTAATGCAGGATTTGACTTTCTCTTTGGTGACAATGGCAACGACCGAATTGACGGTGGTTCAGAAGCCGATGATTTGTTCGGTAACGCCAACAATGATCTTTTATTTGGCAACAGCGGACAGGATGAGATGTACGGTGGCTCTGGGTTTGACACTGTTCAAGGAGGCGATCAAAATGATCTCCTTTTTGGAGACAACGATGCCGACCGTCTTGAAGGTGGCAATGGTGATGACATTTTAACGGGCGGCTCCGGTAATGACTACCTGGCCGGAAATGCAGGGACTGATAATTACACTGGAAATTCCGGTGCTGATACATTCTTTATTGAAGCCGCAGAGCTTGGAAGAATTGGGGATCGAAACATTAGTGAGGGAGATGAGATTGTATTCGACGGCCCTCCACCACCATCACCTGCTTCTGCTAGCACTAGCTCTTTTGCATTAAGCGAGAGTGAAGCAACACTAGAGGAGCCATACATTATTGAATTCGCCCGACAAGGGGATGACCTGTTGTTCAGAACCTCCTGGTGGGAAGAAGGTGAATATGATGTCATGCAAAATGCTGGTGGCGACATCGACAACATTCCGTTGCTACTAAAGTCTATAGGTTCGTTTATCAGTGCAACTCCAATTGAGCAAGCTCCTGACCCGGTTGAATCACCTGAACCAGAGGTAGATATTCTGACTGGCCTTTTAGAGGGAAGGGCGTTTTTCCAGGAACAACTGGATAACTACGTTCCTGGTGAGAGTGGTTTCACTGAGCAACTGCTCATAGAGATGATCGCAGAGATGGATGCTCGAATCTCTGGGGACAGTGCCTTTATCCCTGTTGAGGAAGTTGAACCGGATTTCTCTCTGATTACAGAACAAGTGTTTTTGATGGAAGCTCCTGCCTCTCCTGCTATGCCGCGACTTTCTGGTTTCAGCGATTCAGCCATGGCAGACGCTGCAACAGCTAATCTTGACTTACCAGAAGGTAGCGAGGTCTTTTTCGTTCCATCGGGATACTTTGATTTTGTGTAAAAGTTTCACCTGACAATTGAAAGTTAAAGGGAAAGGGGTTTGGGAGTACATCTGTTTAGCAAAGGTGTTACCTCCAAACTTATATTCAGGGTTAATCAAATAATCTTTATTAATGACTTTTCAGTATTTTATTTTTCAGTATTTTCTATATGATCTCTGCGAAACTTACCAAGCATTATCAAACTTTTCCAGTTCAATTTGAACTTGAATTAACAAAACTGTGAACTCTATCAATTAAGTAGATATAGCAATGTTACCTGATTTGTAAAAAAGTAATCGAGATCACCGTATAAACACCGATTTCCTTGTCAAATCTTGCTAGAGTAAGTAGCATCACTTTAAATGTTCTACTGCCTTAGCGTAACGTTAATATCTTTTCTGATGAATTGGAAAAATATTCTAATCTTTTTAACAAAATGCCTTCATTTTTTGATTTTATTTTTTGTGCTATTTGGATGGATCATTCCCAGTCAATTGTGGAGAATCATTCATGTCATCTTTGTTCCCGCCATGATTTTACAGTGGCAATTTAATCAAGGAACGTGTTTGTTAACGAATATTGAAAATAAACTGCGGGGTGAACCTTCAGAAAAACAACAGCAGCAAGGTCAATTTATTAAAAGTTTATGGGTAAAGTGTTTTAATTCTTTACCTTCTGATCAAACCTTAAAAAAATTGGTTTATGGGATAATTAGTATATCTTGGTTACTCTCTGCAACAGGTTTACTTTTCTTCTCCGTTTAACTGAATAATTAGAATTGAGGATTAGTTTTGTTGTCGCATTAACAAACGCCAATCTCGAATAATCGCATTTGTCCAGAGCCAATTTTGACTTAATAAATGAGGTTTAAATTCTTCGGGGGCTTCGCTCAAAACTTTATTACAGAATTTCACCGCTTTACTCAAACGTATAGCTTGTTCTGGGCGCGGTAACTCGGCTGTAGATTTCATCAAAACTAACCCTAACCCTGCATAAGCCGTTAAAATTTGCGGTTTATTCGTATCTTGGAGTTGAGCAAGTTTTTGTTGAACGGTTTGTTCATTAAATGTGGGTTCTTCTAAATCTAAAACTTGCAACCAAGTTTGATACGCTTGATCGAGTCTTCCTTCAGAATAATAAGCAAATCCTAAAGCATTGCGGTACTCTAAAGAATCAGGACGTTGCTGCACAGCCCTTTCCCAATAGCGTCGCACATCATCCATCATATAATCTGCACTACCTTGATTAATCGCTTGCCACATTAACCGACCCCAAAGAAAGTTAATTTCAGGCTTGTCACTATCTCGAACCGATACCGCAGCTAAAGCCGCTTTGGCTTCGGTAATTGCACCGCGATTGAGTAATTCTGTTGTGGCTTCGACTCCAGCTAAAAGATTTTCTTGATAAAACTGTTCGACTGCAATTCCCAATACATAATCGGTCTTGGCTGCACTTAAATCAAGGGGTTGTTCAGAGGGTAAGTTGGGGGATGTGGAGTTAGGTTTTGTCGGTTTAGATAAGGCAATTTCTGGCTCAGATTTCCCGAACTGAAGAATACTACTGTAAAACAATCCTACACCTAAACTCATCGGAATTAACAGCAACGCTAAAGGTAGCCAAGACTTAAAAGCGTTGAGGTTGAGCAGCTTTGCAGACAGAACCTGAACGGTTGTATTTGTTTTGCTTTGAGGAAGTGGAGAACGATTAGACCGAGTGATTTTTGCTTCAGAAATTGGGTCTTGTTTCTCAACAAACTTCTGATTGCTTTTTTTGCCACCTAGTGAAGAAGAAGGTTGAGAACTTTTTAACTGACGTAAAGCATCACCAATAAATTCGAGATCTTCATCTTCTTCGGCTAAATCATCGACATACTCAATATCTTTGAGAAATGGATCAATTTCTGCTTTAGAAAAGGCAAATTCAAGGTTTTCAGTTTGCTTTTTTTCTGTTTCTTTCTCAATCGCCCGAAGACTAGACTCTCCCCAATTCTGAGTCGAAATGGGGGCAAACAGAGACGGAGATATCGCCTTAACAGTCTGAGGTTCAGCAGAATCGGCCGTCAAATAGCCATCAAACTTGCGATGCAGATATAAAATCGGCAAACCCCAATAGAGTTGGTGTGACCCATAAGCAGAAACTAATCCCTGTCGCGCCCGACTCAAACTAATATCAATGGGATGACCTTGATTGAGATTTCGGTAGAGTAAGCGAGTCAGTGTCAGTGCGACTTCATCAGGGATACGTTCAGCCATAGCTAACACACCGGGAATTCCGCGTCTGACCAGGCTTTCGGCGAGATTGAGTTGGGCGGTTTCTTCGTCGGAATGGGAACCATGAGCATAAGCCCCCCGACAGGAGTTTAACACCGCCATTTGTACACCATTATTGACGAGTAATCCGGCTAAATCATCACCACTGAGGGTTTCAGTTAATCCAGTACGACTGCTGACGAGATACAGTTCACCGCCTGAGACTCCTAAGTTACTGTGTCCGGCGTAGTGGAAGACTTGATATTGACCTTGTTCGAGGGCTTGGGTGAGTTGATGACCGTCGGGTTGTTCGAGAATGGTCAGTTGAATTTCAGGGCGAGGTCGGCTACGCTCAGAACTGCGTTGAGTATCGCGTTGCAGTTCTTCTTGCAGATGCAGAACTTCTCGTTTGAGTTGGAGGCTTTCTTGATCGTTGGGAGCGGAAATCGCAACTAAAATTTTGAGGGGTTGATTAGAGGTGAGGATATGGGAGTAGTTCGGAGAAACAACACCCGGTTGATACCGTGAAAATCCCACATCAGGGCCAGTTCCCAGGGGGCGATCTCCGGCATACAAGACTTCCCAGGGTAAACTGCCTAAGTGCTTTCCCTTAACTCCTAAACGCAAGTGTAGAAACTCACGTCGATTTTGAGCAATGGCTTGGGCGCAAGTCCAACTTTCCCGCATTGTTCCTTGAAACAAACCGTTATACAGTTGGCGTCCGAGTTCGACTAAACTAATTATGCTTGATTCTGGGGATAACGCCGAGTTGGAGGCGGTACTTACTCCTCGGGTACGATATCGAGTTAGGGTTTGTCCCTGGAGAACCCCGAGTATGGGGTCTTGCATTAATTGACGAGTGTAACCTAGCCAGGTCTCTACTGGCCAACTAACCTGTTCTTCTGCTAAAGGGACACCGGATGCAACTTCTTCAGTTCGCACCAAGTATTCATTATTCCCAACGGGGGTAACAGAGATATGGAACTCCTGAGTCATCATGTCCAATCCGCTATTTGTTGTTAAGCTAAGGGAGGGGAAGCCAGATTTCGATGCCACGCCGTTGAGTTGACCGTTTTGATTAAAGGCAGAAGAATCCGATTGGCTCCCATATCAAGATTAGCGAATTTATCTAATTTATTCCCTAAATTGCCTCTACACCTTCGGGGTGATTAATTCAGGAGGAAGTCACGGGTGATTGTTTAGGGCATACATTTTTTGATGGCGGCTTCTGTGGTTTGAACATAGGCCGAATCATTGCCGTACAATTGCGTGAGGATCTCTACACTTTCCTGAACTAAAATCAGAGAATTGATGGTATTGAGCCAAGCAATATCTCCTTCGGGCAAAATCATCCCATAAAATTCACAGGTGAGGGGTTCAGAGGGAACGAGTGCGTAATCTGCTTTGCTGACTTCTGGCTGTCTCAAAACTTCTCCGACTAATAAAAGTCCGTCACTGGCGTGCAGCATTAATTTTGCCCCTGAGAACATCTTGAACTGCGGCTTCTCGCCCTGAAGTTCCCGGATACTCAATGGGTTGAGCAAGAGAATATCGACTGGTAATAAACTTTTGGGTTAAAGAAGCCGGAAGCACACCGATGGAAATATTTTCGCGCTGCACCTGATGGGTTAATATAGCCTTTATTATCCGGTCGTACTAACAGATACACACCTGTAATTAAAAATCGATCTGAGTAAACGATCCCGGATTGGGGTGTACGAGTGACGGTATTGGGGCTACATTCTAAGTGAACAGTTTTATCCCTGACGATCTGTTCGCGATTTTCCAGCGTGGACTTTATATATTCTATCTTAATCGGTTGGCTTAAATTTAGTTGTTTTTGCAGTCGGTTAGCGAGCAATTCGATTAGCTCGAAGCAATATCCTTCCCATTCTCCTTTAGCGGAACGATAGCCGAGTGGCGCAGCATCCTGCCTGACTCCGGCTTTGAGAATGCCTGTAGTTTTGATCTCTTCTAATACGGTCGCCCCAAAACTGGGTAAAGGAAAAAAATAGATCAAGCTAAACTCAGTGCAATTTGAGCCAGTTTTTTTCTCATTGGGTGTCAGATTCAAACAAAGCTAGATTTTAACCGAGTCTAGCTTACCTTAATTTTAATCCTTTCTGTTGACCTTTACTGAGCGCGAAGTTGAAAGGAATTAAAAAATTGGCTAATATCTTGTGTCGAGCCTCCGTCTTTGGCTTTACTCACTCCTAAAACATAAACTCGTTGTTGGACGAGGTAAACTCTAAACTGGTGATTTTCCAGGAAGCTGGATAAATTAATTTCTCGACCCGGATAACGTTGTAGCGCAATATTGCGTTCTCCAACTAATTCTACAGGTCTACCTTTAATATAACTGTCTCTAATTTGGTTAAATAAGGCTTGAGGTTCACCTAAACGAGTCGAGTTTAAAGGGATCGAATAAGCAACCGTAAACTTGGAATCACTTTGACGAGTCGCTAATACCGTGAATTCAAGTTTTCCGTCTGATGTATCCAAAATTTCCCGGCGTTCTCCTCGAAAAGATCCTGGCATTGCTACGATGATATTTCCCGGCAGTTGGGTAATTTCTTCGCTCGGTTTTTGAGCTTGTTCAAAGGAAAGAACGGGTTCGGAATGTTGTTTTGAGGGGTGATCAATGCGGTTAATTTCTTGTTCAAGTTCCCGATCTCCATCACTGAAAAAGGTGGGACGATCTGGACGATATTGAGCCGTTGTGGGTGCAATAATACTGAGGAGACTCGCAGTTGCAATAACACTGACAATTCCTAAGTTTCGTTTCATGTGATTTTTCCTAGCCTGTCTGTAGTTTTCCATTTGTTTGTGCTGTTGAGGCTAATAATGTGGGTCAATATCAAATTCAGAATTTACATCTGACGCTGATATTCTTCTAAGATTTTGAGTAGATCGCTTTGCACTGATGTTGGGATCAAATCTGCCAGTGATGCTGTCATTTTGCCGCCCCCTAAAGGAACAGAAATTCCTTGCAAAACTTTGTTGATTTGATCGGCTTCTAAATTTTGATCTTCGAGTAAAGGATAAAGCTGTTCGGCAACTGATGTATGCAGATGAGCATCTGATAACAAAAGATGCCATTTAGCAACGTCAATATAAATATTTTCGCCAATTTCAGAAGCTAGTTTTTCGATTTCTTGTGTAGTAGCCATAGCTTAATTTTTGAGTATTACTGACACAATAAGTTTAAGAGCTTTCGCTCCAGCCATTCCCCCTTATTTTAGATAATGTATCTCTAATTGGGTTGATTTTGTCGAACAGAAGAATAGTCCGCGATCGCAAAAATGTAAATTCCGTGCATCCCCAGGACAAGTAGCCAAGCTACTGTTACCCAAACTGCCCAGGGCCATGTTGCCGCTTGAATTTTTTGAAAAAACCATAAACCGGAATTGCACAGTGCAAAAAATGCTACATGAACAGCAAAGTTCATGCGGTCATCTAAGCGTCTATAAGCAGGATCTTTACGGTCGGGTTGTCGAGGCCAACGGGGAGGCATTCCTTTCACTCCTGAGCAATTCTATGTATCTTCATTTTAAGCGAGATCTGTTTTTCCCGAACATTTATTTATTATATTTATTCACAAAAAATTCACAGCAAATGTTAGCTGAGAACTATTTTGCTATTTTTCTTCTGACAGACTGTAATAGTCTCCCGATTTTCCCCCCGTTTTACTCACCAGGCGAATACATTCTATTTGCATTGATTTTTCTAGGGCTTTTGCCATGTCATAGAGGGTTAACGCTGTGACAGACACCGCAGTTAGCGCTTCCATTTCGACTCCGGTTTCTGAAGTGGTGACGACTTGAACGCGAATTTGATAACCCGGAAGTTCGGGATAGGGGGTGAGTTGAACATCGATTTTACTCAAAGGTAAGGGATGACACAAGGGAATTAACTGAGCGGTTTGTTTAGCTGCCATAATTCCCGCGAGTTTGGCGGTTGTGATCACATCTCCTTTGGGTGCGTTACCCGCGACCAGTGTTTCAAAAGTTGAGCGAGACATCCGCACTTGACCCGCTGCAACTGCTTCTCGACGAGTAGAGGCTTTGGCCGAGACATCGACCATATTCACTTCTCCTCTCTCGTTGAGGTGGGTTAACGATTGTGGATCTTGAGAGAAATTGTTTGTCATTGCTGCAAAAATGTGTTATTATAATGACTCAGGCGATAAGTTAAGGATCAGTTTGAACGGTCAACTGTGACTTCAAATGTGATCTTAAATCTTAGAGTCGTCAGGGCTTGTAGCTCAGTGGACTAGAGCACGTGGCTACGGACCACGGTGTCGGGGGTTCGAATCCCTCCTAGCCCGTCCTTACTTAACGGTAATTACTCCGTTTTTGTCGCCTTCCCTTACATTTCCATCGGGAGATACTATTCTAACAAAATGGCGAGGGACTGTTTCTTCATTGATTTTATGATCAATAATGGGAGAACTTCATTTCTGTCAAATCTCATATTCAACCCCAACTCAAACCCTTAATGACAACAGGGTTTTATTTTTATTATTCTCCTAACTTCCGTCACCATCGGGTTGTACATCTTCCCTGATTTTTCCCTCACTCAATTTTCAAGGTTCAAGTCTGAGGGATATAAGGTTACGGTAGAATCAGAGTTCCAGGGGTGTCAAGGTTTTAAATCCCTCTCTCTCCCTTCTACACAAGGTTTCAAGCTTCTATATCTCAAAGAAAAGTTAAGTCTAGACTGCGGAATCAAATGATTGTCTTAAGTCTTGATGTCTTTTGTCGTGAGGATGAATCTCATCCCGTATTTTAGCTTCTCAAAGTATTCCTTTTTAAGCGGATTAAGTTGATTCACTTCGATCAAAACTTAAACTCTAAACCCGGATCAATTGCACTGGGAACCGATCACTCATAACCCTCAATATTCTACCCCTTTGTAAAGATTTATGGGATTTTTCCCGAGATGATCCTGTTGATGTCGTTTCAGACTCCAGATCAGTGGGGACACGCCAAAAAATTCAAAGGTGCAGTTAGAGGGTAAAATCAATAAGATGAGAGTACAGAGATGACCCTTGTGGGCGGAGCAAATTTTTGAACTGAATGTAAACGGTCTGCAAAAATGATATGCTACAGTGGTTAAATGTGTAAGAACTCCATCTAGAGAAGTAAATTGGTCTAATTCAGTTTAATATTAATGTGGGTTCAATGATTGTAATTTTAAATTTAATTAATAAACTCAAACAAACTCTAAAATTAAATTAAAAATGTCAGAGCAAATCGAGAAAATTCAAAAGTTAATCAAGACAGCTACAAATCCCAAGCAAAAAGCGATGTATCAAGATTTGCTAGCGAAGTTGCAATCTGAGTTAAGTGAGAACGCAGAGTCAACTGAACCCCCACAAGAACAAATTCAACCTTCACTAATTCCTAAACCAAAACGAACTTCTTCGTCCTCTCCCGTTTCCCCACCCAAACCGTTATCTGTTAAACCTTCAAAAATTAAAAAAGTTGAAACTATTTCTCCGACGAACAGGCAAGAAAAATTAACGCCTGAAACAGTCAATGAAGACTTGAAATCTGAACCGGAGTCTTCTGATCATCAAGAAGTTAAAGATACTGATGCTCAAACGGAGACTGAACAATCAGAATCCGGAGAGTCCCAACGTTATTTTCAAGGAATTGGTATTATCAGTGGTGTAGTAACATTAACCGAAGAACGTTCAACGGTCATGTTAGGGGATAAAGAGTATCGACTCTTTTATATTCCGAATAGACGTCGGAAGGCTTATGATGCCCTTAAAAAAGAAATTGAAACGACAGGGAATACCACTCAAAAGTTAATCGTCTATCCAAAAATACTGCACTTTCCAAGTCGAGATCAACCTCATCAAGTGGCTTTTCAATTAGTCGGATTTGTGGGGCATGGCGCTTCATCAAGTCCACTGAATACAGAGTTAAATGATTTTGAATTCAAATTCTCAGGATTATGGCAATTTATTCCGGTTTGTAGAACCCCTTGTATCACGGTGATGCGTAACTTTTCTCAAGATAGATTAGCTTGGATTAAAGAAGCAGAAGCCGCTAAAAAAGTCAAATTTATGAAAGCTTCTCATGTGCCTTTACTCTGGAGAGATTCACCTGTAAAGCCGTTTAGATTCAATCCGAGATTAGAAAAAGACCAGCAAGGTCAAACTTATTTTGTTCAAGTCAAGGCTAAGTTTCTTCCGGGGCGGGATGTCTTTGGATTTGTTGAACAGTTGAATGAACCCACTGAAGAAGCCCCAGGATTCTTGAAAGCTTCTAAGAAGTTAAAAGCAGAAGCCCTCAGAGAAACCAAGGAACGCAAACAACAAAAACAAGTTGAAGTCAAAGAAAATGTGACTCCTCAATCGGAGTCGTCAGATTCTTAGTTAAGCTCAGAAAAATACACTTTCAATTTGTAGAGATGTAATCATTTTGGATGTTTATGATTGATTATAATTTAATAAAATAAATAGATCTTATTGATTTTCTATCTAATCCTCTAAGTTATGACTCTTGTCAACGAAAATTCTAATTCTCAGTCTTTTGAGGATCAACTAAATCAACTGTCAAACCAAGTTAAATAACTGGAAAGTTAGCTTGAAAATGTTTTAAATTTTTCGGCAAAAATTGAACAGATAGAAGAAAACTTGATGCTGGTTTCGGATGTCAACCGTTACAGTAAATTGCGAAATTATCTAGAAGAAAAACAATGGTTTAATGCAGATATTGAGACTATTAATTTAATTATGGCGATCGCTGGTCATAACCGTTTAGGGGAATTAAGACCAGAAGAAATTCAAAAATTCCCGTGCAATTCTTGACCTGTGATTGATAACTTGTGGGTTAAATACAGTCAAGGTCGGTTTGGGTTTAGTGTACAACTCTAAATTTATAAAAGTTGTGGGGGCGATCGCGAAGCCACTATCGAAGAAAATCAAAAATTAGTCGCACAATGGGGTAAAAAGTTAGGATGGCGAAAAAATGATCAATGGTTGCGGTGTGAAGATCTCGACTATAGCTTAAACGCGCCTTTGGGTTGTCATCCATCTCAATGGTGGAACTCTCCTAATGAGTTGTGAGTTTGTCAACAAGTCCAATAAAAGTCAATAAAAAAAGACGTTTTCAGTGAACGCCCTGGGAAGATTTCACAAAAATACTTGGTATGATTTGAGTGCGTGAAAACTTATGCACTAATACCAGAGAGGATAAACCTGACTAAGCGTTGAATTAAATTATCAATCTCTTGATCAGATTTTTCTGATAAGGGATCAGAATATTCAGTTTGTTTTAAAACTCGAACAATCATTGCCACAATTAAATCTAGTTTCCACTCTAATTCTGTAAAAGATTGATGGGGTAGAGCCTTGTGTATGAGTTCCAAGAAACGTTGATGGCTAGGGTTAAATTCTACTTCAGCTAGTTCTTGAATTGGACGGGGTTCTGTACGACATCGCCCTACAAATTGAGCATGAACATAGCAAGATTCTCCCCGTTGTTTCAAAATCATCTCTAATGGTCGGGCAACAAATGCTTGAACAATATCTACAACTGAAGGGTTAGGATCAAAATTTTCTAACTCATCTAAATGCCGCATTTGTTCTCGGACAATAGGTTCGGCAACCCGCTGCACAACTGCCTTAAAGAGTTCCTCTTTTGATCCAAAATGATAGTGAACTGCGGCTAAATTCACATTTGCATCTCGTGTCACGGCTCGTAATGAAGCACCCGCAAAGCCAAAAAGTGCAAATTGACGTTCGGCAGCATTGAGAATTTGTTCTTTAGTATCGGTTTTCGGCTCGGTGGAAGGAACACGACTCATTTTGGGTTAAACGTTGGTCTTTATTCTATAGTACGCAGATCTGTTCATTCAAACAAAAATCTATTGCGATCCTTGCAATTTTTTTAAACGTGCGTTTTAATTATATCAAACGACTGTCTTAATTTATTGAATTAGAGTTATGCCACTCAACGGTTAGACCCATGAG
>NZ_AUZM01000010.1 GCF_000478195.2 Lyngbya aestuarii BL J | reverse complement strand
GGTTACAACCGTCTGAAGTGTTGTTCCCAGTGAATGCACCCGATATTAGTAAAATGCTGAAACCGGGAGAAAATGATCAAGAACTTCCTGAGTGTTTACCTCGTTGTTTTTGCTATTCATTGCGATCGCAAAAGCCTTTTTCTTTGGGTGAAGCCAGACCTCGAATTTTACAACAATTTCAACTCAAATCTCTCGAAGGCATTGGTTGTGAACATCTTCCTCTGAGTGTGCGGGCAGCCGGGGGGTTATTAGAATATTTAGAAGATACTCAAAAAGATCATATTACCCCTCTCCAACGTCCTCGAACTTATACTCTCAGTGATTATTTAGTCGTCGATCATCAAAGTCGCCGCAACTTAGAAATTACCACAACCGTTCGAGATAATACGCTATATGGTTCTTTATTATGGGCGTTAGATAAAACAAATACCCCAATGGGAAGTCGGGCGTTACGGCGTTGGTTATTACAACCTTTACTCGATCTCAAAGGCATTCGCGCCCGCCATGATACCATTCAAGAGTTTGTCAATAACCACGAACTGCGACAAGATATTCAACAGATTCTCCGACAAATCTATGACCTTGAACGGTTGACCGGACGAGTGGGAAATAGTACCGCTAATGCCAAAGATTTAGTCTCTTTAGCTGATTCTTTAACCAAGTTACCGCAACTTGCAACTGTCGCCGAACAAGGAAAATCTCCTTATCTCAAAGCTTTACAAAATCTTCCTAAATCCTTAGAAAAAATTGCCGAAAAAATTATTAATTCTTTAGTCGAATCTCCGCCCATTGCCCTCAAAGAAGGGGGATTAATTCGTTCCGGTATTGATGCTAACCTCGATGAAATGCGAAGTCTGGCTGAGGACGATAATCAATGGGTGATTAATTTAGAAGTTAAAGAACGGGAACGCACCGGAATTCCCACTTTAAAGGTCGGATATAATAAAACCTTTGGATATTATATCAGTATTAGTCGAGGTAAAGCCGAACTTGCCCCCGATGATTATATCCGCAAACAAACCTTAACCAATGAAGAACGGTATATTACACCAGAATTAAAAGAACGAGAAGTTAGAATTTTAACCGCTAAAGAAGATTTAAACCAAACCGAATATGATCTCTTTGTCAAATTGCGATCGGAAGTTGGCGAATATATTGATACCATTCGCAATGTGTCCAAAGCGGTGGCGGCGATTGATGTATTGTGCGGGTTGGCAGAAGTGGCAATTCGTCAATCTTACTGCCGTCCAGAGATGGTAGAAGGGCGTGAATTAAAGATTGTTGAGGGGCGACATCCGGTAGTAGAAAAGTTGCTTCCTCCGGGCTTTTTTGTGCCGAATACCGCCCAGTTGGGAAGTCGAGAAGATCAAAGCGAAAATGATGAATTGACACCCTATTCTTATCCCGATTTAATTATTTTAACGGGTCCGAATGCCAGCGGAAAAAGCTGTTATTTACGACAAATTGGTTTAATTCAACTTCTGGCACAAACGGGAAGTTTTATTCCCGCAACTTCGGCACAATTGAGTCTTTGCGATCGCATTTTTACCCGAGTTGGGGCAGTCGATGACTTAGCCACAGGTCAATCAACCTTTATGGTCGAAATGAACGAAACCGCAAATATATTAAATCATGCGAGTAATAAATCTTTGGTTCTTCTCGATGAAATTGGCCGGGGAACGGCAACTTTTGACGGGCTTTCTATTGCGTGGTCAGTGGCGGAATATTTAGCAGCAGAAATACAAGCTAAGACGATTTTTGCCACCCATTATCACGAATTAAATGAATTAGCATCGATTCTAGAAAATGTAGCAAATTATCAAGTCACCGTCAAAGAGTTACCGGATAAAATTGTCTTTTTACATCAAGTACAGCCTGGAGGTGCAGATAAATCCTATGGGATAGAAGCCGGACGGCTAGCGGGTTTACCGGATGTTGTGATTCAACGAGCAAGACAAGTGATGCGTCAAATCGAACAACATAGTAAAATCGCGATTGGACTGAGAAAAGGCATCAAAAAACAAAACAGTAAAACCGCCTCTATCGAACAATTAGATATCTTTGAAACCGAAGAAGAATTTTAATTTAAAAAATCCTTCACGGTCTAAGTCAACTGTTAACTGTTTCTCCCTCCAACCGAACAAAAATCCGGACAATCAATCGCTTCTTCGGATAAAGCAATTGTCGGTCGCACAGGGCATTTAAGATGATAATCTTTAGTAAAGTATGCACAGTCAGCACAAGGAATCTGGTGCATTCGTTGGGCGCGGCGCAGAGTATCAAAGATCGCAGACCCCACACTCCAAACCAGCAGAATCATTAATCCCCATGCACAGACAAAACACAAGGGAACGAGAAAAGGCTGGATAGCTTGAATTAAAGTAATGAGTAATTTTAACACGATAGACTTCTCACCGATTGAGTATTAACAACGGGATACTTTATTTTAATCCTCCTCAGACCTTAAAATTATGTGAAGATTTAAAAACGTCAAAATTCCGGTCGGAAAACCGGGGTATTATGACATCATAGTTATATTTCTTACAAGAATCACAGGAAATCAGTTATGACACTGCGATTAGGAGATACAGTACCCAACTTTACACAAGCTTCCTCAGAAGGTGATATCAACTTTTATGAGTGGGCGGGTGATAGCTGGGTTGTTTTGTTTTCTCACCCGGCCGACTATACTCCCGTTTGTACGACTGAACTCGGTACTGTTGCTAAACTCAAGCCTGAATTTGACAAACGTAATGTTAAAGTGATCGCCCTGAGTGTCGATGATGTCGAATCTCACAAAGGCTGGATTGGTGATATTAACGAAACGCAAAGCACCAATATTAATTATCCGATTTTGGCGGATGCGGATCGCAAAGTGTCTGATATTTATGACATGATTCACCCCAACGCTAACGCCTCTGTTACAGTTCGTAGCGTTTTTATTGTCGATGCTAACAAAAAACTCCGTCTAACTCTCACCTATCCGCCCAGTACCGGACGCAACTTTGATGAAATTTTACGGGTGATTGATTCTTTACAATTAACCGATAACTATCAAGTCGCAACTCCCGCAGACTGGAAAGATGGAGAAGATTGCGTGATTGTTCCGTCTCTCAAAGATCCTGAAGAATTAAAACAGAAGTTTCCCAAAGGATATACTGAAGTTAAACCTTACTTGCGGATGACTCCTCAACCGGATAAGTAGTTAAATTCGAGTAAAATAGTTGTCATTGGTGATTGAGAAATCACAAGAAATGATCATTGGGGTGGGTCAAACCTGTTTGTGTTGTTGAACAGCAGAAAAAGGTGAAGATGTGATCCACCCAACCTCAGAACGTCAGACAACTTAAATTAAATTCAGGATGATGGATATTAAAAATGGTTTTGTCGGAACAGTTGGTAATACTCCCCTAATTCGACTCAATAGTTTTAGTGAAGAAACAGGTTGTGAAATTTTAGGAAAAGCAGAATTTTTAAATCCGGGTGGTTCGGTTAAAGATCGGGCTGCATTTTATATTATTAAAGATGCGGAAGAAAAGGGTTTACTCAAACCCGGAGGAACGGTTGTCGAAGGCACAGCCGGGAATACAGGTATTGGTTTAGCCCATATTTGTAATGCCAAAGGTTACAAATGTTTGATTATTATTCCTGAAACTCAATCTCAAGAAAAAATAGATTTATTAAGAACATTAGGGGCAGAAGTTCGGACTGTTCCGGCTGTTCCCTACCGTGATCCCAATAATTATGTTAAGCTTTCCGGTCGAACTGCATCGGAAATGGAAAACGCTATTTGGGCGAATCAATTTGATAATTTAGCCAATCGTATTGCCCATTATGAAACCACAGGCCCAGAAATTTGGGAACAAACAGAGGGTAAAGTTGATGCTTGGGTGGCGGCAACCGGAACCGGAGGAACATTTGCCGGAGTTTCTCTATATTTAAAAGAAAAGAATCCGAATCTAAAAGCAGTTCTCGCTGACCCGATGGGAAGTGGTCTTTATAGTTATGTGAAAACTGGAGAAATTAACACAGAAGGAAGTTCAATAACAGAAGGAATTGGTAATAGTCGCGTCACGGCTAATATGGAAGATGTGCCGATAGATGATGCCATTCAAGTTGATGATGTCGAAGCCGTGCGGGTCGTATATCAACTCTTAGAAAAAGATGGCTTATTTATGGGGGGTTCTGTCGGAATTAATGTTGGGGCAACTGTCGCTTTAGCGAAACAAATGGGGCCAGGTCATACGATTGTTACGGTGTTGTGTGATAGTGGAACTCGCTATCAGTCTAAATTATTTAATCGGGAATGGTTGCAGGAAAAAGGATTATTACCAACGAGTGAAGTGGGATAAATGACAGAATTTTGGTTAGAAGAAACCATTTTTTCTGCCAACTTATAGTCCCGATCAGATTTTTGATCAAGTTACTCTGTATTGAGAGATTTACTTAAAAAATTTCTCTGAACTTGCAATCACTCGTTTGGTAGAGATTTTACAGATCTGATCAACTCAGTCACCCAAAAATTGAGAACCGTTAAATTTTTAATCTCTCTCATCCGAAGGATAACGAACCAAGCCGTTAGGATCTAAATTAGAGAGGTAAAGAAATGTAACTCACACTAATTATGAAATCTTTAAATATCCAATTACCTAAAGTTTTGCTCGCAACTATCGTTAGCTTAGGCGGTTTAGTGACTGTCTCTGCTGTTGGTAATCTTAATAGAGCGGTTGCCCATCCACATACTGGCAGTAGCTCAATGAGCCAAGAAATGTCTTCTAAACAAAGCATTGTTGGCGAACTTTCGGAGAGTGAATCTTTTAATACCCTGGAAAAAGCCGTAGAAGCCGCAGGTTTAGCAGATACATTAAAAAATACAGGTGAATATACAGTATTTGCACCCACAGATGCAGCTTTTGCAGCTTTACCTCCAGAAACTTTAGAAGCACTACTAAAACCTGAAAACCAAGAAACATTGCGTCGAATTCTACTCTATCACGTTGTTTTAGGTGCAGCCGACTCTAGTGAAATTAGTTCTGGATTTTTTGAAACTGCTGAAGGCAGTGGAGTGAATATTGACGTTGCTAATGGTATGGTTATAGTTGAAGGTGCTGAAGTCATCCAGGCTGATATTCAAGCGAGTAACGGTGTCGTTCATGCCATTGATGCAGTGATTTTACCGCCTGATATCTCTGCGGCTCAGTTACAAGAGTTAACAGCAGCTCGATAGTATTTCCAAACCCAAACTTAACAATAAATTAATGGGTAGTTCTGAACAGCTACCCATTTTAATTCTATCTCCTTTTCAGCGAAAATAGCTGTTAATGGCTTAATCTTTTAATTTAAAACATACTTACTCAAAACAGCATAAACTTCGTTGATATTAACCGAACGATTAAACTCTTTAGCAATGGGAGTTGATTCACTTCCGACCCAAATTTTTAACTCAGCATCGAGATCAAAATGACCCGCACTTTCTTTAGAAAATTTAGTAATCTTTGAGTAGGGAATGGAGAGAAATTCAATCTTTTTCCCAGTTACACCTTGCTTATCGACGAGAATTAAACGTTTGCTAGTAAATACAAACAAATCACGAATCAGTTGATAGGCTTTTTCGATTGTTTCTCCCTCAACCAAGACTTCACTAAACAGTTTATCAAGTTTAGCGCCATCTGCTTTTAATTCGGAGGCATTGCCGAGAAGACCACCAATTAAACCCATTTTCTTATCCTCCTGCTGATCGAAAAATTATTGAGGTTTAGATTTCTAACAATATAATGTTAGTCAAATCTATATCTATCTTAGCAAATCCTTTTAAAAACGGGGTTAACAGAAGTTTTTAGACCCAAAAATTAATAATTATAATTTTTTTTCGGAATTTGCCGGATTAGCAGTGTAGAGAATTGAAGGAGGGAAATGTGTATCTTAAATCAAGTTTTTGCCCTCTCCTCAATCTTTGACTGGAATTAATATTACTTTGTTTGAAAAATATTTTGTACCATTTTTTTATCAACACAGGCTGCGGCTTTGTCGAGTTCTTCCACTTCACCAGAATCTAGCTTCCAACCCAAAGCCCCAATATTTTGTCTGGCTTGTTCCGGATTTTTAGCCCCAGGAATGGGAATGGTTCCTTTACAAATACACCAATTAATCGCAACTTGGGACAGGGTTTTATTTCGAGAATCTGAGATTTCTTTTAAACAAGATAAAAGCGGTTTCACACCCGGTAAAATTTGCCGAAAGACTAAACCTCGAATTCCTTTGGGGAAAGGGCCGTTTTCTGAATATTTTCCGGTTAAAATCCCCAAGGCGAGGGGACTATAAGCAATCAATGTAATTCCTAGTTCATCACAAACTTCTTTTAGACCTAATTCGGTGATAGGATAAGTAGAAAGGAGAGAATATTGCACTTGTAAAGTTGTAATTGGAACTCCGCGATCGCGAAATTTTTGATCAACTTTTTTCAGTCGTTTCGGCCCATAATTCGATAACCCAACCCCTTTAACTTCTCCTTGTTCATAAAGATCTCCTAAACCCTCTAATAACGGCCATTCTTGCCAAGGAAAATAGTTCGCTGTTGACCAGTGCATTTGTACTAAATCTACATTTCTTCCTAACCGTTTGGCTGAGGCTTCACAAGCAGAAATCATTGCATTTCGAGTGAATCTCCAGGGGTAAGCGGCGAGTTTAGTAGCAATACAAATTTGATCGGAATTTAAACCCGAATATTCTCTAGAAAATTGCCCTAAAAGACTCTCACTCCGTCCGTTTAATTTTCCAGTTCCGTAGGAGTCACCCGTGTCAAATAAAGTCACTCCATTACTAACACACAGGTTAAAAACCTCTTGAAGTTGCTGATCCATACTTTCATCATAACCCCAAAGTAGTCGGTTTCCCCATGCCCACGTTCCACAACCCATAGTCGGTAGAGAAAGTTTTTGATTCATTTGCATTGTGATTTACTATCGATGTCTTTATAAAAGTGTATGATCAATTGGTGAAGACGAATAGATGCGATCGCTTATAAATCCAAGAGTCTACTGTCTTTATTCTTAGTTTAACCTAGCCTCTGCATTGAAACTCGTTAAGAATACAGTCAAATTACAGTTGATCGCATTTCTCAGAATACTCTGCGTATTTTCACTGAGGCTGAACTCTATTTAAGCACTTCAAAAAATTATCAAATATCAGTAATTACACGCTGTTCAATCTGGGATTTTCAATTTAAGCTAAATGTAGAGATTTTAAAAATTTAACACCTTCTACATTTAGGAAAAAATCACATGGGTTTATTTGGTAAAGCAGGTTCATTAGGAAGTCTCAAAACTGACACGGTTATGAGTCCGGCTGAAGCTTTTGCAGGTATTTCATTAGCAGTTGTTGCAGCCGATGGTTATATTTCTAATTCTGAAGTGAGTGTATTAATTCCGTTACTGAACCGAATGCACCTTTTCCGTAGCTATCCGTCGGAAGTTATGATCCGAATGTTTGATAAACTTGCGGGAATGATGCGTCGTCAGGGGGCTGAAGCATTCCTTCATCAAGCAATCAAAACTCTTCCTTATGAGTTACACGGTACAATGTTTGCTGTTGCTACTGACTTAATTTTAGCAGATGGTGAAGTCACTGATGAAGAAGAATCTTTATTAACCGATTTGTACAATGCGCTTCAAATCTCCGAAGAAACTGCCCATGAAGTCATTCGGGTAATGTTACTTAAAAATAAAGGATAGAGTTGTCAAATCTTGTCAGATAAAATCCCCGGTTTCTCAAAGAAGCTGGGGATTTAAAAATATTCAACTTGATAAATTACCAGCCTCTTGCTCCTCTTTGCTGACAAATCACTGCCATAGATTCTTGAACTAAAGATGTAGCAGGTGCAGAAGAAACCTCTTGAACATATTTTTTGGATTGAACTCGACCTTCATCATTGAGTACAACATCCATCTCAAAAATTCTTCTTTCAGAACAACTCACTTGATACCATAAACTTGTAACACTACCCGAAGGACTTTCGACTAAAACTTTATAAAGTCCACTATTACCTTGAGGAGATTCTAAATTGATATAAACAGGATCGCCGTCTGATGTTTGTCCCAGTGACATAATGTTTTCTCGGGCTGATACTGTAGAATCAATTCCAAATAAATTGATCAACATTATTGAAGACAGGGCTAAACTCCATGTCAATAGCGGCTTTTATACCTTGGATATTTGTTGATTTTTATTCATGACTATTTATCCTGAATTGATGTGTTTTAAATCCGAAACTAAATCTATAATAAACTGGCGATTGGAGGAAATCAATTCGTATAAACACTGAAAATTAAGCCTATTTTTATAAAGATTTTGTGAAAAACTTGTGAATTTATAAGTAGATCTACGGAGAGTTTTTTTGTGAAGACAAGAATAACTTTACAGTGATGGGTCTGGGAAGAATTATAGCTAATAAAGAATGGGTTAAAATTGATTTTTTCATCCCAGAAACAACATTAATAAACCTGCCCCGTTCGTTTGGGTTAATTACAGAAGCGAATTGATATTGGTTATTAGTGAGAAACATCAATCTTTGCCGAACCTACCCCGACGAAAAAATTAATTTAATCTAAGATCGGGTTCTGGGATATTGAAGGGAACAGAAGAATGCGCTATTCTAGGAAACTTAGCATCTCATCGAGGAGTCCCTATGCGTCAATCATCCTCTCCTAGCACCGCTTGTGATACCCAAACCTCAAGTATTCTCTCTCTCAACATCGCACCAGCCCAAGTGTTGCGGGGAACTCACGCGATCCAACAAGCAGGAGAGGCGATCGCCAAATTGGGAAAACGTCCTCTACTGGTCGGGGGCGATCGCAGTCTCAGCCTTGCCCAAACGACCCTAGAACCCGTCTTAAAACAGCATCACCTTGAATTTGCCTCCGCCACGTATAGCCCCGACTGTAGCGAAGCCAGTTTAGCGAAATTGCGGGAAAAAGCAACCCATCATCAAGCCGACTGTATTATCGGAATTGGCGGCGGAAAGGCCCTCGATACTGCCAAACTTCTCGCCCATCAGTGTCAACTTCCGATCGCTACTATCCCGACATCTGGGGCAACTTGTGCAGCTTGGACAGCCCTTTCTAACGTCTACTCCGACGAAGGGGCATTTTTGTATGACGTACCCCTAGCCAAATGCCCCGATCTACTCATTCTCGACTACAGTTTAATTCAAACCGCCCCCCAACGTACCCTAGTCGCTGGAATTGGAGATGCTTTAGCCAAATGGTACGAAGCCTCGGTTAGTAGCGGACATTCCGAACAAACCCTATTAATCGCCGCAGTTCAACAGGCTAGAGTTCTGCGAGATATCTTACTACAAAAATCCGTCACCGCCCTCCAAGAACCCGGAGGGGAAACTTGGCGGGAAGTTGTAGACGCCACCGTATTACTCGCTGGAGTCATTGGCGGAATTGGGGGGGCGCAATGTCGAACCGTTGCTGCTCATGCCGTTCACAACGGGTTAACTCATGTAGCCGCCAGTCATGGTACACTGCACGGAGAGAAAGTCGCTCTTGGTATATTGGTACAACTTCGCCTGGAAGAAATGTTGCAAGGCAACCAACTCGCAGCAGCAGCCAGACAGCAATTGTTGAAATTCTACAGCGACATTGGTTTACCGCAAACTTTAAACCATTTGGGCTTAGAAAATATCACGTTAACTGAATTAAAACAGGCGGCTGAATTGGCTTGTCATCAAGGTTCTGATATTCATAGATTACCTTTTCATGTCGTTCCTGAACAGTTAATGGCGGCGATGGTTTCGACAACCGTTCCCATTGGGGAAGCCAAAATTAAAGCCTAAATCATAAAAATCAAGGGTTGGGAATGATTAGAAAACAGGCGACAATAAAAAATTAGAAGTTATTTTTTGACCAGTCTTCTTGCTAATACTAAAACCCAAAACCTCATTCACACCTAGTTACTAATTATTAACCGATGACTTTGGATTGGATCAACCCCGCAGATCGGGTTTTGCAACTACCGCCTTATGTGTTTGCGCGTTTGGATGAGTTGAAAGTTCGCGCTAGGGAACAAGGACTAGATTTAATTGATTTGGGGATGGGAAATCCGGGTGGCCCTGCCCCAGAACCTGTGATCGAAGCGGCTAAACACGCCCTACATATTGCTGATAATCACGGTTATCCACCTTTTGAGGGAACAGCGAATTTTCGTAAAGCAATTACGCAATGGTATTTGCGGCGTTATGATGTGAAACTCGATCCTAATAGTGAGGCTTTACCGTTATTGGGTTCTAAAGAAGGATTAACCCATTTAGCCCTCGCTTATGTGAATCCGGGTGATGTTGTATTAGCACCAAATCCGGCTTATCCAGCACATTTTAGAGGCCCGTTAATTGCGGGGGGAAAGATTCATAGTATACTCTTAAAACCGGAGAATGACTGGTTAATTGATTTAGGAACAATTCCTGATTCTGTTGCAGAACAAGCAAAAGTTCTCTTTTTTAATTATCCCAGTAATCCGACGGGAGCAACGGCACCGAGAGAATTTTTTGAAGAAATTGTTGCTTTTGCTCACAAATATCAGATTCTTTTAGTTCACGATTTATGTTATGCTGAACTCGCCTTTGATGGCTATCAACCGACCAGTTTGCTGGAAATTCCGGGCGGGAAAGAAATTGGCGTCGAGTTTCATACCCTGTCAAAAACTTATAATATGGCCGGATGGAGAGTTGGGTTTGTTGTTGGAAATTCAACAATTATTCAAGGGTTGAGAACGTTAAAAACAAACCTGGATTATGGGTTATTTGCGGCATTACAAACGGCGGCGGAAACCGCTTTAAATTTGCCAGATTCTTATATTACCGAAGTTCAAAACCGTTATCAAAAACGGCGAGACTTCCTGATTGATGGATTAGCCGAACTGGGTTGGACGGTTCCAAAACCTTTGGCTACAATGTATCTTTGGGTTGCTTGTCCGCCGGGAATGAGTTCGACGGATTTTGCCTTAACCGTTTTACAACAAACGGGGGTGGTATTAACACCTGGAAATGCTTTCGGAAGCGGTGGAGAGGGTTATGTAAGAGTCAGTTTGATAGCAGATTGCGATCGCTTAGGTGAAGCGTTGCGTCGGTTAAAAGAGGCAAATATTCGGTATCAACCCGATCTGCTTCCAACTGTCTGATTGAAGAAAGGTCACTGTAGAAACCGGATTGGGGATGAGAATATCTTTTCAAGATTGAGTCAAGAAAACATTAAATTTTACTAAAAAAAGGTTGAATACAGGAGTCAAAATTCTTTAGTAATCGTTTATAAAAGTTAACTTCTACCCGGTCTGAAAGTTACGATTTTTGTAGCTTCTACCAAAAACAGAAATGGTATGGTAGTCTCCTATCATACAATCTTTTATAAGGTGCGAAAAGAACGTGTCACTGACTAAACGATGTATAGCAGAGTTCATCGGAACATTCTGGCTCGTCTTTGGAGGATGTGGAAGTGCAATTTTACTGAAAAAACTGATAGATTCAGCCAGAGTTAAGAGGGAAAGTGTGGTTATCTGCTTTATCCCTCTTTTTGCAATTTTCAAAACTAATTCAAAAATTAAAAGATAAAAATTATTAAAATTTAGACAATTTCTATTTTTATAGTGTATTTTGTGTAGGTACACCGTTGTTAAAACCCAAGAGTTATTCTCAGGCTTTAATGCTAAAAAAATAGAGAATACACTCACCATTCAAGTTTAGTCATCGTCTGTAGAAGATGAAAATATTCATCACAATTTGAGATTGAATTTAAAAAATTAGGAGATAGATCAATGGTTGGTTTTTTGATTTCTGTGGTAGTTTTAGCGGTCAGCTTATTAATCATCTCTAAGCTCCCTTTGGGTGTTGAAGTTGATCATCCGACAATTGCTTTAATTGCCGGCGCAGTTATTGGTGCTTTCAATTCAATCTATAGTATTTTTCCAAATTGGTTTAGAACGTTTAATGCAATCGTCAGTATCGGTTTAATTCCTTTAATTGGCAGTATTATTGTTTTTGGTTTAGCGGCTTGGTTAATCGAAGGATTTAGACTGCGGTGGGGAATTGGTAGTGCTATTTTAGGTGCAATTGCTCTAAGTTTAGTCAACTCAATTTTATTTTATATTCTTCGTCAGATAGGAATTGTTGCTTAAGAAGATCTCGAAGATTATCTTCCCAAAAATTAGAGAGCAAATTTTAAGATCAAGTAATTAAAATAATTGCTTGGTCTAGATCATTTTAAAAATATTTATAGTCGTCAAGAGAGTCAGGAGCGGAACTTGGCTAATAACAAGCTGATCAACCCCAGAGATGGACAGGCCCTCGTCATAAAGATTTACACTTTGTTTATACCCTGTTCCACAGTCTCCAGGTTGCAGGTAAAATCTCAAGGTGAGTAGAACAACAAATTTTTGTATAGTAGATACGAGCCAGTTACAAAAGACTGACGATCTGAGGTATTCTCAAGAGTTTAGCAAAATTACCACACTGAGGAACAAACAATATGGAAGGTTGCACAGTTACAGACTTAAAGGTTGATAGCAAGCACAACTGTTTTGTCCTTGATGCAGCGACCATGCAACGCATCCAAGAAGAAACGGGTGTCTCTACCACACTCGAACCCGGAACCTACATCATTAGGATTCGTAACGGTTCATTTAATTATCGCTCAGACGTGGCTCATTCTGGCGAACCTCTGGTGATGCTGTGGATGTACGGTGGCCGATTTATTAATAAAAAAACCAACGTTGAAATAGAAGCAAGCTGGTCAACCTTGAATGGAGATGACGATACACTCACACTCGAAGTTCTACAAACCTGTAATCTTTGTGCTTTCTTTTTCGATACCTACCTCGAAGACAACAACGGAGAAGTAACCATTTCAGTCGTCAAAATTTAACCCTATTTAACCCCCAACTCACAGAGATGATAGCCTCGAAAACGATTACTCAATGTATTAACGAAATTACGCCCGAGTAGAGACTAGAAGCATCAAAAGATTGAGAATCTTGATCGAAATCCACAGTGATTAATATTTTGACGGCTCTAATCTTTAATTCCTTCTAGACTTGAAAATAACTCGTTGTAGTTCTTCCTCTGAAGCTAACTCAGCAGTCAAAGTTTTCGCTCAGAATCGGCTTAAGTCTCAAAGATTTTATTTTGCATTGACAGTTGTTAATCATATAACTCCAAAAAACAATGTCTCGCTCTCGAAAAGCATTACTTCAAATACCAGTGGTGCTACTCGCCTTAGCATCCACTCCTGGACTATTTACTGTTTCTCTGGCATCATTTCTCAATCAAGCCGCTTTTGCCCAATCGTCGGAGGCGGAACCCTCAGAATCAGAAACAGATCGAACCCTAACTCTACCGGAAACATTCGATAATGCCAACCCAACCTTTACCGTTCCAAAATCCTTAGCCGAGGATACCAACATCACGGTGAACGGTTCGAGTAGCATGAGCGAAATTAACAAAGCACTTCAGCAACGCTTTGAAGAAAAATTTCCCAACGCCGAAGTTGAACTCGCCGCCACCGGAACCAATGAAGCCATCGAAGCTTTACAAGCCGGAACACTAGATTTAGCCGCAGTTGGACGTCCGTTAACCGAGGAAGAAAAAGCGGCTGGGTTAGTTGCAGTTGCTGTTGGTCGGGAGAAACTCGCGATTATTGTTAGCCCGAATAATTCCTTTGAAGGCAATCTAACCTTTGAGCAATTTGCCGGAATATTTCGGGGTGAAATTACTAACTGGTTAGAGATTGGGGGTTCGGATGAAGAAATCCGCTTTATTGACCGACCCGATGATAGTGATACCCGCCGCGCACTGAGTACCTATGATGTCTTTGAAAGCGCTCCCTTTGAAAGTGGAGAAAATACAATTCAAGTCTCAGAAGACGGGACTGATACAGTAGTTGCAGAACTGGGTAATAATGGCATTGGTTATGCGATCGCTGATCAAGTATTAAACCGGGATGATCTCAAAATTATCTCGATGCACAACACGCTACCTGATGATCCGCGTTATCCCTATTCTCAGTATCGTAGCTACGTTTACAACGAAAATAACAAAACTCCCAAAGTTCTCGCCTTTCTAGCTTTTGCCACTTCTGAACCCGGTCAAGAAATTATTGATGAAACCGTTACAGAAGAACCCGTTGAGGCGACATTGGCGGCTGTAGTTCCCCTTCCTGTCGTTCCCGCAGAAATAGCCCAAGTTCCTCCAGCCGCAGAAGAAGTTGAAGAAGTTGAAGAAGAAACCGGAGCGTTTCCCTGGTGGATACTATTGCTCCTCGGAATTCCGCTTTTAGGGGGGTTAATTTGGTGGTTACTTCGGGGAGGTCAAGGAGAACCGATTAGCGATGCCGCAGTTCCTCCGACGGGAACGGGAACGGGAACGGGTACCCCAAGACCAACCACTCCCGCGACGGGAATAGGAACAGATACTACAACACCCATAACTCCGGCGACAGGAACAGCAACAGGAACAGGTATCCCAACACCCACAACTCCGGCGACAGGAATGGGAATAAGTACCCCAACACCCACAACTCCGGCGACAGGAATGGGAATAGATACCCCAACACCCACAACTCCGGCGACGGGAACCCCAGGAGGAACCCCAGTCACTCCCACAACTAATCTGACAACCGCTACACCCGTAACCCCTAGCGGCACTTCCGTCGCGGCTGGAAATGGAGGGGCAACACCTTCGGGTTTAGGACTGGGAATACTTGCAGGTGGACTGGGATTAGGGGCTGCATGGTGGGCAGGGCGACAGCCAAATAGTCGTATAACACTAGCCGCCCCCGGTAACGATCAAAATGCCTATGCCTATTGGGTTGTACCCGAGGGAGACCAGGATTTTGCCAAAGAAAATGGAGGACAACGCCTGCAACTGCGAGTGTATGATGTCACTGATATTGATGATCCTGATCAGCAAGCGCCTCATAAGGTTCAGATCTATGATTGTGACGAGTCTACTCAAGAACGATCTGTCCCCAACTTAGAAAGCAACCGGGACTACATCACAGAGATGGGTTATCTCACCAATGATGATCAATGGTTGAGATTGGCTCGTTCTAACCGAGTTCGTACACCCGGAGTTGAGACAACAACCGATACAGTCATACCAGAAGTTACACCAGAAGTTACACCCGATGCTGGGTTAGTCGGTGGAGTGTTGGGTGCAGGCGGTGCTGCGGCTCTGATTCCTTTTTTAACGTCTTTTGGGAGTCATATTACTCTCAAACCCAGAGACAATCACACCATAGATGCGGAATGGGAAGTTCCTGACACTGCTAAAGCTGCTGCAATTGAAAATGGGGGACGATATCCTCAACTGCGAATTTGTGATGTGACTGATATTGATGATCTTGATCGTCAACCACCTCACAGTATTCAGAAATATGATTGGGATGAATCAACTCAACAGCAACAATTTCCGAACTTAGAAAGCGAGCGCACCTATTTAGTCGAAATTGGTTATGCAACCAATGATGATCAATGGTTGAGGTTGGCTCGTTCTAACCGAGTTCGGACACCTGGGGTAGAAACAACACCCGATACAGTCACCCCGGAAGTTACACCCGATGTCGGGTTAGTGGGGGGAATGTTGGGTGCAGGCGGTGCTGCGGCTCTGATTCCTTTTTTAACGACGTTTGGAAGTCATATTACTCTCAAACTTAGAGACAATCACACCGCAGATGCGGAATTCGTTGTTCCTGACACGGCTAAAGCTGCTGCAATTGAAAATGGGGGACGATATCCTCAACTGCGAATTTGTGATGTGACTGATATTGATGATCTTGATCGTCAACCACCTCACAGTGTTCAAAAATATGATTGGGATGAATCAACTCAACAGCAACAATTCCCTAACTTAGAAAGCGATCGCATTTATTTAGTAGAAATTGGTTATGTCACCAGTGATGATCAATGGTTGAGGTTGGCTCGTTCTAACCGAGTTCGTACACCAGGAGTTGAGACGACAACAGATACAGTTACACCTAAAGTCACCCCGGAAGTTACACCCGATGTCGGGTTAGTCGGTGAAGTGTTGGGTGCAGGCGGTGCTGCGGCTCTGATTCCTTTTTTAACGACGTTTGGAAGTCATATAACGCTATGGCTGATTAACGATCACACCGCAGATTCTGAATGGGAAGTTCCCGACTCGGCTAAAGCTGCTGCAATTGAAAATGGGGGACGATATCCCCAACTGCGAATTTGTGATGTGACTGATATTGATGATCTCGATGCTCAACCGCCTCACAGTATTCAAAAATATGATTGGGATGAATCGAGTCAACAGCAACAATTCCCCAACTTAGAAAGCCATCGGATCTATTTAGTAGAAATTGGTTATGCAACCGAAGATGATCAATGGTTGAGATTGGCTCGTTCTAACCGAGTTTGCACACCAGGGGTAGAAACAACAACAGATACCGTCACACCGAAAGTCCAACCTGATGCGGCTATTGTCCCCGGATTAGCTGGTGTTGGAGGTCTAGCAGCCGCTCTAATTCCCTATTTAACGGCTTTTGGAAGTCATATTACACTCAAACATTAGAGACAATCACACCGCAGATGCTGAATGGGAAGTTCCCACAAACGCTAAAAGTGCTGCCATTGAACATGGGGGACAATATCCCCAACTGCGAATTTGTGATGTCACCGATATTGATAATCTTGATCGTCATCCCCCTCACAGTCTGCAAAAATACGATTGGGATGAATTCACTCAACACCAACAATTCCACAACCTAAAAAGTGATCACACCTATTTAGTTGAAATCGGTTATCTGACGGAGGAAAATCAATGGTTGAGGTTGGCTCGTTCTAACCGAGTTCGTATGCCAGGGGTTGAGACAACACCAGATGCAGTCACACCCGAGGCTGGAGTGGTTCTCGGATTGGGTGCAGGCGGTGCGACCCTAATTCCGGTGTTAACAGACTTGGGAAGTCAGATTACACTGACGCTCAGAGATAATCAAACCGCAGATGCTCGTTGGCACATTCCAGATGCTGCTCAAACTGCCGCGCGTGTACGGGGTGGACAGCAAATGCAACTGCGAATTTATGATGTCACTGATGTTGATAATCTCGAGACTCACAGCCCAAACCGTGTCCGCAGGTATGACTGTGAAGAATCAATACAAGAGCGACGAGTGCCGATTATAGACTCTAGCTGTGAGTATCTCGCAGAAATTGGTTACATTAGCGATGAAGGTCAATGGTTCATGCTGGCTCGTTCTAACCGAGTCCGAATCAATACCGGGGCGCAAGGCTTGCATCCTGCGACTGATACCGATACTCCATCCCCGATAGAAGAAGTCGCTACACTGCTGCCTTTATCCTCTTTTCCCAGTCACATGATTTTAATCCCGACGGGTGAGGGAACAGTTGATGTTCGTTGGGATATTTCCGATGAAGCTAAAGATGTCGCCAAACAACGGGGCGGACGACAATTGCAATTACGAGTTTATGATGTCACGAACATCAATGGGGATGAGCCAGGTACTACGATTGTTGAGCAATGTGACTTTGATGAATCTACGTTTGATTGCCAACTTGAACTCGCAGGGGAGCGCGACTATTTAACAGAAGTCGGTTATGTGACCGATGATAGTGAATGGTTAAGCTTGGGTCGTTCTAACTCGGTTCGAGTTCCTGCTGATTCGACTCGAGATGAAGATGCCACCCCGAGAAATTTAGGCTTAATGGGGGCGGGTCTGATGGGTGCTGGAGGGGTTGCCGGGAGCATTCCTCGTCGGGGTTCACAGACAACCAGTTCGGTGACTTTGATTCCCTGTGATAATGAAGCGGCTAATGTGTATTGGGAAGTTCCTGATGCGGCAGCCGAAGATGCTCAACAACGGGGCGGACGTCAGTTTCAACTATATATTTACGATGTGACTGATATTCCGGCTGACTCGGTCGCAACCAACAGCGTTCAACAATTTGATTTTAATGTTTCCCTTCCCCATCCTGAACTCCTACATTTGGAAGGTAATCATGACTATTTTGCTGAAATTGGCTATCTAACCGATGATGGAGAATGGTTAATGTTGGCTCGTTCTTATCAAGTTCGTATTCCCACGGCAACAACCATCACTCCTCTTGAATTCACCGGAAAGCCTAATCTTGACATCTCAATTCCTGATCCGGGAGTCGTTCCGACGCTGGATGTTAACCGTTGTCGAGTTGCACTGATTCCCTGTGATAATCAAGCGGCTAATGTGTATTGGGAAGTTCCTGATGCGGCAGCCGAAGATGCTCAACAACGGGGTGGACGTCAGTTTCAACTGCATTTGTACGATGTTACGGGTGTTCCGGCTGACTCGATGGCAACCAACAGCGTTCAACAATTTGATTTTAATGTTTCCCTTCCCCATCCTGAACTTCTACATTTAGAAGGTAATCATGACTATTTTGCTGAAATTGGCTACCTGACGGCGGAAGTCGAATGGCTCGTTTTGGCTCGTTCTTATCGAGTTCGTATCCCGGCGCTGACAACCCCAGATTTATCGGATGTAGAGTTAATGCCTGGGGTGATGGTTCTGCCGAGTTTGTCTTCTATTCCTTGTCGGATTGTTCTGACTCCGGGTGTTGAAGGAACCCTGGATGTGGAGTGGGAAGTCCCAGATGAGGCGAAAGAGGTAGCCAAACAACACGGCGCCGATCAGTTTCTACTCCGGGCTTATGATGTGACGAATACTTCTGTTGAGGTTCCGGCGAGCGCTTTGATCGAAGAATGTCCTATCGCTGAATCTATTTCGAGTTGGCAATTTGAATTTGAAAGCCAACGGGAATATTTGGTAGAAATTGGTTATCTGACGGAGGAGGGACTGTGGTTGTTGTTGGCTCGTTCTAATCGTCTGTATGTTCCGGTTGAGGAGACAACAGATGAGGAGGAAGTCGGGTCAACGGCTGTGGCTTTTACCGGAGTCGATGCAGCCGAACAACCGCTTTCGGCTTTGAGTTCTACCCTGAGTTATATTACGCTGAGTCTTGGTGAAAATGAATTGGTCGATGCCCGTTGGGAAGTGCCGGAGGGGGCGAAAGCCGAAGCAAAACAACAGGGCGGACAAAAGTTCCAACTGCACGTTTATGAGGTGACTGGGATTGACTTTGATACTCAGTCTGCTCACGGTGTTCAACGGTACAATTGCAATGAGTTGATCAAACAATGGCAAGTTCCAAATCTCAATATTAATTGTGAGTATATTATTGAGATTGGGTATGTGACGGATACGGATGACTGGTTGTTGTTGGCTCGTTCTAACCGGATACGAGTTCCGGCTACTTCGGGTATGATCAGCGATGTGACTGGGGTTTCTCCGCAGGTGGCGATAGCGGCTTGTATTACCTTAACGCTCAGTGATAGCCAGAGTATTGATGCTCATTGGGAGTTGCCCAGGGCGGCGCGTGTAGCGGCACAAGCCCAAGGTGGACAGAAGTTTCAATTGCGGATTTATGAGGTGACTGGGGTTGATTTGGAGACACCATTGCTTCAAAATCTACGACGATACAATTGTCATGAGTTGATTCAACAGTTGCAAATTCCTAATCTAGAGGCTGATTGTGATTATCTCGCCGAAATTGGTTATGTGACTGACGATGAGCAGTGGTTGATGTTGGCTCGTTCTAATTCGGTACGGATTTCGGGGTCGGCTTTGATTGATCAAACGACTCTCGGAACGACGGGAGCGACGATTAGCACGGTTTCGGAATCGGTGCGTCAGGGATCTATTCCGACGGTGATGACGACGCCGCAAGCGGTGAGGACGGGTAATTGTGCGATTCAACATCTGACGGTTCATAGTCGCCACAATTGTCACTTGCTTGATGATCAACGCATGAAACAGCTTCAAGATACGGCGGTTTCTCACCCGCTAGAACCGGGTATTTATGTTGTGCGAATTAAGAGCGGTGCGTTTGGTTATGGTTCTGAGCTTTTTCCGACGGGTGAACCGATGGTGGTTTTCTGGATTTATGGCGGAACAGTGATTAATAAGAAAACTCGGGTTCCTGTTGGTGCAACTTGGTCAACGTTGAATGGCTATCACGATTCGTTAACGTTGGAAGTTCGCGAAACGTCTACTTTATGTGCCTTTTTCTTTGATAGTTATCTGGAGGATAATCAAGGTGAAGTGACGATTTCTGTGGTTCGATTGTACGATGCTGACTAGATTTTAGTCGGAATGAATTGATGATTCTCCCGTTTGGATCGATTGGTCTAAACGGGAGATTATTTGTGAGGGGGAAGTCCAAAAAATTATAGCGGTTCGCGCTAGGGAACAGGGAACAGTGTGAAAGGGTTTTAGGATTTATAAATGTTCTAATGTATTCGCGTAGTGCTATAAAAGATTTTTGCAAGAGGATGTAATCGGATTATACATACTTAAAAGACTTTAAGTCATAGGATTAATTAATCAAAATTAATTAAAATACTAAAGCAAGGTATAAATTAATCAAGTCAAACAATCAATCAATCTAACTTGATATAAAAAATCACCTCAAAATAATTATAAGTCATAGAAAAACGTGATAGAATAATAAATTGAAACTATTTTGTGGAATCAGGCTATGATCACCAATGATGGATAAAAAAGCACTAAACCTCTATCATTTAGATCGATTATAGGATCAAGAGAGCTTCTGCTTTGTAGAAGTTTGGACAGCGTTAAATCACAATAAGCTTAAACAGAGTTATTCACATCTATTCTAAGTTAACAAATCCGAGGCAGAAATCTAATGCGGTTTTTAGTCGTAGAAAATGATGAAGCACAAGCTCGTCAAATTAAAAAAGCACTAAGCGAACAAGGTTATATTGTTGATGTCGTTATAGATGGCGAACAAGGATGGGCTTATGTAGAAGCTTTCACTTATGATTTATTATTAGTTAATGCTCACCTAACTAAACTCAATGGAGTTGATCTCTGTCAGCGCATTCGTGAGCAAGGCTATAGCGTCCCTATTCTACTTTTAACAGTTCAAAATAGTAGAATTGATCGTGTTGCTTGTTTAGAAGCAGGTATCGATGATCACCTGATAAAACCCTTTAGCCTGCGTGAACTTTTTGCTCGGATTCGAGCTTTACTCCGTTCTCCTCGCAAAGCAAATGCTCCCTTGCTGAAATGGAACTCTCTCCATCTTGATCCGATCTCACGGGAAGTCACCTACCAACAACACCCTCTGTCTCTTTCTCCCAAAGAATACAGCTTGCTGGAACTGTTTCTTCGCAACCCAAAGCGAGTCTTAACTCAAACGGCTATTCTCGAACACTTGTGGTCTTTTGAAACTCAGCCGAATGAAGATACAGTGCGAGCGCATATCAAACGGTTGCGACGCAAGTTAAAAACGGTGAATGCCGATCAAATCATTGAAACCGTCTATGGGGTGGGCTACCGTCTCAAACCCCTTCCCCAGAGTCAATCTCAAGCTCCTCTCCCTGTGAGTTCCTCAGCCTTATCAGTTCATTCGGTTCAGCACTCACCGGAGGCGATTGGCTCCAACAGCACGCTGAATTCTTCCTCTGCCATGGATCTAGCGGCTTCCTGGGAACGATTTAAGACGCTAATTTTCAATCGCATCCAGACTTTAGAGGAAACAATCACCACTGATCCGATTCCAAATTTAACACCAGAACTTTGTCAAAATGCAGCAATGCAAGCTCATAAACTGGCAGGTTCGTTAGGAATATTTGGGTTTAAATCGGGATATCGACTTGCTCAACAAATTGAACAATGGTTTATTGAAGCTCATCAAGATCCTAAAAATAAGACTTCTGTTGACACGCTAAAAACATTCATTACTCAACTTCATCAAGAACTACAACAACCTCTGAACTGGTTAGAAGAACAAACCCCCCAATCTGAAGATAAAACCTTCATTTCAAAGCGGCAAATTTCTACTCCTCAAAACACTCAATATCGAGTCTTAGTTGTTGATGATGACCTCGAACTTACCGAACAGTTACAACGAGCGGCTATTAACTGGAATATTCAACTCGATGTTACAACCCAACTCGAAAAAGCTCGTCTAATTTTACAAGAAACGCCTCCAGATTTAGTGTTGCTAGACTTAGTATTTCCCGATCACCAAGACGGAGGTTTTGTGTTACTTGAAGAATTGCAGGATCAATTTTCGGAGTTACCTGTATTAGTATGGACAGTACGGGATGATATGAGTGATCGGGCGGCAGTTGCTCGGTTGGGGGGAAATGCTTTTTTATCAAAATCGGTATCTTGTGATCAAGTTCTGACTGCGATTAAAGATATTCTCCAATCAACTCCTACGGCTTCGACTCAAATTTTAGCGGTAGATGATGATCCAGTTACGCTCAACCGTTTGCTAGAATTGCTCCCTTCTTATGGTTTAGATGTTATCCCCTTAGATGATCCCCGTTTATTCTGGGAAACACTCGAAAAAACCGCACCAGAACTGCTGATTTTAGACTTAGAAATGCCTTTTTTCAACGGGGTAGAACTGTGTCAAACCGTTCGGACAGATCGCAGTTGGAATGCTTTACCGATTTTATTTCTTTCGGCTCGAAAAGAACCTCAAACGATTCAAGATATCTATCAAGCTGGAGCCGA
Organism: Lyngbya aestuarii BL J; assembly: GCF_000478195.2. Classification (GTDB taxonomy): domain Bacteria; phylum Cyanobacteriota; class Cyanobacteriia; order Cyanobacteriales; family Microcoleaceae; genus Capilliphycus; species Capilliphycus aestuarii. Next base: position 100,639 of record NZ_AUZM01000010.1, on the reverse strand, counting down.
TGATTATATTTCTAAACCCTTTGCAGAAGCTGAACTGATTACTCGTATTTTTAATCGCCTGGATCGGATTCATTTATTGCGAAGTTTAGCGGAAACTGATCCGATTACTGGCTTGTCAAACCGTCGGCGTTCTACCCATGATTTGAATCGATATTTGCATTTATCACAACGCCATTGTCAACCGTTTTGCTTGGCGTTAATTGCACTTGATTGTTTCCAATCTATTAATAATCAGTATGGCTATACGGTCGGAGATCAGGTGATCAGACAGTTTAGCCAGATTTTACAGCATCAGTTTCGAGATGAGGATATTGTCGCTCATTGGGGAGGTGAGGAGTTTTTAGTGGGTTTATACGCGAGTAACCGAGTCGATGGTCAAAAACGGATGATTGAACTCCTCAAGTCGGTTGAAAAAACGGTTTTTCCCATCATCAACTATGTAGAGATTCAAATGACTGTGAGTGTAGGAATTAGCACTTATCCGGAGGATGGAACGGATTTATTGAGTCTATATACAGCTTCTAATGCAGCACTCTATCAAGCAAAAGCATCTGGGGGAAATTGCTGTTTGACGACTTCTAGGGTTTCGAGATCAATGTAGATTTAAAATATTGGATGTTTATCCGCTCAACTCTGAGAATGTGACAAACCTGTGAAAAGTTTTCGTTTTTTGATTTCTTGATTTAAGTTGATAATAGAGACTTAAAAAAGCAGTGTTATTGGCAAAAACAACAGAATATGATAAATGAATTGAGTAAAATAAAACGACGAATCCTGTTAATTGATGATGAGGAAGATATTCGGGAACTCCTGCAAATGAGTCTAGAAATGAGTAGTCGTTGGGAAGTTTTGACTGCTGGATCTGGTCTAGAAGGTCTAGAAATGGCTCGTACTTATCAGCCCGATGCGATTATTTTAGATGTGATTATGCCCGATATGGATGGCCCGATGACCTTCGAGCAGTTGCAACAAGATCCTGAAACTCGGAATATTCCGGTTATTCTCCTGACGGCAAAAGCAAAAGCTGATGAACAACCCCGTTATACGAATTTAGGGGTTAAAGCCGTTCTCTCTAAATTAATCAATCCTCTGAGTTTTGCCGAACAACTGTCTAATATTTTAGAATGGCCATCAGGAGGTTAATAGACATTAGTATTGATCTTTTTAATGGATGTATCAATAACAAGTCAATTGCTCGGCGGCGATTAACAAGGTTGCAGCTTGACTATCTACAGGGCGAGAAAATAAATAGCCTTGAAGATAAGGACATCCCAACTGCTGGAGTTGAACCCAATCTTGTTCGGTTTCTACCCCTTCTGCAATCACTTCTACATTTAAACTCTGAGCTAACATCAAAATTGCTTGGATCATATTCCATTTTCCAGTTCTCACAAAAGAGTTATCAATCTTCAATACATCAATAGGCCAGTCTTGGAGACGAGAAAGACTAGAGTATCCTGTTCCAAAATCGTCGATATGGAGGTAAACTCCTTGCTGTTTTAAATTCTGTAAATTGGCGATGGCGATGGGGGAGTTTTCTAAAAAGGCTGTTTCTGTAATCTCAAGTTGTAGACTTTTGGGGTTGAGATGAGTTTGTTGAACAATTTGTTGGACTCGTAAACTTAATTGAGGATCAGACAGTTGTAGGGTTGACAAGTTAACACTCATTTTTAGGGATGAATCTAAAGGAAATTGTTCTTGCCAAATCTCTAGCTGCTGACAGGCTTGGCGCAAAACCCAATCTCCAATGAGTTGAATCAGTCCTGTTTCTTCGGCTAGGGGAATAAATTCTATCGGAGTCACCCAACCGCGTCGAGGATGTTGCCAGCGAATTAAGGCTTCAAATCCGACAATTTTTGCATTTTGGGTACAAACAATCGGTTGATAAAAGAGGACAAATTCATCTTGTTTTAAGGCTTGGTGGAGTTCTTTTTCGAGACGAAACTTTTCAATCACCTCCAAAGGAGCTAAGGATGGGAGAGACGGTTGATTTTCCAGGATTTGACTCAGACGGATTAAGCGCTCAGTATTGTTGAGGGCAATCTCTAATAAACGCTGACTTTTTGAGGATAATGTGCCGATTTGTTCAAGTTTTAATAGTTTTAATGCGGCTTGAATTGAGGTAATAGGTGTGCGAAGTTCGTGACTCACTAATTGATTGATTTCTGCTAATGATTGTACTGGAGTTTCTTCTGAGTTATAGTCAGCTAGAGAATCGCTGAAAGAGGTAATTTTCATAAAACTGATGATGACTTTCTAGATTTTTAAGGATTTTTTTGTTCAATTCGAGACTCAAGACTGATCAAATCTTGGATAGGAGACTCGATCAGCTTTTTTTGAATATTTTTCAGCACCCATTTTTTCATCATAGCTTGAAAGTATGCGGCTACAAATCAGTAGTTTTCCGGAAAAGTAAATATTTTTTTATACCTCTAATAAAAATTTTATCCTCTGACTCTTTGTTAATTTATATTAAGACCTTGAGTGTTCTTTTATTGATTTTATATAAAAAAAAAGATAAATTAAATTATAAGATAAATTTATGAAAGGGAGATTATTTGAAATATCAACTTAGGGTAAAGTAGAAAGTAGCTCCTTTTCCTTGAGTAGACTTAGCCCAAATTTTTCCTTGATGGCGATGAATAATACGCTGAACGGTTGCTAAACCAATTCCTGTTCCTGGAAACTCTCCTGATGAATGTAATCTCTGGAAAGGGGTAAAAAGTTTATCTGCTTGATACATATCAAAACCCACACCATTATCTCTAACAAAATAAATTGGGGTTGGCAGGATGGGGGAAAGATCTATCTCTGAGTTTAACTGGTTTTGTTCGATTTCTAAATGGCTATCTATATTCTGTTCACTGGTGGATAAGACTCCAAATTCAATTGTAGCAACTTCTTCTTGAGCGGTATATTTCCAAGCATTTGAGATTAAATTTTCTAAGGCAATTTTTAAAAGTTGTTTATTTCCTTGAACGGTAATATTAGGGGCGATCTTAAATTCTACTTTTCGCTGTGTATCTTGCTGTTTTAACTCTTTAAAAATGGTTTTTACAATCTCACTTAAGTTGACTTCGGTAATACACATTTCAATTTGCTGAACCCGAGAAAGTTCTAATAGATTGATAATCAGTTTATCCATCCGACTTACTGCTTGTCTAATTCGTTTTAAATAAGATTTTCCTTGAGTATTGAGTTGTTCACTAAATTCTTTTTCTAGAAAAAAACTAAAGCCATCAATACTTAATAAAGGAGAACGTAAATCATGAGAAACAGTATAACTAAATGTTTCTAACTCATCGTTTAATATTTCTAATTGTTTTGTCCGCTTTTGGAGTTCTGCATTGGTTGTTTCTAGTTGAATTTTTTGTTGCTTAAGTTGTTCTTGAGTCCGTTTTCGTTCGATAGCATAACACAATGAATAAATTAGCACTTCTCCCATAGCTAGCTCTTTTTTTAGATAATCTTGAGCGCCCAGTCGTACCGCTTGAATTGCCATTTCTTCGTCATTAAGTCCAGTTAAAACAACAATGGGTAAGTGGTTAGCTTTGAGTGAAATTTCTGTAAATGTATTTAGTCCTTGACTATCTAAAAGAAATAAATCAAGCAAAACTAGATCAAACTGATCAGACTCCAAACAAGAAAAAGCATCTTTTAAGCGTTCAACCTGAGTCACTTTAAATTGAGTTTTACGACGCTTTTTAAGGCTTTCTTGAATGAGAAAAGCATCACCGGGATTATCTTCAACTAATAAAACTTTAATCAATTCCTGAGACATCAAAATTCTCCGATGAAGTCAATACTGAGTTGATTTTAGGTAGGTTAGGGAGAGTAAAATAAAAAGTTGAGCCTTGTTGAGTTTGAGAATTAATCCAGATACATCCCTGATGCAACTCAACAATTTTTTTGGCGATCGCCAGTCCCATACCAATACCAGGGTAATCTTGTCGAGAGTGCAAACGCCTAAAAATCTCAAAAATAGCCTGATGATATTTCTGATCAATACCGATACCATTATCTCTGACTGAAAACAGCCAAAAATCAGCTTGAGATTGAACCGCAATTTCAATTTTAGGAGGATGATCTCGGCAATACTGAATGGCATTTTCAATTAAAATAGAAAATAACTGAGTGAGTTGGGGATGATTTGCCATCACAATTGGTAAAGGAGTTGTGCTGATTTGAGTTTCTGTTTTAATGATTAGTGATTGTAATTCCATTATCGCTTGTTTGAGAGAAACTTGAGCGTCAATTGGTTGGGGAGGTTGATATCGGGTTTTTAGGCGAGAATAGACAAGCAATCCATCAATCATCTGTTGCATTCGTCGGGCGCCATCAACTGCAAAGTGAATCATCTGATTTCCCGTCGAGTCGAGTTTTCCGGAATAACGTTGGGCGATTAACTCATTAAAGTTAACCACCATCCGCAAGGGTTCTCGTAGATCGTGAGAAATCCGATTAATTAATTGTTCGAGTTCACTCTGTTTTGTGACTAATGGGGTAGAAGTGTGATCATGCCTACTCACGGTTAGGGGATTGTGTAGGGTTAATAACGCATAATTTCCTTCGCCTGCGATCGTAGAAAGAGGAGTGAGTGTGACGGGTTCGAGTGAAGACACTTTTTGAGAGTGAGTGGGAGAATTTTTCCCAACATTCAATGAGACTGAAAAATGAACTTCCTCTTGATTTTGAAAAATTTGATACCCGTAAGATGCAAACTGTGTGGGGTTGAGTTGGTTAAAATGAACAAATAATGAAGTGCCAACAATCTCCGATGAAGCAACTTTTGTATACTGTTCTAGGTAGCGATTCCAAAATAGAACGATCCAGTCTGAGCGTAGTATACATAAACCAATGGCAATGGCATCCAAGACTTTATACTGCAAGGCAACATTTTCAATTTCATCATACATTAGAATTACACAGATGACTCAATATTAACTTAATGAACAAGTGGAGAGGATTGTATCTCTTTTTGGAAGTCAACCGAAAGGTCAGGTAATTTATTTTACATTAGATGACAAGTTTGATCGTCATCAGGGTCACTTCGATCTATATTAGATTTACACAACCGACTCAAGTCATAAATTGTAGGAATTATAACGTGAATAATCGATCTACGCCATCTACTCTTGAAATTCTTCTCATCGAAGACAATCCGGGTGATATTTTCCTGACTCAAGAAACACTTAAAAATTTAAAAATTCCGAACCAGATACACATTGTTCGAGATGGGGAAGAAGCACTAGCATTTCTGCATCAACAAGGTGAATATCAAACTGCACCACGCCCTGATCTAATTTTACTCGATTTGAATCTTCCTAAAAAAAATGGTCGAGAGGTCTTAGAAAATATCAAAGCCAGTTTAAGTCTCAATCAAATTCCCGTGATTGTACTGACGACTTCCCGAACTGATGAGGAGATTCTCAAAAATCAAAATCTCTCTGCTAACTGTTATATTCCTAAACCTGATGATTTGAGTCAATTTGATAAAATTATTCATGCTATCGAAAGCTTGAGGTGAGCAACCTCTATCATCTTTTAAGTTAAATACTCTGGTTAAATCTAATCTAAAATGAAGTTTTTTAGCGATTTTTTTACTGAAATTTTTCCATACTTTATAGCCCATAATTCTTTAATAGAATTACCTTTTGATCTCAAACTAACTCCCGTTTCAGACCTATTGATTGCAATTGCCTTTTACTCATTGCCTCTCGTTGTCTTTTATTGGATGCGCCGACGAAAAGACGTACCCTTTAAGCGAGCTTTACTGCTATTAAGTATTCTCGCAATTTGTCTCGCCACGACTCACATTATGGCTGTATTTATGTGGTTGTATCCACTCAATAAAGGGTTGAGAGTAGTCAAAATCACAACAGCAGTTATCTCTTGTTGGGTAGCATTAAAAATCATCTTTCATATTCCTAAAATTTTAACGATTCCGAGTCCCCACCAGTTAGAAGAAGCCAACCTCGCCTTACAACGAGAAATCATAGAACGTCAACAAGCAGAAGCTGCTTTACGGAACTCGGAAGAACTCTTGCGAGCTATTTTTGAACAGGCGGCTATTGGTATTGCTCGGGTTGGATTTCAAGGTGAATGGTTACAAGTTAATCAAACGCTTTGTGATCTATTTGGATACACTCGGGATGAACTTCTACAACTAAAATGTCAGGATCTCACGGGTTCAGATCACTTACATTATAACACAAGTTTTATCGAACATCTTTTATCAAAAGATATTTCTACTTGTTCTCTAGAAAAATGCTTATTTCGCAAAGAAGGAACTCTCATCTGGGTTAATTTATCCGTTTCATTGGTGTGCGATCATGATAAAAAACCTATTTATTTTATTGCTGTCGTTGAAGATATTACTCAACGAAAACAAAGCGAAGGCGAAATTAAAAAACTCAATCAAAAACTTGAACAGCGAGTTCAGGAACGCACGGCTCAATTACAACAAATTAATAATAATCTAGCAGCAGAAATTAACAAATGTACTCTGATTGAACAGCAATTAAATATCACTCAAGAACGACTTCAGTTTTTACTGAGTTCTAGCCCCGGTGCGATTTATACTAGCATACCGACGGGAGATTATGGCGCGACTTACATGAGTCAGACGATTCACTCCATTACAGGTTATCAAGCTTGGGAGTTTGTAGAAAAGTCTCAATTTTGGGCGGAGCGGGTACATCCTGATGATATAGAGAAAGCTTTTAATCAGTTATCACAGATTTTAGAAACCGAAACAGAGATCCTTGAATATCGATTTTTACACAAAGATAATACTTATCGCTGGATACGGGATGAACTGAAGTTAATTCATAATTATATTAATCAATCTACAGAAATTATTGGCTATATGATTGATATTACCGAACGCAAACAAGCTGAAGTTGCGCTGCGAGAAAGTGAGGAACGTTTTCGGTTAATGGCGAATAGTGCGCCTGTATTGATTTGGATGGCTAATGCTGAAGGTGAGTGTACTTTTTTTAATCAAGTGTGGCTAGATTTTACTGGAAGAACTCAAGAACAAGAATTAAATCAAGGTTGGTTGGCAAATGTACATCCAGATGATGTTAAATCTGTGCTGAAAAATTGCCCATTAAAATTTCATAAACGAAAGTCTTTTATCATGGAATTTCGCCTGAGACGTTGGGATGGAGAATATCGCTGGATTTTAGACAAAGGGGTTCCTCGCATCACTACGGATGGTAATTTTTCAGGGTATATTGGCTCTTGTATTGATATTACTGAACGGAAACAAGCCGAAGAATTATTATTTACTCTCAACCGAGAGTTACTACAGTCAAACCGGGAGCTAGAACAGTTTGCTTATATCGCCTCTCACGACTTACAAGAACCTTTACGAATCGTGAGTTTATTTTCACAGTTGTTAGCTCAAAAATATCAAGATAATCTCGACGAAGACACTCAAACTTATATTCATTATATCGTTGATGCAGCCACACGAATGCAACAATTGATCAAAGATTTATTAGCTTACTCCCAAGTGGGAACCAGCATGAGTAAAGCGAATTTTAAACAGGTAGACTGTAATCAAGTTTTACAACAAGCATTGCAAAATATCCAAGTCACAATCACTGAACGGGATGCTATTATTAACTCGAATCGATTACCCACTGTAATTGCTGATCCACAACAGTTAGTAATTTTATGGCAAAATCTGATCGGAAATGCGATTAAATATTGTCATCCTGAAATTTCACCCTATATTGAAATCGGAGTTAAACCTAATCTCGTTGATGAAAGTCCAACTCAAGAATGGTGTTTTAGTATAAGGGATAATGGAATTGGAATTAACTCAGAATATTTTGAGCAAATATTCAAAATCTTTCAACGTTTACATCACGATCAAGAATATCCCGGAACCGGAATTGGTTTAGCTATTTGTCAAAAAATTGTTGAACGTCATGGTGGACGAATTTGGGTTGAATCTGAAGTTGATCAAGGTTCGATCTTTTATTTTACCCTACCAATGTAAGTCTTGATTGTAACTGTAAACCAGTAATCATTGATAAGTTTTTGCAATCAACTATGTTTGTAAAGCGTGTAAAATTGCAAATAAACCTTGATTTTTTAATAACTTTTCGTGACTTCCGACTTCTATAATTTTACCCTGTTCTAACACAACAATTCGATCCGCTTTGCGAACCGTTGAAAGACGATGGGCGACAATAAAAGTGGTTCGATTTTGAACTAACCGATCTAAGGCTTCTTGAATTAAAGACTCGGAAACGGTATCTAAAGAAGAAGTCGCCTCATCTAAGATTAACACACGCGGATCACGAATTAAAGCCCGGGCAATGGCGATTCGTTGTCGTTGTCCTCCAGAGAGTTTAACGCCATTTTCACCGATTTGAGTTTGAAGTCCATGAGGGAGATTTTGAATAAATTCATCTGCATTTGATTCTTGAACAACTTGTTTTAACCGTTGTTCACTCACCGTATTTTTCCCATATAAAATATTTTCTCTGACTGTTCCTTCAAATAAGATTGTTTCTTGGGAAACCACCGATAAAAACTGGCGGTAAGTTCTTAAATCTAGGTCATTCATATCCTGTCTATCCAGTTTAATCTTACCCGAAGTTGGACGCAAAAATCCAATAATCAAGTTTAACAAAGTTGATTTTCCCGCCCCCGATGGCCCCACAATTGCGATTGTTTCTCCGGGTTTAACCTGTAGAGAAAAATCAATAATTGCAATTTGTTGTTGACTTTCGGGATAAACATAACAAACAGACTCAAAACTAAACTCACCTTTGAGGTGTTGAACGGGTGTTTTTCCGTGATTATGTTCAACATCAGGACATTCTAAAACTTCCCCAATACTTGACAACGCCTCAAACCCTTTTCCAATTTGAGGAAGTACCCCTAAAATCTGCACTACTGAACCTGTAATTGAATCAAAATATCCTGTTAATAAAACGACATCTCCGACACTAATTCCCCATTTTCCAGTATAGGCTAACCAAGCAGATGTTAATAAGCAAATCAGGTTAAAAGATCGCAAACTTACCCAAGATGCAGAATTAGCTAAAGCGTTGATTAAATCGAGTTTTATACTGGCTTCTTTGAGTGTTTGTAAACGTTGTTCTGTGCGATGAATTTCCGCTTCTTCGACCCCGTGGGCGCGAGTAATAGGAATGAGTTTCAGCATCTCAATTAAATAGGCTGAAGTGCTTTCCATCTGTTGACGAAAGACTGAGTTTCGAGAACGAATTGGAACCCGAAAATATCGAATTAACGTTACTGCTACGGGAATTGTTCCTAAGAAAAACATTAAAAATTCAGGGGCGCGAAAGGCGGTAATAATAATTGCAATTACAATCGTTAGAATGGATGAAGGAAGATACTGAAAAAGTTGATTTGTTAACAAGGCGACGGCTTCCACATCTCGCAGTAATTTGTTTTGAATCGCTCCTGAATTGCGGTGTTGATGAAAGCCAATCGACAGGTATTGAAGTTGACGAGTAATTGCTGATCTGAGGTTATATTCCATTGAATGAGTAGCGGTACTCAAGAAGCGAATATGAAGATAATGGGTAGGAGTATTTTGAATAATCGAAAAGGCTAAAAAAGCTCCATTGAACCATAATTCTGATAAACTGTGAGTGTTTGGACTGGAAATAATATCAATAATATTGGCAATAATTAAGGGACGAATCCATTCCGGGCTGTGCTTAATGATGTAAAAGAACATCGATAGCCCAATATATTTTTTGTCTTTTTGATAGAGATTGAGTAACGTTCTGAAAGGACGATCACTTCGATAGTTTGAAAAAAACTGATCCGGTAAAGCGTGAGAAGATGTTGTAGAATGACTCATCAGAATTTAAGTTAAGTCTGAACAGCGATTATTGATTATTGTGACATTTTTTAAAAATTATTTCGCCTGACAGTCCCGCAACCATAACCGAATCGCTTGGGCGAACGCACTTTCGCTGGTTTCACCGGGGAGAGAATAAAACCCATATCGAGGATAAGAACTCGACTTAGAAAACATCTTTTCTAATTCCCAACCCGACCCACTTTTTCGCAAGAATAACCAATGATATCGTTGAAATCGAATGAGTTTATTGGTATAATATTGTCGTTCCCAAGTTTTGAGATAAACAAGGTAAGTTTCATCTGGAGAATCTAGATTTACATTAAAGGGTAAAGGTTCAAGTTCGTCTAATTGTCCAGCAATTAAAACAGAGGTATCTCGTTCAAATTCCCGACTGTTACTCCGACGTTCAATCACACGATTGGTATAACTGGGTAAATCTGGTAACATTTGATCAACTAAAGTTTGTAACTCTACCGGACACGTTTGTTGATTGACAGCATTTGGACGAATAATCGTTCTAGCAACCGTTAAAGTATTGACTGGAACAGGGCTAACAAGATTAATCAGAACAGGAAAAATAATAACACTCAGAAAAAATAGATTTGGAATTGTCCTAATTTTAAGATCCTTAAAAAAATCTTGTGTTTTTCTCAAAATTCCAATCCTCTAGCTAACAAAATGATAAAATTTCAAGTCAATTGATGACATCAGCTTATCTGTTTATCATACTCGGTGAGTTAGTTGTCACCTGAAACCTGAAATCTGAAACCACCTCACCAGTTAGTCGGAGGCGGGTATAACCAAAAAAATTGCGGAAATCCCCCCATCAGTAGGTTCAAGAGAGTACCCGAGAAGCGTTACAGTATTAGGTGAAGTCGGTTATCCGCTCTCGGTTAACCTGAAGTTAAAATTGAAAACTCTATGAAGAACGAAAAACAACAATCTCGAATTAAATCAATTTTGAAATCCTTAGTTGCTTTTGGGATAGTTTTTACACTCATCTTCTCACAAGCTGATTTTGCACTCGCCGCCCGCAGTGGTGGACGTATTGGTGGAGGTTCCTTTAGAACACCTCGAACCTATTCTCCTGGCCCAAGTAGAGCGCCCGGTGGCGGTTATGGTAGAGGCTTTGGTGGTGGATTTGGCTTTCCCTTCTTGATTCCCTTCTTTGGGTTTGGGGGCGGCTTTGGTGGATTATTTGGCATCTTCATCTTCATTGCGATCGCCAATTTCCTCGTTAGAAGCTTCCAGTCCGCTACAGCAGGAGACGAAGAAACAGGCGGTTACGGACGCTTAGGCGTGTCTGTCGGGCGTGTTCAGGTGGGTTTATTGGCTGAGGGTCGTAGTTTACAAGACGACTTAGATCGCATCGCTGAAGCGGCGGATACAGGGTCGGCTGAAGGTCGCGCCCAAGTGTTACAAGAAGCCACTTTAGCCCTGTTGCGTCATCCCGAATATTGGGCCTATGGTGCCGCTGAAACAACCCAAACCGGAATGGAATCTGCCGAGGCTCAATTTAATCAGTGGGCGATCGCAGAACGCAGTAAGTTCACTGAAGAAACCCTCTCTAATTATAATAACCAACTTTCCGGTACAAGCGCTCCGGCAATCAAATCGGGTGAGACAGGTAACGGTGAAATTGTTCCCCAAGAAGGTCAAGCACCCGGAGAATATATTGTCGTTACGTTGGTTGTGGGAACGGTTGGCAAGTTAGAATTACCGAAAGTTAATAGCGCTCAAGAATTACGTCAAGCCGTGAGTCGTTTGGGTTCTGTTGGTGCCGAACAACTGTTAGCAATAGAAGTATTATGGACTCCGCAAGCCAAAGGAGACACAATCTCGACTGATGATATGTTGGCAAATTATCCCAATTTAGCACTTGTTTAATTACTGGTTTAATTAACGGTAAATTGGGTAAAGCTTAATTTAAGCGACTTCTGAAAAAATCATCATTAATTGTAAGCTGGGTTAGTGCAGAATTAACCCGGCTTTGATTATGTTTTAACTTCTGGTACTGAAAATATGCTGTTTGCAAATGTTGGGGAATTTGCGGTTAACTTTTATTTATTATTATTGGGGCGCAAAATCTGCACCCCGACAAGATTTTATTCAGCTTTCGGTTGTTCTGTTTTCTCAGCGTTCATCCGCCAACCCGGTTTGACAACTTGACGTTCACGAGCGATCACTAAACTATCATCAGGAACATCTTCTGTTACCGTTGAACCCGCCGCAACCGTAACATCTTCCCCCAAAGTAAGGGGCGCTACCAAAACACTATTTGAACCCGTTTTTGTGCGATCGCCAATATTGGTTTTATGCTTGTTTACCCCATCATAATTAGCGGTAATTGTTCCCGCACCAATATTAACTTTATTGCCAACTGTTGCATCTCCCAAGTAAGATAAATGAGAGACATTTGTGCGATCGCCGAGTTGAGTTTTCTTGAGTTCCACAAAATTACCAATGCGGCAATTTTCCCCAACTTCTGCATGACCTCGCAAATGAGCATAAGGGCCGATCCGAGTTCCATCTGCCACAATACTATCAGAAACAACCGAAAACAAAACCGTCACATTTTTGCCAATTTGACTATTTTCAATTAAACTCCCCGGCCCAATTCTACTCCCCGTTTTAACCGTCGTATTTCCCCGCAGATGAGTTTGAGGTTCAATCACAACATCCGGCTCTAACTGTACAGTATCATCAATCGTAATACTCGCCGGATCGAGTAAAGTTACCCCCTCCGCCATCCATTCATCTTTCACCCATTCTTGCAACACCTGATAAGCCGTTGTCAGATGTTTGCGGTTATTAATTCCGATAATTTCTCGAAAATCTTCTACATCGACAGCCATCACTGGGTTCAGGAAAAAAACAGCATCCGTCAGATAATATTCCTGTTGATCATTCTCCGCTTTCAGTTGGGGAAGAATCTTTTCTAGTTGCGGCCAATTAAAACAATAAATCCCCGCATTAATGCGAGAATTCTGGCGTTGAGCATTGGTACAGTCTCGTTCCTCAACAATTTGACTAACGATATTTTTACTGTCACAAAATACTCGTCCATAACCTTTCGGGTTGGGTAAATGAGCAGTTAAAATTGTCGCAGCATTACCCTGTTGTTGGTGAATTTTAACCAATTCTTCCAACGTATGAGGACGCAATAACGGAACATCCCCATTTAACACCAATAAATCACCCGAAAACCCTTTTAAATGCGGAAGTAATTGTTGAACAGCATGACCCGTTCCCAATTGTTCCGTTTGTTCGATAAACTCAAGAGGAGAATCTGTTGCCTGATCTTCACTATTTTGACTTTTGAGTAAAGACTCTTGGACTAAATCACCACGATAACCCACAATAACCAGTCGTCGGTTCGGTTGAACTCGCACACAACTATCGATAACTCGTTGGACAAGTGTGCGATCGCCCAGTTGGTGGAGAACTTTGGGGAGATCAGATTTCATGCGGGTTCCCCGTCCGGCCGCTAAAATTGCTACTGCTACCATTAAAAAAAATTTCGGTTTCAGTTGTTTAAGTGATTGACTTGATTGTTCAAGCCTGTAATTATGATTTCATAAGATCAGCGCATTGATCAGAGATTAAAATCCCGGTTTGAAATTTGTAATGCGCTTTTTCCATTGAGAGGTCGGTTCTAAAGTCGAAGACTGTTGTTCTTGGTAGCGACGTTGTATAATACTTTCAGCGTTATCGTTTAAGCTCGGATCTCGATAGGGAACAGCAGCGCGAGTTTGTAAGTGTTCGAGTTCGGATGTTGATAAAGGCGGTAACGCAGCAGACGAAAAACCCGCAATGGTTCCCGGTGTGCGTCGTCCGACGGGAGAAGTTGAACCAATGGTTAATCCTGCGGCAATTAATGCGCTTCTAACCGTTGCTGAACAGGAATAAGTCGCTAAATTTCCATCCGGTTTCAGACATTGGGCGACAAGGCTTAAAAACTCCACCGTCCACAGTTGCGGACAAACGGTCGGCGAAAACGGATCGAGAAAAATAGCGTCGGCTTTGAACCCAGAAGATCGAACCTGTTGCAGTGTGTTCCGAGCATCTCCGAGTAACAGTTTAGCTTGCAGGCAATCGCTTTTCAAAGAATGAGTTGTTGAAAATTGCGCTAATAGTTCTACAATTTCCGCCGGATAACTCTCTAGAACCTGATGAGCGATCGCACTTTTCGGCACCGTTTCATCGAGTTCTAAAGCAATTAATTCGATTTTACAATCCGGGTTAGTTTCCCAAATTGCTGTTAATGCCGCAGCACTATTATAACCCAAACCGTAGCAAATATCAAGAATAAATAATCGGGAATGTTCGGCGTGTTGACGAAGGTTTAACGGTTCAACAAACTTTAATTCTGCTTCTTGTTTCGCCCCAAACTGACTGTGAAAAGACTCACCAAATTCTGTCGAGTAGAACGTGTAAGAACCATCTCCGGTGTGTTGCGGTGTGAATTGTTCTTGTTTCTCCATTCAGGCATCCAGCTAAGGATTAAAATCCTCATCTAAAAACAAAAGTCCTCATTTAAGTTGTAAAAAGTTAATCTTAGCCCCCAGAATTGGCAGGGCTGTTTCATTCTAAGTCATCCGTTCACCGCATCTGAATTGGTGCGGAATGCACTGCCGCTTGCGGATGACTCGCTTCCCGAGTTAAAAATTGCCGGGGTTGATGGGGTTCCGGGGGTGATGGGGAGAGGATTTTTTTCCGATGAAAAATAACTTTTTATTAATAAAAATCCTCCCTACCTCCCTACCTCCCTACCTCCCCACCCCCCCACAAATCAAGTTTTAGGGCCTTAACGCGCACGGCCATGCCCAGAACGGGGGGTTTGGGGGCGATTTTAACCAATTAATACAGGTTCTTTTTGTTCTTCCAAATCTTGGAACATCGGCGTGCTGAGATACCGTTCGCCGAAACTCGGTTGAATCATCACAATCAGTTTACCTTCATTTTCAGAACGTTGAGCCACTTTAATCGCTGCACCCAAAGCCGCACCCGTCGAAATACCTGATAAAATCCCTTCTTCACGGGCTAGACGGCGACCATAATTCATCGCTTCGTCATCGGTAATTTGAACGACTTCATCAATTAAATCAACGTTTAAAACTTCAGGAATAAAACCAGCGCCAATTCCTTGAATTTTGTGAGGGCCAGGATTTCCACCCGATAAAATCGGGCTATTTGTCGGTTCAACCGCGATCACTTTAAACTGAGGTTTATATTGCTTAATCACATCAGCAATCCCTGTAATCGTACCACCCGTTCCGACACCTGCGATTAAAAAATCAATCCGTCCGTCTGTATCTTCCCAAATTTCTTTTGCAGTGGTTTGGCGGTGAATTTCGGGGTTTGCAGGGTTGCTAAACTGTTGGAGCATATAGGCATTGTCAATCGTTTCCGTCAACTCCTGCGCCTTTTGAATGGCACCTTTCATCCCTTGTGAACCGGGAGTCAACTCCAACTGTGCGCCATAAGCCCGCAACATCGAACGACGCTCTAGACTCATGGTATCTGGCATGGTTAAAATGAGGCGATATCCTTTCGCAGCCGCCGCCATAGCCAGAGCAATTCCGGTATTTCCAGAAGTCGGTTCAACTAATATCGTGTGACCGGGAATAATCAAACCTTCTCGTTCTGCGGCGTTAATCATATTCACGCCAATCCGATCTTTAACAGAAGCGGCGGGATTCATCCCTTCTAATTTTACCAGGATTTGAGCCACACAGCCTTGAGATTGGGGAATAGAATTAAGTTGAACGAGGGGAGTTCGACCCACCAATTCGGTGATATTATGAGCGACACGCATCGTTATAACTCCAGGTGCTAAAAGTTAACAGTCTGCACAATAAAAATCAATATTGTATGCAGAAAACAGTGAACGGTGATAAACTCTATTTTTACCATTATTACTCAACCGCCCACTGTTCACAAATAACTGTTAGAGAATTGTATTGCTACGTCTTAAACGGCAACCGTAGCGTGAGTATAACATTTTTTCGGACAAATCCGTGAGCAAGCCTGACAGCCTACGCAATTTTCAGGATTGTCAATATTCATTACTTTGCGTTCGACTTCATCTTCATCTTCATCGACAACTTCGCCATCTTCATTAAGAGCAATCAAGCCCAAAACGTTGAAACCGCAGACTTTGAAGCATCGACCACAACCCAAACAATTTTCTTGATCGAGGGACTCCACAAATTTGGGTTCCCAAGTTTTACCACTTTTAGTTACGCTCGTTAATGTTGCAACCATGATCTGTGTTCTCCTAAACAAAGGTCGTCAGTCAGATATCCTTAAAGGAAGTGTTCTCAGCAAACCAATTGCCAATTTGTTCTAGGCGCTTGCACCCGCCAAAACCCGATCTTCAATCGGAAAATGGGGACGCAGTATTTCAATCCAGCGATTAAGACGTTCATCCGTCTTTTCGCTTTCGTTAATTTCATCGAGAGGTAATCCGACAAATAAACCATCCCGAATGGCTGTTGAATGCTCAAAGGTATAGTCATCCGTCGGAACCGCCCCAACAACCGTTGCACCCAGTTTGGTAAAGATGTCATACATCACGCCCAAAGCACCGACAAAGTGCATTCCGTGGCTGACATAATCTCCGGGGCCAAATAGAGCGATGGTTTTACCGGAAAAGTCCGGTTTTTCCACTTCCATTTCAAACAATGGATCTCGCCAATCATTCTGCACTTCGCCTGCTCCCCAAGTAGAACAGCCGAGGAGCAAATAATCATACTCCAGCAAATCACTAAATTCGTCGAAATCGTCTTCCATGCTGAAAAGATCGCAAAGATCTTTACCCAACTTTTCCTGCAATGCGGTTGCGATTTCTTCAGTTACACCGGATGTAGAACCGTAGAAAATACCAATCTTAGCCATAATACAATTCTCCTAACAGTATTGGTTTTTGGACTAAATTGCCCCGACCCAACAGACTTAGAAATTCATCGGGCAAACAATCAATCTCGATTGACAGAAAGTTAATCCACTCGGAAATCCTTTGGAGTTCCCTGGTTAGAGGGAGAACAGACATGAACTTTACCAATTGCAAACGCTTTCAACGCCCCGGCATAACGCATCACTTTCTCGAAAACGATTAAGTTAGAGTTTAAATCCGGACATTGAATCGCCAATGTATTGATGTCTGCATCAGTGTTAACATTCCACTCACATTGAGCGAATAATGTTGCCACTAAACTATTTTCCTCGGATAGAACGGTGCTGTTTTCTCGTAAATTTGATTGACGCACAGAAGCAGCATAAATCTGTTGACGACAGGCGTTTTCCAATTGCTGATGGGCTAACCCTTCAGATTTGGAATGGTCGGAAGTTGGTCGAGAATTCAGATCAACGCTAAAGTAACTCATGGGGTCTCAGTTTTAGGAATATTAAGGACAGTTCATAAGGGAAGCTTTAGAACTCATCGAGAATAGAAAAAGAGAGTGATAAGCAAATAAACGAAGAAATGAATTGATGCACCCACTAAACCGTTAATTCACTCTCTCTCGCCAAAGTCTTGACCCCCTTATGGGTTCCACATTCCTAAACCCAAGTTCTTTAGCCGATGTTCACGAAAACAGCAGTGCCATTGCTGGCGAAAAGCTGATTATTAGGAACGTGCAGCACTTCTGGAGGTTAATCACAGAATTGTTGAAAAGGCGACATCGGTTGTCATAATGTTAGAGACTTTTGGCATTACTCCAACTCGTTGAAAACTCAATCAGAAATTAAAATCTACATGAGTTTCCCGCCTTCTTTTGATGACAGCCCCGCATAACATCCTTAGAATAATTCAGTTATGGGATTTTTCCCTGATACCCAAAGAATGATCTTCTCTAAGCAGGGATTCTGAAGTCTTCTAAACCCGGAGGTTTTTCATCAACCTTCAGCAACACTTGTACAACGTTTAAATTACACAAATGGAGCCTGTCAAACGCTCAAATATTTAGGCAGAAGTCAATCAGAAGTTAGAAGTTCAAAATTGCCTCTTGATCTTCTATTACAGTTTTTTTGCTTCTGCTGTGAGTGGTAAATCAAAGGGTTCTTCTAATTTCGGAAATGTTAATTCCCAACCATTAGCCAGGACAAAAATCTTGCCTTCTTCACCCATTTTTTCTTCAACTACGTCTTCTTCTAAATCTTTTTTAGGAACGTAAGCTGATAGTTGTCCTGCTGCATTTTTGCGTAACATTACTTTCACAGTAAAACCTCCTTTTTTAGGGTGTTATCGTAGGTGACAGTCTTCCTAAACTGATCTGAAATTCAGATCAGTTTAGTCATTTCAACCGACAACCTACAAACTGAAATCGAAGATTGTGAAATCAAAATCGTAGAGCCGACCCAATCTTCAATCAAAACTTTAATCGACAGGATCTAATTCTTTTGCCCGACATCCAACTATAACATTTTTATCAAGAAAATGTACAGCATAGATGTAATAAGCTTGCAAATAAGTGCCGATACTAATCACATAACCTTCATCGCCTTTTTTGACTAGATTTTCTCCGATTTCTTTACCCGGAAAAGTGCCATCATTGCGAATCATTTTACGAACTCTAACCTTTTGTTCAAGATTGTATTTCGGCTGATCATTAATTTCGACAGCATCAACTCTAGCTAATCCCATGAGCTATTCTCCTTTGAGGTACTAAATTTAACAATTCTTCCACAGTCAAACTGCGCTTAAACTGTACAGAAAGATTTCGCACCGCTTCTAAAACCGTCGCGATTTCTTCTGTCGTTAATGTAATGCCATTTTGCTGGAGTACAGTCGAAACCAAATGTCGTCCCGAATGTTTACCCACAACTAAACGACGTTCCCAGCCCACCTCCTCGGGGGCAAACGGTTCATAAGTGTTCGGATTCTTTAAAATCCCGTGAGCATGAATCCCCGCTTCGTGAGCAAAGGCATTTTCACCCACAATCGCCTTCCAAGGCGGAACCGGACAGCCCGACGCTTGAGCAACAAAGCCAGATAGTTCCCGCAAACGCCGAGTATTAATACCCAGATCCAAGCTATACATTTGCTTAAGAACCATCACGACTTCTTCGAGAGCCGCATTTCCAGCCCGTTCTCCCAAGCCATTAACCGTCGTATTCACCGAAGTCGCACCCGCCTGCAAACCTGCCAAGGCATTCGCCGTCGCTAGCCCAAAATCATTGTGAGTGTGCATCTCCACCGGAATAGACAATTGACTCACTAAATGGGCAACTTTTTGGCTAGTTTTCATCGGGTCAAGAATACCCACCGTATCGCAAAAGCGAAAACGACTTGCTCCCCAGCTTTCAATCGACAACGCTACATCGGTGAGAAACGATTCATCAGCGCGAGAGGAATCTTCTCCCCCAACCGCGACATACAACCCTTGGTCAACTGCAAATTCCACAGCCTCTCGAAGTCGTTGTAAAACCGCCTGATAATTTCCCTGAAATTTAGCTGCAATCTGAATCTCAGAAACCGGGATAGAAATGTGAACCCGTTTAAGACCACAAGCGATAGAGGCTTCGATGTCAGAACGTACCGCTCGGTTCCAGCCAATGAGTGAAGTCCGCAAGTCAAGATTGGCAATCGCGGAAATAGCTCGGGCTTCTTCACTGCCCATTGCTGGGATACCAACCTCTAATTCATGAATCCCAATGGCATCCATGAAAGACGCCAAAGCGACTTTTTCATCGACAGTGAACGCAACTCCGGCGGCTTGTTCACCATCTCGTAAGGTTGTATCATTGATTTGAATTTCATTCATGGCTAGACTTCCCCACAATTGAGAAACAGATTTGGTAAAATGCACACGCATACACGGTGACAATCGGCAGCTATTTCAATCAGTACCCTGGCTTTTAGGAGTAGATTTCAGGTTTAATTTGACTATCTCTCCAAAATAAGGGACTATTGACACAGGGATAGAGGAGTTCGGGATTGAGGATAGACAGTCAGCGCGAATCTGTTAGTTTTAGGCATAGCGTTTAGTTAAGGCCTCGTTGTCTGTTTATTTCCGAGTTACCTTGTCCCTTTCTTGATGAACGTTCCTTGCGGTTTTCTACTGTTGCGGATTTGTTCATGAGAAATCAAACTGGGGCTTGTTTTTGAGCCAATCAAAGATCGTTTGCAGTTGAGTGATAGAAATAAATCCATATTGCCAAAGCAACATCGGTAGGGGATCAGTTGAATGCTTTCTGCGTTGGATGGCGACTTTTAACTCATCGTGAGAAATTGCCAGTTCATCTTGCAAAAATCGACAGAATTCCGTGAAATTAGAATTGTATTCCATGACAGCACTTCAGGTGAGGTTTGATGTGGTGATTTTGGGAATCAAGAAAAATCGAATAATCCTACAGAATTAAGTCTTGAGGTAACTTGTTCTGGTGAATTTTCTTTTCTTCCCTGCTGAATCACGCTGACTCAGTTATGACCAAAACCAGGCTATCTGAAGGCTTGAGATTATCAAGATGAAACTTGCTCTTGGGGATGGTGTGGTGAAGGTCAATCAGATCGAGATAGATGTTCCAGCAACTAAATGAATTGAGAATTAAATTTTTTCTTTTCCCCACCATTCTGTTTAAGAATAGATGTAGAGAAGTTAATTCTACTGTACCTTCTAACTTCAGAGATTAGTTTTGATTGAGAAGATCAAAACCCAGAAGTTGAACAAGAGCAATATATTCAATCCTTCGCCCAAGGATACGATGAGATTTCGTGAGCAACCACTGCGTAGGTGATTGATTCCTTGACTCGGGAATATAAAGATAGCCTGTCTAATACTTGTGACTTGTCCTCTAAGCGTGAAACCCTTGAGGAATGAGGGTAGAAGAATTGATCCGAAGAATTGAATTCAGACTGTTGAGAATGGATGGGGCTACAAGTGTAGCGGGTTGCTCTAAACTCATGACTCTCTAGACGTTGACAAGCTGAGTTGAGAGCGAGACAAGATAGAGTTTCCTAGAGACTGAAGCAGTATTCGATCATTGAAAAAGAGGGAAATCAGACTAGGGACTCTAGGTTCAAATTGAAGTCTCAAACAGCGAATAATTATTTATAATGAATAATTAAGCATTGTTAATTCAACTGATCCTCTTTTTCAAGTTTCGGTCTTAACGTTCCAATTCTCCATGAAACTCGTAATTTTGAACTCCTTGGGGAGAAATATCCGTTTCCCAACAGCGTTCTAACCAATCTACTAATTGTGGCCGAGACGCCATAAACTGTTGGATGACACTTCGTAGTAGAATAGCGTGATTACTGTGCTGAATTTCAACCCATAGCAGTCCATCTTCCGGACACCAACAGGGAATCATCAACTCTTGTAAGCGACGATAAACAATCCAGCGATCACCCTGTAAAACAGTAACCGGACTAATGACAGCACCAGAAGAAGAAAGTTTAAACATGGTGTGAGGCTCATTCAGAAAAGGTCAGGATGCAAAAGCTTATCTTGGAGACAAGATGAATTAATTGCGAATTCCAACTTCGTAGTTGCGAATTTGTTGGACTTGTTGTTCCAATTGCTCAATGCGATCAACTAAGGTCCGAATCAGCTTGGCTTCCACATCCGGAAGTTTGCCATGTTCAAGGGGACAACCGCGACCTGAACGAGAAATAACACGACCAGGGATACCGACTACAGTGCAATCATCCGGGACATCATTGAGAACGATTGAACCCGCTCCCACACGGACATGATTGCCAATGGTGATATTGCCTAATACTTTTGCTCCAGCACCCACCACAACATTATTACCTAAAGTCGGATGGCGTTTACCGCTTTCTTTTCCAGTACCTCCCAGGGTTGCATTTTGATAGATTAAACAATAATCACCGATGATTGCTGTCTCACCGACTACAACTCCCATGCCATGATCAATAAAGACTCCTTTACCAATCGTTGCACCCGGATGAATTTCAATTCCAGTGAAAAACCGTCCGAGGTGAGACATAAACCGAGGGAGGAAAGGTAGATGACGATGATACATCCAGTGAGAGATCCGGTGTATCGCCAAAGCGTGTAAACCCGGATAGCAGCAAAGCACCTCTAACCAATTGCGAGCCGCCGGATCTCGCTCAAAAACAATCTGGAAATCATTCCAAAGTGCTTTTAATCCCTCAACTAGAGTTACAGAAGTACAAGATTGTGAACCTTTAACTTCTGAGACTGGCGGGGTAGGGGGACAAAAACCCACAGGAGGACTTGATGAAGTCTTCTCTGGCTGGTTCGTCTCCCGTCTTCGACGTTCTCTGAGAGTGATGGGCTGTAGCATCAGATTCCGTGAGTCAATTAGAACAGGTCTCGTTTCTACTGCTTATACCAAGTGGCTCACTCTCTCCCAGTATGCACTAAGCCAGTTAGATTTATTTGATTAGTTAAAGGTGTACTCAGATTATTGAAAAGCAGAATACATGGGGCTTTTAACTCTCTAAAAAATTCTTTTTGGGGTGGGGGACTGATATTTTTGCAGAGGGGTTTGGGTATTTATGGGTAGGGGAACCAGTATTTTCAGCCTCACCCTTAAGTATATACTAAATCAGTGTTTGCAGGGAATTTTGAGGGTAAGTTTTGACCCGATCAAAGGTGAACTCAAATATTTTTGATATACTTGCAGATGAAGCCGTTGATAGGTCTAGCTTTCCAGTGTTTTAAGAGGTAAAATTTTGAGGGCATAGACACATATATCAAACCCCCTAATTCAAAAAATGTTAACTTAGATACAGAATTGAATTCCGTGACAGCACTGGGGGAGCTTGAGAGGCTGACTCCAGTTTTTTTTAGGGGAATGAGTACAAAATAAACAGGGGTATATTTAAAGGAAATAATAGCATCAAGTCCTGATGAATCAAAGCATAGAGGGTGAGTACAAAAATACCCTGCACTAGGGTGAAAAAGACTAGAACCCAACCTAAAAAAGACTAGAACCCCACCCGAGAAGAAAAATTTAACCCTGACTCTCTCTAGGTTTGAGAAGATGAGTACATCTTTAACTAATCCAATAAACCTGAACCGGATGCCTAACTTCAAGCGCATTTGCAGGGGGATGGTATAAAGTTGCTAACGCTGAAAAACGAGTACAACCTAATTCGGAGTTAGGAAATGGAATTGCCCACAGCGCGGGATGAGTTCGGAAACCTCAAGTGAGGAGCATTAGGAAAAATGAATTACCCACTTCACAAGCAAATTGCAACTGAAGAGTTATTTATTCTTTCCTCGTTTCTTGTTCCGTTACTTCTTTCCCATTTAGGAAAGAACGACTTATCCTCATCATGCAAAATGATGAATTCCAAAGAAACAGATACAGAATACGGACGCAGAATCCGAAAAAAACTTAGATGAGTGACTCGCAGTGGCTTCTCTACCCAGTTCGAGATTCACCTCTCTAAATAATATTTTCGATTCCTCTGTTCCTTTTTATCTCAAAAACCTTCTCACTTATTTACGGAATTCAATGTTACATCCTAAAGGCACTCTGACACTCGAAACTCAGACCGATAACCCTTCTCCGGTTTCCAACAAAAAATCTGGAAACTGTGGCTGTGATTCTTCTACTCAGAAAGTCACAGACGAGAAACTGTTAGAACGTATTGAGAAGCACCCCTGTTACAGTGAACAAGCGCATCATCACTACGCCCGGATGCACGTCGCCGTTGCGCCCGCTTGTAACATCCAGTGCAACTACTGTAATCGCAAATATGACTGTGCAAACGAAAGCCGCCCCGGAGTTGTTAGTGAACTCCTCTCCCCAGAAGAAGCGGCGCACAAAGTCTTAGTGGTTGCGGGCAAAATACCTCAAATGACGGTATTGGGAATTGCCGGCCCTGGTGATCCCTTAGCTAACCCCGAAAAAACCTTCCGTACCTTTGAACTCATTGCAGACAAAGCACCTGATATTAAATTGTGCTTGTCCACCAACGGATTGATGCTTCCCGATTATATTGATCGCATCAAAGCCTTAAATATCGATCACGTCACCATCACCATCAACATGGTAGACCCCGAGATCGGTGAAAAGATTTATCCTTGGGTTCACTATCGTCGTCGTCGCTATCGCGGCATTGAAGGAGTCAGAATCCTCCACGAACGTCAGATGGAAGGATTAGATGCCCTCAGAGAAGCAGATATTCTCTGTAAAGTCAACTCCGTGATGATTCCGGGAGTCAATGACGAACACTTACAAGAAGTCCATGAAGTGGTTCGCTCAAAAGGCGCATTCCTCCACAACATTATGCCCTTGATTTCCGCCCCTGAACATGGAACTCACTACGGCTTAACCGGACAACGCGGACCCACACCTAAAGAACTCAAATCACTGCAAGATAACTGTTCAGATGGTTTGAAACTGATGCGTCACTGTCGTCAATGTCGCGCAGATGCAGTCGGACTCTTGGGAGAAGATCGCAGCCAAGAATTTACAAAAGATAAATTCATGGAAATGCCCCAGGAATATGATTTTGAACAACGTCAGGAAGTTCACGCCGGAATTGAGACATTCCGTGAACAACTCGCCACCGCTAAAGCGCAACACCCCGCCAAGCCGCAACCGACTAAAGATCAACCTAAGATTTTGGTTGCAGTTGCCACAAAAGGCAGTGGGTTAGTGAACCAACACTTCGGCCATGCCAAAGAGTTCCAAATCTACGAAGTTGATGGTTCAGAAGTCTCTTTCGTTGGACACCGCAAAATTGATCATTTTTGTCAAGGTGGATACGGCGAAGAGGCAACGCTAGACAATATCATTAAAACTATCACTGACTGTAAAGGTGTATTAGTTTCCAAAATTGGTGATTGTCCGAAAAAAGAGTTGCAGACCGCTGGAATTGAAGTCTTTGAAGGTTACGACACTATCGATAAAGTTGCTCTAGATTTCTACGAGCAGTACATCCAAAAAGCAGAAACAGAAAATAACTGATCACTGAAGGGACTGGAGAAGTGAACTCGAAAAAAATACCCAACTTTCTTGTTGACTCTCTCTATCGCGATCTTCAATCATTTCACTAAATCACGCCGCAACGTCTCGTTATCAGGAAGTTGAACTTACTCAATCAACTTCAACCCCATTCACTCCAGATGTGGTCACTGTCACAACAAACACCATTGAGACAGATATGACCCCGACTCACCGATAACGAACGGCAACTGATAACGAGATGAAAAATTACGGCTAACTGTCACCACGGAGAGGGCAATGAAAGACTGTATTTATCTTGACAATAACGCCACAACTCAAGTCGATCCAGCGGTCATCGAGGCCATGTTACCTTACCTGACGACCTACTTCGGAAATCCCTCTAGTATGCACAGCTTCGGAGGACAAGTCGGACAAGCGGTTAAACAAGGCAGACTTCAAATTGCATCCCTTTTGGGTGCAGAGGCTTCTGAAATTGTCTTTACCAGTTGTGGAACCGAAGGAGATAATGCAGCGATTCGCGCCGCACTTTCCGCTCAACCCAACAAACGGCACATCATCACTACTGTCGTTGAGCATCCCGCAGTCTTGAACTTGTGCAAGCGCTTAGAGAAAGAAGGTTATACCGTCACTTATCTTTCCGTTGACGATCAAGGTTTACTCGACTTACACGAACTCGAAGCTGCCCTGACTGGCAACACCGCTCTAGTGAGCGTCATGTATGCCAACAACGAAACTGGCGTGATTTTCCCCATCGAGGAAATTGGACAGATCGTTAAAGAAAAAGGCGCCCTATTCCATGTCGATGCAGTCCAAGCCGTGGGCAAAGTTCCCCTGGATATGAAGACTAGCACGATCGATATGCTGACCTTATCCGGTCACAAAATCCATGCACCGAAAGGGATTGGCGCTCTCTATGTTCGTCGAGGGGTCAGATTCCGTCCGTTTATGATTGGCGGACATCAAGAACGGGGTCGTCGTGGTGGTACCGAAAATGTTGCGGGGATTGTGGCTTTAGGCAAGGCGGCTGAACTGGCTCAACAGCACTTACTAGAAGTCGAGACAGAAAAGCGCCTCCGCGATCGCTTAGAACAAGGTATCCTCAGCGCGATTCCGAATACGGTTGTGAACGGTCATTCGACCAAACGCCTACCCAACACCACTAATATTGGCTTCAAGTATATCGAGGGAGAAGCGATACTCTTATCACTGAACCAGTTTGGCATCTGTGCCTCCTCCGGTTCGGCCTGCACTTCGGGTTCTCTAGAACCATCTCACGTTTTGCGAGCCTTAGGACTTCCTTATAGTGTCCTCCACGGATCAATTCGCTTTTCACTCTCTCGCTACACCACTGATGCTGAAATTGATCGGGTGTTAGAGGTTATGCCACAAGTCGTTGAACGTCTGCGAGCGATGTCTCCTTTTAATAGTGATGATGCTGAATGGTTGCAAGAGCAAGAAAAGGCTGTACTCGCTCATTAAAGAACTTGTTACAGGGAACAGAGGACAGGGAACCTGGAATATTCAGAAACTGGAAAAACAGCTTTTCTGCATCACTGATCACTGTCAACACGGGTTACTGATCACTACATAACTGATAACTGTAAAAGAGGTTGCCATGTGGGACTACACCGACAAAGTAATGGAATATTTCCAAAATCCTCACAATCAGGGAACCATTACTGATCTTGAAGAAGGCGAAAAGGTTGTTACCGGAGAAGTGGGTAGTATTGCCTGCGGGGATGCTCTCCGTCTTCATCTCAAAATTGATGAAGCAACACAAACGATTAAGGATGCCCGGTTTCAAACGTTTGGTTGCGCAAGTGCGATTGCTTCTTCTGAGGCTTTAACTGAATTACTCATCGGTAAGAAGGTTGAAGACGCGATGCAGTTGACCAATCGCCAAATCGCGGACTACTTGGGTGGCTTGCCGGAAGAAAAAATGCACTGTTCTGTGATGGGACAGGAAGCGTTAGAAGCGGCTATTCATACCTACAAAGGGATTCCGATTGAAGTTCACGAAGAAGATGACGGTCGCCTCGTTTGTTCTTGTTTTGGAATTAGTGAGCCTCGGATTCGACGGATTATTCTAGAAAATGATCTCGAAACGGCTGAACAAGTGACCAACTACGTTAAAGCTGGCGGTGGCTGTGGGTCTTGTCTGACGGATATCGATGATATTTTGATTGAAGTTTCCGAAGCGAGAATTACCGGAATTTCATCGGTGCCTGCTCCTCAAACGGCTTCAGCGACAGCCACAGCGACTTTGGCTCCACCGAAGGTTCTCACCAATCTGCAAAAGATTACGCTGATTCAGCAGGTGTTGACTGAGCAAATCAAACCGGTTTTAGCCAAAGATGGCGGCAATGTTGAACTGTTTGATGTTGAAGGTGATCGCGTTAAGGTAATTTTGCAAGGTGCTTGTAGTAGTTGTGCCAGCAGTACAGAAACCCTCAAAATTGCGATCGAAGGCACATTACGCGCCACAGTGTCACCCGATCTGATTGTTGAAGCAGTTTGATCTTCTAATTGAGAAGTTAAGTTGAATAAATTTAACTTTAACTTAAGACTTTCTCCAATTGATTTGATTTTCTAATTGAAGGATTAAGTTGAAGAAATTTAACTTTAACTTAAGACTTTCTCAAAACCTCTCATTCCTAAATTATCCAAAATGTATCTACTTCCTAAAAATGAAAGGCGAGAGCGTTCGCCGCCCGAAGCGTCGCTTTCTCAGCCAGGGGTTTGATGTTGATTATGAGTCCCGGTTAAGCTTAAGGATTTCGTAAGGAATGCAGTTTCTTGAAGTTCATAGAAATTCATAAATTCCCCACCCAATCCTTACGTCCTAGCCAGACTCCCCCTTTCAACCCCTCGATCGGTTTTCAACCGATTACTCAACTCAAGACTGCGTGTGAAAACCCACACATCTCTAAAAAGATTTTGTCTCATTTCTAACAGAAACCGAATTTTTATTGGAATAATATTCCTAATAGATGAACGAGAACTCTCGGATCGGTTCTGAAAGAATTGTGTTCTGAAGTCTACCTGTCAAAACAAAATAAACCCGGCTGAAACTTTGAATCAATGGACATGACTGATGTCAAGTCAGGTTAATGTTTCACTGATTACAGAATTTCCCAGTTTATTTGTTTTCCATCCTGTCAAACTTAAGTCGAGTTAAAGCGAGAAACACCATGCGACAAATTGCATTTTACGGTAAAGGCGGTATCGGTAAATCCACCACTTCTCAAAACACCCTGGCTGGAATGGCACAAAACGGCAATCGCATCATGATTGTTGGTTGTGACCCGAAAGCTGACTCCACTCGTTTGATCCTCAACACCAAAGCTCAGGTTACAGTTCTAGCGTTGGCTGCAGAACGGGGTTCTGTTGAAGATATAGAACTCGAAGATGTACTGCTCGAAGGATTTGAAGGCATCAAGTGCGTAGAATCTGGTGGTCCTGAGCCTGGAGTTGGATGTGCAGGTCGTGGAATTATCACCTCCATCAACTTCCTCGAAGAAGAAGGCGCTTACGAAGATCTAGACTTCGTATCCTATGACGTACTAGGTGACGTTGTTTGCGGTGGTTTCGCCATGCCTATCCGTGAAGGAAAAGCACAAGAAATCTACATCGTAACTTCCGGGGAAATGATGGCGATGTATGCGGCGAACAACATTGCCCGAGGCGTTCTGAAATATGCTCATACAGGCGGAGTTCGCTTAGGTGGCTTAATCTGTAACAGCCGTAACGTTAACCGTGAAGTTAACTTGATTGAAGAATTGGCAGAACGGTTAAACACTCAAATGATTCACTTCGTTCCTCGCTCCAAGCAGGTACAAGAAGCTGAATTACGCCGGATGACTTGTATCCAATATTCTCCCGACCACGAACAATCGGCAGAATATCGCACATTAGCTAAGAAGATCGAAGAAAACACCAAGCTGACCATCCCGACACCGATTGACAACGACACCCTCGAAGAACTGTTAATCAACTACGGTCTGTTGGGTTCTGAAGAAGAGTACGCGAAAGTACGAGAAGCTGACGAAAAAGAGCAAGAGCTTCTCAAAGCAACTAACGTCAAGAAAGCTTAAGTTTTCACTTCGAGCCAGAATCAGGGTTAATCGTTAACAAGATTTCAGATTTAATCCCGGCCTTGTTAACGGTTAACACTCTTCGCCCGCACACGGCGCCGGGCAATCGCTAATCACCAACAACAGAGGAACACCATGTCAACTGTAGATGAAAACAAACAGTTAATTCAGGACGTTCTAGAAGCTTACCCCGAAAAAGCCAAGAAAAAACGGGAAAAGCATCTAAACGTCCATGAAGAAGGCAAGACAGACTGCGGAGTAAAATCCAACGTCAAATCACTTCCCGGTGTAATGACCGCTCGTGGTTGTGCTTATGCAGGTTCTAAAGGGGTGGTTTGGGGTCCGATCAAGGACATGGTTCACATCTCTCATGGTCCTGTCGGTTGCGGTTATTATTCCTGGTCAGGTCGTCGCAACTACTACATCGGTACTACCGGAGTTGATACCTTCGGGACGATGAACTTCACCTCCGATTTCCAAGAACGCGACATCGTGTTCGGTGGTGACAAAAAACTCGGCAAAATCATCGAAGAAATCGAAGAACTGTTCCCCCTTAACGGCGGTGTCAGTATTCAGTCAGAATGTCCGGTTGGTTTAATCGGAGACGACATTGAAAGTGTTGCACGTGAAGCAACCAAAAAAACAGGTAAAACTGTTGCTCCCGTTCGTTGCGAAGGCTTCCGGGGTGTTTCCCAGTCCTTAGGACACCACATCGCTAACGACATCATTCGTGACTGGGTATTCCCCCAAGCAGACGAAGAAAACAAAGACTCAGACTTTGAATCCACAGACTATGATGTAGCCATCATCGGAGACTACAACATCGGTGGAGATGCCTGGGCAAGCCGTATCCTGCTCGAAGAAATGGGATTACGGATTGTGGCTCAGTGGTCCGGAGATGGTACTCTCCATGAGATGAAGATGACTCCTAAAGTCAAATTGAACCTCATCCACTGCTATCGGTCGATGAACTACATCAGCCGTCACATGGAAGAGAAGTATGGTATTCCCTGGTTTGAATACAACTTCTTCGGTCCGACCAAAATTGCTGAATCTTTACGGGCGATCGCCGCACAGTTCGATGACAAAATCAAAGAAGGTGCAGAGCGCGTTATCGCTAAATACCAAAAGCAAGCCGACGATGTAATTGCTAAATATCGTCCGAAGCTCGAAGGTGAAAAAGTGATGCTGATGGTTGGTGGTCTGCGTCCTCGCCACGTTGTTCCCGCTTTCCAAGATTTAGGAATGGAAATCGTCGGTACTGGCTATGAATTTGGCCACAACGACGACTACAAGCGGACAGCCGAATACGTCAAAGATTCAACAGTTATCTATGATGACGTAACGGGATATGAGTTCGAGAAGTTTGCTGAAGGCCTCAAGCCTGATTTGGTTGCGGCTGGAGTCAAAGAGAAGTATGTATTCCAGAAAATGGGCTTACCCTTCCGTCAAATGCACTCTTGGGATTACTCTGGTCCCTACCACGGTTATGACGGGTTTGCAATCTTTGCCCGTGACATGGACTTAGCACTGAAAAGTCCGACCTGGGGCTTAATTGGCGCTCCCTGGAAGAAATAAGAGTAAGGAATATCGGCACAGGGAACAGGGAACAGAGAAGCATAACAAATTTCACGCGCTTCCTGTCACCTGTCACCCTTACTATTTACCCCCGACCTTGACAAATCGAGTAATCCCCAGCAGATACGGAGAGTAACATCATGTCTCAGAACGTCGAGAATATTAAAGATCACGTTGAGTTATTTCATCAGCCTGAGTACCAAGAGCTATTTGATCGCAAGCGTGAAGCTGAAGGAATGCCTGCTTCTGAGGAAGTTGAAAAAGTTGCAGAATGGACTAAATCCTGGGAATACCGCGAGAAGAACTTTAATCGTGAGTCCTTAACCATCAACCCTGCAAAAGCTTGCCAACCTTTAGGTGCAATTTTAGCCGCTGTTGGTTTTGAAGGTACATTGCCTTTTGTTCATGGTTCTCAAGGATGTGTGGCTTACTTCCGGACCCACTTCACTCGTCACTTCAAAGAACCGTTCAGCGCCGTTTCTAGCTCCATGACTGAAGATGCAGCGGTCTTCGGCGGCCTGAAGAACATGATCGACGGTTTGCAAAACTCCTACGCGCTTTACAAGCCAAAAATGATTGCGGTTTGTACAACTTGTATGGCAGAAGTAATCGGAGATGACTTGGGTTCCTTCATCGGAAACGCTAAGAACGATGAAGTTATCCCGGCTGACCTACCCGTTCCTTTCGCTCATACTCCGAGCTTTGTGGGTTCTCACGTGACTGGTTATGACAATATGCTCAAGAGCATTCTGTCAAACCTCACCGAAGGCAAGAAAGCCGAAAAGACTAACGGCAAAATCAACATCATCCCTGGCTTTGAAACCTACATGGGCAACCTGCGGGAACTGAAGCATATCCTCAAAGCGATGGATATTGATGCCACAATCTTAGCCGACAACGAACTCTATTTGGATTCTCCTAATACTGGTGAATTCAAGATGTACCAAGGCGGTACAACTTTAGAGGATGGCGCAGATTCGATCAACGCCGAACATACTTTTGCGTTGCAAGCCTATCCCACTGTTCAAACTCGTAAGATGATCGAGAAGAAGTGGAAGCAAGGCACAACTGTTGCTCGTCCTTGGGGTGTTCGCGGAACAGATGAGTTCTTGATGAAGTTATCTGAAGTCACTGGAAAAGCGATTCCTGAAGAACTCGAAATCGAGCGGGGTCGTGCAGTTGACGCCATGACTGATACTCAAGCTTGGGTACACGGCAAGCGTGCAGCGATCTACGGTGATCCGGATTTAGTGATAGGAATGTTGCAGTTCATGCTGGAAATGGGTATTGAACCGGTTCACATTCTGGTCACAAACAGCAACAATAAATTTGAAGCAGAAGCGAAAGAACTTCTAGCTTCTAGCCCTCATGGTCAGCAAGCGACTGTTTGGGGTGGTAAAGACCTCTGGCATTTACGCTCCTTGCTGTTTACTGAACCCGTTGATTTCTTCATTGGAAATTCCTACGGTAAGTACCTGTGGCGTGATACCAAGACTCCGTTAGTTCGGATTGGTTACCCGATCTTTGATCGTCATCACCTACACCGCTACTCTACTATCGGTTATTCCGGTGCAATCAACTTGCTCAACTGGATTGTGAATACTCTGTTTGAAGAGTTAGATCGCAACACCAATACCCCCTCGAAGACAGACATCTCCTTCGACCTCGTTCGTTAAGCGAGCGTTAGAGGCCCGCCAATGCGGGTCTCTCAATCACAAATCGGGAGGTTGCTATGGCAATCACTCATTACCAAAATTCCGATTCCACGCACTGCACTGGCATTCAACTCCAATTTGATCTTTTGGCTCCTTTGCATCGTTGGGTAGATCACATTGAAGTCAAAAGTGCAAGATTTGCTCACATCATCTGCCGACTGATTCCTAGTGATTGTCCCTTTGATCGTGATATTACTCTTGCAGGGCGCAAACTGTTTCATATTCCGCCGTTGTGTGAATTGAATCCTCTCTATAACGAGTTTGTTGGTTTGCGTTTTCGGGCTTTGAGCTACCTTGCTGATCAGTGTGGCGAAGACATCTCCCCATACATTTGTTGATCAACAATCAACACTCGGGGCTGATCGCAACGGATTCGCGCACGCCGGACTCTATACCGTCTCTACACCTGACCACCGACTCCACATCTGAGCTATGAAACTCACCCGAGGCAAAATCACCGAACTGGTTAACGAGCCAGGTTGTGAACATAATTCTAAGGAAGGACAAAGCAACAAAAAGGCGTGCAAACAACAAGCACAACCTGGAGCGGCTCAAGGGGGTTGCGCTTTTGACGGAGCTTCTATTGCACTCGTACCGATTACTGATGCGGCTCACCTAGTTCATGGCCCTATTGCTTGTTCAGGAAATTCCTGGGGAAGTCGAGGCAGTCTTTCTTCGGGTCCCGTGACCTACAAAACTGGGTTTACTACTGACTTATCGGAAAACGATATCATTTTTGGCGGTGAAAAGCGACTCTATAAAGCGATCGCTCAAATCGTTAAAAACCATCAACCCGCCGCAGTGTTTGTGTATTCAACCTGTGTGACGGCTTTGATTGGAGATGATCTCGATGCCGTCTGTCAGGCGGCCGCTAAAAAATACGGTACTCCTATTATTCCTGTTCATGCCGCAGGTTTTGTCGGAAGCAAAAATCTGGGGAACCGACTCGCGGGCGAAGCGTTACTCGATCATGTGGTGGGTACTGCTGAACCTGAGTATACCACACCTTTTGATATTAATCTCATCGGTGAGTACAATATCGCTGGGGAAATGTGGAATGTTCTCCCGTTGTTTGAAAAAGTGGGCATTCGCGTGTTGGCTAAAATCACCGGAGATGCTCGCTACCAAGAAGTCTGTCAAGCCCACCGTGCCAAGCTGAATGTAATGATCTGCTCGAAAGCGTTGATCAACATGGCGCGGAAGATGGAGGAACAATACGACATTCCTTTCATCGAAGAATCGTTCTACGGCATTGATGACATGAACCGCTGTCTGAGAAATATTGCCGAGAAATTTGGCGATGCAGAGTTGAAACAACGGGTAGAAAAACTAATTGCTTCGGAAAATGCAGCCCTCGATCAAAAGCTTGCGCCTTATCGCGCTCGACTCGGAGGTAAACGGGTTGTGTTGTATACCGGAGGAGTTAAGAGTTGGTCGATTATTTCTGCCGCGAAGGATTTGGGAATTGATGTGGTTGCCACCAGCACCAAGAAAAGTACCGAGGAAGATAAAGCTCGGATCAAGAAGTTGCTGGGTAAAGATGGGATCACGATTGAAAAGGGAAGCCCGCAAGAATTGCTAAAAGTGATTGAGCAAACAGGCGCGGATCTGTTAATTGCCGGGGGTCGTAACCAATATACGGCTTTAAAGGCTCGCATTCCCTTCCTCGATATCAACCAAGAACGTCATCACGCCTATGCGGGTTATGAAGGCATGATCGAGATGGCTAAAGAACTTGAAGAAGCTCTTTATTCTCCCATTTGGCAACAGGTGCGTTGTTCCGCTCCTTGGGAAGTGGGAATTGGTGAACCAATAGCAGGGAACAGGGAACAGGGAACAGGGAACAGTGACCAAGAGATAGCCAACAGTGAAAAAGAACTGATTGGCACGGTAGTGCCAGTGGCAGAGCCAATCGCGGAAATTGGGGGTGTTTAAGATGA
Organism: Lyngbya aestuarii BL J; assembly: GCF_000478195.2. Classification (GTDB taxonomy): domain Bacteria; phylum Cyanobacteriota; class Cyanobacteriia; order Cyanobacteriales; family Microcoleaceae; genus Capilliphycus; species Capilliphycus aestuarii. The sequence continues at coordinate 66,537 of NZ_AUZM01000010.1, read as the reverse complement.
CAACGATTACTCAACCTAAAAAAGCGGCGGCGGTTAATCCTTTAAAGTTAAGTTCTCCTTTGGGTGCATCTTTGGCTTTTCTAGGGCTGAAGGGGATGATTCCGCTCTTTCATGGTTCTCAAGGTTGTACTGCTTTTGCCAAAGTGATTTTGGTTCGTCACTTCCGAGAAGCGATTCCTTTGTCTACAACGGCAATGACTGAAGTGAGTTCGATCTTGGGTGGAGAGGATAATGTTTCCACGGCAATTTTAACCCTGGCTGAAAAAGCCAAACCGGATGTACTGGGTTTGTTAACAACGGGGTTAACGGAAACACGAGGGGATGATATGCAGCGCATCCTCAAAACGTTCCGCAATCAGCATCCTGAACTCGACTGGCTCCCGATTATTTCGGTTTCGACTCCCGACTACAAAGGGGCGATGGAAGATGGTTATGCCGCAACTGTTGAGCAGATTGTAACTACCGATTACGGGACGTTAGCTGAATCTGAGGACAGTATACCGAGTTTGTCTAGCGATCGCAAGGCAAGAGTTACCATTTTAGCCGGTTCTCTCCTGGGACCTGGTGATGTCGAAGAAGTGAAGGCGATTGTCGAAGCCTTTGGGTTAACGGCGGTGATGGTACCGGATTTGTCGGGATCGATGGATGGGCATCTCGATGATGGGTTCAACAGTGTAACGACTGGAGGAACAACCTTAGATGATTTACGACGTTTAGGGGAATCTTCTTTCACGATTGCGATCGGCGAAAGTATGCGGAAGTCGGCGGTGGCGTTGAAGCAAAAGTTCGGCACGAATTATGAGGTGTTTCCTCGCTTAAATGGTTTACAGGCGATGGATCGGCTGGTGTTGCGATTGTCAAAGATTGTTCACTCCCGTCAAGATGCTCATTTTGTACAACCCTATGAGGTGCCGGAGACGTTCAATCGTCAGCGACGTCAGTTGCAGGATGCCATGTTGGATACGCATTTCTATTTTGGTCGCAAGCGGATTTCGCTGGCTCTAGAACCGGATTTGTTGTATCAAACCAGTTGGTTGTTGCATGAAATGGGTGCTGAAATTCATGCGGCGGTGACCACAACGAAGTCTCCCCTATTGGAAAATTTACCCATTGAAACCGTAACGATTGGCGATTTAGAAGATTTTGAGAATTTGGCGGTTGGGTCAGACTTGTTGATTGCAAATTCTCACGGGAGAGCAATCGCTCAACGACAAAATATTCCTCTCTATCGCATGGGTTATCCAATTTTTGACCGTTTTGGAAATGGTCACAGATGCCTAACGGGTTATCGAGGAACTGTTCAGTTTCTCATGGATTTAGGTAATCTTTTTATCGAGGTAGAAGAATCCCAAATTAATCATTAAAAGTTGAACGATACAGCTTTTAATTCGATAAAATTTGAATCCTAAATCTCCAACTGTATTGACTGAATTAAGTCTATATTCTCTCCAATGTTTCTGACAAGAATTACGAATCATTCACCTCCTACACTGAATCGGAAGACCTAGAACTATGATTCACCAGATCGCCATTTCTCACTCTAATGTTTCTCTGCACAACTCCTCTTTTCTCAGAGAGATCATTAAACAAGTTCGTGTTCAAGATACGACGGTCGCTTATCAAGATTTATCCGATGAATTGTTGCTCAAATCTTTAATTGGTGATTCGACTTTAGAGGGAGATAACGATATCCCAAGCCTACAAAAGATTTCGGCTTTTTATCGGGCTATTGCGTCTCGTCTTGAGCAAGAAACGGGTCAAATGGCGGAGGTTTTTCTCAATCTGGGTCAAGATGATATTGGCTGGATTTTGGTTTTTTGTGGTCGCTTGTTGGTGATTTCTCAGTTCTTACGAGATGCGGATAGTTTCGGTTTTGAATCTGTAGAACACTTAGCAGATTTTGGTGAAAGAATGATTCAAAATTCTTTAGAACGGGCAAGAGAATATTTTGACTTTCCTGTGCAGGGAATTTCTGTCCCCTTAAAAAGAGCAAGCTAAAGGAGGTTATGCGATGAAAGTTGCTTTCACAACCAGTGACAAAGTTCACATCAATGCTCATTTTGGTTCGGCGCGAATGATTGATGTTTATGATGTCACAAAACAGGGTTATAATTTTGTAAATACTCTGGAATTTGATGATAATCTAAAAGAAGATGGGAATGAGGATAAACTGGTTCCCAAAATCGAAGCCTTATCGGATTGTACTCTAGTCTACGTCTTGGCAATTGGAGGGAGTGCAGCAGCGCGTTTAATTCGGAAAAAAATAACGCCTCTTAAAGCCCAATCTGAAGAAGAAGAAGTTTTGGCAATTCTCGATAAATTAGTCAAAACTCTCAATGGGAATCCTCCGCCCTGGCTTCGGAAAGTGATCCAGCAAGAAGAAGAAAAATTATCTTATGCTGGATTTGAAGACGAAGACGAGTAAATCCCTTCATCTCAGTCTTCAATTTCCCAAAAGTTTGTAATGATGTGTTGATGCCACGTCTTTACAAAACCGACATTCTAATTGGATGTCTCTGATTCTCGCCTAATATAGTAACAACGAACAAACAACCATGAGTTCAACACAAACTGCTAGCCTAGAAACAGGCACTAATATTGTTGAATCTAATCTATTTCTCCAGGCTTTAGTTCAACAAATTCGCGCTCAAGATCACTACGGTGTTTATCGCAGTTGGTCTGATGAATTGGTTCTTTCTCCTTTCATTGTCACCAAAAACAAAAAACGTGCAATTTCTGTTGAAGGAGAAGTTGACCCGGCGACTCGACTCCGAATTTTATGTTTCTATCGAGCAATTGCGACTTGTGTAGAAACAGAAACCGGAAGCTTATGCCAAGTTGTGATTGATTTAAGTCACGAAGGATTTGGTTGGGCGCTGGTTTGGACGGGTCGCCTGATTGTGGTTAACCGCACGCTACGGGACGCTCAACGCTATGGTTTTGACTCCTTGGAAAAATTAGCCACTCAAGGAGAAAAAATGGTCAAATCAGGGATAGATAACATTCAACGTTATTCTGATGCGGCAAAAGCCTAAACAACAGCATCAAAACGACGAACACTTTCCTGTTTTAACCCTCGACGTAACTGACTCATTAGGAGTGGATTGAATGACTCAAACCACAGAAGTTCCAACTCCCGAAGCTGTTGAGGAATTGAAAACCAAAATCAAACGCCTCAATAGCAAAGCAGGTCAAAGCAAAATGGACTTGCATGATCTGGCAGAAGGTTTACCCACCGATTTTGAAAAATTGCCAGAAGAAGCAGCTAAAACTTACGAAATTTTTCGGGAGTTATCAGAACTCAGAAAACAACTCAAAACCTGGGAGGCTCAACTTAAATGACGACTACAAGTAAAAGCTTTGCTGAATTCAAGAAGCTCAGAGATGCCGAAGAATTTTTTATCTTCTTTGAGTTGCCTTACGATCAGACCTTTGTTAATGTCAATCGTCTTCACATTTTAAAACAGTTCTCGCTGTTAATTACAGAAATTGACAAAGCATTTCCGGATCTCAGCGAAGCGGAAAAACTAGACAAATACAAGCTCGCTTTAGAGGAAGCTTATCAAGTCTTTGTGACTTCTAGCCCGCTAGAAACCAAACTCTTTAAAGTCTTCAAAGACGCACCCAAAAACGTGGTATTAACCAAAGATATCGGTACTGAGTCATAAATTATCATGGGCGGATTAGAACTGACACCAACAGAACTTGAACGTTATCGGCGACAAATGCAACTTCCGGATTTCGGAGGATCTGGACAAGCCAAACTGAAAGCCTCAACTGCTCTGGTTTCAGGCGTGGGTGGATTGGGGGGAACAGTCGCACTTTACCTCGCGGTTGCTGGGATTGGTAAATTAATCCTAGTCCGAGGAGGAGACTTGCGCCTCGATGACATGAACCGTCAAATCTTGATGACCCATGATTGGGTGGGTCAACCGAGGGTGCTAAAGGCGAAGGAAACCCTATCTCAAATCAATCCTGATGTCGAAATTGAGGCGATTCCGGAATTTATTACCTCCGATAACGTCGATGGGTTGGTTAAACGCTCTGATCTCGCCCTAAGTTGCGCTCACAACTTTGACGAACGGGATTTACTCAACGCTGCTTGTGTATTGTGGGATAAACCGATGATTGAAGCGGCGATGAGTGGAATGGAGGCTTACCTCAGTACGATTATCCCTCGTCAAACCCCTTGTCTGTCGTGCATCTTTCCGGAAAAACCCAATTGGGATCGTTGGGGATTTGGGGTCTTGGGGGCGGTTTCTGGAACCCTGGCTTGTTTGACGGCTCTAGAAGCGGTGAAGCTGATTACCGGGTTAGGAGAAACGCTCAAGGGACAACTTCTCACCATGGATTTAGGGAGCGCTAAATTTAACAAGCTTCGCGCTTACCATGATCCCAATTGTCAGATTTGTGGTCAAGGCAAATCAAATCACGTCACAAAGGCTAGCGAGCTTTTGTATCCTTCTTTAGAGAGGCTAGCTAGCTAACCTCCACGAACGACCCTTCATTATTGTTCAGGAGATTGGGATGACTGTTAAATTTACAGAAAAAGCGGCTTTTCGGCTTCGGAGTTTCGTTCGAGATAGCGCGAGTAGCGCTGAAACTCAAAAAGGTATTCGTCTGGGTGTGATTGATGGCGGTTGCAATGGTTACGAATATTCAATGGATATTACCAGCGCCGTCAAACCAGATGATCTCGTGTTCGAGCAGGACAAAGTTCATATTTATGTCGATCCTAAAAGTGCGCCACTTTTGGATGGGATTGTTATCGACTTTGTTGAAAGCTTGACGCAAGGGGGATTTATTTTTCAAAACCCCAATGCGACTGGAACCTGTAGCTGTGGTAAATCCTTTGCTGCGGGTGAATGTACCCCTTCTGCTACTCCATGTAGCTAACAAAAGTTTCTAATCACCGTTCTTAAATGGAGGAGAACACACATGACTGCTACTTACAAAGTTCGTCTCATGAAAGTTGCTAAAAGAAAAAATAAAGAGACGGGCAAGAAAGAAGAGATCGCAGAAGTGGATGTCACCATTGATGTTCCAGAAGATACTTATATCTTAGATGCGGCAGAAGAACAAGACATTGAGTTACCCTCCTCTTGTCGTTCTGGTGCTTGTTCTAGCTGTGTAGGTCGCATGGTAGAAGGTGAAATTGATCAAGAAGATCAAAGTTTCCTTGATGATGAACAAATTGAGAATGGATGGGTGCTTCTTTGCGTTGCTTATCCTCGCTCTAATTGCACAATCAAGACTCATCAAGAAGCTTATCTCTAACATTAGCGACTAAAAGACGAACAAGCAGTTGTAAGTTATAGTGATTACCCACGACTATAACTTCCAACGGTTATCTAGTCTCTGAATCTAGTTCAGATTACGTTCAAAATGAAGTTCAAATTGAGTAAATTTCGCTCTCACTTCACCCTAGAATGTCGATTCAGCTTCAACTTCTCTGAAATCACATGAAGGCTAATTGAATCAGGGGATCAGTCAGCCGAGTGAAGGGGATCGGATCTTGTAATGAGAAGGTTAGGGCTAATGGAAATTCGATGGAAAAAGTTCTTCATCAAGGCTGGCTTTTGGGTCACAACTGAACTTTGGCTGAATATCTTAGGCCTTGATAACTTGGCTGACTATAGTGAGTTTCTCGTTGATCAAGAGTTAGAGGAAGAACTCGCACTCAAGAATCATCGTACCATCAAAATCTCTAATTCTCCGCCACAATATTGTAAAGAAATTCAGGAGTTTTGTCCAGTCAGTACGGTGAAAACTCCTGATGACGCTTCCAAACAAGAGGATTATCAGCATCTATTTAATACATTTGAAAACAAATGTAAGAAGCTGAAAACTCCTTGCACTAAAGTTTGGTGTTTACCCTATGTAAGACCAAGTTGGCTTACTTATCAACGCCTATGATGATTAGTCGAGACTATCTCGTTCAAGAGTTTGTTCATCTTGTCGAGAGTTACTATCCTGAAGCCGGAAAGGTTTTAGATTTCTGTTATGTGAAAGTCCTTGAATGCTATCTCGAACGTTCAGGCCGACAATTCTACTATCTGGGGATTTACTATCCTCAAGAAAGAAGACGAGAATTTCAAGCCCAACAACACGCTTTCAAGGACATTTCTGAAAATATGGGATTGATTGAAGTGGTTTCTATTAATGCAACCCGCCTGATTCGTGATCCCATGTCTAAACTTAAAAAGGACAATCCTAAATTTTGGCTAGAGTTGTATTGGATCGCAACTCAACATCATTTTATCGCTAACTAACCTTAAAATCTGAAGGGAGGTTATCTGTTGTGATTGTTCTTTATTTGTGTTTATCAATCTCTTTGGTTGCCGCGATCTTGATGAAGTTTATTGTTCCTGACGAAATTCATCAAATTTTGGTTGTTTTATCAGGATGTATGATTCTAGCTTGGGTGTTTTTATTAACTCCATTCTCGATGAAACTTCTGATTTCTCTAGCTCTATTTGCAATTTGTCAGCGAATTTACGAGATCACGCTTAAACTTTAACTTCTCTTTTGGTATTTTCCATACCGTAGACTCCGTGTTTAATAAATTTAGACACGGAGTTCTATTCTATTAATTGTATGTTTTGACTTTATCTGAATCTCTGTAAAACAGAGTACCTCAATCAACCCAGTAACTTCAGTAGTCTAATTAACAGTTTTCTCTATCAAAAGGTTAATTTTTCCAAAAAAACATCCCAAAACCGATCCCCCTAATTAGGGTTGTGATTGACCTTGCTTTTGTTCCACCAACTCGATACTTTCACGAGTAGCCTTTTCCCCTTCTGTATCTCCGGCAGCTTTCAGCAACACTAACGCTTCCTGGAAACTTTCTAGTGCTTGAGAATACTCACCTAACCCCTCATAAGCCTCTCCAATCTTATTGAGAGTTGCTCCAGTTTTCGCTTGATTTTCGAGCTGCTTATACAACGATAATGCTTGTTGATAGGTTTGTAAAGCCTGTTGATATTCACCTTGCTGATAGTAGACATAACCCAACTGATCTAAAGCTTCAGAGAGTCTACTACGATCTTCAGCTTTTTGCGCTAATTCGACTGCTTTTTGATAGGCTGTTAGCGCTTTAGTTTGTTGTTCCTGGGCTTCATAAATTGTACCCATTAAACCATAAACCCGAGCCGCATTATCTTGATCTTTTATTCTTTCCAACAAACCCACCGCTTGCTCAAAATACACTAACGCTTGAGAATTATCACCCAATTTCTGATAAATATACCCCATATTACTCAGCAACCGCCCTACACCTGCTTGATCTCCAATTTGACGGCGTAACGCCAATGCTTGTTGATAAATTCCAATCGCTTTTTCAGTATCTCCACGACTAAAATAGAGCGCGCCTAAATTATTCAACGTGCGACTTTCATCTCGTAAATCTCCCACTTGTTCACGGTAAATTCTCGCTTGTTCATAATATTCAAGGGCTTGTTCAAACTGACCTTGACGAGTGTACACCGAAGCAATATTATGTAAAGACTCACCAATATTTTCAGAATCTTGAACCGATTGAGCAATTGTCAATGCTTCCTGGTGTAACTTCAAAGCCTCAGCATTTTTATCGGTATTACTATAGACAAATCCCAACAAATTTAAACTACGACTCACCCCACTTTTTGCTTCTTGACTATTAGCTTCCTGCTGACGATAAATCGTTAAAGCTTTTTGGATCGCTTTTTCAGCTTCGGTATTTTCCCCCATATTCGCGTAAACATCACCCAAATAATTCAGCGTCGCCGCGACTTCTAATGAATTTTTCTGCTGTTCTTGACGAAGTTCTAAAACCTGTTGAAAAGTGTCTAAAGCCTCAGTAAATAACCCTTGTCGAAATTGTTCAATTCCCGTTTCATATAATTGTTCGGGATCAGCTTGAGAATCAGATTGAGAGTCATTGCGATCGCCAGGTTCTTCTCTGGGGTTAGAATCATCTCCAGGTTGAGAAGGATTTGGAAGCAGAGGATTATTGCGATCGCCAGGTTCTTCTCTGGGGTTAGAATCATCTCCAGGTTGAGAAGGATTTGGAAGCAGAGGATTATTGCGATCGCCAGGTTTCTCTGTCGGGGTAGAATTGTCTTCAGGTTGGGGCTGACTCTCAAACAGAATATCATTGCGATCGCCCGATTCTTCTTCTGTAGTCTGAGGACTTTCTATCATCGGTTCTTCAGTAGGAGAGTTCTCCTGAGTTGGCGAATATTCCTGAACGAGAGAAGGGGAAGTTTGGGCGAGAACGACAGAACTTAAACCCTTAGAAAAATCCCAAGGAAGCAGCAAACTCAATCCCAAACTTAGACTCGAAACCGGAATTAAAAACCTCAAAACCTTAGAGATAAAAACCCGAGAAAAATGGTTAGTCGATTGAGAATGAGAATGTTTAATCAACATAGACTTAAAAAGATTAAAAAGCGAGTGTATATTTAAAGTTTAAAATCGAAACTCAAAATCGAACCCAAAAATCATTATCATAATTGATAGCAAGGGCGAGTCGAGAAAAACCGTTCACACTGGATGTCAGAATGAACCTTTTCTCCAAACCAGCCAGATATCATGCAACATTCCACAAAAGCGGGCTTTCTCATGTTCACTCAAACCATAGATACTATTTTAAACCGTGCTGATGCCCAAGAGGATATTTCAGCAGCAGAAGCAGTTGTCTTACTCCAACAAACCGATCCGGCAATCATCACAATTATCCGGGATATCAGCGACAAACTACGCCATCAACAAGCCGGAGATACCGTCACCTACGTGATTAACCGCAATATCAATTTTACAAATATTTGTGAACAGCATTGTAATTTTTGTGCATTTCGACGAGACGAAGGAGAAGACGGTGCATTTTGGTTAGATACTGCTCAAATTTTAGAAAAAACAACCGCAGCCGTTCAACTCGGAGCAACCGAAATTTGTATGCAGGGCGGACTCAACCCCCAGGCCAAAGTAAACGGTGCATCTCTGCCCTATTATCTCAAATTAATCGCCACAATCAAACAAACCTTCCCCCAATTACATCTTCACGCCTTCTCACCCCAAGAAATCCAATTCATTGCCCGTCAAGACCATCTTCGCTATGATATTGTGATTGCCGCCCTCCAAGAAGCCGGATTAGACTCCATGCCCGGAACCGCAGCAGAAGTTCTCGATGATCGTGTGCGTCAGGTGATCTGTCCTGAAAAAATCAACTCGGCAACTTGGCTAGAAATCATTGAAACCGCCCATCGTTTAGGCGTTCCGACAACCAGTACCATGCTCTGTGGTCATATTGAAACTCCGCAACAGCAAATTGCCCATTTAGAAAAACTGCGATCGCTTCAACAAACCGCCATTAAAAACAACTATCGATCTCAGATTACTGAGTTTATCGCCTTACCATTTGTGGGTCAAGAAGCCCCTCCCTCTCTACGCCGACGAGTTGGACGAGATCAACCTGTCTTAAGCGATAATTTGTTACTCACCGCAGTCGCCCGTATTTTCCTCGGAAACTGGATTTCCAACCATCAGCCGAGTTGGGTCAAACTTGGGCTTGCAGGGGCGACAGAAGCCCTAAAATGGGGCTGTAATGACATTGGTGGGACTCTGATGGAAGAACACATTACTACAATGGCAGGAGCAACAGGCGGAACTTGTATGGAACCTGAAACGTTACAACAAGCCATTACTTCTATTGGGCGTCCTTTTCGACAGCGAGATACTCTTTACACTCATCAGTCAGCCGTCACCTGTTAGAAATTTAGTCGTTGAGAATCTCTTAGACCCTTCATTTCATTTAGGGTGACACAAAAGATGGGGAGACAGTTTACAGTCAAGCCGTGATCACTTTTCACGGGTGACGGCTGACTGAAAAAACCGATCGCTTTTTGTCTCCAATCCTGTACGATCAATCCGACATTATGCCCGAAATTACGGATAGATTGAATCTTAATGCAAATATCGCCTGAACCTTCTTCCTCAACAAAGTCTCAAAATTGGCTTCCACCTTCACCTGTTCTCTCAATGATCGCAGGGGCGAGCGCCATTTTTTGGATCTGTAGCAGCCTGCGACACTGGCTATTTCAATCCACAGGCTATGATTTAGGCATCTACGATCAAGTGACTTATTTGATCAGCCAAGGACAGCCGCCAATTTCCTCTATTTTAGGCTTCCATCATCTGGGAAATCATGGGGCTTGGGCGGTGTATCCATTGGGGTTGCTGTACAAAGTTTATCCCAGTGTATACCTGTTACTACTTTTACAAGCAATTGTTTTAGCGTTAGGAATTTGGCCGACTTGGAGTTTAGCGCGTCTAGCGGGTTTGAGTGAACGGTTATCGCTGGCGATCGCCGCAGTTTATATCCTTTATCCCGTTGTTTTTAATATTAACCTGTTTGATTTTCACCCCGAAGTGATGGCGCTTCCGGCATTATTAGCCGCAGTATTAGCAGCGAAGTTGCGACAAATATTGTGGTTTTCTGTGGCGATTATTTGGGTATTGGGATGTAAAGCGGTGTTGTCTTTAACAATTTTGGCATTAGGATTTTGGTTATTAATCTTTGAAAAACGGCGCATTTGTGGGACGATCGCACTGCTGTTAGGAATGGCTTGGTTTGTGGTTGTGACTCAGGTGATGATCCCCAACTTTAGTGGGCGAGAAGTAGAAGGGGTTTGGCGTTATACTTATTTAGGCAACTCAGTTTTAGAAATTCTCGTTAATCTGATCTTGAAACCCTATTTAGTGTTGGGACGATTAATTTCACTTTCCACCTTAGATTATCTCTACCAACTCTTTTTTCCAGTGATTTGGTGGCTTTCTCCCCTATCTTTAACGGCTTTAGTTCCAGCAATTCCCACAATCTTGATTAATAGCTTATCTGACGTTCCGTTTCAACGCAGTCTCGCCTTTCAATATTCTATTCCCGTTCTACCCTTTTTACTCGTTGCAATAATTTCTAGTTTAGAACATCATGGTTCTAGTCTGGGAAAAGTCATTCTTAAAATCTGGCAAAAACTCAAAAAAACAGAACAAATACAAGATACTATCAGTTTTCCCAACTATAGCAAACTGCCTCAATTGATCCTCATCTGGTCATTGATTGTTTTCTTGATGTTTGGAAAATATGGTCGATTTTGGGTTTATTTTAATCGACTTGATACCTGGAACGCAACCCGAGAAGCAATAACGCTTGTTCAACCCCGAGGAAATGTATTAACAGATAATCGACTCGCGCCCCATTTTACCCATCGTCCAGTGGTTAAGTTATTAAGTCAAGTTACAATCGATGATAATTTTACTGAATTTGACTATATTGTTTTAAATTTACGTCATCCTTGGCCAGATACGGAAAACATCGGTCAAAATATTGCCAATAAACTAACCACTGATCCTCGATTTCAAGCCCTTTATCAACAAGATGATGTTTTCGTCTTTCAACAAACAACGAATTTTTCCCGTTAAACTTGACTACAAATACATAATTTATGCAGAATTTTAAGTGTCAGATGAGATGAAAAAGTTTCCATTCCCAAGAATGCAACGATTTCAAGGGAGATCATTCAAATTACATCCGTTAGCTGGAATGATCGTGACTGCATCAATCATTTTCTTTTTTTGTAGTAGTTTACGTCATGCTTTATTTCAGTCTACTGCTTTTGAACTCGGAATTTATGATCAAATCGTTTATCTCATCAGTCAAGGAAAACCTCCCATTTCCTCTTTTTTAAATATACATCATATGGGAAATCATGCGGCATGGGTGATGTATTTTATTGCTTTATTTTACCGCATTTATCCTTCTGTACATTGGTTACTTCTTATTCAAGCTATATCTCTGGCGTTAGGGGCTTGGCCAACCTGGGGTTTAGCCAGACAAGCCGGGTTAAACCGCTCTTTATCTCTAACAATGGCAGTCGTTTATCTATTATATCCTGTTGTTTTTAATATTAATCTCTTTGATTTTCATCCCGAAGTGATGGCATTACCTGTATTTTTAGGTGCTATTTTAGCCGCAAAATTAAATAAAACAGGTTGGTTTTGTCTGGCGGTAATTTGGATTTTAGGCTGTAAAGATGCTTTGGCTTTGACGGTGGCGGCGATGGGAGTTTGGCTATTTTTCTATGAAAAAAAACGACTTTATGGAGTGATCGCCTTATTTGCGGGAGTGGGTTGGTTTATCATTGTCGTTCAAGGAATAATTCCTTATTTTAAAGCAGGTGTGGGGCCAGGTGGAGTCGGACGTTACAGCTATTTAGGCAACTCTGTTTTAGAAATTATTGTTAATTTAGTGTTGAAACCCCGCCTCGTTTTAGATAATTTTTTTTCCTGGAAAACCTTAGAATATATAACTTTATTTCTTTCGCCTGTGGTTTGGTGGCTATCACCCCGACACTTAGCCCCTTTTGTGAGTGCATTACCTGCATTAGTCAAGAATATTTTATCAGAAATTGATGCTCAACGAGATTTAATTCATCAATATTCTATTCCTATTGTTCCGTTTCTGATTGTCGCAATGATTTCGAGTTTAGCTCATTCTGAGGAATATTTAGGGAAATGGGTTTTAAATATTTGGCAAACTCACAAAACTATCAACTTTTCATTGATTCAACAAAAAAAGATTATTTGTAAACTCATTTTAACCTGGTCATTTATTTCATTTTTATGTTTAGCAAAATTTGGTTATTTTTGGTCTATTTATATCCAAGAAACTGATACTTGGACAGCCAATCATTTAGCAATCAACCTTATTCAAATGACTCAAGGTTCAGTCCTAACAACCGCAAATTTAGCCCCTCATGTGACTCATCGAACTGTGGTTAAATTTACCAATGTTGATGCCCCTCCACCCGATCTGACTAAATTTGATTATATTCTCCTTAATGTTCGACATCCAGGTTGGAAAAGTAACCATCAATTTGCTCAATCTCTGGTTAATCAACTACAAAACTTACCTCAATTTCAATTAAAATTTAATCGAGATGATGTCTATCTGTTTGAAAAGATTAATCCTTTTTATCCTTAACTCATTTAAAAAGTCTAAGTCCCTTACCATTATCTGCAAGAAAACTTAGACTAAATAATTACACTAATTTTATATATATTGAACCCAATCAACTCACTCAAACTAAAGATTAGCGAGAATTGAGAACGGGGACTTTTTCAGTTTGAGGAAGTGTTTCTGCAAAAATCTCAATCATGCGATCGCATTTAGATTGCCAGTCAAAATAATCTTCTCGAACCCGTTGCTTTGCCGCCTCTGCCATTTGATCTCGAAGTTGAGAAGATTCAGTCAAACGGATCATCGCCTTGCTTAAACCCTCTGTAAACTCCTCTGGGGAAGTTGGATCGACGAGAATACCACAGCGAGAGTCTACAATCGAAGCAGGGCCTCCCCAATTAGTCGTGATGGTGGGTAATCCAATTGCCATCGCCTCCATAATCGCATTTCCACCTGCCTCCCGTAGAGAGGGCATCACAAACACATCACATTTATGTAGAAGTTGAACAACCTTAGCCCGAGGTTGCCACCCATGAAATTGTACATGGCTTTGAATTCCTAATTCTTTGACTCGGTTTTTAATCTGTTTTTGTAATCGGCCATCACCGACCAACTCTAATACTACATTCGGGTTAAAACTGACTACAGAGTGGAAAGCTTCAATCAAAAATTCAACCCCTTTCCAGTCTACAAAGCGTCCGACGTAGATAAATCGAATTATTTGATCGGGTTGAGATTGATGAAGTTTTTTCGGAAGCCAGAAATCTAAATCTACCCCGCACTCAATCACTTCATAGAGTTTGCCTTGAGAACCCTGTGGTAAAGCCGCTTGAGTCTGTGGGTTGGCGACAATCAAAGCATCAGCTTTTAATTTTCCGGGAACAAGTTGATTGAGAATATTAGAGAAATAACGGCTAACTTTGATAGATAGACGACTGATTTTGGAGTCCATGTATTGAAATGCCGGGGGAAAATCCAACCCTCCTGATAGTGGCCCGATGACAACAGGAACTCCCATGTCATACATGAAACTGAGTCCTTTCGGAGTAATGGGTGCTGGCTCAAAAATGAGATCAATCTGATGTTCTTGAATCAACTTTTTCGCTAACTTACGACCCTGATATTGAGTGACCCAATGAATAATTTGATTAAAGATTAGGTCTTGAATTCGATAGGGAAATTTCTTTCCAATCCACCAAATCATCGCTTGATACCAAGTATCATCGATAAAATGAATTTTTTGGAATTGTTCAGGATCTTGAGCAAACTCTTGACGGAGTTCTTCACGGACTCGCCCATGACAAATTGCCCTAACCTCAATATTTCGTTCTCGCAAAAGTTGCAAGTAGTAGAAACTTTTACCCGATTCACCTCCCATTTTCCGAGAGATATTTTCAACAACCATGAGGATACGCATGAAAGGTAAATCTTGATGGTTAGTTTTAGTCATAGATTCGTAAAAATTTGATAGAGGTGTTAATTTTTCCAGTCGATTGAACTAGAGTGAGTTGTCAACAGACTTAACCTTGAAAACAAAAAGGATTTCTCAGAAAAAGGCTGTGTAACTCTCAGAGAAACTGAAACGCTTCTAAACTGAGAAGAATTGTAACTTGTCCTCTAAAACATGGCTTGCTTGGTTTTGATTAGTAACAATCTCGCTTCAACGCTTTACACATAAGCAAAATATTAACTCTATGACGATGGACATAGAGCATAGATGCATTTTAATCAGCTTAAATGGTTCCCTGTTTTTAATCTAAGTGGTTATTACAACCTTGAAGTTCCCCTGATTGATTAGATTGAGACTCTTGTGCTATATGCAGCTCAATACTAATTGTCTAAATCATAACTCAGCTAACTCGACAACTACAACCGATACCGATGTGATCAACCACCCCAGAAGGAAAAGTAGAATTTCTGTAGAGGAGTTTGCAGGGTGATATACAGCGTGTGCGACGCCTATGAAGTACAGCAATAGTAAGCCAATCTAATTGTCACATGATTGCTCTTGTACAAGATTAAGTCGCAAAGTGCTGTAGAAATCAATCTATGCGTTTTTTGATCATTTCACCCAAAACCAGGTAAGCTCTCCGAACCTAGAGTAGAAAGCAAACAGTATCGAGAACAATTCAAATCGAACTCGAAGTAATCAACTCAAATAAACCCTCATCCAAATCATAACCGAGCATTTGAGACATAGACTTGAGGCGAGAAATACTGGAAATTCCTTGCTGGGGTAGCCAATCAGCTAGAATAAAAATTTTACGCATTAAAAAAATTTCCAACGCTTCTGGGTTATACTGAATACCTTCTGTGCGATGGAATTGATGAGGAACGTGCATGGCAACGTAGCGAGCCAGTTCACCTGCTTTCCAATCGAGCAAAAAAGGTAACCAAGGATAACGAGCATCCAAGCGAACAAACCAAAGTCTGATTTCTGGAACCTCAGAGAGTTCGCGGGGGTCTTGAGGATCGCGGGGATAGTCAACCTCAAAGCAAATCTGTTGCTCACTCTGTGCAATTTGACCTTGTTCGAGTAATTTTTCAATGGTCGTTTGAGCGGGTGACAAGTCTAAGTGATCTATGAATTTAGAATTAAGCTGGATGGTAATGGTCATGTTTTGTGAACTGGGGTTGATATTGCACCAAATGGACACCTGTTGCGATTGTAGCTTGTCTGGGTCACAGATTGATTGGATCTGTTCACCCCGCAGTCAGACTGGTAAAATGTCCTTTACTCAACCCGCTAAAATGCCTAAGATAAAATAGAAGTCGTAGGTTAGTATACAAACGTTTAACAACACAGATAACAGATAGTTTTAGAACAAACAGAGGCGTAAGAAGTGAAACCTATTCGTTCATTAGAGGATGCATTAAATCGGTGTCAGACGCGAGGAATGCGACTGAGCCGTCAACGTCGCTTTATCCTCGAACTCCTCTGGGAAGCACAGGAACACCTGTCAGCCCGTGAAATTTACGATCGACTCAATCAACAGGGTAAAGCAATCGGCCACACATCAGTGTACCAAAACTTAGAAGCCCTCTCCCGTGAGAGTATTATTGAGTGTATTGAACGTTCTGAAGGTCGTTTATACGGACATATCAGTGATTCCCATTCCCATGTCAATTGTCTAGATACTGAACGGATTGTTGATGTTCATATCGAACTTCCGGCATCCGTAATCGAACAAGTCGAAAAACAAACCGGAATCAAAATTACAGATTATCGAATTGATTTTTTTGGCTACAGTTCATCAGACTCAGCCCAGAGCGAGGAAAATAGCAGCGACTCCACCCCCAAAGCCTCCTAAATCATCCAGACAGCGAGGCTCACACCCGCAGACACTCCGCCCGATAGGGGGTATTGACCTTTGATCTCAGCCTAACCCGGAAAACACTTGAGTTTGACGAACTTAGGTCAGGATCGCTAATATATGTAAGACTTAGAACGATTTGATTATATTTTTTTAAATGATGAACCCCAATTATTAAACTCGGTTCATCACTGTATAAAATCACAGCAGATTCACGTCTAACTCCCAACCACTCGACGGTGAGAGCCAAGTCCAACTCAGAAGAAACCCCCGACTCAAAATAGTCTATATTAGCTCTCTGGTGAGCTGTGGTTCAGGGTTAAGCTGAGGCTGAACAAGCTCCTCAAACAGGGTGAGACCAAACCAAGAACGAATCGAAGGAAAATGGTAAAGTCATGACGACACCCCAATTTAACCAATCCACTCACTTCAGTGCAGCAGGAGAAACGGATCTCTGTCCCACTTCCCCCTCGGAGTTAGACCCAGAGATCGCGTCCCAAACCGATCAAAAAGCGACAAATCGACGTTCACTGAAATTACCCAAAGGCTTTTGGGGATGGCAACTTCTCTGGCTCACCGTTCTGCTCGGATTTGGAACAATGGGTGCTGGAGCTTTACTCTGGCTGCTGATCACCCCCCCTGCTCCCAACTGCCAAGAAATTTCACCGTTATCAGCCGATGGAGATCGGCTCTATTGTGCAGATCAAGCGGCTGAGTCGGGACAACTCCCGGAAATTCAAGCGGCTTTTAATTTGGTCGAAAGCTGGCCTACGACTCATCCCCTTCAGCCTCAAGGTCGCAAAATGATGGAGAAATGGGTCAAACTTTTGATTGTCCAGGCGAACCAAAAAATAGACGAAGGAAACTTAGACGGGGCGATTGAATTAGTCAGTATTGTCCCGAAAACCAGTCCCGCCTACTCGACAGTTGAAGACGCGATCGCTGACTGGCAAAATGACTGGGATAAAGGTCAACAACTCTATGACAAAGCACTTGCGGCTTTGAAGCAACAAAATTGGGCGCAAGCTTTCAGCAATATTCAGTCTCTCGCGAAACTCAACAATGCTCACTGGCGAGAAAAACGCTTTAATGAGTTAGTTGATCGAATGTCGGTTGAACGACAAGGCTATCAACGACTCGAAGAAGCTCGCAATATTGCCAAACAAAACACAGCCAATAGCCTAGAAGAAGCCATTACACTCGCTCATCAAGTCAACTCCCAACTCTACGTCAATTCAGTGGCTCGTCAAGAGATCAAAAACTGGAGCCAAAGACTGATTGACCAAGCCAAACAAGAGCTAGAAGCGAAAAATCTCTCGAACGTCTTCAATATCGCTCAACGAGTTCCTGAATATTCCCCCCTCTATCAAGATGCTCAAAACTTGCTGTTGTTAGCAGAGGTACAAGATGTATCCCTCAACCAAGCTAACAGTAAGCCTTTTATTGAAAAGCTGGTGATCTTGCTCGAAGGAAAAGCCGCTCTTGAACAAAAGTCAATCGATCAAACCCTGTATCAACAAGCCCACATCCCCACCGAACAATTAGACGGACAAATTCAAGATCTGGTGGCTCTACAAGTCGCTGATGGGATTGCCAAAATCGGTCATCCCTTGGCGCTCAAACTGGCCATGGATCAAGCGCAAACCATTAGTTCCCAACGACCTCGGCGGATACACGCTCAAACCTTAGTGGCTCACTGGCGCAAAGAGACTCAACGGATTGAAGACCGACCTCATCTCGTTCTGGCTCGGATGCTCTCAGAACAAGAAAATCTAGAGGGTTTTAAAGCGGCTGTCGCTCAAGCGGCTCAAGTCGTTCTGGGTCGTCCGCTGCGGATCGAAGCTCAAACCTTGATCGCTGAGTGGACAAAGCGGGTTGAGATTATTGAAGATCAACCTCTCCTCAATGAAGCCTTAGCACTCTCCAAAGAAGGAAACTTAAGTGCTGCGATTGATAAAGCCTCAGAAATCGAGAAAGGTCGCGCTCTCTACTCTCAAGCCCGTGACCAAATTAACGAATGGGTCGCAGAAGTCCAAATTGCTGAAGATCGTCCCATTCTCAATAAGGCTTATGGTTTAGCCGATCAAGGCAGCTTGAGTTCTGCAATTTCCGAAGCCTCTAGAATTCGCTATGGTCGCGCCCTCTATTACGAAGCTCAAGGGGCGATCGCTCGTTGGGTCGAAGAACGAGATGCTTACTGGGCTTCTCAACAACCTCAGCCTTCATCTCCTTCGAGTTCCTCAAGTTCCAGCAGTTCCTCACAAAGCGGCTATTCGGGCTATTCTTCTGGCTCCTCTAGCTCGTCGGGATACTCTAGTAATTCGTCGTCGGGTTATAGCAGTGGATACTCCTCTGGCTATTCGGGTGGCTATTCGGGTAGCTATTCGTCTGGCTCAAGTGGATACTCCTCTGACTACAATTCGGGATATAATAGTGGATACTACTCTGACTACAATTCGGGGGGCTATTCTTCGGGTTATAGCGGTAGCTACTCAGGGAGTTACTCTGGGTATAGCGGTGGATACTCCTCGGGTTCCAGTGGATATTCTAGCGGGTCGGGTTATTCCTCATCGCCGAGTCCGGCACCAGCAAGCTCAGGAAGTTACCAAGCGGCTCCGGCTCCAGTGACCGCACCTTCGTCTTCGGGAAGTGGGAGTTATAGTCCTCCCGATGCCAACTTATTTTTGGAGTAGCGGATCGGAGTCTAAAAATAGAGAGTAAATGGTAGAGTCTGAAATAGTGCTAGTCCTTCTTTTCAGACTTCGGTGAATCAATGACCCAATCGACTGTGCGACTCCTGCTTATTGATGATGACCCAATTTTTCTGATCGGCTTACGAGCGGCTTGTCAAGAGTATCCTGATTTAGAGGTCGTCGCAGAAGCCCAAACCGCAGAAGCTGCACTCGCGATTTTAGAACCTCAACGGATCACGACTGAAAACTCCTCTGTTCGCACTTCAGCCAATAATATTATTCACGTGGCAATCTTGGAGTTGGGGATGGCAAATCTCAGCACCCCGGTTGTGCGCCTCAATTCTACACCTGATAGTGCGATCGCTTTTTGTCAACATTTGACCACAAATTATCCGGATCTCGTGGTTCTGCTGCTGACTTCTGTCGGGCAAACCCACCGACTGCAAGCCGCCCAACGGGTCGGGGTTCAAGGCTATTGTCGGAAAGGGGTAAATATTGAGAAAATTATCACTGCTATTCGGGTTGTCGCTTCGGGTGAGACACTCTGGGAAAATCTGAATACAGAGTTAGAAGTCACTACATCTGTTCCCCCAATGGGACGTTTATCTTTGTGGGGTCGTTGGCGTTATCGGATGGGAAAGTCAGGACTGCGACAAATTGACGAAACCTTAGCAGAAGTCACCGCTCAACTTCCCCTACCCTACGATATCAAACGGGGAGAACCGATGGCCGTTCTCAACTGGTTAATGATGACTGGTCAACGGCGAGAACTTTTGGCGGCTCGTTGGATTGTTAGTCAAGTTTTACCCGCTTCTGTTCGCGCTCAAGCCCCTCCCCCTGAAGAAACGAACCTTTCCCCCAATACTCCCCCAAATCCCCCTGTCAAACGCGAAGAATCCCTGGTGGTGCGTCCAAACGCCTCGCTAACCTATCAAACCCCGGTCTTAGCAACGGAGGTGAAATCGCTATTATTTGATGTCACTTTTTCTAAATTACAATCGGGGTTAATTAATCTCACGGGTTCTCCTTTAGAAATTGATATTTTACGATTCACTCAAAAGCGAGAATTGATTTATCTGATTTTACAAAAGTTTGAACAGATCTTAGATGAGTGTGAATTTTCTGAGATTCAGGTTGAGCAATTATCAGATCAATGTCAGACTATGCTTCTCGATATTTGGGAATATACTGTCACGACTTATTTTGGAAAATACTACACTTTAAAAGTCAGGGAACAAGAGGTCGAAGTTGTTGCGGTTTTGTTGCAAGATGCAGTGCTTATTCAAGCTATTATTCTTGAAAAAATTCCCTTAGTTCCTGACTTGATTGCTCATTTATTGTTTCAAATTCCTTTGATGGTTGATAATACTGCTTATCCCGTGGGAAGTCCAGAAGCGATGCAACGGGCTGAAGCAATCCTACAAAACTTAGTGATTCAAATTGCGAATGCGGTGATTCAACCCTTACTCAATCATTTTGCGGACTTTGAAGAAGTTAAGCAAAAATATTATGATCGTCGGTTGTTGTCAACCCGAGAACTAGAGAAGTTTAGAAATAATTTATCGTGGAAATATCGAGTTGAAAAGTATTTTTCTGAACCCAAAGAAATCTTTGAAAGCTTATATAGTTTACGCATATTAGGAGAACGAGGAATTCAAAAACAAGAGGTTTATTCTCCTCGAAATGTCGAACTTGAAAAACTGGTTGGAGTACAACTCGCGGTCACTTTAGTTTTAGAAACTCGGGATGCAGTCGCGCCGAGAGTCAGGGCGACAATTGCATTTTTAGGAAGTGGAGTGGTTTATGTTCTCACTCAAGTTGTGGGTCGGGGAATTGGGTTAATTGGTCGGGGAATTTTGCAAGGAATTGGGAATTCATTACCGGATAGTCGAGTCAGGAAAAAAAATGGTCGTCAACCGTGAAAATTCCGTAAAATTTCATATTTTCACCGGAAAATAACGGTTAAACTCAACATCTGAAAGACTGAGGAGGTTTTAGAGGTTAACTTACATCAGACAATTGAGAGAAAAAGGTCGTAAACTAGACTCGGGTATACTTTTTTGAGCGTTGCTCCTCTTTGAACTCAGTTAACATTCTATGAAACGTCGTCATTTTTTTGGGTATTCTTTACTGTTTCTGACTGGATGTAGCGCCACGACTCAAAGGGCGAATTATTCCTTGACCGGACGGAAACCTGAACTTTTGCGTTTTACGGTGACTGACGAACAAGGGATAGAAGCGTTAGAACAAAATTATGGTCAATTTCGTCAAGCTTTAGAAGCTGTTTTAGCAACAAAGATTGTGTTTTTTCCGGTCAAAAGTTATATTGCTGCTGTACCGGCTCTCCAATCCAATCAAGTAGATTTGTTGCTCACTGGGCCTTCTGAATATGTGGTGATTAATGCTCGCACGGATGCAGTTCCTTTGATTGGGATTGCTCGTCAAGATTATTATTCTATCATTGTTGTTCCAGAAGATAGCGAGATTCAATCTTTAAGTCAATTACAAGGAAAAACAATTTCTTTGAAAAAACCGGGTTCTACCAGTGGTCATCTTGGCCCGACAAAGTTATTAATTGATGCGGGACTTAAACCGAATGAAAATTATCAAGTTCGGATGTTAGGATCATTTGAAGGCATGGAAGCTTTAACGAAGGGTGAAGTGGATGCTTGGGGAGGTTCAAAAACAGATTATGAAAGTTATAAACAGTCGGGAAAACGTTTTCGAGAAATTCAGCAAGGTGCTTCTCTCCCGAGTGATTTGATTGTGGCGAATGATTTATTACCTGTAGAAGTTGTTGCTGAGTATAAACAGCAAATTATTAAAAATCAAGATCAATTAATTCAAGCTTTAGTCACAGGTGAAGCGACTCAAAAATATAAAGGTTCCCGGTTAGTTCCAGTTGAGGATGGGAATTATGATATTATTCGTGATGTATACAAAGCAATTGGAGAAGGGGATTTAATTCGGTAAATTGCAGAAATTTATCTAGAACAAAGACTCTGGTTGTTTTGAGTCTATTGAGTGAGTGAGTGTGATCTAAGCAGGTTTCAATCGAATTGGGGTGTTCAATTGACGGACATATCTTTAACTCATCAAAAAATTCACACCTATTATCTATTAACCTATTATTAATCTTTAGATGTTAAGTTAAAATAAATATATATGCTTAACCTGGTTCTATTATGCGGCTTGGGCAAGAAGTTGAGAAAACTCAAAAATTTCAACGAACTGGAAATATTTTTTCTCATTTGAGCATTCTGAAAAAAATTGGCTATGGATATGGTTTAGCGATTGGTATAGGTGTCATCGGAACCTGTGTTGGGTTAGCGATGGGAGAGTCATCCCAACAAAAAGCTCTATCCCAACTTACAATCGCCTATCAACAACAAAATATTATTACTCAACTTGAAAATGCTCTCAAATCTTTACAAGCTCATCCTCAACAGTTAATGGTTGTGCTAGGAGATAGTATATCATCTGATTATGAAGTGGTCAAGTTTTATGATAGTTTAAGTCGGATTCAATATCGGATTCACGAACTTGATGTTTTTACAGAGGTTTATGCTGAGGATATTGTCGTTGAGAAAGATGATGTTCAGCAGTTATCGCAAGCCTATCTAACGACAGTGAAATCCTATGTTGAACTGATGGAATCAGTGACGGAAGATATTCAGCCTGGAACTCTAACTCAAGATCAAATTCCGAGCGCACAACAACAAATTTGGAAAACGCTAAAAAGTGAAGAAGCCGGTCAAATTAGTTCAGAGTTTGAACGCATTTTTGAACAGTTGACTCAACTGACGGCAAAAGCAGAAATTCAACAAAAACAAGCTGATATTCAACTCAAAAAAGCCCAAAAATTGCGAGTTTTGATCATTATTGGAAGTTTAGTTCTCTCAACCACACTGGCGACAATACTTGCTATTTTCACCAGTCGCGCCATTGCTTCTCCGATTCAAAAAGTGACTCAAGTTGCTCAACGAGTTACCCAAGAATCAAACTTTAGCTTGCGAGTTCCGGTGACTTCTAGCGATGAAGTCGGGATTTTAGCCCTATCTCTCAATCAACTGATTGAATGGGTAGAACAATACACTCAAGATTTGAGACAAGCAATTCAGGATTTAAAAACCGCTCAAGCTCAACTGATTCAAACCGAAAAAATGTCAAGCTTAGGTCATATGGTAGCAGGAATCGCCCATGAAATCAATAATCCGGTGAGTTTTATTCATGGAAATATTAACCCCGCTTCTGAGCATATTCAAGATTTACTGAGTTTAGTTTATCTTTATCAACAAAACTGCTTTCAACTTTTTCCTGAAATTGAAGCAAAAATTGCAGAAATTGATTTAGACTTTATTGCAGAAGACTTACCCAAATTACTGGCTTCGATGAAAATGGGAACCGAACGAATTCGTGAGATTGTCTTGTCTCTGCGAAATTTTTCACGCCTTGATGAAGCCGAAATTAAAGCAGCCGATATTCACGAAGGAATTGAGAATACACTTTTAATTTTAAATCATCGTTTCAAGCCAAACCTTGAACTGGTAAAATTGTATGGAAATCTTCCGTTAATTGAATGTTATCCAGCGCAACTTAATCAAGTTTTTATGAATATTCTGGCGAATGCAATTGATGCTTTAGAAGAGGTGAAAACTCACAAAAAATTACAGATTACTATTGAAACTAAACAGATTAACGCTAAAGAAGTTCAAGTCAGAATCCGAGATAATGGCTTAGGAATTCCGGAGTCAATCAAACTTAAACTCTTTGATCCTTTTTTCACGACTAAAAAAATCGGCAAAGGAACTGGAATAGGACTAGCAATTTCCTATAAAATTATTGAAAATCATCAGGGAAAAATTGACGTTGTTTCTGAATACGGTCAGGGTGCAGAGTTTATCATTACACTACCGATTTTATCAAAAAAAATGTCACAATACTCCAGAAAATCAGAAGTTATTAGTCCATTTCAACGAATACCGTAACCGCCGCCACTGCAATCAACATCTCATCATTTTTATCTTCAAGTTCTGCGATCGCTCGTCCTTGTACAACCATACCGCCTGACTCAAGTTTAAGACTTTTTTGACCAAAAGGCAAAACGGCTAAAACCTGATCAGATCGAACTTGTTCGGGATAGGGTACTGCAATTTGTACCTCAACAATCATCTCGTTGGGATGACTTAACCCTGCAACCTCCCAAACTCCCGGTAAAGCATTGTGAGCGATGGCATTACGAACCGCCCGTGCTGCGGCGACAGTGGGTTCTTGTCCATGTTGATCAATCCCCATTCCCATTTCAATAATTAACCGTTTGCGAGCCATAATTTAAGGATGAAATAATTTTATTTATTTACTGGTGAATTTCCCCATTCGGCATAATTGCCCCATGTAATTGTACGCCAATAGTTGTCGCACTACTAAACTCAACCCGAGTTAAATAAGCATAACTCAAATTGGCGCTGCGGAGATTAGTTCGCGCTACCGACGCATCTGTAAGATCAGCTTGAGTTAAATTGGCGTTACTCAAATCTGTGCGGGTTAAATCGGCTCTGACTAAGTTTGTACGGCTCAAATCTGCACCCGAGAGGTTGGCACTACTGAGCTTAACATCAGGTAAAATCGAATCACACAATTCTACACCAGGAAGTTG
This sequence comes from Lyngbya aestuarii BL J, assembly GCF_000478195.2. Taxonomy (GTDB): domain Bacteria; phylum Cyanobacteriota; class Cyanobacteriia; order Cyanobacteriales; family Microcoleaceae; genus Capilliphycus; species Capilliphycus aestuarii. The sequence continues at coordinate 41,880 of NZ_AUZM01000010.1, read as the reverse complement.
AGCCTCGATTAATATTGCTCGTTCTAGTTTCACCTTTCTTAAATTCGCCCCGAGGAGTCGAGCGCCAGATAAATCAGCTTCCGTTAAAAAAGCTGATTGAAGGTTGCTTTGAGTAAGGTTAGCTTGCTTCAAAATCGCCCCTCTGAGAACCGTTTCGCCTAAATTCGCCCCTCGGAGATTAGCGCGAGTTAAGTCAGCACCCGTCAAGTTCACCCCTTGTAAGTCAGCGCCCCGCAAGTCAGCGCCTCGCAAGTTCACCCCGTCGTAGATGCGACGTTCATACCGCAAGTTCGCCCCCCGTAAACAAGCGCCTCGTAAGTCAGCGCCTTGAAAGTTGACTCCTCGTAAATCAGCTTGAATTAGGTTGGCATCGAGTAATATTGCTAAAGAGAGATTAGCTTTACGAAAATCGGCTCCTTGTAAAACGGCACCGTGAAGATCTGCATCACTGAGGTTAGCGCCGCTAAGGTTCGCTTTATTGAGGTATGCTCCACTAAGTTTAGCACTGGCTAAATTGGCTCTGGCGAAGTTGGCATTATTGAGATAGGCGAAAATAAATTCGCTTCCTTGTAAGTCGGCGTGATTGAAATTGGCATCGATCAAATCCGCAGAGTTGAGATTAGCATTTCTTAGATGAATATTTCGGAAATCTCGTTCTCCTGCTTGATATCGGTTTTGCAGTTCAGTGACATCCATCGAATTTAAGTGGTGAGTTAATTGTAGGTATATTCTTGTGTCCAGGCGATAGATTTTGTCCCTGTTTTTCGTCCATAAATTTTGATAGTTTGAATCGATTTAATTTTCAGAAAGATTAATTTTTTGTGAATGAAAGAGGCTGTGGTTTCTGAGTCGGGAATGGGTTCTGCCGTGATCACAACGTGTAAACAACGGTTTTGAGATTTGACTTGAGTATTAATTCCTCTGGGTTTTAGGGATTGATTAATCAGTGTGGCGATCGCTTTGGGGTTTCCTTGTCGAGCGAGTCCCATCATTTTTTGTTGAGAAAGATCGAGAGTTTGCCAAGATTGTTGTTCGTGGGTTTCGAGTTTGTCTAATGACTCTTGTAATTCATTGACTTTGAGACTAATGACGTTGAGTAATTCTTGTAAAGCGTGTTTTTTTAGGTCGTTACGTTCAGCCGGAGGGAGATTTTTAAAACAGAGATCTAAAAGGTTTTGTAATTCGTCCCAGGTTTGATTAATCGGATAAATTGTTTTTTTTATACTTTTGTTTACAATACGAGTAATTTGGGATTCTAATTGATTGTTGAGATTGACAAGTTCTTCGGTTTTGAGTTGGGTTGAGATCAGGTTAGATTGAGTCAGGGAAAGTTTTTCACTGATAAAGCTATCGAGGTTGGTATGATCTGAGGATGGATTTAAGGGTGAGTTTAACTGAGAATTGGCTTGATTGGGTAGAATTGAGTTGGAGTTTTTTAAGCGTTTACTGGTTATTTTATTATCACTTAAATCTTTTTCTTGATTGAAATTTTCGGGTAACTTTTGAGTAGTTTTTTCTGGCGTTTTTGTATAGATTGGTTGTAAGGCTTCTAGGACTAATTCTACCGTTTTAATATTTTCATCTGGATTTTCTAGATAGTTTGCTATTTTGATGAGATGATCTTCTAAACCGGAAAGGGTGGAAAAGTTACGAATAAGCTGTCTGAGTAAATCATCTAAACTATGTAACTTGAGTTGTGACCAATCTTGAGTATTAAAATCAAATTCTCGTTCTAAGGTGGAAAACAGTAAAATTTTTACCCGCAAAGGGTTAGTATACTGCATAATTCTCCATCTTATCTCAAATAAGTTGGGAAGGGTAGACAGAGAATTTAAGTCAGAATAAGGGGCTGTTCTTTCTGAACCTGAAGATGCAGAAGATGGAGGAGAATTAGAAATCAGCGTTTGAGATCCTTGAAGTTTGGGGGGCTGAAGTTGATTTTCTACATACAGTTCCCCCATTAGTTCTAGAATTCTCTCAACAATCAGAGTATATTCTGATTTTTTATTGATCTTTGATAAAATTCGTTCTAAAATATTAGCAAGATTGTTAGAGGTTTGAGTTTTCCAATACAATTCCTGCACTAAATCTTTGATTCCAAAATCATTCAGGCATTTTTGATTATTTTCCCATTTGCCTCGACAGGCACAAATCATCACCTTTTTGATGCGATTAAGATTAACATCTTTTTCTAAACTTGTAATAATCTCATCCAACTTTGATGTATTGGACACCTTCTCCTCCTCTAGAAACAAGAATTAAACAAGAAATCTTTCTTTATACTTATTCCCAATCTAGAATTCAGACAATGATACAAAAGTTAAAATTAAACACAATTTTGAGAGGGAATGGAGAGTGAAAACAATTCAGGGAGTCAGATGCCAAGGTTCAACAGATCAATTCCAGCTAGTCGCCACTCCTGTAAAATTCAGTCTTAAAATTGCCCCCATCTCACAATAACTCGTAATCGCGGACTAACCTGTGATAATGCTTGGGTTTCACGATCCCTTACCTCATTTTAAACGGGAATCTTCCCGAAGCTTATTTTTCTCGGCTTATGCAAACAGGGGTACTGCATTGGCGCTTTACCCCCAGTAAGCCAACTGACATGACAACATCACAAAAAAGTATTAAATCAAATGCGACACAGCTTTAGACATTTGCCATCACACCCTGATAGACTCGTTGTGTAACCTGTGCCAAGCGTTCCATTGCTTCGACAATTTCCTCATCACTGGCGGTGAGACTCATGCGGATACATTGCTGCTTGTGAGGCCAATCTTCTGACAACCCAGGAAAGAAAGAACTTCCCGGTACACAAATCACCCCAACTTGCTTCAATTGCTGATAAAATTCCCAATCAGAAATCGGTAAATCCTCAAACCACATCCAAGCAAAAATCGCGCCTTCTCCCCGATGCAAATACCAAGGTAAATCATTCGGCATAACCCGATCCAAAGTTGACTCTAAAACGGTAAACTTATTTTGGTAGTAGGGTCGAATCACCTCTATCGAAATATCCGCTAACATTCCCGAACCAATCGCCCTCGCTGCGATCGCCTGTCCGTACCGAGAAGAATGAATACAAGTATTCGTCTGAAACGCTTGTAACACTTGAATAATTTCTTCGTCTCCAATCGCCACTCCTAACCGTTCTCCAGGGAGTCCTGCTTTTGATAAACTAATACAGTGAACAATATTCCCGCCAAAGACAGGTTCCATCTCAGTAAAATTCAACGCCGGGAATGGAGGCGCGTAAGCTGAGTCAATAAAAACAGGTATATTGTGAGTAGCCGCCATCGCTGCAATTTGTTTGACTTCCTCTTGAGTCAACACATTTCCCGTCGGGTTGCAAGGACGAGAAAAAATAATCGTACCCATCGTTTCATCAACCGCAAACCGATCAAAATCTGGATGATATTTAAACCGATGCGTCTCAGGAAAAGTCTCTAATATTGGTTGATAGGCAACCACCGCTTCAGGATAAAGGCTAACGCTGCCATATCCGGTATAATCAGGGCTGAGAGGTAAAACCACCTTTTTGAGTGTTCCATCCTCTGCGTAGCCCCCAAAGGCATTGGCTGCAAAAAAGTAGATCGATTGACTTCCCGGCGTGATCAAAATATTGCGATCGCTGAGATTGAGTCCGTAACGTGAGTTAAAATCTTCTACAATCACATCGATAAACGGTTGATAGCCTTGACTCGAACCGTAACGACAGATCACCTCACCATATTCGGGACAGGAAAGCAGTTGATCGGTACAATCTCGCCACAATTGTTCAACTTCCGGTAAAATCACCGGATTACCCGCACTCAAGTTGATAAACTCTTTTCCTTGACCCGATCTCAGGGTTTCAATAATATCTTTCATAATAGCTCGCACCCCACTCAGATGGGACATACGATTGCCAAATTTAGATAAAGCCAGATCCATAGCGCAGCAAACGTACTTGATTGACAATGAATTCATCTTAACCACAGTCGGCCAAGATAGGGGAGTTTCATCCACAAAATATAGATTTTTTCACGAAAATAGAGATTGATGATAGCTTTGATCTCAACAGAAACAGCAATCATCGGTTCATTTTCTCCTTCCCCATGTTGATTTGGCAAGCTGACTTTTATCGTCGTCCTCTCCAAGATACCACCGGACAACCCCTCTGGGAGTTGTTGATCTGTGATCCGAGTCGGAATATTGAATATCTCGCCTTTTGTCCCCAGAGTAACGCGAATTCCACTTGGTTGACTCAACAGTTGCAACAAGCAACTCAAACCGAGAAACCGGATGTGATTTGGGTTTTTCGTCCTCAATCTCTGAGTTTAATCCAAACTGCCGCGACAGCGCTAGGAATTCGGGTGGAACCCAACCGTCGAACCGTTACCCTCAAACAGTGGTTACAGCAACGCAGCCAAGACTATCCTCAACTCGCAGGCTACACCAACGAACCCTACAAACCCATCGATCTTGATAAACCCCCTCCGGTTCCTATTCCTGAGAATTTATGGGGGGAGGTTTGGCGGTTTGCAACTTTACCCGCAAAAGATATTGTAGATGGGTTTAGCGATCGCCCCATTCCGGTTTTAGAAATGCCTGATTTTTTATATCCGATTAATTTAGGATTACCTTCAACAGTTCGGATTCCCGGTATTGTAATTAATGGCGGGCGTCAGTCGATGCAATTGGCGAGGTGGTTAGCAGAAAATAAACCTGTTTCTTTGCATTATATTCCCGGTTCTCCTGATGGTTTAATTTTAGAAGCGGGGTTAGTTGATCGGTGGGTATTGGCAACGTTTGAAGATGCGGAAGTTACAGAAGCGGCGAAGATGTTTACCGAACGAAAACAGTTAACCAAAGGGTTACATTTTTTGTTAGTTCAACCGGATGATTCGGGGATAACGTATACCGGGTTTTGGTTGTTAAGACCGGAATAAAATTAAAAGGTGATGTTATTCATGCAAGAACTAACTTGGGAAAAACTTCTGATCTCACAACAGCAAGACTTTATTGCTCGTTTTAAATATGATGTTCAGAACAGTCTAGCATCCGGTTATGATGGTATTGAAAGACAATATTTATTGAGCAAGTTTAGATTTTATGATGAAAATTATAAAAATTATGATGCTTTTTTGTTTGAAATAATTCAGATAGACCTATATTTTGACGATGTTTATGATCATCCAGAGGAAGACGATCCTCTTTTTCTTGGACAATACATAGATCGTTTCTGCATGGAGATGAGTTACAAATATTACCAAATCAATGAAGATTATTGGGAGTATAAATACCGTCAATGTTTCGAGACATTTTATCAAGCAGATCAATATATGAACCATTACATAGGCAAACTCGGAGAAGAAGTTGTTAAACTCTATTTAGGAGGATTAATCACAGAAGTTGATTATAATCTATATCAATATGGAGATGGAGGAGTAGACTTTAGATTAACGAAAGATAAAAATATTGGTATACAGGTTAAAACTCATGCGTTGTTTCGGATTGATACTCAAACAAAAGTTGATCATAATCTTGATGGCGGGGATATATTTTCAATATTTTTTCAGAACATCAGTACATCTATAGCAGAAGTCAAATGGCAAGTTACACCAGATGAGTTAAATAAAAATAAAGTGTGTATTTTTGTACTATTGTTGAGTTTTGTTGAAGGTGAGGGGACAAGTCCTCAACCTGAACTTTTGATGGCAGGTTGGAAACCTAGCCATATGATTAATAATATCAACTGTATTCAGATGGAAGATCTATTTTATATGGGTGGAATTCGTATCTATTTAGAATCTCTATGAAACAAGTATTAAACCTAAATCAATCAAGTTGAACTTTGGGATAACTAACAGTATATTTTATAACGGCATTACCTACTACGCAAACTTCAAAGTCCCTCGCCTCGTAGGAGAGGGATTTAGGGAGAGGTTCTTATAAGAAGCGATCGCATCTACTCTATTTGATCAAAAACTGAGTTATTGATAATTTGGTTATTCTATTATAATAACACAAAGTTCAACTAAAATTATGACACAAACACTAGAACAACGAACTTATACAGCTAACGAATATCTAGAATTTGAGGTTAATTCAGAAGAACGCCACGAATATATTAACGGAGAAATTATTCAAGTGTCCGGTGGAACTCCCAATCATAATAAAATAGCAGGCAATCTTTTTGCCCATTTAAACTTTGCTTTAAAACGCCAACCCTATGAAGTTTTTGTTACCGATCAACGGTTATGGATTCCTGAAAAACGCATCTACACTTATCCAGATATTATGGTAATGATTCCCCCGCTTAAATATGCGGAAGGACGCAGAGATACATTAACAAATCCGTTGATGATTGTCGAAGTATTATCAAAATCAACTGAAGCTTATGATCGGGGTGATAAGTTCGCTGCTTATCGAACTTTTTCAAGTTTTCAAGAATATGTATTAATTAATCAGTATACCCTGCAAGTTGAACAATATACCAGAATTGAACCGCAAAAATGGACGTTTTTAGAATATACGAGTTCAGATGCAATATTATCTTTTAGTACAGTTCCCGTTGAAGTCGAATTATTAGAGATTTACAATAAAGTTGATTTTGAAAATCCTGAATAAAAAAATCGGATGGGCTAGTATAATTTAACCCATCGTTCATTCAGTCGCCGAGATGCTTCGTTGCATTCAGAATGACATAAGTTTTTTGGTCTACTCAAAAAGAGTTAGATTCTTCGTTACACTCAGTCGTTGAGATGCTTCGTTGCATTCAGAATGACATAAGTTTTTTGGTCTACTCAAAAAGAGTTAGATTCTTCGTTACACTCAGAATGACATGAATTTTTCGTTTATGTTGTGAAGCGAAACGCCCCTAAATATTTATAGGTTCCATACTCATCTCGACTGCTAAATAGTCGGATTTCATGGTTTCCTGAACCCGGTAAAGAACAAGGAATATTAGAGGTTTGACGAGTGGGAGGACTACAAAGAAACGTTTGTCTGCTTCCTTGAGGTACAACTTCCGCCATAACCCAACGATTTTTTGAGTTTTTTAACTGAATGTCAATGGAATTTTTCACCCGAATATTAGAAAGCTTGGGCGAAATCAACTGAAATCCTTCTGCAAAAAAGTCAGTTTGTAATGCAGGCATTCGAGAGAATTGAGGACGCGATACCGGACGAGATAATAACTGCCAACCCGAGTCATTCGGAAGATGAGTCATGATCATCACATCAGCAGGCGGAAATAAGTAGTTAGTTGTGTAGTGTTTGACATACCCTGAACTGGTTAAATATCCCGCATCCCAAGTGGAATCCATTAAATACCATTTACCATTAATTTTAACTCCATTCCAGGCGTGACCTTCACCACTCAAACCGCCAGTATAATCTCGATAATCTCCGGTAATATAAGCGACTTCTATACCTGCGGCGTCTCCCAAAGCTTTCATTAATCTCGCATATCCCGAACAGACTCCTTTGCGATTTCTAAAAACAGTTTGGGCGTCTTGCGGGCCATAATATCCGCGTTTATAAGCTGCGTAATCATAATCAATTTTTGTGGCAATATAATCATGGAAAGCTTTAGCCACCAAAAAAGGATCGGATTCTCGCTGAGTAATATATTGGGCAACTGCTGATATACTGGTTTCTGCGGCGAGGGGCATTTGAGTCACCAGAGGATGAATATTGATTCCTTCCCAAGGCCAGTTTGTTTCAGCTTGAACTGTAGGGGTTTGTCGTTGTAAACTATTTGGAAAGTGAGAATAACCTGCAAAGGCTTTGAAACTTGTTAGGGGACTGAGTACCGCAAAACAGGTGAGAATTGCTAAACTGATTGCGAAGATTTTTTTCTGTGTTCGTCGGATTTTGATTGACTTTAAAAACTCCAAATATTTTATAGGGTTGGAGGAGAAGAAGAATTGATCGTTGAGATTATTCATATTCTTTTTGGAGGATAAGATCGGCTTGAGTCCGATGATGAACAGGCAGAAAAAGATGATCCCAACCTGCACCATAGGTAGGGAGAATGCAAGGAATTGAATTGACATGAGAAACTTACTCAGAATTCAAATTCAGCAGATTTTTTACTCCGATTGGGGAGTGTTTTATGAATGGTTTCTTAACTCCCTTATGAATTGAATTTCGTTTGAGTTTTGAGCGTTTCCGGCAAGTTTTAGAATTATTTGAGAATTAAATGAATGGATTTTAAATTGGATTAACGAAGAAAAACCTCACAGAAGACCGGGCGAAGTCTTTTCAAGGGATGTTTAATTCGGATTTGCAATTTATTAAAGATTTTTAAAAAAGTCGGTCATTGTTGACAGAAGAAAAGCACAATTTATGCGATTTGAACAAATGACCTGTGCCAGAATTTGTAATGGCTGAGAAATAATGAAAAGATCTCTTAAGCGATCTGACTCTATTGAGTGATAAAAGAGTTCCCCAGATTAAAAAGTTGAGAAATAGGGGAAGACCTCACGCTACACTGGTAGGAGTCTAGCTTAGGTGAAGATTGTCATGCCTACAGATCGTCGCGTTTCCCGGGTTGCTGCGTTGATTAAACGGGAGGTGAGCCAAATATTAATGCAAGAAGTGAAAGATGATCGAGTTGGAAGTGGTATGGTGAGTATCACGGATGTGAATGTTGCAGGTGATCTTCAACACGTTAAAATCTTTGTGAGCATTTACGGGACTGAAGAAGCTCGAAAAGAAACCATGGAAGGTTTACGGGCGGCGACGGGGTATATCCGTTCCTCTCTGGGTCAACGAGTCCGTTTACGTCGAACTCCAGAAGTTATCTTTTTTGAAGATCGTTCGTTGGAACGAGGTGATAAAATGTTGTCGCTGCTGAATCGCATTTCTGAAAACAGCAAACCAGATGAAGATCCTCTTCCTCGGTCGGAGTCTTCAGACCAACACATTCCTGATAATTCACAACCTGAATGAACCTCTCGCTAGCAGAACAAGTCGCCCAGATGGTCGTAGTCCGAGCCTCTGGATATCTTTTTGACCATCAGATTCGTTACCGGGCTTGGGAACCTCCCGCCGAACAGTTACAGCATTGGTTACAAGACTTAGGGGTAGGTGGGGTTCTCTTAGTTGATGGTAGCGCTGTAGAAATAGCTGTTCGGACTCAACAACTCCAGTCTTGGGCGAAGTTCCCGTTGCTGCTAGCGGCAGATATTGAAGAAGGGGTAGGTCAACGCTTCGCCGGAGCAACTTGGTTTCCCCCCCCGATGACGTTCGGTTCGTTGGCAAGTTCTCAACCTCAGAAGGCGGTAGAAGCGGCGAAACAGATGGGGAATATCACCGCTTTGGAAGCCCAGGCGATTGGCTTAAACTGGATTTTGGCTCCGGTTGTAGATGTCAATAATAATCCAGACAACCCGGTGATTAATGTGCGTTCGTTTGGGGAGACTCCCGCTACAGTCAGTCAGTTGGCGAGTGCATTTATTCGAGGTTGTCAATCTTATCCGGTTCTCACGACAGCTAAACATTTTCCGGGTCATGGTGACACGGCGATTGATTCTCATTTAGAATTACCCACAATTCCTCATTCTGCTCAACGACTCAATCAACTAGAGTTGATCCCATTTCGAGAAGCGATTTCTACGGGGGTTGATGCGGTGATGAGCGCTCATCTATTGATTGCGGCTTGGGATAACCAACGACCTGCGACTTTATCTCGTTCTATTTTAACGGGTCAGTTGCGTCAGAAGCTCGGATTTGAGGGGTTGATTGTGACCGATGCTTTGGTGATGGGGGCGATCGCCAACCAGTATAGCCCAGAAGAAGCTCCGGTGTTGGCAGTTGAGGCAGGAGCTGATATTATACTCATGCCTGTTGATCCAGAGGTGGCTATTCGCTCGGTTTGCGATGCGGTGGTTTCGGGTCGAATTTCCCCTGAGCGGATACGATCTTCGGTTCAACGAATATGTTCGGCAAAGGCGAAAGTTTATCCGGGTTGGAACAGGGAACATCCGGGTTTATTTCCGTCTGAAATTGAGAAACGCGCTTTTAGGGGTTTGAGCCAAACGTTATCGAGTTCGGTGGCTCAAGCAACGGTTTCGACTGTCTTACAGCAGACGTTGAAGATGGGGGGAACTATCCCCGTCAAACTGCCTTCACAGACCGAAACCCCTCAACTGCGAAATGTGGTGATTGTCGATGATCTGTTAAACTGTGGTTTCTTAGGAAATCATACTCCGGCGATCGCACTTCCGACTGAATGGGGCTATCAACTGAAATTAATTGACTCAAAAAATCAACCTTTTCAAGAATCCCTTCACTCCGAGACGAGTTTAACGCTACTTCAGATTTTTCTCCGAGGAAATCCTTTTAGAGGGAGTGCTGATTTAACTGAGGTTGCAGAGATTATGCTTAAGAATTTATTAAAAACGAGTCAATTGCAAGCCTTAGTGATTTACGGTAGTCCTTATGCTTTAGAACGATTTAGATCTGAAATTCCATCGCATTTGCCCTACATTTTCTCGTTTGGTCAAATGCCCTCGGCTCAGGTGATTGCCTTAAAAACTTTATTCGGAATGTAAAGCTCTGTACAGTCGTAGAGTCGCAACTCATGTAATAATGGATAAGCGATCACCTGCGGATCAAAGGTTGATCTCATCAAGAAATTACAGTTTTATTATCCATCGACGATTGGCATAGCATATCTCAGCTTGCCAGGAGATTTGTTTTTTTTATGAATCAACATCGGTTGAATTTGAGCAATCAGCGCGGGACTTGATTCCTATAATCTCGTCCTAGTCAGCTTTTGAGGCTGATGTCAGGACATTTTAATCTGTTTATGGAAAGATTAGGGCAGAATTGTATTCACTTATACTGAAAAAATCACTTCCCTAAATTCGATTTTTCCATTATGATTAGATACTGATGCCATAAACCACCCAAGGCAACCCCAAGAGGGAAAATCTTATGACTTACACCACTGTTCAATACTCACTCAATTTGATCAAAGACGAGGCTCGTGAACTCGTTAGTAAAGGCGTTGTCAGTCGTCAACAGCCTATTTACACGCTTTGCCAATATGTCCCGGCTCGGGAATGGGCAGGTGTAGAATGCGAGTTAGAAGCTTGCAATTTCCTGCTACGAGACCGGATTGGCGATCTGATCGGTTCAGAGAAATGGGACAACGATTAAGTTTCCAAGCTGGCAACCAAGTTAAAGGGTAAGTGTACCTAGCATAGCTCTATAGAGTTGACTGTAATGTAATCGAGTTAACAATTGTCAAAAATTGGGCAAGGTGTTGTCGTTATCCGTTACATTACCGAGCTTGTAAAACTTAATTGACACCAATAGACGAAAATAGTCCATCGAAATATCAGCCTTACATCTAGGAAAGTCCTAGTTTTTTTCAGTTGAAACGAAACGAACTCATCCGGTTTGATACTCCCCTAAGTTCATTTGGGGGAGTTTTCACATAGAAACAGTCCGATAGCCCCTTGAATTGATTCAGGGGTGGAAGCTCGACACGAAGGTCGCAAAATTTGCCATCTTGGTGTCTTTTTTAATGGCTCTCCTCAGGTGATTGATGGGGAGGCGAGATTTGGTCATTAAATTTATAGCTAACAAAATATTTATTTTCTGTACTGTTAACTACACAAACAAAAAAAGAATTCACGTAATGTGGTAAGTATTTTGTACAGATGTCAAAAAAACTAGCAAACTGATTCTCCAGAAAGAACCCACTTATGAATCGTCGTCGTATCCTGAACCGGGCTTGTGGTTTTATCCTTTCTTTCGTTCTAGCGGTTGGCTGTAGCCAAACCAATCAACAAACCAATACAACTCCCGTCAGTTCGACGGAACAAACCGAATTAACCATTTCCGCCGCCGCAAGCCTCACCGATGCGATGAACGCCATTCAACCCATTTATGAACAAGAAAACCCAGAAGTAAAACTCACTTATAATTTGGCTTCTTCCGGTTCTCTCCAACAACAAATCGAACAAGGCGCCCCGGTTGATGTGTTTATCTCCGCTGCTCCCAAACAGATGAACGCGCTAGAAGAAAAAAATCTGTTACTCTCGGGAACTCGCCAAGATTTACTCAAAAATGAAATGGTTTTAATTGTTCCCAAAGAAGAAAATCAAGTCAAAAACTTTGAAGACTTAACAACCGAGTTAGTAGAAAAAATAGCAGTCGGTGAACCCGAAAGTGTTCCAGCGGGAAAATACGCTCAAGAAGTGCTAACTTCCCTCAATTTACTGGAAACGGTACAACCCAAAGAAATTTATGCCAAAGATGTGCGTCAAGTATTAACTTACGTCGAAAGCGGAAATGTTGATGCAGGAATTGTGTACAGTTCCGATGCCAAAATCTCTGACAAAGTTAAAATTGTGGCAACTGCACCCGCAGAGTCTCATTCTCCGATTATTTATCCTGTTGCTGTCATTCAAAGCAGCAAAAACCCGGAAGTTGCAAAAGATTTTATTCAATTTCTCGACCGTGAACAGGCAAAAGCTGTATTTGAACAATACGGATTTGGAATTGTAGAACCATAAATAGTGTTGAGAACAAAGTCAATTAACACAGCCCAAATTGAAAAACTCTATCAATAGATTAATGTTTGAAGAAGTATTTTCCGATCTCTCTCCCGCTTTTATTTCCTTTAGAGCCGCGATTATTGCTACAATTATCACTTTCTTTTTAGGAATAACTTCAGCCCGTTTGATGTTTGGCTATCACGGCAAAGGCAAAGGATTAATTGATGGAATTTTAACGGCTCCTCTGGTTTTACCGCCTACCGTTGTCGGTTTTCTTCTGTTAGTTTTATTTGGTCGATACGGCCCTTTAGGAAAACTCCTATCAACGGTTAATTTCTCGGTAATTTTCACGTGGTATGCAACAGTTATTGCCGCAACAGTTGTCGCTTTTCCCTTAATGTACAAAACCGCTTTAGGTGCATTCAAACAAATTGATACCAGTTTATTAGCGTGTGCGAGAACTTTAGGCGCTTCTGAATGGACAATTTTTTGGCGGGTTATGCTTCCTCTAGCTAAACCCGGATTATTCTCAGGAACAATGCTGGCTTTTGCCCGTTCTTTGGGTGAATTTGGGGCAACTTTAATGTTAGCAGGAAGTATCCCCGGACGCACTCAAACCATCCCCGTTGCCATCTTTTTTGCGGCTGAAGGCGGCAGAATGGATGAGGCTTTTGCCTGGGTCATTGTGATTTTAGTGATTTCTTTGGGGATTATTACCGCTGTAAATTGGTCAGAAGAAGCGACTTCTCGGAAAAAGATAAAAAGGGAAAGATCTCAGGATTCTTCTTTAGATTTAGAATATCATTTCTTTCCCATTTCCGAGACAATTTCCCAACCTGAATTGATTGTTAATATTCAAAAGCAACTGCAAAATTTTATTTTAGATGTGTCGTTTAGTACCCAAAATCAGCCATTGGGATTATTGGGCGGTTCGGGTGCGGGAAAAAGCTTCGTTTTGCGATGTATTGCGGGTTTAGAAACACCAGATCGCGGTCAAATTATCCTGAACGGACGGGTACTTTATGACTCTGAACGAGGGATTAATTTACCGAGTTGTCAGCGAAATATCGGCTATTTATTTCAAAATTATGCTCTATTTCCCCATCTAACGATTACTGAAAATATCGCCTTTGCTTTACCCAAAGGGTTATCTTCTCGGATGATTAAACAACAAGTTGAACGACAGCTTGTTTCGGTTCAATTAGGCGGAATGGGCGATCGCTATCCTCGTGAACTCTCCGGAGGTCAACAGCAACGGGTGGCGTTAGCGAGGGCGTTAGCCAGTCAACCAGAAGCGTTATTACTCGATGAACCACTTTCGGCGTTAGATACTCATCTGCGTGATCAAGTCGAAAAACTGATTATTTCTACAATTAATGATCACGACGGAGTAACATTATTTGTCACGCATAACTTAGAAGAAGCTTATCGCGTTTGTGAAAATTTATTAGTGATTGATCAGGGTGAAATTGTCACTCAAGGACGCAAACAAGACATCTTTGAACATCCTTCTGTTTTAAGAGTTGCACAATTAACGGGCTGTAAGAATTTCTCTCCGGCGATCGCATTGAATCATCATCTCAGTCCAGATAAAATTGATGCAATTGACTGGGGATGTATTCTACAAACGGCAGAACCGATTCCAGAAACTCTTTCTCATGTGGGGTTTCGCGCCCATCAATTTACCTTTCCTGAAACCAATAATCACCCGAATACTTTCCGGTGTTGGTTGGCAATGACCAGTGAAACTCAACACCGAATGACGCTTTATCTCAAACTACATCGACCTTCAAATAGTCCTGATGATTATCATCTACAAGCGGAAGTTTTTAAGGAAAAATGGGCAAAGCTGAGAAGTCGTCCGTTTCCTTGGTTTGTTCATCTTGCACCTGAACGATTAATTCTTCTTCAGCCCAACAATCAACAGGTTTCTCGCCTTGAAACTCAATATCAAAATACGACTGTCGAGGGAATTAAAAATTGAGATCGAATCAAAAAAATAGTGTCTCATTATTTGATCAATGATCAACTTTTCCAACCTAGATTATAACACATAGCATACCTATTGATGAAAAGGTTTTAATCCCTGTTGGGTGTGACCCATATAACACCTTACCCCTGTTTCAGATCACGGGTTTCTACTGCTAAAAATCACTGATTTTAGCCTACAAAATCACGGCTATAAACCCTGTATCGTCACGGGTTATACTGAATAAATAAATTAGAATACATACATAGAGAGTAGGTTTTTTAGTCCTATGCAACCTCCTGTTCAACTCCTTCAATCTGCATTAGGCGATTTGTTTGCAGAAGCTAATGCGACAGGTTGCCTCACTCTTGCAGATCGCTATGGCCTGATGGCTGCGATTTTAGATGATTCACTCACCGAAGAAGAAAGACGCTGTATTGATAGACTATTACGAGCCGTCTGTCGAGGGCGAATCAAAGTGGTAGATGAACTGTCTACAATGCACTAGCAAGGCCCTTTTGTACCATCCGGCATTGTTGCCCCACAAAAATTTGTTCCTTCTAATTTGGCATCATTGAGATTGGCATTTTCTAGATTAGCGTTATTAAATATTGCTTCTTCTAAAAAAGCTCGATACAAATCAGCCCAGGTGAGATTAGCTGCGCTTAAATTGGCTTTTCTCAATGTCGTGCTGTGTAACTTCGCATCTCGCAAATCTGCTCCAGTCAAATCCGCTTCAATTAAATTTGCTGAACTGAGATCAGCGCCTCTTAATTTAGCGCCTCTGAGAATGGTTTTTTGTAAATTCGCGCCTAACAAATCTGCCCCGGTAAGTTCGGCTTCACTGAGATCCGCTTCACTGAGATCGCACTGTTGACAACGTTTGGTATCGATTAGACGTCTCATATCGGCTTGCAATTCTGCACTTGCAGGGATGCTTAATCCGGTTAATACTAATAAACTAATCAAAACCTGAACTGATTTCATGAGTTCTCCTGTAGGATTGTTGGGGGAAATGATAATGATTTTGTTGAGTAATCCGATGATCAACTTAGGGGAAGTGATAGATTAGGATAATAGATCAGTAATTCCTACTTGAGAATTTTAGATGAAAAACTACCGATCGCTGTGTTTTTTGGAGATCAATTTCAAATTCTGACAGTTCTCTAATTTTTGTTCTCCCGAAACCGACAAGAGACCATGACGGAATTTAGCTCAAATTTGCTCCCGATTCATTCTATCTCTTTTTTAATTGTGTTGCTCTAGGTTTTTGGCGAAACAGTTTGACCTCCAAATCAGACTTAGGATTGATATTTTTCGAGTAAAATACTAATTAGATGGTGAGAGAAGGTTTTGGAGAAAACTATCTTCAGACAGATTATAATTGATCAAAATCATCAAATTATGTCTTGAGATAGAATCACTTTTTGGGAAAAAAATGTAATTGTACGACCTGTGTTCATGAGAAAAATGATCTTCTCCTATCGCTTTATATCTATTGATAATCAAGATATTTTTCCATCTGTTATAATATTAAGAAAAGTATAGAGAGGTTGCCTGGAAATCAATGCTATGATATTTTTTTAGAGGATCAGTATTTTAAAAGAAACAAATAAATTGAGTTTTTCGGATTATAAAACTATCCTTGAGATGGGACGCCAAATATTATTTTTTGAGATTATATTACGATTAAGTCTAATAAAAAAATCAAATCATTGAAACAAACCCTCATCAATTCAAAGCAATGAACGATTTCAATATAAAATCACAAACCCATATATTAGTTGTTGATGACTATTTAGATAATTTAACACTTTTAACAATGATTTTAAATAACTTAGGTTATCAAGTTAGACAAGCTAATAGCGGAAAAACCGCATTAAAAGCGATAGAACAGATGCTACCGGATCTGATCTTACTTGATATTCAAATGCCGGGAGTGGATGGATACAGTTGTTGTCAACAGCTCAAAACTAATCCCAAAACCCAAGACATTCCGATTATTTTTCTGAGTGCTTCTAATAATGCTGCGGATAAACTTAAAGGCTTTGAAGTTGGCGGGGAAGATTATATTACTAAACCTTTTTTATTAGAAGAAGTTGTGGCTCGGGTCGAAAAACAACTAATTTTAAAATGGCAAAAAAACCAACTCAAACAAGAACTGAAATACCGAAAAAAGATCGAAAAAAAGCTTTTAGAATCTCAACAAATTCTGACTCAGATTCTAAATACCTGTCCCGATGGAATTGCTGTCTTGAAATTCATCCCAAGTCGTCCCCATAAACCCGCCTATTTTTATTGTACTTTTATCAACTCAGTCATGGAAAACTTGCTGAAACCCAATCAAAAAAGATTAATTAATCCCAAAATATTGAAAAATTCTCTAGACATTTTTGATTCAAGTTTATTTGATTATTTTAGTGAAGTAGTCAAAACCGGACACCCTTTTGAACAAGACTTATACTATGAAAATTCAGAAATAAAAGCTTGGTATTCAGTTAAAGCCATTCCTCATGGACAGGGTATACTAATCATTGTTCGTGATATCACTGACCGCAAGCAATGTGAACTCATCCTTCATCAAACCAATGATTTTTTATATCAACAAGCTACCACAGACAACTTAACACAAATTTCTAATCGACGAGCTTTTGATGTCTATCTTAAACAAGAATGGAAACGAGCCAAACGAGAAGAACTTTCTATCGCTTTAATCATGATTGACATTGACTATTTTAAACTATATAATGATCATTACGGACATGAAGCAGGCGATCGCTGTTTGTATACTGTCGCTCAAACAATTCGCCAAGCCGTTAAACGTCCGTCTGATTTTGTTGCTCGTTATGGCGGTGAAGAATTTGCGGTGATTTTGCCGAATACGGAGCGAATTGGGGCGGAAACAGTTGCTAATAGTATCCAAAAAGCCATCCATGATCTCCAACTTCCTCACGCTCAATCTCCGATCAGTTCATATATTACCCTCAGTATCGGAATAAGTATTCAAATTCCAACGTCCGAAGATTTTATAATTCTGATCCAGACAGCCGATCATGCACTTTATGAAGCCAAACATCAAGGACGCGATCGCATTCAGAGTTGGTCAGAGTTATTAGAATGATTAGCGATAACCCATTCAACTCTCAGAATCGTCACAATTTATAAATTGAGTGATCGCATCAAATCGATAATTTAAAGCCAGTTTACTCAGAACTTGTTTGAGTTGAACAAGTTCAACTGGAATCTCCTCTAATAATTGTAAAATCCTGTATAAATTACAAGAAATTGCAGCTTCATACAGTTGCGATCGCCATTCATTCGACATCTGATCGAGTTCTTCTAACAGTGCGTTATCATCCCTTTGTTCGCTGTTATTGGTTTCTAATTCTGTAGACTCTAGGGAACGATAAATATATCGCACACCCAGACACTCACCAATTTTCTCCAGTAAAACATCTTCTTTAATGGGTTTAAATATAATCTCATCACAACAACGATTCAGCATTTCCTGTTGACTCTCCTCCAAAGCCGAAGCCAATACCGCAATCATCACTGTCTCCTCACCTTTAGGAGTCGCTTTAAGCCGTTGCATCGCTTGTAACCCATTAAGGATCGGCATTCGGATATCCATTAAAATTAATTGGGGTTCATGCTGTTCAAATTGAGCGATCGCCTCCAACCCATTCGCCGCTTCGATCATCTCAAATCCTAACGATTCCAAGATCAATCTCAACAGTTGACGACTATCAGCTATATCATCAACCACAAGAATTTTATATTGAGGTTGATCAGCCGCCAAACCGATAATTTCTTGACGCTGCTGCGGGGGTAAAGCAGACTGTTTCACCGGAGAATTACCGACAATAGAGAAATGAACTTTTGTTCCCGATCCCACGGTACTATCAACCCCAATTTCACCGCCCATCATTTGGACAAAATACCGACTAATTGCTAAACCCAAACCCGTTCCTTGTTGAGAGTTCCGTCCAGATTTCCCCTGAACAAACGGTTCAAAAAGACGATCTAATTCTTGAGGGGGAATTCCTCGCCCTGTATCTTCTACTTCAAACCTCAGCTTCAGAGATTGATCTTCATTCTGACTCGATAAAGTTGAATCGACATTCACCCGTAAGCGAATCTGACCTGCATCTGTAAATTTTATCGCATTACTAATTAAATTAATCAAAATCTGACGCAATTTTGTGGGATCGGTGTGAATTTGTTGAGGAACCTGGGAGTTAAGATCAACCCAAAATTCTAAACCTTTGTTCTGCATCTCAAGTTTAAACATCTCCTCAAGCCCATCGATCAAGTGATATAAATCAAACCACTCGACGTTCAACTCCATACGGTTGGCTTCGACTTTTCCGAGATCCAGCAATTCATTAATCAGTTGTAAGAGTTGCTGACCATTATTAAAAATTAGGTTGATTTGTTGCTTTTGTTGACTGTCTAGGTTCTGACATCGTTCTAACAGTTGAGCAAACCCAAGAATAATATTAAGCGGACTTCGGAGTTCGTGAGTGACTCGGCTGACAAACTGGCTTTTAGCATTGTTTGCGGTTTCGGCTTTCTGTTTAGCTTCTTCGAGTTCTTTGGTGCGATCGCGAACTCTTTCCTCTAAACTTTGATTAAGCTGTTCGAGTTCAAACTGGGCTTCTTTGCGAGCGGTAATATCGGTATTAATTCCCAATACATCCTTCGGTTTCCCGGTTTCGGTGCGTCGAAAAACCACCTCCCGAGACAGAAACCAGCACCAACTTCCATCTTTATGTCGCATCCGATATTCTAATTCAATCAGTTGGCGGTCGTCGAGATTTTCGGGAATATTTTCCAACTCCTGATAATGCCCTTTCACCCTTTCTAGATCTTCCGGGTGAACGATATTATTGAAGAAATCAATCCCTAGATTTTTCACCTCGTCGGGATGGTAGCCCAAAAGTTCAAGCACGCAGTGGTTAACATAAGAAATTGTTTCCGATTCCAGATCGAAAATAAAAATAATTCCCGGACTCGATTCGGTAATTTGTTCGACCAAATTGCGGCTATCTTCCAATTCTTTCTGGGCTTGCTTTTGGGTGGTCACATCCACAATAATCCCGCCGAGCGCCCGTTGTCCGTTCTCACGTTCTACGGGATAATAAGTTGCCAGCCAACAGCCTTCCGTCTCCGGTTCGTCGGGTTTTTTTCCCTCAATTTCTAGGTTTCTTACCGCTTCTCCCGTCTCCAGAACTTGCCGATAAATCGGCATCAACTGGTCAGCTAATTCGGGAACAACTTCCGACACCGTTTTACCCAAATGTTCTTCAACGGGCAAATTATTAATCTCGGCCAACACCGCATTTACCCGCATAAATCGGAATTCGCTATCGACGAGAAATAAACCCACAGGACTGCTCTCATAGAGATTTTCCAAAAGGTTATTTGTATGTTCTAGCCGTTCTTGAATCCTTTTGAGATCGTTAATATTCACAAACGTAATAACCACGCCATCGCAACTGCCATCCTCCCGCAAATAGCAATTCATTCGCATCAATAAATGCTCCCCGGTTGTCATCAGGGTAACTTCCCGCTCTATGGGTTCTTCGCTGCTGAGAACCTGCCGCAACAGTTCCATCAAATTCGGACAGTCGAGATTATTGGTAAAATCAAATAGCGAACGGTTAATATCGGTGGGTTTAATATTAATCGCTGCGGTGGCGGCGGGAGTAAAGCGGCGAATCTTGAGGTCCAAATCCAGAAATAAAACCCCCAGATTGGTACTTCTCAGCAAGTTATCCACATCGTCTGTTAGCTGAGTTAGCTGTTCAATTTTTAACTGATATTCGGCGTTAACGGTGTAGAGTTCTTCGTTGGCGGACTGCAATTCTTCATTGGTACTTTGCAGTTCTTCATTGGAGGCGAGCAATTCTTCGTTTGTCGCCTGCTGTTCTTCGTTAAAAGTTTCCAATTCTTCAACCACCGCCTGCAAATTTTCTCGGGTTTGTTGCAGTTCCTGTTCCAATTCTACAATCCGTTGAGCCGCTTCGGACTCGATTTCGTAGCGGTTTACGGGGAGTTGCGAAGGTTGTTTATTTTCCGGATTTTCTACTTCCAAGAAGACTAGCAAAGAATTTTCCCAATTTTCTATATCGGGTTGATAACCGATCTTCAGCCTCACCGTTTCGGACTGATTATTGCGGGTGATTTTAATGCCGCTATAGATAACGGGTTCTTTGTTTCGTTTGGCTCGGTGCAGGGAGGTAGCCAGGGGCAACTTTAAATCGGAATGGACAATTTTAGTAATATCCAAATCCGCCGACCCCAAGCGAATTTCTAAAAGTTCGGCGCTGTTGTAAAAAACATTAATTAATCGATTGTTTCCATTCACCAACACGCAAGTAATCGGCCGGGACTCAAAACTATGTTGAAAAATCTCTGCCAGCACCAGTTCAAACGGGGGTTGGTTGGACTGATTCGGTAACATTGAACTCATGGAAGTTCTAACAATAGCAGGCGGGCGGGTGACGGACTGGGCGAGGGAGAGCCTGATATCTCGGCGTTTGCTAAATATTTTCCACTGAGGATTGATCGTAATAAATTCCCCGCTCAAATCTCCCAGAGATTCCGTATCGCCCAGAAACAAAACCCCCTGCGGCTTCAAAGAAAAATGCAGCAATTGCAACACTCGCTGCTGTAACGGCAGCTGCATATAAATCAAAACATTGCGACAGGTCACCAAACTCATCCGAGAAAAACCGGGATTATTAGTTAAATCGTGGGGGGCGAATATCAGCATTTCCCGCAGCGATCGCTTCACCCGAAAACAGCCATTATTATAAGTAAAATACCGTTCCAAACGTTCGGTCGAAATATCATTGGCTATCGCTTCGGGATAGATGCCGTTGGAAGCCGTTTCTAGGGCTTGATCGTCGAGATCGGTGGCAAAGATTTTATAATTAATTGCTTTTTCGCTGTTGCGGATGGCTTCATCGACCAAAATCGCCATCGTGTAGGCTTCTTCTCCCGTCGCGCAGGAGCTCACCCAAATCCTCAGCTGATCTTCTGCGGTGAGTTTATTAATCAGTTCCGGTAAAATATCGTCGACGATAATTTTCCACGCCTGGGGATCTCGAAAAAAGCGGGTCGCCCCGATCAGAATATCCTGACAGAGTTTTTGCTGTTCTTCGTTATTTTTAGTCAAAAATCGAATATAACTTTCAATACTTCCCACCCGGGACAGGGCGAAGCGATGCCCGATGCGACGGTTGAGGGTGGTAGTTTTGTACAGGGAGAAATCCGTTTGTTGTTTTTTGGCGAGGATGCTTAAAATCTGCCCCAACTGCTCCGTTGTGACAATAGTGGGGGCTTGAGGATAAATCCGTTCGTGTCCGCCCAGGTGGATAATATCATAAACGACCTCGGCCAATTCTACGGGCGAGAGGATTTCATCGACCAAACCCGAGGGTATGGCGCTGGTGGGCATTCCTTGAAATTGGGCGCTGTCGGGACATTGAACTAAAGCAATTCCTCCCGCCCGACTGATGTTTTTTAAGCCTTCCGCCCCGTCACTTCCCGAACCCGATAGGATGATCGCGATCGCCCGTTCGTTATATTCCAGGGCCAGGGATTGAAAAAAGTGGGTAATCGGATGGGGGAGGCCCTCTGTAGGAAAATTACTTAAATACAGGCGATGATCCCGGATCTTGAGATAGGTGTGGGGCGGTTGGATATATAGGTGATTTTTGTCGATCGCGATTCCATCCTCGATCACATTGACGGGTAGCGGGGTTTGGCGTTGCAGGATTTCGGCCAGCTGGTGTCCGGTGTCGGGGGGTTGGTGCAGGATGACAATAAAGGCGGCGTTGGGTAGGTTGGGTAGATTGGCAAAAAAGATTTGTAGGGCTTGTATTCCCCCCGCAGAGGCTCCTATTGCGACAATATAAAAATTTTCTTCGGTTTCGGATGCGTTTGACATGGGATTGTTGGGATAAAGATTATTGTCTGGTAGCCGCCGTTGGAGCGGCGAGATTTTTTATCAATAACGGTCTATTTTCGGAGCCGACGAGCGAAAACAACAACTCCGAACGAATTACTAACAATAACCTCGGAATTGGTAGCCCGATCCGTACAAACTTTTCTGGTTTCTTGAGCGGGTGTTGAGCGGGTGTTAAACAGGCAAAGTCCACCCACCCACCCCCTTGATTTTGTGGGGTTTGAGGGGGTCTAAGGAGAGTCATCTCCCCAAAAGGTGTGTTTCGTAGAGACTATACCGCTTCTCCATATTGACAAATTGCTTTTGATCGAAACTCTATCCTCATCTCAAGCGATCGCCCTCGACCATCGAAGCTTTCTTTATTCTGATTTCCAGATTTTCTGATCTTACTTGACGGCTTTCATATTAGCACAACGGCGATCGCAGAGGCAAGCCCCTTTCAAGATAAGCAACTTGCCCCCGCCGAGCGTGTTATCAGACGTGGGGCTTGGGGAGCGATAAAACCCCGTCATTCATGGCGGGGATACATGGACTCCCCAAGGTAGAGAGGATCTTTCAATGCGGATACTCTCTCTATAATTCTATGCTTGGATAGTTGGCATAATAGTTCAAGGTCTGAGTTTGATCGTTTTTGAGTTCAAAGCAAAAGGCAGAGATAGCCAGTATCAAGCAATAGATGAGGCGATACGCACCTACAAATTTGTCCGAAATTCCTGTTTAAGGTATTGGATGGACAACGAGAAAGTGGGCAAGTACGACCTCAACAAATATTGCCGGGTGCTGGCTAAACAATATCCGTTTGCAGACAAGCTCAACTCTCAAGCCAGACAGTCGGCGGCGGAATGTGCGTGGAGCGCGATTAGTCGATTTTACGATAACTGCAAGAAGCGGTGCGACCCTGCTCCGTCTCATGGAGCTCTGCGTAACGCGCACCAAGAGAGAAAATACTTAGAAAAAAACGCTCGTTCTGTTGAGTATAAGTCTTCTGGCTGGAAGCTTTCGGAAAACAGAAAAGCAATTACCTTTACCGATAAAAACGGAATCGGTAAGCTGAAGCTAAAGGGAACTTATGACCTTAATTTTTACCAACTCAAAGATATTAAGCGAGTTCGGTTGGTCAGGAGAGCAGACGGGTACTACGTGCAGTTTGCCATTTCAGTTGATGTGCGAATTGAAACCGAACCAACGGGAAAAGCGATAGGCTTAGATGTTGGAATTAAATACTTCTTGGCTGATAGCGACTGTAATACAATAGAAAACCCTCAGTTCTATCGGAGATCTGAGAAGCAATTAAATCGCGCTAATCGCAGAAAGTCCAAAAAGTATATTCGAGGGGCAAAACCGCAGTCTAAAAACTATCACAAAGCAAGGTGTCGGTATACCCGGAAGCATTTAAGAGTATAGCGCTACTTGAATCGGGAACAGGGAACACCGGATCAGGGAACAGTAGACTGTGAAAGGGTTTTAGGATCTAGAAATGTCCTAACTTAAATGCGTAGTGCTATAAGTCGGCAACGTAAAGAGTATTGCAAGCGAGTTGCGTACTGCGTAATCCAATCAAACGATCTGGTAGCTTACGAAGACTTAAATGTTAAAGGTATGGTAAAGAATCGACATCTAGCAAAATCAATATCAGATGTTGCCTGGTCTACTTTTCGCCAGTGGTTGGAATATTTTGGAATAAAATATGGGAAGCTAACCATTCCTGTAGCTCCCCATAATACTTCTCAAAATTGCTCCAACTGTGGCAAGAAAGTTGTCAAATCCCTGTCAACGAGGACTCACATTTGTCCGCACTGCAAATATACAGAAGATAGGGATGTTAACGCGGCTAAAAACATTCTGAAAAAGGCTCTAAGTACGGTCGGGCAGACCGGATCTTTAAAGCTTGGGGAGTTTGAGCCTCTTTTGATGTTGGAGCAATCCTGCATTGAAAAGCGTGAACTGTGAACCAAGAATCCCCGCCTTTTAAGGCGCGGGAGTGTCAATAAAATCATCGATTAAAATTAGCCGACGGCTACGTTAATTGATTTTCCAACTAAGCTCATCACCTCCAAATAGTTTTTAAAGAGTTTAGCAAACGTTAAACTGGAGTTAACCAGCATGGGTAATGTTGGTGTTGGCATGGTGGTCACGAGAAAAGAATGGACGACCAACCACATTAGAAGCATTCCTACACTTCCAAGAACGGGGATTATGATAATATCACTCGTCTTCAGGCACAGGAAAGGAACCCACGCAGCTTTCTCTGAAAGCGCGATCAATGATAATGGAATTCGGGGTGTCATGGTAAACCGTTCAGGTTCTAGGGTGGGTACTACAAATCAGACCTATACCAACCAAGGAAACTGAATTGACAATCTATCTAACTTATGAATATTAGAAGGTTGACGCTTCAGCCTCCTCTCAATGCCTACGAAGTTAGCTGACGGGCGAGAGCTGAGAGATGCTCTTCTCATCGTCTTGGTCACTCTGTTTCCAAAGACTCCCTTTGCGAGATTAGCCCCAAAAAGTGGTTCCTCCGTTCCAGCGACACTTTTATTATTTATTTCACTAATAAAAAATCAGTGTTCTCAAAAAGTGCTTATTTTCTGCCGGATTAGGCTGACTGTTTGTTTTGTTTTTCTGTCTCTATTCTATCTTGATATTTTCTCAATTGTCAACAATTTTTGAAATTTTTTTGACAGATAGAATTAGATAAGATTTCCTTGGTGATCTCAGTTACAAAAACTGATGAATCCAATCGTTTTTCACTTAGAATCAGAGATACTCCGGAAAATTTACCGATTTGAGAGTTGTAGTCTTTTTAACTTCAATTTTGTATCATAAATCACTAAAATTACAGAGACAATCCTGAAGGTGTCAACCCAAAGTTAGTTAAAAGCCACATCAATTGCTATAGTGGAAGGTTGTACCTAAAAAAATTTAAAGTCATGCCTGCGGCAACCGCTCCCACACCGATCAGCTTCCCGTTGAGTGCCGTCGTTGCACAAGAAGCGATCAAACTCGCCCTCCTACTCGCCGCCGTTGATCCAGGACTCGGAGGGGTAGCGATCGCTGGACGTCGAGGCACAGCCAAGTCCATTATGGCTCGCGCCCTTCATGCCTTGTTACCGCCCATCGAAGTGGTCAAAGGAGAAATCGCCAACCTCGAACCCGATCCCGACAACCCCAACCTCGAAACACAAGTTATTCCTGCACCTTTTATACAAGTTCCCCTGGGCGTCACCGAAGATCGTTTACTGGGTTCAGTCGATGTGGAAAAGTCAGTGAAACTTGGAGAAACAGTTTTTCAACCCGGCCTATTAGCCGCTGCTCATCGAGGGATTTTATATGTTGATGAGATTAATTTATTAGATGATAATATTAGTAATCTGTTATTAACTGTTCTCACCGAAGGCTGTAATCGCATCGAACGAGAAGGACTAAGTATTGAACATCCCTGTAGACCTTTATTTATTGCCACTTATAACCCCGAAGAAGGACCGCTACGAGAACATTTATTAGATCGAATTGCCATTTCCCTTTCGGCCGATAGCGCTCTAACGCTAGATCAACGAGTCGATGCAGTAGATCGAGTCAATCGTTATACCCGTTCTCCCGAAATCTTTTTAAATCAATATAACGAAGATATTGATAACTTAAAAACACAAATTCTCTTAGCCCGAGAATGGTTAAAAGACGTCACCCTCAAACCCGAACAAATTCTGTATCTAGTCGAAGAAGCCGTGCGAGGGGCAGTCAAAGGACATCGGGCCGAACTGTTTGCAGTGCGCGTCGCTAAAGCATCGGCGGCGTTTGAAGGGCAAACCGAAGTTCTAGCTGATGATCTCCGACGAGCAGTAGAATTGGTTATTGTACCCCGAGCTACTGTTATTCAAACCCCACCCGAAGAAGAACAACAACCGCCACCCCCACCGCCACAGCCCCCCGAACAGTCCGATCAAGATCAAGACGAAGCCGAAAGCGAAGACAACGACGAAGACCAAGAAAACTCCGAACCCCCTGAAGAAGAACCCAACAGCATCCCGGAAGAATTTGTTTTCGATCCCGAAGGTGTTATTCTCGACCCAACTGTGTTATCATTCGCAAATACAGCAAATCGTCAGGGTCAATCTGGCAGTCGTAGTTTAATCTTTTCTGATGATCGGGGTCGCTACATTAAACCGATTTTACCGAAAGGAAAGGTTCAACGTATTGCTGTCGATGCGACATTGCGCTCTGCTGCTCCCTACCAAAAAGCTCGGCGTCTACGTCAACCGGATCGACAAGTGATTGTGGAGTCGGGGGATATTCGCGCTAAACTCTTAGCCCGGAAGTCTGGGGCGTTGGTTGTATTTTTGGTGGATGCTTCGGGTTCGATGGCACTTAACCGGATGCAGTCGGCAAAAGGAGCGGTGATGCAACTGCTAACTGAAGCTTATCAAGGTCGCGATCAGGTGGCGTTGATTCCCTTTCGTGGAGAACAAGCAGAGGTATTGTTACCGCCAACTCGTTCTATTGCTGCGGCTAAAAGACGTTTAGAACGAATGCCCTGTGGAGGCGGATCGCCTTTAGCGCATGGGTTAACTCAAGCGGTACGAGTGGGGATGAATGCTAAACAGTCGGGTGATATTGGTCAGGTGGTGATTGTGGCGATAACCGACGGACGGGGAAATATACCCTTAGCGCGATCATTGGGTGAACCGATATTAGACGGAGAAAAGCCAGATATTAAAGGGGAATTGTTAGAAATTGCCGCTAAAATTCGCGGGTTAGGCATTCAATTATTAGTGGTAGATACGGAGAATAAGTTTGTTTCGACGGGGTTTGCAAAAGAGTTAGCCAAAACCGCAGGGGGGAAATATTATCATTTACCCAAAGCCACCGATCAGGCGATCGCCGCCATGACTCAAAATGCCCTCAAAGATGCCATTGGTTAAGGTTTTCTCTGCTTGACTTCAACATAGCTATCTTTTGCGATCGCTAAACGGTGATCTCGTTTCCATGACTTTTAATGCTTTGATCACGATCAGATCAGAGTTAGTTAAGATAAGATTTGGGCTTTTTAACTGGCTAATTTGTCTATGCTAACAATCTTATATGAAATACGCGGATCACCGATGCTACACATCTTTCTCCCCACCTCCAGTCCTCCCTACCTCCCTACCTCCCTACCTCCCCACCAATCAAATTTTAGGATTTTGGGCGCAAGTCTTACGCCTCTACGATTGAAAATTATCAGATTATCACAAATATTAGTGTATTTTTAATTGCCCAAAATTTATAGTTCTTCAATACTTTTAGAAAAAATCTATAGATAGATTGGTGTTACAAAACTATTGATTTATTATTAATAATTATCTCAATAACTTTAAAAAAGTATAAAATTATTTTCAGAAAAAAATAAAGAATGTCTTAACGTTTGAAAGCTTAAAACACCATCAAGAAGTGGAAAAAAGTCCGATCTCTAACGTTAAGATTATAAGAATAGTGATCAGAATAGTCAAATCGGGAAAATGTACCGTGAACCTCTTGAGTCTGATGTGATTTTAGTTGTAGATGACAGTCCGAGCGATCTACAGGTGTTGGAGACGGCTTTAGAAAAAGGCGGTTTTAGTGTTGTCACGGCTGAAAATGGAGAAAAAGCAGTCCAGATTGCAGAATCTATTCATCCAAATCTGAT
The DNA here is from genome assembly GCF_000478195.2 of Lyngbya aestuarii BL J. Lineage (GTDB taxonomy): Bacteria > Cyanobacteriota > Cyanobacteriia > Cyanobacteriales > Microcoleaceae > Capilliphycus > Capilliphycus aestuarii. The sequence goes on along the minus strand of NZ_AUZM01000010.1, from coordinate 13,768 downwards.
TTTAATGGATGTTATATTGGATGTGATAAATGGGTTTGAAATCTGTCGTCATCTCAAAGCTAACCCCTCTCTACAAGAGATTCCGGTGATTTTTTTGACAAATCTTTCTGAAACGATTAATAAAGCAGAAGGCTTTGAAGTAGGTGGTGTTGATTACCTCAGCAAACCCATAGATGAAAACGAACTTTTAGCCCGTGTTCGCACCCATCTAACAGTTCAGCAAATGCAGCAACACCTCGCGATTCAAAACCGCACCCTCCAACAAGAAATCAAATCTCGTCATCGAGTCGAACACCAGTTAGAACAAGCCCTCAACTTTCAAGCTGTCGTTGAAGACATTAGCGAGAAAATTCGCGATAGCTTAGATGAAGAACAAATTCTACAAACCGCTACCGCAGAATTAGGGAAGGTACTGGGGATTAATCGCTGTCAAATCGAACTCTATAATCTCGATCAAACTCAAGCAACAATCGCCTATGAATATAGTAACGGATTACCGAAATGTCAGGGAATGATCCGAGAACTTAACGACTTTCCCGAACTTTATCAACAGTTACAGGAAAAGATGTCGTTACAATTTACCGAAAAAATATCACTATCGAGTTCTCAACACTCCCCTCAAACTTGTTTAGCTTGTCCGATTTTTGAAAGTCAAGAAGTAGTCGGTACGATTGGAAATTTACGCTTACTCAAACCCTGTCACGAAATTTTTGAAGACTTAGAAGTTCAGCTTGTTCAGCAGGTTGCAACTCAATGTGCAATTACCATTCGTCAAGCCCGACTCTATCAAGCCGCCCAAAAGCAAGTTCAAGAGTTAAAGAAACTCAACCGAATTAAAGATGAATTTCTCAAAACAATTTCTCACGAACTACGAACCCCAATGAGTAGTATTAAACTAGCGACTCAAACCTTAGAAAAGTTTCTCGAAGAGGAGTCAGCCCTACAAAAATCGTCTACATTTAGTAAAGTTTTAGATATTTTTCGTCAAGCGTGTAAACGACATAATCAACTGGTTGATGATTTAATTAGTTTGTGTTATCTGGAAGCAAAAGCAGAAACGATGGTGTTTGAATGGTTGGATTTAAACACTTGGCTACCGGAAATCGTCCAACCCTTTTTAGAACGAGTTTCAACTCAAAACCAACAATTAAATCTTGATATTTCTCCTGAACTTCCCTTGCTCAAATCTGATATTTCTATTTTAGAACGAATTGTGCGAGAGTTACTCGATAATGCGTGTAAATATACACCCGTTGGAGAACAAATTACAGTTTCTGTACAAGCAACAGATGAGATTATCTCGTTAAAAGTCAGTAATTCAGGAATTGAAATTCCTCCTGACGAACAGCAGCGAGTGTTTGATCAATTTTACCGCATTCCCCATCACGATCCTTGGCAACATAGCGGCACCGGATTAGGATTAACTTTAGTACAGAAATTAGTTGAACTGTTAGATGCTTCAATTGAACTGGAGAGTTCGGCCAACTTAACTCAGTTTTTGATTAAATTTCCCCAAGAACGTCTAGAAACGGCTCCGAGTTACTATTCCAATTCTAGCTATATTGTTCATCGTCAGTCAAACCCGGTTTGTCCAGCACAATGTCAACGTTAAACAGCCGCTTTCTCCATAAATTGCCCTTGATGTCGGAGTGCATCTAAAAACGCATAAATAGCGGGAGAGTGTAGAGCATTGCTCAAAACAGCCACCCCAATGACTCGTTCTAAGGGTGAAGGTAATTCACAAACTTGGATTTGAGCGGGAAGGGGTTCGGCTGCTAGACGCGGCAAAATTCCCACACCTAAACCTTGCTTAACCATGCTGACAATTGTAGAGTCTTCTCGAACTTCATAGGCAATACTCATCGGATATTTTGACGTTTTCAGGTAAGCCGAAATCAACTGAGCGCAACAGGTAATTCCTGTCATAATTAACGGATAGGAAGCTAACTGTTCCCAAGTCAATTTTGAGGTTTGTATGGGATAGTTGGGCGGGAGCAAAGCAATATATTGATCGCGAAGAATTTCCCAGGTTTCAAACTCATCACTCGCCGGGAGATAAGTAAAACCAATATCTGCCCGTCCTTCTCGCACGGCTTGTTCCATATTAATTGTGTCGTCCATTTCCGTTAATGTGACTGTAATCTCAGGGAAATGTTGGCGAAATTCAGAAATCACCGTCGGTAAAATATGAGTGGCAATACTGCGAAAACAAGCAATGCGAACTTTGCCTCCAAGGAGTCCTTTTTCTCGGTTCGCTTCTATCACTATATTGTCTAATAAATGCTGAACCTGACGGGCTGGGGTGACAATTCGTTCTCCAACTGGAGTTAAAGAAGCCCCATATCTTCCTCGTTTGAGAAGAATGACTCCTAATTCTTCTTCTAAGGTGGCGATCGCATGGCTGATCGTAGACTGAGATAGATTTAACTGAAGTGCTGCTTCACTAAAGTTACCGCAAGAGGCGATCGCGACTAAAGCCCGCAGTTGGGAGAGTTTTAACCCTTGAGTATTCATACCATTGGCTCCCGATGTTAGAAAAATTGATGGGTATCTATCGATTTTATCGATAAATGTCATAGATAGCATCTGTTGATCATTAATTGAGTTTAAAGATACAGTAAATCTATCCGAAAAATTCAAGACTAAAAGCCGATGGGGGAGATGATTCATTATGGAAAATTGTGCAAATGTTTCCGACAGAGATCGTCTGGAAAGAGTTTGGCATCAACAGCAAAAATATTTCCGTGTTTCTCATAATCTCAGAGAACAGATTCGCAAAGCTTTTTATTGGTTAATAACAGGCTTAACGACTGAGGATAAGCTGAAAATTTGGACGTGTTCAGACCGTTTAGGAAACACCTATTGGAACGCTTATGATCCCCTTAAGGGTCACGGGATTCAACAAGCTACAGAGTCAGAATTGCGACTGTGGTTAGAGCAACGATACAACCGATAATTTCTAGTAATTTCTATTTTTTGAGTTCATTAACTTGGAGGTTCAGCAATGATTTGGACAACATCTAAACCCAATTCTCAACACAAAACAGACTTATCTGTTGATGGCGATCGCCGTCGTCAACCCACAAAAGTCTATTCACAAGTCAAAAGATTTTTCGGTGAATTTTGGCAGTTTAGCCTTTACTATGGAGAATTCATTGCCACTCGCTCTAATTCTCAAGCTTCCTCGCGAGGAGATCAAACTCACTAACCCTCGACAAAGTGTAAAATGATGCCTAGAAATTCGACCGGACGAGGCCAACCCCCATCACACCCCAAAGTACACCTCCCTCAGACGAGTCGGCGATGAATTTTCCACTCTCTCTTGAGGGGGGTGTTGTATTAATGATAGAATGTTACACTACCGAAAAATAAATGTGTAGTTCGAGGCAGAGCCATCGCTGCCGGATTATACTTATCTGTTTTTCTTTTTGATCCGTGAAACTTGGCACAATAAAGTCTTGTAGGGATGATCCCCTTCTGGTAAAATCTAAAGCAAAAGTTAGTATAAAATACCTAGCTTGCTACTTCTTGAGGCCATCTGTCAGTCAGGAGTCAGCCAACAGCCTTGTGTTGCTTTTTGCTCCACTTCGGGCATGGCAAAGAATCAACTGTCCTGACGTTGGTCTGATTTCATATGCTCAAAATAGAGCGGTTGAGTTTGTAAACAGTTTTTGATGGTGAAAGGGAACCTATGGTAAGTAAGCCGGATCGTGTGGTACTTATTGGCGTTGCTGGAGATTCCGGATGCGGAAAATCTACATTTTTGCGGCGTATAACAGATATTTTTGGAGAAGATTTTGTGACGGTCATCTGTTTGGATGACTATCACAGTTTAGATCGCAAACAGCGTAAAGAAACTGGAATTACAGCTCTTGATCCGAGAGCCAACAACTTTGATCTGATGGCTGAACAGATCAAGGCGCTAAAGAACGGTCAGTCGATTATGAAGCCAATTTATAACCACGAAACTGGCTTGATTGATCCTCCTGAGCGTATTGATCCCAATCATATTATTGTGATTGAAGGGTTGCACCCATTGTATGACGAACGAGTTCGTGAACTCCTCGATTTTAGTGTCTATCTTGACATTAGTGATGAGGTAAAAATCGCTTGGAAGATTCAGCGCGATATGACTGAACGAGGACATCGTTATGAAGACGTGTTAGCCTCAATTAACGCCCGTCGCCCTGACTTTGAAGCTTACATCGATACTCAAAAACAATACGCTAACGTTGTTATCCAGATTCTACCGACTCAACTGATTCCAGACGATAAAGAGCGTAAAGTCCTCCGAATTCGCTTAGTTCAGCGTGAAGGTATCGAAGGATTTGAACCTGCTTATCTGTTTGATGAAGGGTCAACCATTTACTGGACTCCTTGTGGACGTAAACTCACCTGTTCCTATCCGGGTATCAAAATGTACTACGGGCCAGATGCTTCCTACGGAAACGAAGTCTCGATTCTAGAAGTTGATGGTAAGTTTGATAACTTGGATGAGATGATCTATGTTGAGGGACACCTGAGTAATATTTCAACCAAGTATTATGGTGAACTCACTCACATGATGCGCGAACATCAAGATTATCCCGGTTCTAATGATGGTAGTGGATTATTCCAAGTATTAGTCGGCTTGAAAATGCGAGCTACCTATGAACGCCTGGTGGGAAGCGGAGAAAAAGTGGCTGCGGCTGTATAAAACACTAAAGCTGCTATCTTTTAATCCAAAACTGACGCGAGAGATATCGATCATCTCGCGTTGTTTCTTAAGGTTTTAAATCTCCTAATTTTGATAACCCTCCTGAAAACCGACGCGATAACCGGAAAGATATCCTTCTTTGTAATTGTTGGTTACACTATCTCCAAACTCTTTTTCAACATCGGGTTCAGAGGGTTGAGAATTATTTTAACTGTAGTTTTGACCTGCGCTTACACCAACTTCATAACCCACATTAAAGCCATTTTCACAATCTGCAATTCCTCCGGGTTGGGATTCATATTGTAGACAGGTTTATTCTCGAATATCTTCAGGTAAAGCAGACACTGGGGAAGATGTACTCAATATTAATCCCCCGACTAAAAGTAATTTGAATAGAGTTGAGATTTTGGCTAGATCTGACATTAATATTAACATTGTTGACGACTCCATTAGAAATCTTAAACTCAAAAATCTATTCGACCTGTACGAATCAGTTTAAATCCGGCTGTCATCGATACAAAAGCAACAAAAAATGACCATAAACTGGTGGGTTTGAGTAAAACACGACTATTGATAAACACTAAAGCTACTCCCGCTACCACAAAGACCCAACCTAAGTTTCCAGTTTCCCGAGGAAAAAAAACTAAAGAAACAATCCCTAAAATTAGTAAAATAACTGAACTTGCCGCCGACACATCTTGCCACCAATATCGTAAAATTCGAGAGGTAAAAACAATATTTTGACCCAGAAAATAAACCCCGAGAAGCACCAGGAATACCCCGGCAATTGAGATCAGAATTCGCATGATTCCTCGACTTGATTTTAAAGACTACTCATTTGATGATTTTACTCTACTCTTGAGAAAAATAGAAGAAAATAAAATAAAGATAAGTTAAAACTAAAAAACTTAATATATTCTGTTACAATACGTTCGAGATTACCAAACCATATCTTGCACTAATCCTACTCAAATTATACTGCCAATGCAACTTCATTCAGTTTCGGGAAAATGGCGCGTGGGGTTAGCCCTAACCCTGACAACCTGTTTTCTTTGGGGTATTCTTCCTCTGGCTTTAAACATTACTTTAAAAGTTCTAGATGTCTATACATTAACCGGACTTCGGTTTTTAATTGCTTTTATTGCATTGGGAAGCTATTTAACCTGGAAACGTCAACTTCCCTCTTGGCAAAGATTACAAAAAGTATCTTTTAAATTATGGGGAATTGCCACTTTCTTTTTAGCAGGTAATTATTTATTATTTGTTTCGGGTTTAGCCAATACCTCCGCAACAACAGCAGAAGTTTTAATTCAAATAGCCCCTGTCTTTATGGGATTGGGTGCAATGATCATCTTCAAAGAACGTTATACTCGTCGTCAGTGGTGTGGTTTAGGAATCCTAGTATTAGGTTTTATTTTGTTTTTTAATGAACAACTTAAAATGATGATAAGTTCTCCAAATCAATATTTATTTGGGAGTTTTTTGATTTTCTGGGCTGCTGTTTGTTGGGCGATTTATGCTTTAGCCCAAAAACAACTTTTATTGCAACTTCCATCCGCTCATATTATGTTCGGAATTTATGGAGGTTCAACCCTATTATTTGCCCCATTTTCTACGTCCCAAACCGTTCTCAACCTTAATCTGTTAGAACTCGCTATTCTACTATTTTGTGGCTTAAATACTTTAATTGCTTACGGAGCTTTTGCAGAAGCCTTAGAACATTGGGAAGCCTCAAAAGTGAGTGCAGTTTTAGCGATCACACCGATTGTAACACTGGTTTGTGTTGGAATATTTTCTAGTCTTTCTCCGGCGTTAGTAACACCCGAACATCATACCCCCGTTGCAATTTTAGGTGCTTTTTTAGTCGTCGCAGGTTCGGCAACTATTGCGTTAGGGCGAAGCCCGAAGTTAGTCTAAAAACCCAGTTTTTGAGATGTACTTTAGATCAAGCACAAACTCTTTTAAAAACCGGGTTTACTTTCCTCTCAAAACAATGGCTAACGCTGTTGTCTTTTTTCTCGCTCTTCTCGTCTGCGATCGCGCCATTCCATCGCTGTTAGATAAGCAATTCCTCCTGTGACAATCACCATTAGAACTGAAGCCGTTAATGCCAAAATATTCAGTACAGAAAATTCCATCGAAACCTCCTTTTTAGGATAATGTATCCAAACATCTGATTAATTATATTTTACTCTGCGGGTAATTCTTCTCGAATGATAAATCGCACATGGTTAATGGCTAAACTTCCCACAGAAACCTCCTCCTTATTAACAGGTAGACCTTTGTTTCTAAGCTGCTGAAACTTAATCCCTTTTCCAATTTCAATATGATACCAAGCCAAACCCATAAAAAATCGTAAAGGATAGGGGCCAAGGTCTTGAATATCATCCGGATTAGACTCCATTGGAACCCAACCAAATCCCGGAATATAAAACTCTAACCAGACATGATTATACTCTGCGGGTAGAGGAATATTTTTCTGTTCTGGAAAAGCCGGACATTTATACCGCCCAACGGTACGACAAGCAATTCCATTCAGTCGCCCTAAAGCCAGTAAAGCCCCCACATATTCTCCACAAGAACCAATTCCCCGTTCTAAAACAACATCAGGAGTTTCAATTTTTGAGGTGAGACTATAGGAGAGTTGATCATAAACATAATTGCGAATATTGAGTAATTTTCGCAGAATATTTGTCTCTGTTCCCACCGCAGCTTCCGCCGCATCTTTTACCACGGCTGACTCCATTGCCAAGTTATCATCATCAACTAAATACTTCGCTCTAAAATCAGGCGTTAGGGGCTGAATATCCTCCACATCCAAAGGGGTTAGTTGATATTTAATTGCCCGTACTTCTAACAAAGCTTTCCAGCCAAAAATACGTCTTTCTTTGGAATTAAACGGTTTAAACTTAAAAACCGCAACCCGTTCTCCCTCTTGAATTTCCTCTGTAAATGGCATTCCAATCGCCGTAATTTCTCTAATTTTTTGTCGGTTTGTTTCCGAGGGTAAAGCAATCCGCCATTCTACATCTTCAAGAATCACCTCATCAAGCGGTTTAAGTTCTTCAACATAAGACATCTCAATCAAATAACCATTAGAAGTCGCGTAGCGTTCCTGTTGGTTATAGTGATAATAGAGCGGATGAATAAACGAGCGATCACGTTTAGCCAGTTGATATTGTTCCTCAGAATTAGGATTATCCAAAATATACAATTCATCACCCGAATAGGCAACATAAAGCACATCTTCACCCGTCTGAGGATCGAGATGAAAAGCTAATCCACTCGGAAATTCAAAAGGAGTTAAAACACTAAATAGAGTCTTTCCTGTTCCTCGTTCTAGACAGTAAACCGTCTGTTCAGTGCGGTCACAAACCCATAGTTCTTCATCGCGAACCGTAATATTTTCTATTCCAATACCCGGAGTTGGAAACCGAGTAATTTCTCGACCCGTTTCCCGACTAAACACAAAAATATAGCCCGCTCTTTGGCAAGTCACATAAACTGTATATTGCAAAACAGCCACACCATTTGCTTCATAGGGAAGTGTGGCAAAAAGTTCCGGAGCGAGATTAACAATTTGGTCATCTTGGAGAGCATTTTGACAAAAATAAACCCGTTCATCGCGTGTATACCACAGCGTATCTTCCCAAATAGCTAAACCCGTCACATCAGTAAACTCAGAAACCAAATAAGGATTAACAACCGTTGTATTATCCGTTTTTGGGTCAACTTTCAGCAAAAATCCCCGCAGACTATCAATCGCAAACAGAGTATTTCCTGAAAACGCCAGACCCCGTAGCAAAGAAACTCCCATAGGTCGGATTGTTCGGGCGATAGAACGAGAGTTTGTGATTTGAGTAGATGAATCAACATTCGGGCTAACTGTCATAAGCTTAAGATATCAAGATTAAGTGAATTTTCGCATTAAGAATCAACAAAGGATTAAACATTTGCGATCGCGTTAGATAGAATAGTCCAGGAAATCTGGTCAGTCAATCCCATCCGCGTGCAGAAGATTTCTCTCAAATATAAATTAAGAGCAGATTTTGGGATGCTTCACAGGAACATTAGATACAATAGAACAGTCATTCATCTTGGCTAGGTTTACCTGCAAGTAAGTTCATCATGGTTCCGACAGCCTCTCCTCAACAGATCATTACAACATTTTCCCTAGCTTTCTTCTTGGAAATCGTTGCCAATAGTTTAATGCTACCAGTACAGGCACGTTCCATTCATGCGGTTCCAATGAGTCCTCTTTTTCCGGTTCAATCGGTTGATTTTCCATTGGCGACAACAATCGTCCAAGCCGATAATCAGCAAACTCCACGCAGTCAACTTTCCCAAACAGAGTGGAACAATTTTACACCACCGAGTCGGGGAACGCCGGGAAGACGAGAAGGGGCTGGAACACGGGGAAGATGTCCGGGTGGGGTTACGGCTTTGATTCCCACCTCAACCCTCGGTCGTACTGCATTAGAAAAACCAACAATTTATTACTATATTCCCACATCCCTAGAAACAGTCTTAGTCAAGTTTGAACTCTTGGATGAAGAAGACGACACCCTCTACGAAAAGACCTTAGAGATGAAAGAGACAAAAGCCGGAGTCATTGGTCTTGATCTTTCACAATACGAGGATGCGCCCACTTTAGAAGTCAATAAAAACTATCATTGGTATTTAACAATTCGCTGTGAACCCGATACTTTTGATCCATCCGGCGATATTGTCATTAATGGATGGATTAACCGAGTTGCTCTCAGTCCCAATCAACTTCAAGCGTTAGAAAGCGAACAACCCAGTGAACGCCTAAACCTTTACGCCGAAGAAGCACTTTGGTATGAAACCGTCAGCACCTTAGCTCAGTTGCGTCTATCGAACCCAGAAGATACAGTTATTCAGCAACGTTGGGCGGAACTCTTAAACTCTGTCGGTTTAGGTGATATTGCTCCTCAACCTCTGATTTCTAGCGAATTGATTCAATCTACTTTAGAACAATAAAATCCACTTTCACAAAAGTTCAGGTGTTGGGGAGACAGTGATCAGTTCTTTTCCCTGTTTACTGCAAAGAGTATTTTCTCCGCATTTACTACCCTCCCAATCAGAGTTGCAGATTTGGGTATCTTGTGGGCTAGACTAGCGTAGTTAGTCAGCAAGGCAATTTCACGCGAGATGGCTGTGTTTACTGTCGGGTTTGAGGATATCCTCACAAGTGCTGCTAGATCTACTCTAATTGCACAAAGCCACCTTCGCTTAGGGGATAAGAACCCTCAAAAGAGTCAGTCACCAATGACTTCGCCATTCAACGATGAAACCCGCTGCGATCGCTGGTTAATCTATATCGTAATTGAGTTCGGAACTCTATATGATGTTTCAACTCCTTCTGGTGTTCTAGGAAATTCCTCTCCCTCTAGAAACAGGAGTACCCAGTCGGAGGTTTTTTGATGGCTAGGTGTGTGTGCATTGGATTTTTGTGGTGTGGAGTGATCATTTCTAATACAATCTTTTTGGTACTCTCGTTCGCTTCTATTGCCGCCAGTACCCACTTAGAAGATTTGAAACCATATCAAAAAAATTCAAAGTTTTCTACACCGCTAGTACAGGTTCCCCTCGATTTACATCTTCCCACCCAGCCTTTTGATCAAAGCACCCCTACCAATTCTGTCTTCTCACAAACCGTTGATTCTCCGACCGAAAATTTACCTTCTGGCCCTCTCAATCCCCGTCCTGATCCCAATCGCGATCGCTTTTTACAACCCTCTCCCGAATCCCCTCAACCCGAACAACCCGAACAACCCGACATCCAAAGCGAACCCCCAACCGACAATCAACTGACTCCCGAAACCCCTCCCATTCCCGTCACCCGAGTCGAAATCACGGGTAGCACGATTTTAACCCCAGAAGAAATTAACACCCTTGTTGCCCCCTTAGAAGGACGCTCTGTAACCCTGGTGCAACTGCAAGATACCGCCAACAAAATTACTGAAATCTACCTCGAACGCGGCTATATCACCTCTAGAGCGATTGTTCCTGAACAAACCATTAGTGAAGGAGTTGTCCAAATTCAGGTGATTGAAGGCTCCTTAGAACGGATTGACATCGAAGGAACTCAACGCCTCGATCCCAACTATATTCGTGATCGCGTTCAATTGGGCGCCGAAAAACCCCTCAGCACCGCCCGTTTGGAAGATCAACTGCGTTTACTCCGGGCAAATCCGCTATTTGAAACCGTTGAAGCCAGTTTACGCGCCGGAACCCAAGAAGGGCAAAGTGTTTTAATTGTCCGTGTTACCGAAGCGAATCCATTTCAAGCGGGAATCAGTGCCGATAACTATTCTCCCCCGAGTATTGGTTCAGAACGCTTAGGCCTCAATTTGCGCCATCTTAACCTGACTGGACGGGGAGATTTAATCTTTGTCTCCTACAATACCACTCGCCTAATTACCGAGGGAGAATCCGATATTTTGGATTTTCTCTATAGTATTCCGATTAATGCCATGAATGGCACTATTCAAATTAGAGTTCCCCCGTATTGGAATACAATCATTCAAGAACCCTTTGATGAGTTTAATATTGATGGCAAGTCACAGCGCTACGAAATTAGCTATCGTCAACCGTTAATTCGCACCCCAATCCAAGAATTTGCCCTGTCGGTGGGTTACGCTTATCAACGCAGCCAAACCTTTCAAGATGGCGATGGGACTGCCTTTGGACTCGGGCCTGAAGATGATGGCGTCACTCGAACCAGTGTATTTAAGTTCGGACAAGACTACATTCGCCGCGATCGCTTGGGGGCTTGGGCTTTGCGATCGCAGTTTAGCATCGGCACGGAGTTATTTGGAGCGACCAATACCGACAGTTTACCCAATTCTAATTTTCTCAGTTGGTTGGGTCAGGTGCAACGGGTACAACGTCTGGGTGATGATCATTTATTAATCGTTCAGGGAGATGTCCAACTGTCGGCTGATGCGTTGTTTCCCGCCCAACAGTTTGTTATCGGTGGGGGTTTGTCGGTACGGGGTTATCGTCAAAATATTCGCTCAGGTGATAATGGCTTTCGGTTTTCGGTTGAAGATCGGTTTACGTTGATCCGCGATGAAGCTGAACAGCCTCAACTGCAATTGGCACCGTTTATCGATGTGGGAACGGTTTGGAATAATGATGAAAACCCGAACCGTTTGTTTGGGAAAACTTTTTTAGTCGGAGTTGGGATGGGAATATTGTGGGAACCTTTACCGGGCTTGAACCTACGTTTAGATTATGGGGTGCCTTTGGTTGACCTACAAGATCGCGGTAATAATATTCAAGATGATGGGTTCTATTTTAGCGTTACCTATACACCGTAAACAGTCACCAGTCACCAGTCACCAGTCACCAGTGATAGCAGTTATCAGTTTTCAGTGTTGTAGGGGCGCATGGCAATGCGCCCGAAACTTGCGCCCGAAACATACCCTTCCGGGCGGGTTTAGATCAGTTATTGGTGGGAAACAGAGATTAATTCGGAACCCGCCCCTACAGACCTGACGCCTGGGATAGAAATCTGAAAATTCATTAAAGTTAACAAAATTGTCCGAGATGTTGATTTGGGGAGGTTAAGAATCCTCAATACTTGATTTTCCGGGACTTTAACAACCTGCGATCGCATTGTTATCACTGACAAACCGGTGGGTCCGGCGATCGCAGAACTTTTATAGCAATGTTACTTGATTTGTAAAACATGAATCAATCTCAGCCCCCAAAATTGACGAGCGATCCCCTCAAATAATTTATTATTGCTATAGAGATATCCCAATCAGGAAAACGACGATCAGGCGAATCGTTATCAGGCTATTTCAAGAAACTTGTTATGAATAAAGGGCGATTAACAACATGGAAAGATGATAGAGGTTTTGGCTTCATCAAACCGGATGATGGCGGTAAAGACGTTTTCCTGCATATTAGTGCGCTGAAGGGATCGGCTCGTCCCCCAAAAGTAGGAGATCGGATTTTGTACCAGCGAGTTACGGAAGCAAACGGGAAGGTTCGGGCTGTTAAAGCTTCTATTGAGGGTGTTGTATCTCGACCCTTAGCAACCCACCACAAACCCAGGAAACTAGGTGTACTCGAAACTGTTATTGGTCTTGGAATTCTCGCTGTCGGTGTGTTTTGGGCAATGCAATTCAGTCCGAGTCGCTCTCCGTCTGTTATTCAATCCGTCACCAAACCAGAATGTACGATCAAAGGGAACATTTCCCACAATACAGGAAACAAGGTTGATCACCTTCCCGGGATGGAAGATTACGAATCAACGGTTATTGATCCAACAAGCGGAGAAAGGTGGTTTTGTACGGAGTCAGAAGCGATCGCAGAGGGTTGGCACAAAGCACCAAGGTAGGTGCCGCAGACTAACAAGGTTTTGAATCTAGCAAAATAAAATTCATTAAAGTTAACAAAATTGTCCGAGATGTTGATTTGGGGAGGCGAAGAATCCTCAATACTTGATTTTCCGGGACTTTAACAACCTGCGATCGCAGTGTTATCACTGACAAACCGGTGGGTCAGTTGGTTGGGTTATCGGTTTGGATCGACTTCAAATCCCTATTTTTGTTTATTGTAACTCTTTTTATTATAAAAAACCATAAATTTTACTAAAAACTGGAATATCAGATTAGGAATCGATGAGAAGGAATGGCAAAGATTTAGGAACTTTATAAAAGCTGTGAGATAAAATTACAGCGTGATTCATCATTGCCCGCCCTTTCTTTTGTGTAAGAGTTAGACAATAATGAGTGCAATCACGGAAAAGAACTGAAGGGAACTTATCCCCCATCGCCGCCAAAAGCGATCGCCATTATTTTTGATAAACACTTGATAAAGGAGAACCAGCGTGAAACTGTCAGTATATGGAAAGGGTGGAATTGGAAAATCAACAACAAGCTGTAATATTTCGGTTGCGCTTGCCAAACGGGGAAAGAAAGTGTTGCAAATTGGTTGTGACCCCAAACACGACAGCACCTTCACCCTAACCGGATTTTTAATTCCGACAATTATTGATACCCTGCAAGAAAAGGACTATCACTATGAAGACATCTG
>NZ_AUZM01000009.1 GCF_000478195.2 Lyngbya aestuarii BL J | reverse complement strand
TATCAAGAACAAAAAAGGGGAGTCAAAACCGTAAAAAAGCCAGGAATAGATTAGGTAGAGCGCATCTCAAGGTTTCACGCAGGCGTCAGAATCGGGTTTGTAAATTGGCTCAACACGTCATCCGGTCTAACGACTTGGTAGCGATTGAAAACCTACGGATACGGAACATGGTTAAAAATCATCATTTAGCCAAGTCAATCAATGATGCAGCGAGGGTATCGGTTTCGAGAATGGTTGGAGTATTTTGGGAAAGTTTATGGGGTTCCGGTTGTTGCCGTTGAACCCGCATATACTTCTCAAGACTGCTCAAATTGCGGTGAAAAAGTTGTTAAAACTCTTAGTGTCCGAACTCATAAATGCCGCAGATGCCGATACACAGCCGACCGGGATGAAAATGCTGCAATCAACATTCTAAAATCAGCACTAAAACAGTTAGCAAAAAGAAACGGAACAGAAATGGATTTAACGGATTAACTTGACTGTAAAACGCATAGATCTAGGCTGATCGCAGGTAGCTTAATCCGTTTTTCCGCGAAAGTATCTGTTTTTCAAATACCGTCGGGCAGCACTGTTATTAACGCCTCCGGAGAGACCGACCTCTGCTTGAGCGGGGAAACTCAATCAAGTATAGCGCTACTTGAATCGGGAACAGGGAACAGCGCTTGCCTTGCGGCCCGGCGGTTTCCGGCGAGACTTAGTTTGCAATCTTAGGGAACAGGGAACAGTAGACTGTGAAAGGGTTTTAGGATCTAGAAATGTCCTAACTTAAATGCGTAGTGCTATAAGTCAACGAGGTAGTTAGAGAAAGCCCAAGCAGTAATGTTTGGATTCCCCCGCGATTTATCCGGGGGAGGATGTCAACTCATCAGACGAAAGTGAAGTAATCTTCTTCTAGGTTGGGGAATGGAGTGCCTTGAATCATAGCAACTAATTCTTCTTGTTCTCCATTAATCCAGTAAAGGGAAGCACCAAAAGGTAAGCCGTCGGGTTGATCTCCTAAGCGATAATCCTGACGATTTCCATGTAACTGAATCGTATCGTTTTCGGCATCAAAATCGACGATGAGAGCATAATCACCCAAACCGGGATTAGTCGTATTGTCATTGTAATAGAATTGGAGATCATCACCTAAAACGAAGGTATCAGCACCTTCTCCGCCTTGGAGAGTATCAATTTCTCCAACTCCTGGATTGTTGGTTTCAGGATTTACCCCAGTGACAATATCTTCTCCATTATCTCCCCAGAGTTCATCGTTGCCGCGATCGCCAATCAGAGTATCATTATCTTTACCGCCATATACGGTATCATCTCCTTCACCGCCTTCAAGGAAGTCATCGCCTTGGTTTCCATTCGACCAGTCGTTTCCTGTGTCGCCAGAGAGATAATCTTGTGCTTCAAGTCCAAAGATGACATCATTTCCCCCATCTCCACTGAGGATGTCACTGTCCTCTGTTCCCATTAATTCATCATCGCGATCGCTACCTGCTATAGTTTGACCTGTGATCTCTGGGGGTTCAGGTCGTGTTTCAGGAGTGGGTGTAACGGTTGGTTCGGGTAGTGTTTCTGGAGTGGGTGTAACGGTTGGTTCAAGTTCAGTATCGTTACCTTCACCACCATTAATAAAATCATTATCACCATTATTATCACTATTATTATCACCATTATTATTACCATTACCTTCAGGGATAATTTCAACAGGTCCAACTGTCACAGTGACAATATTATTATCAACATTGCCGTTACTATCTTGAATCGCATAGAAGATAATGTCTTCTCCTGTAAAACCATCACTGGGAGTGTAAGTCAGGGTATTATCTGGATTGATAACGACCTCACCGCTATCAGAGCTAAAAGTATCGACAATTTCCCCAGTATCCTCATCTACATCTACATCTGTATTTTGTAATGCGATGAAATCGACAACTTCAATTGGGTCGTTATCTGGATCGCTGTCATTGGCTAAAACATCTATTGTGACAGGCGTAGCAATATCGGTCGTTACGAAATCAGGTTCAGCGATGGGGCGACTATTGCTAAAGTCGGGACGAGTGGTAGGATCGATTTCTTCAGTGCTTTCAATTTGTGCGGTAAGTTTTTCACCTGTATTATCATCAACAATTTCTTCCACATTTTCCTCTTCTGTTCCTAGTTCTACGAGGTCTTCTACTGTACCCTCTGGCTCGTCGCTTTGGGCTATTTGCTGTACTTGGACGATTTCTATTGATTTTTCGCGATCGTCCATCGTGCTATCGTCAGCAATAGCAATGTCATCAATGCGTTTGTTACTTTCAGTAATGATTTCTGCTGCACTATCAACAGTATTATCTGCTAATTCGGGAGCAAGTTCGTTGATAATTCTTGCTACTTGTGTTGAGTCGCTCAAGTCGAGATTTTCAGAGTTAGCGATTTGATTTGATAGCGCTTCAATAATTTCGGTTTCGTCAACTCCCGTTACCGCTTCTATTTGGACGAGGGTATTTTGCACCTGAACCTGTTTTGCATAGACTTCTAGCCAGTTGGGGTCGTCATCGGAAGCTGATTGTAAAGCATCGTAGTTGAACAGATCCACATCTTCTGGTATTCCTAATGCGGTTTTCACTCGATTTTGAGCTACTGCGGGATCGGTACCTTCGGCAAGCAGACGGGAGATGGTTGCTAAAGGATTGGTGACTAGATGTTGGAATCCGCCAGCTAATTCGGGAGATTCTGTACTATCGACAAATACTTTACCCGGTTCTACAAAAGGATCGAGGAGATCGGTGCCATCATCAAAGACAGGAGAGAAGAGTTCTCCGCGATCAAATTCTCCGTTACCATTGCTGTCTACAAATGACCATCGATCTATAGGAGGACTTTCAAGCACTACTTGTCCGAGTTCGTCTAATTCTAAAATACCATTTTCATTATTATCTTCTCCTGGATCTAAGATACCGTTATTGTTATCGTCTTCTCCTGCTTCTAAAACCCCATTCTCATTGAGGTCGAAAGGAGAAATTGCAACTTCAGTACCATCGGGATTGAGAGGAGAAGCGATCAAGAAGGGTTCATTCTCATCTTGTACGCCGTTGCCATTATTATCAATAAAATCAATTTCTAAGTTATTTTCACCGCTAGGATTGACAACTGAGAAGGGTTCGTCAGGATCGAATACACCGTTAGCATTACTATCTACAAAAACATAATCTGGGGATGCTCCTTCGACGACAACGCGCATATCTAACAGACCGTTTTCATTAGTGTCAAAAGGAGTAATATCTAGCTCGTCTCCCCCTGTTTCGTCTACTAAAGAAGAAGGCTCGTCCCTATCTTGTATCCCATTATCGTTAACATCAATAAATACATACTGCTTGGTAATTTGCTGTCTTTGTTCGGCTTCAGAAAGGAAAGCTTTACCTAATATGTCATCAATATTGAGGTTTTTCTCTACAATGCTTGCGGTCAGTTGAGAAATGGCATTTTCATTAAGATTGGTATTGGGATCTTCAGCGATCGCAACGGTTAAAGCCTCGTTAATAATAGCAGTTATGGTATCAGTATCGGTAAGATCGGGGGCTTCCCCATTGTTAGCGCGATCGGCGATTGCTTGAAGAATAGCACTGGCAATTTGTGCTTCATTTACTGTAGAAGAAACCTCGTTATTATCTAATTCTCCGTTGTCGTTAATATCGAAGAAGCGATGCAGCGCGGTCTTGGGGGTTTCCCCCATGAGCGACTGCATCAAGACGCGAGAGCCATCATCAGCTTGAACGACTTCTAAATCGCCATCGTCGAACTGTTGGTTATTATTGTTATCGAGATAAATCAGACCATCTTGAGTCAGAATGTCGCTACCATTGATGGTTTGCCCTGTAAAAGAAGTTGCAGCAATAGTTTGGGTAGCTAAAATAATCAGATTTTGCAGTTGAGATTGTAAACCCAAGACCGATACTTCGGAAGTTTTGGGGTCATCATTATATAAATCGCTATTTTCTGATAAACCGAAAACATTAATTACTTCTGCTTGTGCTGCATCTAAATCGGGTTTGGCGATTTCACTAATTAAGCTCGTTAAAGGCGTGGCAATAGTCGCATTGGGAGTCGTAATAATCGGTGCGGTCTGAGGTAAGGAAGTGGAGATATCAATGCCGTTAACAATAACCACTCTACCTTCTTTGGGATCGATAACACCATTACTATTAAGATCGAAGGGAGAGAAGGGAATATCGAGATCGTAACTACCATCAGCATTACTAATGGTAACGGGTTCGTTGGGGTCTTGAATGCCATTGAAGTTGGCATCGAAAAAGACCGTACCGCCAGAAATTACCCCATCTATAACGCTACTAAAACTATTGCCTTTACCCCCGACACTAAACTCAGCGAGGGGGAAAGTGGCAATTCGTTGCTCGAATACTGTCCGACCAAACAAGTCAACTTCTGCACCCAAAAAGGCGTTAACGATACCGTTTAATTGGAATAATTCAAAAGGTGTAGAAATACGCTCGGCAATCTCCGAAGTACGCAGTCTGCCATCATCCGTGCCGTTGATTTCACCACCATCAATCAGATCCAGACCGATAATCCCTTCTAAACCTCCTTTGAGAAAGCCCGAAAGAACAACAAGATTTACACCCAATCCTGCTGCAATAGTGGCGGTAGCAACCAACTCATCGATATCTTCCCCTGTACCGTCTGGATTTTCGCGATCGCTAACAAAGAAACCATCGAGGACTTTAAAGGATTCTAAGGGGTCGAAATTATTAGCAGACCATTGATTGAAACCAAAAGTATCGAAGCCAAAAGCGAGATCCAAAGCGACATTAAAATCCCCTTCTAACAAACCGCTAATCGGGCCAAAAATGGGAAACGTTTGTTCTACGTCGAATCCAACTTCTAATGCAGGAAGATCGTAAGTAAAGAGGGCGACATCTTTACCCAAGAGTAAGTCGATCGCGCTGAAGGGATTGTTAATTAAAGGAATATCGAAATTACCGTTATTAAGTATCCGATTGGTATTTGCTTTCTGGGTATTTCTGCTACCACCATCGGGAGCATCATCGAGTTGTCGATCTAAATCTGGTGCGGACTCGGTTTGCTCTGCTGCAACCTCAGTCGGATCGGCATCGGGATCGCTAGGGTCAAAATTGCCCAACTCGAAAGAACCCACATCAATGAGAATGCCTTCATCCCCCGCGATCGATTCATTGAGAGCATCTGACAGAGCGAACAGTTCGGTAATTTGGTTGAAAGCAGCCTGAAAGTTAGCGTTGGGAGGATTGCCCGTCAATTCAGCGATGCCGATCGCGAGTTCGATGACGCTAATTTCACCATCACCATTGTCATCCAAACCGTCCGCAATGCTCAGATCGTTGAGGATTTCCGTATCGGTGTTGAGAAAATCAACGATAGGGCGAAAAGGATCGATGATGCTGTTGATATTACCAATTACGGGGCGAGCAAAGTCGGAGAGAAAACTACCTAAATCTAGTTGCACGTCATTAAATGCGATCGTCGGTGAAAAATCGCCAACGGCTTCTCCATCTTCAAACGTAAACGAGCCAAATTCCCCTGCTAAATCGAAATTAATACTGGGAAAAGCAGTATCCGCTTGGATGCTCGTAACGGCTTTTAAACCAAGATTGGCACTTGCCGAAGCACTGGGATCGAAGAGGTCGGATAAGTCATCGAAAGAAGCATTACTTAGTTCCGTACTGGTGAGGCGATCGCCATCTATATCTTCTTCTTCATCTGAATTTTCGCCAGTGTTTGAATTTTCATCATTATCTATATCATTGAGTCCGAGAGTAAAATCAGCACCAACAGCCGTGGGGTTTTCTTCATCATTGACCAGATCGAGTTGCAAAAAGCCTAGATTCCCCGTTGCTTGGAAATCATCACTCAAACCCAGATCGACTCCTGCGGTAAAGTTCGTTTTTTCTGTATCGATAAAGAAACCGAATTCTTGGTTAATGCCAAACCCAAAATCAAATTGATAATTAAAATCGAGATCGACACTACCATCAACATCAATTCCCAATCCTGGCAAACCTAAATCCGCATCCAGATCGATATCACCAAGGTTAAATTCTTTAGCAACTGTAATATCGAAAGTGGCTTCTTCTTCCGAGAGAGTTGCGATCGCTTCCACATCAACATCGAGAATCTCTTCAATAGTTTCTTCAACTAACCCGCTAAGTTTCTCTACATCTAATATTCCTCCTGTCTGCACCCGATTAATTAAGGTATTTTGGAAACTACCGATTAGATCTGGTGCGAGAGTTTCTAAAGAACCAATAAAGGGTAATTCAATGGCTCGAAACTGAGCGTCAATCGAATCTTGAATCGAATTGAGGGCATTATTTAACCCCCCTGCTGTCTCGATATTATCGAAACTGAGTTCGTTAATGGCAATGGGAAGGGGTTGTACTTCTAACTCGTTGTAAACCGGATCTTCACTAACTAGATTATGAGTGATGTTTTGAAATTCCGTTGGTTCTACTAGATCGTCTATCGCAGCAGTAATGGTAACTTCTTGAGGAGTAGCAAAGTTATCGGGAATAAAAGTTATGGGTGCAATGGCTTCGAGATCGTCGCTAATGCCAAAACTAATGGTGACATCTGCTGTGGGTTGGGTTGCTAAGGCAATGGTGTAGGTTTGTCCTAGTTCCCCTTCGGCTACTGTAAAATTATTTCCGTTGCCAATAACAATCCCAGGAACATCATTTTCGGTAATATTGGCAGTAACTTCATTAATAGCAATTCCCTGATAAGCAGCATCATCACTGGTTGCAGTATGGGAAATAACCGAAGTGCGGTCTTCTGTAGTTATATTGTCATCAACAGAAACCACCGTAACATTTTGTCTGATGTTGAAGTTTTCAGGAGTAAAAGTAATGGGGTTAATACTTTCTATCTGAGTGGCATCGGTAGCAAAATTAATCGTGACATCGCTAGTCGGTTGACTGGTTAACTCGATCGTATAGTTATCCGTCGTTTGTCCTTCTATGAGGTTAGTCGAACCTTGAGATTCGCTAATTTGCACCCCGACTACATTATCCGCATCATCCCCACCGCTATCTACAATAGTTAACTCTGCTGATGCTTCCCCTAGTTCGTATCCTTCTCCTTCATTGAGGGTAAAAGTAACGTTTTCATTGACTTCTTCATTATTGTCATCAATGGGTCTAACTTCAATTCTGGCGGTAGTCGTACCTTCTGGTAAGGAAAAACTGTTGCCGATAATATCTTGCTCTGTATTATTAGCAACTAAGACTAAAATGTAGTCTTCACCTCGCGTAGCATTTCCACCAATAGTGAAGTTAAAGATGGCATCTTCATCATCATTCTCATTGCCATTACTGAGTAAGGGATTGGAGAAATTAAGCTGGAAAACACCGGGGTTAGAATCAGTTTCAGTAGCATTATCTCCTGCAACAACATCAATTATCGGAGGACTGTCATTATCAATAATATTGGCAGTTATGGTATTTCCGCCACCACCATACTCTTCACTCTCGTTGAGAGTAATTTCTACTGTCTCATTTCCTTCAGCTACCCCATCGTCAAAATCGGGAATCCCCCCCGTAATTCCTGTGGCATCTAGTTGAACCACAACTTGTTCTTCACCAGAAATATCTAGGAAAAAACTACCAGCTTCATTGCCAAAGATAGGCTCATCGTCGGTATTGAGAAACCTATAATCTGTATCTAGTTCGGCTGTTCCCCCAGTAATGCTAAAGCTTAACTGACGACCTTCAGGAGCATTGGGAGCTAAATTAAAGATAAACTGACCGTTACTCTCCCCTTCTACTGCATTTATTGCCTCTAGAGTAATATCTGGTTCGTCGTCCACAATAGCCAATTCAGCAGAAATAGAAGTACCTAGATTGTAAAGTGGGGAATCTTCTAAGGTGATAATGATATTTTCATCAGGGTCAAAAAGGCGATCGTCAATAACTTCGGCATTAATAGAACCTGTTGTATCTCCTGCGGGAATTGTAACGCTCAGGGGAATACTCACATCAGCACTATCAATCTCCTCATCATCCAAAAGATCGGGATCGTTAATAGCAGTTCCCGTAATTGTATAGTTAACGATTAAATCTACTGGTAAAGCTCTGTTCAGAGATAGATTAAAAGAACCATTTTGATCGGGTTCTGATAAATCATCTCCTGGAGCGATGTTAATTGTGGGCAGAATAAAATTGCTGATGTCACCAAAAACACTTCCATTATCTAGGTTATTTCCCGTGGCAACATTGGTATTAGCCTGAGAAACTTGACCACCAGGGATAAGGGTTCTCCCGAATATAGACACCCCTTCTCTAACAAAAATGTCACGACCTTTTGCCTGACCGCTATTTCCACTATTAAACCTATTCCCCTCAATCGTTGAGTTACCAGAAAAATTACTGTTAAGAAGTATTAAATCAGCACCCCGATTGACAAAGATAGCACCGCCGAGTGCAGCACCACCGCCACCACGAACAGCTCGACCTCTACTTCCACCTGCTGGAACATCAACACCATCTTCGCCATCACCGCCAAATGCTCCGCCATCACCGCCTTCACCTCCCAATGCGGTTCTTCTTTTTCTTCTGCGGTTACTGGGATTCGAGCCAGCACCGCCTCCAGCACCGCCTCCAGCACCGAAACCACCATCACCACCATCACCACCAAAACCACCAAAGCCTTCTAACACTCCACCAGATTCGCCTCCGCCTCCGCCTCCGCCAGAACCTCCGCCATTGCCAAAGCTACCATCCTCACCATCACTACCACTACCGCCATTCTGACCATTTCTTCTTCCACGAGAACCACCATTACCACCCTCAGCACGAGTTGTGTCAGCAAAAGCAGTACCACCATTTTCATTGGCAATTCCCCCACGCCCCCCATCTTCCCCCGTTCTCTCAGCACTACCGCCTCTGGCTCCAGTGCTACCATTGCCACCAACGGCACGATTGCCAGTAAAATCAACGTTATTCGCAATTACTGTACCGTTGTTAATAAATAAAGCACCACCAGCACCTAAGCCTCCGCCTCCGCCTTCGTTAGGAACTCCACTACTACCCCTGACACGACCATCTGTTAAGGAAAGATCGGATAGGATTATTTGTGTATCGTCGTCTTCGCCATTAATCGCTACAATTTGATGTTGGTTCGAGCCATTAATTACAGCACCGTTACCCCGAATCTCCACATCCTCGCTAATAGTTGGCAGGCTGTCAGCTAAATTAATAAAACCTACATCTACTTGGATGATGTCTATTGTCCCACCATTATTATTGTTTTCC
Source organism: Lyngbya aestuarii BL J (assembly GCF_000478195.2). Classification (GTDB taxonomy): domain Bacteria; phylum Cyanobacteriota; class Cyanobacteriia; order Cyanobacteriales; family Microcoleaceae; genus Capilliphycus; species Capilliphycus aestuarii. The sequence goes on along the minus strand of NZ_AUZM01000009.1, from coordinate 121,659 downwards.
GAATCTAGAATAGCTTGTCGTAAAGAACCAGCGCCACTATTTCTGTTGTTAGTAACTGTAAAAGTCTGCAATACAGAATTAAACGCAGACATTGCCTCAACTTGAAACGCTAGAGGTGATTCGATAAATCCCGTAGTGGCTTCTAATACCCAGTCTCCCCCCAGATCGCTATTACCCGTCAAATCTTCAGAAGCAGCAATATCTGCTGCGGTAATCTCTCCTAAGCGATTAATAAAAGCTTGTCCTTGTTCGCCTTCTGCAACATTACAACCATATAAAAGAATATCACCATTTTCACTGAGGGCTTTTCCCCACTGTTGCAATTGGTTTTCATAGCTCTCAATATTACCATTATCTAGGCTGCTATTCCCCAACTGTAAAACGGCTGAATCTCCGTGAGAAAGAATTTGTACGCTATCTAAATTATCGTAGTTAGCTAATACTTCAGTAATTTGCTCAACACCATTGCGGTTGGGGTCTAAGACAACTACTTTTGTCTCGGGTTCGACGCTGTTAACTAGAGATTGGTAGTCAGCAATATTGCTATCAACAAAAATGACGGAAGAGGGAGCGTTAATTATCATCCTATCTGTAGTCCTATTTTCAAGAATTGCTATAATACTAAATCCGGTTGTCATACCACCCTAATAAGAGGGTTATACGATTTTATTGACAAGCGGGAAACTTGCAAGGACAAGCAGTTAGTTTGTTAGAACTGGGTAGAATTTATGATTTATTAGGAGACAAACAGCAAGCCCTCGCATTCTACAACAAATCCCTTCCTTTATGGCGACAGGTTGAAAATAAAGCGGGGGAAGCGGCTACTCTCACTGGTATTTGTAGTTGCTTGCAAACAAGAACGCCTATGCTCGCTTGCCAAGACAATTTCTTGCTAACATTAGAGGTCTTTGCAACTTTTGATGCTCTCGACAGGGGAGCCAGTTTTTATACAATTGCGATCGCCTCTAGAATGCTATGCGATTGCAGTTTACCACAGTATTCATTCAAACAAGGAAAAACTTTTGATCGACTACTTGGAGACAAATGACTGCATAAGCTCTCACCGAGTAGAAGTATGTATGGGCAGAGAGAAACGAGTGATTCAATTTAGGAGTATTACTCAATGTCTAAACTTACTTATCGCGGCATTTCTTACACCACCGACAATACAGCAATTGAAACCGCCGTTACAGCTAAGTATCGGGGACAGACTTACACCATCACTAACACACCCGCAGTTTCCACAGCCAAAACTTTGACTTATCGGGGTATCAGCTACAACACTAAAAAGGATGCGGTTAGCCAACCTTCAACTTTAACATTTCCGACCAACATCCTCCCTGAATTTGTCTGATTGGTTTCCGTCCCCGGTTTTTTATGAAAATGAACTTCAGGTTTGACAAGACAGTTAGTACAACAAAGCCCTAGCACTGCTGGGGCGCGTCATTTTATTGAAGGGAATAGATATTTACAGCAAGAAGTTGGAGTATTGATAGAGAAGCTGCTATAAAGTGCCATGCTTGCTTGAAAAGTTCCGGATAAGCTTTAGGAGTTGGTACTTTTCTCTTTTTAATCTCATTTCTGTGTCCAAAACTCCTAAATTTAGTCCCGATTTGATGAAAAAGTTCTGACACCCGTATTAATCGGTACTGCATTAACTTCTGTAAAGAAGTCCTTAAAAAGCAAATACAGTAGTGCTTTCGGTTCGTTGACACTTCATGACAGCAACTCTTGCATTACGCCTAAAGATACTTGTGACCTTCATTCAACTCGGGACGGTGGGTTTTACCGGAAATGGTAACTGCTTTCTTTGCCGCTTCGATGTTGAGTGCTTCGCTATCCAAACCGGGGAGAAACACTCTAAGAATGTAGTTGTTGGGGGTTTCTTGCAGTTCAACTGCCGGAGTCCAACGGGATGTTAATTCGGAGTTGAAAACACGGTCAAATTCACGTTGCATTCTTTCCATTTCTGCGAAGGGGTTGTAAGCTAACATCATATTAATTGCTCTCCTTTAAATGTCGAATAAATGAATAACTATTGATTACATTCACTATGATGCAACAGCAAGTTAGCAGGTGAAATTGGAGATAACCGTACCGGAATAGATTATTTTTCTCACCTTTTGAACCACCAATTAAAATGAAGAAAACCGAATAATCGATTGAGGGAAACTAGAATTAATGCCCCGAATTGATGATTGCTACATCTGCCGTTACTACTCTTGGGATTTCCCGGATCGTCTGTGCCGTTCATCCGAGTGGGCCGGAGAATAAAACCTGCAATGACTTTGAACACGACCCCAAAACCGAGGGAATAGTTTACCGGGATTTTCTGGGACTTGGTGAACCCGTTGAGGAGGATGACACCATTAATAATCCCTGGCATTGTGACCCCGAAGAAAATTGGGCGCCGCCGGGGACGAAATATGTTGATGGGGAGTTAGTATTTGCTGAGGAATTAGAAGGTTAAAAGCGATTATTCCAGCCGAACAAAACTGACCACCACAACGAACGAGGTCAGCCTATTCTGTAGAGAGAGTAAGAGTAATGCGATACGGACAAGTCCACACTCCGCAAACGCCATGAAACCACAAACAATCTTCAGGGTTTAGTTGCCGTTGCTGTTTTAGGCATTGCCACAGCCGCCGTTGTTTTCCGTCCACAATCCCAAAGCCGCACTGGAATTTCCTTGAGGGTCAATGTCAATTAGTAAGACTCGCTGGTTGTGAAATTTCACAAGTCCTACCGCAAGGTTATAGGTAGTCGTTGACTTAGCAACCCCACCCTTCATATTAAAGATCGATAATCTACAAGCCATGTTCAAGACTCAAGACTCAAGACTCTTGAATAGTAGCAGACTAATGTATTCTTCAAGCTTTAGTTTTGAGGAGACGAGACCCATAAATACCTAGATTGATCACGAATACCCCTATACCCAGGAATATTTGTATTGTTCGTGTCAGTTCTCCAGGATAAATAATAGGCAAGATATAGTGTTCGATAAAACTGCTATCATAACCGCTCATCCCACCCCGTTCTCTCAGCCAGTTTTCTAGTGGTGTAAGCGGACAGACCCAACCGAAGAGAGAGATAAGTACAGCCCAGGTCAAGGCTGGTAGATGGAGAAGCGCACAACGAGGATACTTCAGTACCAACAATCCTCCCAGGGAAGCAAATAAGATGAACGCCAAATGGATAAGGACAACAAAATCGGCGGTTATACGGTAAATCAAGTTAAAAAACTTACAAAGGGTTGACGTGTGACTTGCAGAGGTGTTTGCCGTTTTTGAAGGCTGATAACTAGACGCAGTGCAGTCCTTCATTAAATAGAACAATCATTGGCTCCACCTCCACGATAAATATGCAACACTTCTATACTACACTATTGTAATACAAAGTGTCAAGACTGCAATACAATCCTCAATATAGATAGTCTCAAAAACTTGATGATTGTGGGTTGTTACGTGGTATACAAAAACCCCTTGCTAGATTTTTTAAGATTATAGATTTTTTAGGAGAACTTCTCATAGTCAGTTTTCACGCAATATAACCTCTACAAAACGTACAGCTACTACAAACCCAGAGAATATACACTTGAGAAAATCAAGCCAGAAATCTGAATTAACCGTTAATGGTTGTTACAATCTCCCAATTCCATTAATATTTGTTGCAGGTTTTTTGTCAAAACTGTTAGTTTATGGGCGAACACATTGTTAACTTTTTGGTGGAGAAAAATACTATGTCTTCCACAGCTATTGCTTTAATTGGTGTTTTAGTTTTAGGTTGGCTCCTAGCCTCTATCTTTGGAACCTGGGCTTACTTTGCAAATCAAGACCGTTAAATAAGTTCTGACTCAGATTTTTACCTTTTGTACTTTTGTCTAAATCTAACTTTAGAGGGTTTGAAATTTTATAAATGAGTGAACGAGCCACCGAACGATTAAGGTGGTTTTTTGGTTTGGGGTTGGATAGTTAGTTAAGAGTTACTTGTAGCGACCTATAATTAGCGTCCCGTTTTTTTCTGTTGATTAAGTTAATTCTGTTGTCACACAAATATGTTTCAAAAGAATGCGTTCACGAAAATATTAAGACAAGCAATTATAGTTGTAGTTAATGTGAGTCGAGAAATGGTTATACTGCTACAACTTATAACAGATAAGGATTTCAGCGATTATCTCGCAGAACAGAAGTGGTATTTGAACCTACACAAATCGATTTAGAAGATCGATGCCCATCCATTAGGCGACACTCCTATAACAAAGCGATTGACGAGATTTGTTCACCGAAGGTGTTCCCGAAGGGTACTCGTACCCGGAGTTTGGAAGACTCAAATGCTGCCATTACACCACAATCACATTCAAGCTGGTGATTGTTTTGAACCTGCAACCGACTGTTTACAAGACAGTTGCTCTGCCATATCGCAGCTCCACCAGCATGATTGTCACGGAGCCAGGAGTTGAACCTGGTAAGAAAAGGCTTATGAGACCTAGCCGCGCACCGTAGCTCAATCTCCGCAATACCCCTGACAGGATTTGAACCTGTAGAAAACCCATTTTAAGTGGGCTATGTCTTCCAATTGCATCACAGGGGCGCTCTGGGGTCGCCAGGGACTTGTTGGCGAAGCCTGCGCGAAGTGCATACCCTGAACCTTACGCTTAAAAGGCAGTTACTCTAACCATTGAGTTAGCGACCCCAAGATTCTTTAAATCGGGATAGCAGGATTTGTAGATGCGAAGCGGCTTCTCTCCGAGTACCTACAACCTTCGGCTCCCAAAGCCGCTGCGCTACCAAGTTGCGCCACCCGACCGTTAATACTGCTGGCAGGAGTCGTTCGCGTTAGCGTCTCCCTTTGGGAGAACCCTGCAATATCTGGTTTCTAAGACCAGCACCTCTACCAGTTGGGTTACAGCAGCCATCTTTAACTGCCCCAGTAATCGAACCTACAACATCGTGGTTAACAGCCACGCGCTCTGCCAATTGAGCTATGGGACAATAATCCAAGTCTTCAACAGTCGTGCTACAGCCATCTCAACTACATTCCCAATAAAACGGAGGCGTATAGAATCGAACTCTTGACGGGTGTTAAACCGCAGGCGTTTTCAAAACGCTTTCCTCGTCCATGCCGGACAACCTCCATAAGATTTTGATGGAGACGTGGGGAATTGAACCCCAATTCTGCAACCGTCCGGAGAGTTGGTTTCGGAGCAGATGAACGCCAATCGCGTCCCCAAATTTGGCATTAGTTTTCAAGGTTCGAGTGAGCAAGCAGGTTGAACCCCTGTGTTACCCTGTTGTATCTATACTACATAAATATATAGCACTACGCATTTAAGTTAGGACATTTCTAGATCCTAAAACCCTTTCACAGTCTACTGTTCCCTGTTCCCTAAGATTGCAAACTAAGTCTCGCCGGAAACCGCCGGGCCGCAAGGCAAGCGCTGTTCCCTGTTCCCGATTCAAGTAGCGCTATACTACAAACTGTCAATAGCGTAATACAACCCGAGTCTTATTCGCGCAGAACAAAAATGACACTTTTGTGAAAGAATGAATATTTTGAATCCAACTTCCAAAGAGTAATGAGCGTGCATCTAGGTCTCGAAGAGCGTGAGAGTCTGAAGTTGACCGTCCCCGTTCCTCTAACTCAGTTATTCATCCCCGGTGACAACTGCGAAGTATGATAGACGGGGAGAGGAAACCAAGCGGAAAGCGGTTCAGAAGTTGGGGTTTTAGAGTTGATTATCCGAACCCGACCAACCCAATATTCTTTCATAGAGAGTTTCATAAACCAAACTAACCGAACTTCCGCTCCTACTTTGAGGCGAACGATAAACGGTAACGGGATAACTCATATCCTCCTGAATCTCGGACTTTAGATCTACCAACAAAATCCCCGCATCGGTTGTGGTTTCAATCGCTTCTTTTAATTCCTCATCAGATTTAGGAATGGCAAAACAGAAGTAATGACAGAAGTTGAGATAATTTTCCCATTTGGTATCGGCTTCAAAGTCGGACAAACAGCTTTTAATCTCAACCCCGAAAACATCTTTAGGACGTTTATAACTCCAACGAACAACGGCTAAAAAGTCCAGTCTTAATCTCTTTCTTTCAAAACTAACCCGAACCTCTGTGTGTTCCTGATGATGATTTGCTTGGGTATTTCATCCCCGAGCATTGCATAGTCCAGTCAACTAGACTATTTGTTAGCGATCGCGCAATGGTCACGGCTACCTGATTTCGAGGCAACTGTTCAATATCAATAACCGGGGTGGTGGTTGTCAAAGATGAAGCAACACCCAAACCCAGATGTTGATAACTTCCCTCCTGTCCTTTGGGTGGCCGTCCGCGTCTCAACTGTTCTCCTTCGGGCCGATATTCTTGCTCAATTTTTCGACATTCCTTAACCGTTGCCTTTCCAGCCAACACTTTCTCTCGCAGCTTCTCAAATACGGGTTGGGGTGCGTTCCGTTCAACTTTCTCCAATTTTTCTAGCGCCTCCGGTGGTGCCTTGGCTTCATCAACCTGTTCGATGTCGTCGGAGTTAACACTTTTCAGATAGTATTTTGCGGCTTTGATATAACGCCAGATGAGAGAGGGTTGGCGATCACACTTTTTAGCTACAGTATTGACCCAAGCGGTGAATGAGTTGAGTTCGGCTTGTTTGAATAATTCCCTCTGCTGAACCACTTCGGGCAATCTTGGCAATAGCTTTCCAGTTGGATTCGTTCTGAGTCAGGAGGGACTCAATTTGCTGTTCAGCCTGGTTGAGTTGTTCTATGGAAATCATAGATCCAATGGTTAAAAATAATCTAGTTGACTAGACTATAACCAACATTGTAGACGGGGTGAGGGGAGGGGGCGAGGGGTCGTTCAGAAGTTGGGATTGTGAGGGGGTTATCTGCGTCTGTTATTATCGCTTTTTCTATTTTCAACTCTAAAGAATGAAATAAGCCCTAGCGTTACTACACCGAAATATTGCTGAACTTTCCTTTCGACTATTTCTGAAGCAAAATAATAAATGAATTTTGCACCCAGAAATTGCTACTAAATTGAATCTAACTTAGGTGATTTCTGTCGAAGAAAATAAAATTTACCCGTAAAAAAACCTATGGGTATCGGGAAAGAGATGAAGAAAAAAGAAAAGAATTCTTAAAGCACTTGAGTCAATATCGAGAAGAAGACCTAGTTTATTTAGATGAATCAGGAATGGATAATCGAGAAGATTATGGTTATGAATGGAATGAAAAAGGTCAACGGTTCTATAGCCTCAAGTCGGGAAAAAGAAGTATAAGGGCAAGTATAATGAGTGGTCTGTGGCAAGGAAAATTGATAGCTCCATTAACCTTTGAGGGAAGTTGTAATAGAAAGGGATTTGAGAAATAGCTAGAAGAAAAACTCTTACCTCAAATCCCAACTGGAAAATCCTGATTTTAGACAATGCCAGCTTTCATAAAGGAGAAAATATTAGGAAGATAGTCGAAAAGGCTGGATGTGAGTTGCAATATTTACCTCCTTATTCTCCAGATTTAAACAAAATAGAGCATTATTGGTTTCCGATTAAAAACCAAGTCAGAAAATCAAAAGGAAGTGTAGAAGATTTCCGAGAGAGGGTAGATAATGCTGTTAAATTAGCGTCCTAAGCTATACTTCGATTGCTATAATTTTCTTGTTTTTTGATGAGACTAATCATCACTTTGCTTTCCTCTTTTCATTAATTGATCATCATTTCTATCTCTTTTTTTTCAGATTTTCCTACTATTTTCAATAAAATTAGGTAATTTTACTATTGATTCATAGACTCTTTTTATAGGTGTAAAAATCTTTAATATTCTCCTCTATATCTTCGTCCATATCCCTCGGTTAGATTAGCTGGAATTGAGGTGGAACTTCTTCTAGTTACTTGAACTAAGACCTATCGCTCATCTTTGCTGATTGCGCCTTAAACGATTCCCTGTTTACAACTAATAGTTAAGCAGATTAACTCCTGAAGCACCGGAATAACTCAACCCCAATCTTTATCCAACTTGTTTATAAAAATAATTAGGACGCATGACGATAACAATTCCAGCAATACTAAGAGTCATTATGATTATTCCTAGAGATAATTGCAGTCCGTTTAAAATAAGAGAGGGAATTGCTGCGACTATCAGACTCAAAATAGCGAGTACAATTAAGTTTTTCCCAATTTTGGGGTATCCCATACGAATCATTAAGCTTAAACCAACCATTGCGAGAACGACTTCACTGATTAATGTCGCAATCGCAGCTCCTACTGCGCCTAAATAAGGAATAAGAATGGCATTTGAGATGATGTTAATAATTACAGTACTCAAGAGCAAAGGAGTGAGAATCTTTTCTTTTCCGGTAGATTTAAAAAAATTTTCGACTAAAGTACCAAAAATTTTCATCCCAAGACTAGGAATTAGAATGAGAAGAGAGTTAATAGAAGCTAGAAAAGCTTTGCCATAAACGATTTCAACTAGAAAAGTTTGACCAAATCCAGTCACAATAAGGACAGGGAGAACAAAGACCACAAGAAGACAGGTTGATTTATAGATTTCCTTGGGTAATCGATCTGGTTCTTGAGCATAGCATCGGGCAAATTTAGTAAAACTAACGAGAAAAATGACCCTGGGTAAAGCAAATAAAATTTCTATTGTCCTCACAGCAACACTATAATATCCGGTTTCTTCTAATGGTGCTAGTCCTTTCAGCATGACTAGATCAATTTGATAGTAGAGAATTAAAAGAACTCCAGCTAAAGCAAATGGCGCAGCCATCTTTAAAGATTCCCAGAGACTTTTTAAGTTAATCGAAGACCAAATAGAAGTTTGTTTACTTAAATAATAGATTAAGCTTAAAATATCTAATATTCTGACTAGAACAAGGGTAGCAACAACTAAGATAATATTTTTCGTTAGAACTAAAACTAAACCTGCCAATATGACAACCATAGTTCTTTCTATAGAGACAGAAATTGTTTCCGTTTTGAATCTTCCTAAACCTCGAAATACTCCTCTAATGGTGAGTTTAGCACTACGGCAAATCTCAGCTAAGATTACTAAATAACAAACAATTAGTCCTGTTCCTTTAAAATCTAGAGCATTAGCTAGAGGAAAAAGTAACAAAAGAATCGGTACAGAATTTAAAATTTCAAGGACAAGAAACTTGAGGGTTGATTTTGGCCCTTCTTGGGGATTAGCAGCAACCTCTCTGGTAATTAAATTAGATAATCCAAACCGAATAAATAAAGAAAGGATTCCACCTAAAGCAGTAGCCGCTGCAAAAATTCCATAGTCTTCTGGCCCAAGAATACGAGCTAGGATAAGATAAAAAAGGAAAGTAAAACCTAAAGTGAATTCACTCAGAAAGGCATAAATATAGGAAAAATCTAGCCTATTAAAAATCGATTTGAGAGAAGGGATCATAGATGAAGTGATTTTGAAATAAAATAATCGTCATTGAAGCCCAAGAAGATTGTGCTATCTTGTCTTTTCAGTTTGCAGCATCAGTGACGATTTTAGGCAACTAAATTTTAGTATTTTTAACTCCCTTTACGCTGCCTGATCTAAAAGACGACTATAAATTTTATGATAACGCTTAAAAAAGACTTCAGGTGAAAATTGTTCGTTAACTAACTTTTGACAGTTAGGTTGGTATTGATCGTAGTTGGTTTGTAGTTTTTTGATCGCTTCAGACAAGGCATTCGTGATGGGTTCAAAAACAAGACCTGCGCGATAATCTTTAATTAAAGGGGCTAAGGAGCATGGCGTACTCACCAAAAGCGGTTTTCCCTGGGCTAATCCTTCTATGCCACTGTGAGGACAAGGTTTGAGGCTAGCATACTCCATAGCGGGCAAGATAACAGCATCACAACTTTTATAATAAGAGGTCATATCTTTGATCACGCCACTGTGAACATTAATATTCGTGATCTTATTATCGGCAAGGATACTGTTGAGTTGTTCTAAATTTTTTTTACGCCAAACCAAAGTAAATTGTATATTCGGCAAATTTTTAGCAGCAGCAATCATCATATAAACACCGCGATTAATCAAATCTCTTTTGCCTAGTGGAGCAGTCGCAAATAAGATTTCAAACGGTTTTTCCTTGTTGGAAGGGGTATTTTCGTCAAATTGGATGCCGGGGTGAATTAGGCTCACTTTTTCTTGAGGAAGACCAATTTGTAATAACAGTTCTTGATGGCGAAAAGATTCAACGACGATATGGGAAGCGCCTTGCAAAAATTGGATATTTTTTTCAATGGAACCCAAATTTGGTGAGTCCTTTGCAATCGTCAAGACCCAAGGCTTTGTAGAATGAGCCAGCATCGGCATAAAAAATGGGTCTGAAAAAGAGGCAAAAAGGTGGTTTAGGTTCATGGATTTCATTGTGTGCTTAAAGTAAGGACGACACCCAAGACCTAATAACAACGGCATTTTTTTGAAATATTTTTGCCACACAAATGACTTGTCTCTATTCCCAAGGCTAATGAGCGATGTTTCATTCTGTATCCCAAATAATTCCGTGAGTCTCTTCACTTCTTTAGAAGCAGCCTCCCAATAAGGCATGTAGTTATAAATCCAATAATTAATTTTTGCCATAGCTAATAGAATTGTCCGAAAGATAAACTCAAGTCGAAAAATGACAGGATGAAGACACCTAATCTTTTAACCTAAGTTTAACCTAAGTTTAATCTTAACATAACTAACGAGGAGTGTCTATTTAACAAAATCAGGTCCCCAGAGACTGAAAACCTTGTTTTTCCGTTAGGTGGGGCAAAGTTTACAATACAGTGAGGGGAACAGGTAAGTTGTCCTAAGCTTTTATTCGATTGCTATATCAGACCCAATCCGGTTGTTACAACCTACATTTAATCCCGTAAATCTCTCAACAAAACCTCGAAAAAAAACAACTTCTAATACCGACAAACACTAGAAATTAAACTCCCTCTCATGAGTTGACTTCTGCTTGATAAGTTCGGGTGGTATATGAACCGGATTTGGCATGAAGCTTTAACTATTTCTTAACTCTCCAATCACCATTGAATCTCAACTTCAATCATTTACTACGTCGATAATCCCAGGGCTTAACCGCATTTCTATCGCCCCACACACCCAACGAATTAGCGATCGCATATTCTCCGGCTCGTTCAACCGCATCCCACGATGGACAGTCACTCTTATATCGTTCGTAGGGGTAAGCAAGTCCCACAGTCCACAAGTAAAGACTCAGGCAATTAGCCAACAATGATTTCGGGTTGAAGCGTTTTTTGAGTTGCTGAAAAAGTCTAAGTTTTTAACTAGGGTTTGAGGGGATAATAAAGTTCGCCCCGTTTTTCCCAGGAGACTCGCCCAATATCTTTACTTTTACTCCAAACAATGAAGTGTTCGTTTCCCAGGTGGGCTTCTTTCTCCACAGTCTCGGGAGTTACCCCCAGTCTATTGGCTAAATCTCCGGCTTTCAACGGTTGCAGTTTGGGTTTATTGAAAGAAGGGGTCGAACGAGTTTTTCGAGCGGTTGTTTTTCCCGACATCATCCCCCCCAGAAGTTGTTGCATTTGTTCCATTTGAGCTTTGAGAGCTACAATTTCCGCTTCCGTTCCGGCTAGTTTTTCTTTGACTATTTTTTCAATGATTGCTTTGTCGGAAAAGTCGGGTTGGGAATCTCCGTCAAAGAATTGTTTGATAATTTGAATTAATGCAGCACTCTCAGTTAAGTTCTGTTGTTTGGCAAAGTTCTTGATTTTTTGATAGTATTTCGGGGGGAGATAGGTAACGGCTCTAATGTTTTTCGTGACTACAGCAGCGTTAATTCATTGAGTGTGCTTTGAGTATACTACCATTAATGAGGTAAATTTGAGACAGCCTAGTTAATCAATATTTATTTATATAACTAATGTTGGACTAATATAAAAACCGAAGAATAGTTTTTCTTGCGTTCAACTCATTAATTTACTCATTCACAAATTTAGTTTCACTAAAAATCCGGCTAAACTCAGTAAATTTACTGAGAGTTAAAGTGCCTTAAAAATCCATAAATTTACGGTACTTTTTTTCTGGTGAATATGCTTAAATAAAGTTAATCAAGTTTGAAAAACTTAAGAATTCCCAACAGATATTGTATTTGAGTATCTAATTCTAACTTCTGGGTCTTCTAACAAAGGGGTAATACAGCAACAGGGTACTACTACTACTCACCTATAGGGTGTGCTAATTTTTTATGGGTTTATTCAAAAAAGGATTCGGTTTTTCTTCCAGTAAACGTCAATCCACATTAGGTTTTCAGTCTCAATCTAAAAAACCTCCCTCCCAAGAAACGTTTATACTAGAACCAATATTGACTCCAAGTGGTTTGGTCGATGGAGGAGATGACAGTCCTGACCCGATTATTATTGAAAGTGAATTACTAGATGAAATCGAAAGCGAATTAAACTCGGAGGTTGAAACCCAATCGGAAGAAGATTTAACCCCCGTCGAAGTTTCTAACCTTGATGAAGTTGATGAAGTTGAAATTTCTTTCATTACCGAACTCGAAGAATTAGACATTGAAGATAATTCTGAGACTTCCGAAGATAACTTAGCAGAATCTAATCAAGAAATTACATCCGACGACACTGAATCTTCATTAGAAAAACCTGCAAATTCTGAAACTGAAATAACAGAATCAAGTTCCGACAATGATTCCGAAATTAATCAAGATTTAGAAGCAGACTTAGAATCTTCATCAGAAGTTGAGGAAGGTTCAACTCAAAATATTACTGAAACCGAATCTGAGTTAGAAAAGACTTCCGAAGATTTAACGTTAGCAGAAACAGAAGTAGAATCAGAAGCAACCGCATCCTCATCTGAAGAAACTTCTGAAGATTCAACTTTAGAAGAATCTCAAACAGAAGAAACTGCATCCAAACTTGAAGAAATTTTCGATGAGTCAACTTTAGAAGAAGAATCTGAGATAAAAAATACAGAAACAACTATAGAAACAGAATTGGATGAATCAACAGAAGAAACTGAATTATCAACTCATTCTGAAACTGAACACTCTAACGACACCGATACAGTAAACGAAAGCGAAAACGACACTGATAGCAACGCCGAAATTATCGAAGAAATCGTCAGTTCTCCCGTTGACTTTAACTTTGATTCTGGTATCTTTACCGTTGGAGAAAATGGAGAAATCGGAATTGATTATTTGTTTGACGGTGGAGGATTTGGTTGGGGTGAAGTCGCCATCTTCAGCTTAGAAGGAATGGAGGAGTTAGACCTAAGTTTAGAAGAATTTATCAAAGAAGCCTCCAACCGTGCGTTGAGTGATTCGGAACTCGGTCATGTGGTGATTTCCGATGGACACGAAGGTGCAAAATTTAGTGGAGGAATGGGTGGAGAAGCAGATGTTAACCGGGGAGAATATTTAGGTGTAAAAACCTTTAATATGCGTCCGGGGGATAAATTTGCAATGATGTTGATTCCGAATGGAAAAGTTCAGCAAGTATTCGATAATCCCAGTGTAGAAGGAACCATTCGCCCTTTATTTTCATTGTCAACCGCCAATCCCGAAGATGGTTTTCAACTCGGACAAATTGCGGATGTTACCGGAGATGGGAATACCTTTGTATTTGAAGATTTGCGAGTAGATAATACAAGCGATCACGATTACAATGATATCATCTTTCAAGTGCGGGGAGCAAGCGGAGAAGCCGTTAATTTAGATGAAGTTATCAATCCGAATAAAGATTGGCGTTCTTCCGATATGGGTCAAGCATTGATTGAATACGCTCAACCTTATATTACCCCGGATGAACCGATTGTTGAAATTGAAAATAATCTATCGAATCTCCTGACTGATTTGGAAGGTTTACTGGATGAGGGAGAATCTGAAACCGAAATAGAAATTGATGAGGAAGTATCTAATTCGGAAGTTGTAGAAACTGAAGTTCTCGATGAAATTGTTGAAGTTTCAGAGGAGGAAAAATCTCAAGACGAATCTACTGGATTGGTAGAATCTACTGAATTGAAAACTGAAGAATCCGAATTTGTTGAAATCGAAGACAGTTTAGAAAATCCCGTTGTTGAGGAATCAGAAGTTAGTGAAAACAAAGAGAACTTAGAAAATCCCGTTATTAAGGAATCTGTTGTTGTTGAAATTGCAGATAATTTGGATTATTCTGTCGGAGAATCAACCGCAACGGAGTCAGAACAAATTGAGGTTGAGGAGAGTTTAGCGTCTTCCATTGTTGAGGAAACTGAAGAATCTGTTGTTACTGAAAGCAAACAGAACTTAGAAACTTACGTTGTTGAGGAATCCGAAATTGTTGAAATTGCAGATAATTTAGAAACTCTCGATGTAGAAAAATCTGTTGATACTGAAATCGAAGATAATTTAGAGACTTCTATCGGAGAATCAACCGAACCGGAGTTAGAAGAAACCGAAGTTGAGGAGAACTTATCTACTGCTGTTGTAGAGGAAACTGAAGAATTATCAGTTGTTGAAATCGAAGATAGTGGAGATACTTCTATCGTTCAACAAACTAAAGAATCCGTTGTTATTGAAATAGAAGACAATTTAGAGACTTCTATTGTAGAGGAAACTGAACAATCTGAAGCTGTTGAACTTGTAGACAATTTTGAAACTTCTGTTGTAGAGGAAAACTTATCTACTCCTACTGTGGAGGAAGCTGAAGAAACGGGAGTTATCGAATCTGAGGAAAATTATGAAAGTGATACCTCCCCAACCGAACAAACAGTTATTGAAGATAATTCAGAAAATTCAACTGGTGAGGAAACTAAAGAATTAGAAGTTATTGAAATTGCGGACAATTCTGAAACTCCCGTTGTTGAGGAAGCTGAAAACAGTTTAGAAACTATCCCCGCCGAAGAATCCTCACAGGAATTAGAAGAAACCGAACTTCAGGAAACTTCGGAAGCTTCCTTGATTGAAGAAGTTGAACAGTCCGAAATTGTTGCAGTTGAGAATAATTTAGATAATCCTGGCGTTGAAGAATCCGAAGAAACGGAATTTATTGATATCGATAATAGTTCCGAAACTTCAATTTTACCCGTTTATACAACGGAATTTGAAGACGTTGAAAATAGTTTCTCGGAAACTTCGCCAACATCAACTTCTGAATCCCCAACGGTTACTCTGGTTAATCGCTTAGAAAACCTGACCTACAATTTACAAAATCAAACCCTTTCAGAAACCCCGGTCAACAGCAATTTAATTCAACAATTGGAACGGTTGACTGACCGTTTGAAAACTCAAGCTGAATTCAATCCAAATCCTCCGGTGAGTTCGACAACTTTGCAGTTAATCGAACGCCTGGAAACTCAATTAATTACCCAACCCGTTCTTCCCACATTTGTTGAACCGTCCGTTGACTTTGAATTCCCTGCGGAAAATCAACCGTTAATTGGGATAATTGACACGGGTTTTAGCGGGGATAATCCTGATATTGACTACTCCCGAATTACCTGGGGAAGCGATAAAGTAGACGGGGATTTAGACCCCTCTTTAACACCCGGAGAAGGCAACGAACACGGCACCCATATTTTGGGATTAATTGCGGCCAAACAAAATAACGGAATTGGCATCGATGGGATTAACAATAACGCCCCTATTTGGGCGGGACGGGCGATAGGTTCGGGACGATGGGCGGAATCTTTGGTGGAGTTTGTCGATGCTGCTGTCGAGTCTGGACAACCCAATGCGGTGGTGAATTTGAGTTTGGATTTAACCCAAATTGATGCGGAAGGAAATGTCACGACTCGTTATGAGTTTACACCCCTAGAAATGGCGGCGTTAGAATATGCCCGTCAAAACAATGTTTTGGTTGCGGTTGCAGCCGGAAATGAGGGCGGCGTGATGTCGGCTTTGGGTCAGGCTTCCCAACAGTTTGATAATATTATTACCGTTGGTTCGGCTCAACAAATTGATGGTGAAACTTCTGCTTGGCAAGGCTTTGACCGTGCGGAATATTCTAACTATGGCAGCGGTTTGGATATTGTTGCCGATAGCGGAACGTTAGAAAATCCGGTGATTTCTACCGTTGGCGATGGTATTGGGGCAATGGATGGAACTTCTGTCGCCACCGCTAAAGTTACGGGGGCTATTTCTCAAGTTTGGGCGGCTAATCCCGAGTTAAGTTATCGCCAAGTTATTGATATTATCAAAGCAACGGCGACGGATCTTCAAGATGCCAACCCGGATGTTGAAACGGGGGCGGGTTTACTCAATATTGCTGCTGCAATTCATTTGGCTAAGACGACTAAACCAGAGGAAGAATCCACCCAGGATTTACAATTTATTCCTTTAACTTGGAGTGGCGAAGGTTTAGTTACCCCAATGGAGCGGGCTGCCAATCCCAATTCATTAAGCCCCGCTAGTTCAACAGCGAATTCGATTCAGCAAGTTACTTGGGATTCTTTCTTGGGAATTTTTGGGGGTTATTCTAGTCCAAATTGGTTGAATTTCTTGCAGCGAGCATTCGACCGTTTTTATAGTCCGCAAAATACTACTTTCGATGTTCCCGCAGGACGGCATACCTATAATTTTAAAGGAAACAGTGAATATCGCTTTATAATGGAGAATCAGGGGAGTTTAAATTTGGCTCTCAGGAATACAGCTTTAAATTCTCAGGACTTTGAGTTTGAACTTCTGAAAGCTAACGGTCAACGAATCACTCCCAATCTTCACGATCTGGGTGACAATTTCTTTGCATTTAACAATCTTCAGAAAGGCAATTATGTTGCCAAAATCAAAGTAAAAGATGCCAAAAAATCACTCCCTTATGAGACGGTCTTTAATTTGGATCAGGCGGGAGGAAGTCTCTCAAAGGCTCGGAATTTAGGCAATATTGGCGGAGAACGTCAAACTGTCAATGACCATGTGGGTATTCCAAGTGGTGATTCGGACTACTACAAATTCTCAACTGATTCAGCT
Source organism: Lyngbya aestuarii BL J (assembly GCF_000478195.2). Classification (GTDB taxonomy): domain Bacteria; phylum Cyanobacteriota; class Cyanobacteriia; order Cyanobacteriales; family Microcoleaceae; genus Capilliphycus; species Capilliphycus aestuarii. The sequence continues at coordinate 104,725 of NZ_AUZM01000009.1, read as the reverse complement.
CCTCGTATCTTACAGTTTGCAGTTCGCAATGAAAATGGTGATGGTGATGCCAAACTCGATGGCGATGTCGGAGTTTTTCTCTATGATAAAAGTGGTAAGAATTTGAAGTTGGCGATTTCTCAAAACAAAGCCTCAACTTATGACACTTACAATTTGGCTCCCAACAGCGATTATTATGTGCAAATTAAAGCAAGAGAAGGTCAAGCTACAAACTATCACCTCGTTCTCAACTTACTTAATTATCGCCCGATAAACGTTCCAGCAGGACGGCATACTTATGATCTCAAAGGGAACAGTGAATATCGCTTTACAATGGAGAATCAAGGGAGTTTAAATTTAGCTCTCACGAATACAGCTTTAAACTCTCAGGATTTTGAGTTTGAACTTCAGAAAGCTAACGGTCAGCTAATAACTCCCGATATTCGCGATCTGGGTGACAACTTCTTTGCATTTAACAATCTTCAGAAAGGGAACTATGTTGCCAAAATCAAAGTCAAAGATGGCAAAAAATTACTCCCTTATGAGACGGTCTTTAATTTGGATCAGGCGGGAGGAAGTCTCTCAACGGCTCGGAATTTGGGTCACATTGGAGGAAAACGGATTACAGTCAACGATCATGTGGGTATTCCGAGTGTCGATCACGACTACTACAAATTCTCAACTGATTCAGCTCCTCGTATCTTACAGTTTGCAGTTCGCAATGAAAATGGTGATGGTGATGCCAAACTCGATGGTGATGTCGGAGTTTTTCTCTATGATAAAAGTGGTAAGAATTTGAAGTTGGCGATTTCTCAAAACAAAGCTTCAATTTATGACACTTACAATTTGGCTCCTAATAGCGATTATTATGTGTTGGTCAAGTCTAGACCAGACCAAGCTACAAACTATCAATTGGTTCTTAATTTAAAGCAAAGTCGTCCTGGTGGGAGTAGTGCATGGCAAAATCCTCTAGCCGGCAGTTTGTATTACATATATCCCCTGAACGAATTTGGGACTCCCCGACAAATCAGTGGAACTCATAATGGTATAGATTTGTCCACGGGAAATAGTACCCCTCCTATTAAGGCTGCAAAAGGCGGCAAAGTTGTAATTGCTTATAATGGTAATGGATGGAATGATGGCTATGGCAAATATGTCAAGATCGATCATGGTGATGGAACTGAAACTCGTTATGCTCATTTATCAAATGTTTCTGTCCAGCAAGGAAGTAACGTAAGTGCTGGAACAGTAATTGGTAATGTAGGAAGTACAGGCAACTCTTCTGGCAACCATCTACATTTTGAAATTCGCGTGAATGGCGTACCTCAAAATCCAAGAAACTATATTGATTTTTAAGAATAGGTAGGGATTTTTAACCCTATAAACAGCGATCGCATCTTAACCATTCTCCAATGCAAGGGCGTATGCAATACGCCCCGACGTATTTCCTCTCAAAATCATTCATTAGCAAACCGAAACCGAGGTGTCTGATTTTGCCAAACATCAAACAAATTAAATCAGTTGATACCATAAACGAAGCTTTAGAATCCAATCTCGTACGGGCGTATTGCATACGCCCCCATTGCATACGCCCAATATTGCATACACCGACATTATCATGAAATACAATCCAAAAATCCATCACCGACGCTCTATTCGCCTCAAAGGATATAACTATTCGCAACCCGGAGCTTATTTTATTACCCTCTGTACCTATCAACGACAATGTTGGTTTGGAGAAATTCGTCAAGCCCAAATGCACCTCAATCAAATTGGTAAAATTGTCGAACAAGAATGGTTAAAATCGGCTCAAATGCGACCCAATATAAAATTGGATGAATGGATTATTATGCCAAATCATTTACACGTAATTGTATGGATTGTTCAATCGGGATTGGAGATTAAATCTGAGGATAGGTTATCCAATACGGAATTATCTAATACGGGTTTATCCAATACGGAATTATCTAATACGGGTTTATCCAATACGGAATTATCTAATACGGAATTATCTAATACGGAATTATCTAATACGGAATTATCTAATACGGAATTATCTAATACGGAATTATCTAATACGGGCGTATGCAATACGCCCCTACGGGGGGGATTTCGGCGTCAGGGTAATTCTTTGGCTTCGTTTATTGGTGGGTTTAAAGGGGCTGTCACAAGGCGAATTAATCAATGCTGTAACAACAATTCTATTCCGATTTGGCAACGGAATTATTATGAATCAATTATCCGAGATGAAAAAGGATTGAATCAGATTCGAGAATATATTCAAAATAATCCTCTATCTTGGGGCGAAGATATTGACAATCCTCAATGTAATTCTAATTTTAAAAAAAATGATCTGGATTTGGTATTTTAACCGTAGGGGCGTATTGCATACGCCCATATAGAATCCAGCCTCATCCCAAAACTATCAACTATCAAACCTCAGTATTTTTACGGAAACCGAAAATTATTGAACTGCAAATATCGTTAACATTACGGATTGATTAATCCCTAGACTTGCGAATAAAATAAACACAAGGCATCTACTTATTCACCATGAAATCAAACGGTCAAAGGGTTCACTCCGATGAGTCCGAGTTAATCTTACCCGACTTAACGCCTTATTGGAAATTGACCCAAACCAAAACCTCCAACTCCATCCTTCTCAAAGCCAAAAACAGTTCAATCACTCATCAGTTAACCCCCGAAGAAGGTTTTGCACTGCGGCACTTTATCGGAAAATTTACAATCCCGCAGGTTCAAAAAGCCTGTCAAAAACAATTCAATCATCTCCCCGAAGATTTTGTATCGAACCTTCTACAAAAACTGATAGCACTGCAAATTTTAGCTTGGGATCACGGGGAAGAATATCCCAATAACTCAACTTTAAAAAACGAGGAGAATGAAAAAGAATATCCCCCCCAACCCCCCTTAAAAAAGGGGGAGAATGAAGAAAAAATCTTACTCAAACTAAAAGACTGCGTTCACTGGATAGAACACCCCGAAGGTTATTGGATACTTCGCAACCCCGAAGACGTTAAATTTCTGCAAGTCGGACAGCAAGACAAAACCATTATAGACCAACTCAAATATCAACCCGTTTCGGTTGTCGCTGCGGAATTTTGTGTATCTCAAACTCACATCAAACTGCTGCTGCAAAAACTAACGGTAACTGCAATGTTGGAGGGAACTAAACCCCCAAAACCACCCAAACGCAAGTTTAACCCCATGCAGTTATTATTCTTTCGCATTCCCCTGTTTAACCCCGACAAATGGTTAAGCCAACATATCAACAAACTGCGATGGATATGGACTCAACCTGTTGCTTTTCTACTCACAATATTTATCATAACTTCCGCCACTATTGGCTATTCTCAAAAAGATGAAATTCTCTACACGGGACTTCAACTGTTAAGCAATGCGGGGGGTTCAATGTTGGTTCCCTTTGGACTTTTGGCGATGTTTGTCGTCACCCTTCACGAACTCGGACACGCTTTCACCCTAAAACAATATGGGGGTATTGTACCCGAAATTGGGTTGTTAATTATGATGTTCATGCCTGCCGCTTATACTAATACCACAGATAGTTACTGTTTGGTGAAACGCCATCAACGGGTTTTGGTGATAGCAGCCGGGGTCTTAGTACAGTTTACCATTTCGGCGATCGCACTGCTGTTGTGGAATTGGTCAAACCCGAGCAGTTGGCTACACACAACCAGCTATTTATTGATGACTGCGGCTTTATTTACCGTTGCATTGAACCTCAACCCTTTAGCCCGTTTTGACGGCTACTATCTGGCTTCGGCAACAACCGGAATTAACAACCTCAGAAGCCGTTCTTTTAAATTGTACCAAAAATTCTTCACCGGAAAACCTAACTTAGAAAATCGACGGGACACATTAATATTAGCCTGTTACGCTCCCTTTAGTTTGGTATACATCTACTTTGTGTTTGGGTTTCTGCTGTTGCGAGTTGCAGATTGGTCATTTACCAATATCCCCACCCTGAGTTTAATTTTACTGTTGATTTGGGGAATTTATTCAGTTTTACCCGAACCAAAATCTTAATTGGTGTTTATCGGGCAAACACTGTAATAATTATTGATTTTTTATCTTGTTAGTTCAAATTATAAATTAATTTTAAATTCATTGAACTAAAAAGTTTTTACTTAAATTTTGAATTGTTGTTTATTGATTCAACTCCCATGACTTCTACACCCAAAAACTCCTCCCAACCCCGTCTAAAAGTCGTTCCGCCTGCGGTTCCTGAACCTGCCAAACCCCAAGAGAAACCCGTTCAAGCTCCCATTGAACAAACTCCCAAAAAATCCACCTTTCCAAGGCAATGGATAGCCTGGGGAGTTATAATATTGGGACTGGGTGGAATTGGGATGATTCCAGTCAACCATTCGATTAGCGGCAAAACAATTATTACACCAACAGTCGGCGAACGTCAATCGGTTACAATGCCGGAAACGGGAACGTTAACCCTGCACGTTCGTTCAAATCAAACGGTAAAACCCGGAGATATTTTAGCAACAGTTTCGAGTTCCAGTTTGGAGGATAAAAAAGCAGCAGCACAACAAAAAATTGGGGAAGCAAAAACCGCAGTTAATTCGGCTCAACAGCAATTAATATTGGCTCAAACCCGCCTGGAAGTTGCCAAGAGTTTAGAATCAATTGCCCTCGAACAAAGGAACAGTAAACGGCAAGAATTAAATCAAGCACAATTTTCTTCGGGGGCGGCAAGAATGAGGGCGTTAGAGCGGGAACAAGCGGGGATTGAAAGCGAAATTAAAGGGATTGAAAACCAAATCTTGGGACTGGAAAATGAAAGGGCGGGGTTAGAAAATGAAATTATTGGAATTGAGAATAATATTGAAGGATTAAATGAGCAATTAGAAATTGTTGAGTCGGCTTTAGAAAAGCGACAGGGATTGGTAACGGAAGGATTAATTGGTTCGGCTTCTCCAGAATTAATGAGTTTAGAAGTGCAAGCATCCGAGTTAAAAACTCAAATAAAAAGGGAAGAAAATTCGATAGAAACTTATCAACAAAAAATTAATCAAAAACAGAACCAGATTTTACAAACTCAACAGTTAATTAACCAACGCCGACAGCAAATCGGGGTGAAGTCGGAAGGAGTTAATGAAATTATTGAAAGCTTAGAACAACAGTTGGAAGAAGCGGAAAACTTTGTTGAACAAAAAACGATTGAACGAATATCGGCACAGCGGGAAGTAGATGCTTCACTGGCGGAAATTGCGGACAAACAGTATTTATTATCCCAGCAGTCAGCGGAATTCAACCGTTTAGAACAGCAACAGCAACAGTTAGCAATTCAAGCCACAGTATCCGGTACAATTACAACAACGGATTTGGATTTATTGAATAACCAAACCTTGGAAGCGGGACGAGAAATTTTGAACGTTGTTAATTTATCGAGTTTAACCGGGTTGGTTGAAATTCAACAGGAGGAAATTGATTTAATTCATCAAAGCCTACCCGTAACGTTTAAACCCCGTCAGGCGACGGTAGACCAATATCAAGCTAAAATAGAAGATATTCAACCTGTGATTAAATCCGACGAGTCGGGACAAAACTCGGTGTTGCAAATTCGGATTACGATTGATAATGATGACCGCCAACTGCAACCGGGGTTAGAAGGAGTCGCCCATATTAAAACTCCCCAACTGCGGGTTTATCAGAAAGTTTCGCGGGAGTTCTTTAAGTTATTTCCCTGGTGGAAACTGTAAGCTTATATCCTTTAATGTTACAACAAACTAAAACAAAAAATTGTAACATTAAATAATTACTTAGGGATAAAATAGTTATAAATTCGTTATCCATAAATACAATGACTGCAAAATTTAGTCCAGGGTTTCGACTTTTTATTGTAGATACAGGTTTTGCCATCTGTATTGCTTTGTTGAGCTTTCGCTTGTGGTCAGTACATGAAAGATTATCTTTAATGATTTTGAGTTCAGCTATTCAATTCTTTTTATTTTGCAATGTATTTAGAGTTTCCCGAATACCTGAATTAATTTGGGCTTCTTTATATGTATTAATTTGCCTCGTAGGATTAATGTATGAATTAAGCATTGTGCTATGGGGAACAATAGGGCTATTAATTGGCATCGTAATAATAGTTATTGAATGTCAACGTCCGTCCTATTATGGAATTATGTGGAAGAAAATCAACCCGAATCTTGAACAATGGTTTAAAGATAACGTGGCTAAATAATAGGAGATTCAGAGTAACTAAATTTCTGTTTAATCGACTCACTATTACAATTTTGTATGCACTAAAAAAATTCAGGATTTAAGATTAAAATATTACCGAAAAGAGAACGAATAAGGTAAAGTTTTAGTCCTGTTAATTTTTCCAACTTTTATAAAAATTTACATCATGTCCTAGTTTGCACATATCTCGGCTTTACCCCTACTTTAGAGCAGGCTTTGCTGAATATTGGTTATGACAAGCGTTCCTCATCCCAATAATTATCCGGAAGTATTCGCAAACTATATACGCGAATACTCTCTCCTTTGTTAAGTTGATCAACAGTATCAGTTGCTACTCAACCCCCCACCACACAAATAGCAGATCTTATCTACATAAATTCCTAAAAATTCTGCTATTTCTTTTTGCGTTTTTCCATTATTCAGCAAGAGTAGAATTAGAATTATTTCTCGAATTCCGCTATTATCTTCTCGCTTTAATTCCAAAAGCAGCTTTTCTTTTTGTTCTGGCTTTAAGTCATTTGGGGCAAGCCTCTTGACCCAATTACTAACCTAATTACTGATTTAAGTTTACTTCATCGTATCACAGTTTAAATGCTTAATAGCTTACTGTTTCCTTCAAGATGAGATTTTTAAAAAATTGGGATCGGATTGCTACACCATTACAGAGACACAAAGAATATGAAGATTGAGGCTTGATACGCTTTGTATGTCTGCAATTGTGTTTTTGCTAAAGTAAGTAGATGTAGCTCTCGTTATTCTTAAAAATTGAGAAAGTCGTTAATCTCTAGGGGACGAGTAATATTAGGATTATTTTGCACCACTAATAAGGCATTTGTTCCAGTAATATCAGAAATCAAGAACCCTTCAATTGGGCCACCACTTGTTTGTATTGTTTGTAGAGGACTAATGGAAATGAACGACGCAACAGAGGGAACAATAAATTGAATTCCATCTGTCTCTCCGGGTACAGTGGAGAAGTCTGTAATTAAACTCACAGCAGCCGGGTCAGTGGTGTTGGGAAGTTCGGCAATGAAAAATCGATCCACTCCAGGTCCCCCTGTGAGGGTATCAACACCCGTTGACCCAATTAAAGTATCATCCCCCAAATCGCCAAATACAACGTTATTCCCAGGGCCACCAGAAACAACATCATTACCTTGGCCGCCAAATACAAAGTCATCTCCCAGCGCCCCCGCTAGGGTATCATCACCGAGATTACCAAAAACCTGATCGTTGCCGCCAAAACCATCAATCTCATCTTGATCCTGGCCACCAAATAAACTATCGGTACTACTTGTTCCCGTCAGGTTATCATTACCTGTATTACCCAGTACAATTAATGCTGTTCCATTCCCGACCGCAGATGTATCGACATTGGAACCATTTAAAGTATCGTTTCCATCCAGCAGTGAGATTTCTAGTTGGCTAATATCTGCATTGGACTCTACACCATCACTATCTCGTATAGAAGTAGGAAAACCAACTAAATCATTTAGCTCTGTTCCGAATGCGACTTGACGCGCAGGATCAACCTCGCCAGCAAAGCCCGCTTCTACAAAGCCAACATCAACAAAATTACTAGTCATAAGCTGTTTTTTGATTCTTTCTCAATTTTCTCTGCCCTAGATTGTATATCATCAGCAAAATGGGTAAAGCAACTTGAGGCAAAACTAGCGTTACTGTGACTGAGGGCAATCTAGATAATATTGCAGCTTTCAATATTTGAGCAGGTCTTGACAAGCATTCAAGCGAAATCACTGAAACATCCGTTACGCACCACACCGGGACTTGACACCCAAACTTAGGCGGGAAATTGCTATCTATTTGTTCTAGTAAATGTAAATTGTAAATTGCTAGAACAAACAGGAAACCGATACAAACCCTTGTCTATCGGGAATTTCAGGAGATTGTCTTCAAGAGTCAGATAACAAATCTCTTATGCGGTTTGCCATCTTGGTCAACTCCCGCATGGCGTCTCTGGCGGCAAATTTTTCCACCCATTCCTGATAGTCGGGGCTGTTGGCATAAGACCCTCGTTCGGTTTTAGAGCCGTAATTCTTAATATGATGGTGGCGTTTTTTTCCCTCAATTTATTCAACCACTTTTAGATATTGATATTCTTCGTATGCAGGGACGGTATAATGAAGTTCACCGGAATTTGACCAACAAAAACCCGAATAAACCATCGCTAAGTTTGTCTCCTTCTTTTTATCCTTAAATTGTTCGTTAAACAGTTCAATAACTTTAGAATCAGTCACTTTTTATCCCTTAGCGATGCGTTTGCGCTTTACGGTGTAAGTGTGCCACTTAAATTTTTCACCCGCAGCATCATCTTTTAGAGTCAATATTTCGGCTTCTATTTGATTTAAAGTATTCTCCAAAATAGGTTTTAATAGTTTAATTTTCCCCTGATCAACGTCATCTAAATAATCAACATTTATCCCCGCACAGCCAATTCTTTTACTGCCGATGAATTTGGTTATAGCGTTTTTCAATCTAATGAGGTACAATAACAACAATGAGTAAACCAGTTACGAATATCTTCTGTAGACACTTCATTAAAAGCAAATTCAATAGCTTCAGATAAGTCAGGATATGTTCTCGCAACAATCTTACGCCAAATACTTTTCAGTTTTGACCGCTCCGTTCACTTGAATTAAATTCAAGTGCCTGCGGAGCGGCGCCCAGACGCGCCAACAATTTTCTATAGGATTAAACTCGGGAGAATAGGTCGGAAGATACAGTAACTTAGCTCCAGCTTTCTCAATTAATTGTCTAATCCTTTCTCCCTTATGAATCGAACAATTATCCAGAATTACCCAAGCTCCTTCCCAAAGTTTAGGAACTAACTTTAATGCTATAGTATTCTATTAAATTGTAGATCTTCTGACTTCTGACTTCATTTGACACGCACCACACGAAACCCGAAATAGCGGTAGTCGATGCCGGAGTTATTGATACTGCGGTACGCGGAGCGGCAGTGCCTCGAATAGTAGAGCCAGGAGCCGCCACGAAGGATTTTACTATAACCTGTAGTATCTGTAGTTTTTGTATTTTGTGACAACCACGCGCTACCATCATCGGGTGCGCCCTCATAGTTGTCGTGGAAATCATCCTCGCACCATTCCCAAACGTTGCCGTGCATATCGCACAAACCGAAGGGATTCGCCACTTTGAAGTAGCCGACCGGGGTGGTTTGTTCTCGATATTCTCCTTTGGGGCCTCTGCCGTAGGAACCGCTGTAGGTCTCGCCGCCAATTTCTCGATCCGTTCCGCAATAGTTAGCCAGGTCTGTGGTGATGGTTTCTCCAAAGTGAAAGGGTGTTGCGGTTCCGGCGCGACAGGCGTATTCCCACTGGGCTTCAGTTGGGAGGCGGTAATCTCTGCCCGTTTTTTGACTCAATCGGGCGCAGAATTCTTTGGCATCTAACCAGGAGACTTGCTCAACGGGACGACTCCAACGGTCATAATTTTCGTAGGCATCTTTGAACTCTGAGGGGTCGGGCTTGAGATCCCGTTCAATCTTCTCGGTGGTTTCAACAACGGCTTTCCACTGACCCTGAGTGATGGGATAACGCCCCATAAAAAACTCTGAAACGGTAACTTCATGTTGGGGGCTTTCCCGGTCTAAGCGTTCCAATTCATCCTCGGTCGAACCCATTATAAACCTTCCTGCGGGAATTTTCACCATCGCCAGTTCAACATTATTACCCAACATTTCGACATAGTATTCAGCCTGTCGCGTTTGCTTGCGAATTGTTATTTTTGCCATAGTGTAAATTACCGTGCCAAGTGTATGATACAAATGTACAAGATGATGCAGTGGTCACAAAACCAATATAGAGTTTCTCAAAGCCTGAAAGTTCGCTAATGAGTCATTATCCTTTACAATTACCGGAGACGTTGCTGAAGGAAATTGAACGTCTAGCCGAAGAAAATAAAATCTATATCGAGCAGTGGTTGCTGAGTGCTATTACTGAAAAGATTGAAGCTCAAAAAGTTGTCCGACTGTTGCAAAGTTATGCGGAAAAAGCAAATTACAATCTGCTGACTTCTGACTTCATCTAACACGCACCACACGAAAACCAACGAAACTGAAGATGAAGTCGCGCGGAAGATAGTAGTCGCGGTAGGCAGAACGACAATCACAAGGAATGTCGACCCATGAGCCGCCCCGCAGTGCTACCCCTGTTGATTCTGTACGGTCTTCGTCTATCCAGGCACTTTCATCTGTTGGCGCACCTTCATAGCTTTCGTGATGGTCATCTAAGCACCATTCCCAAACATTGCCGTGCATATCGTAGAGTCCCCAAGCATTGGCGGGAAAACTCCCCACATCTGTCGTTTGTTCTCGATACTCGCCTTTGGGACTTCTATTGTAGGTGTGGTTTGCGTGATAGTTGACGAGTTCGGTTGTGATGATTTCTCCAAAGTAAAATGGGGTTTGGGTTCCCGCACGACAGGCATATTCCCATTCCGCCTCACTGGGTAGACGATAAACTTGACCTGTATATTGGGAGAGTCGAGCGCAAAATTCAACCGCATCGTACCAGGACACTTGTTCTACAGGTCGATTATCTCCTTTAAATCTGGATGGGTCAGGATTAAGATCTCGTTTAATTTTTGGCACCTGAGTGATAATGGTTTTCCATTGAATTTGGGTAATAGGATAGCGACCCATGAAGAAAGTAGAAACATTGACTTCATGTTGCGGACTTTCACGTTCCGAGCGTTCTAATTCATCTTCCGGGGAACCCATCAGAAACCTACCTGCGGGGATTCTGACCAGTTCGAGTTGAATGCCATTTCCCAAGTCTTCTATTACCCCTGAGATTTGCTGTTTCTCTTTTTGAATGACCCATTCATATTCATGCTTGCTTCCCTTCGATGAGCGGGGCTGACGTTTCAACGTTGCCACATCAAATTCAAAGGTTACGGTTTCTTCAACCTCAATAAAGGCAACTTCAAAAGTGTCGGTTTGAATTGGGGGTTCTGGGAGGGGTTGATCGTCTTGACCGTCTGGGCCATCGGTTTTTCTGTTGCGGTTGTTGGAAATCTCCACATCATCGGCTATTTCCCGGGCAAATTCGGCATATTCTCCGCCCATGTTTTCCAATACTTCGACTGCAACTTCGGCGAAGGGTAATATTTTCTCCCGCTCTCCCTCTTCATAGTCCGGCAACAATGCCAGCAATGCCCGAAAACTGCGAATGGGTCGGTCTATTTCTTTGGCGATGTAACTCGAAATGGCATCAAGGACTGCGGTGGTTTCGTTGCGTCCCATTGCCTCGTTCAACGCCTGTCGCACGCCTGGAAGAAAATCATAGACTGGTTCGGTGCCGTTGGAGTCGGTTGGGGTTAGCAGTCCCCCCATGTAAACTTCCGCCACATGAACCGGGGTGGCTTCTGGTAATAGGGTTTTGCGAATGAGATTGACGACGGACAGGTTCACGGGTGCGGCTGCCATCATTCCCGCCAGTCGTTGAGCAGTGACAGAAGCGGTTGCTAAAAATCGACTAACTTGGGTTTTGGCTGAATATTCGCGCTGATCTTCAACTTCTGTCGATTGGCTTTGGTACTGTTCCCGAACAAATTCCAAATCAAATAAAAAGGTGGGTATTCGGGCGTTGCTTGACCCGGACACCACCCGACACCAATTGTTTAAAAGTTCAGGTTCGGGTCGGATAACGGGTAAAACTAGGGCGTTTTGACCGTCTACGGGTATCCAGGCGGGAAGGTTCTCCAGGATGAGGCGAGGGTTGGCAACTCCGGGAGCGATCGCGGTGCCGAACAGTTGGCGTCCGGTTCCCAGTTGGGTGCTATCCCAAAGCCATTCGGGAAACAGTTGTAACACCGTTGTCGGGCCGTGTTCTGACCAGGTTTTCAGCCACTTGTGGATGCTGGCGTTCTGCCAAACGGTTGAGGTACAATCGCTGACGAGGATAACGGCTCCCCGTTGGTTGGGATGGATCAGTTCCCGGTGGCTGTGTTGGCACTGACGGGGTTTTCCGCTTCGATGTCGCCGGACTAATTGGGGTTGGGCGTCGGAACCGAACAAACTCCACACCCGCACGTTGCGAAAGGCGCCGTGAGTTTCAAACAGTTGTTGGAGTTCGCCGACGGTTTCTTTCCAGATGAAGGCGGAGCGGGATTCTTCGACAACCAGTTCCAAGTCTAGCCAGCGCTCGGGTTCGGGTTGGGTGACGGGCATCCACAGGTCCCGCTCGGCTATTCGAGTCACCGTTGCTTCTTCGTCTAACACGTTTCCCGTTGGAGAGGGAACTTTCCGCATCAGGGGACGCAGCGATCGCCCCAATTCTAGCGCGTTCAGCAGGGCGGGGGCGGCCGGAACTTGCAGGGGTAAACTCTTGATGGGGGCTTGTTCGGGGGTTTGTTGGGGGGAGTCTTCGGTAATAATTGAAACGGTGGGTTCGGTTTCCGTTGGGGGTTCTGGAAGTTCACCCTCTACAATTTCAACTGTTGGGTCAGGGTCGGTTTCTAGTTTGTCTTCGGGTTTTTGGGAAGTTTGTACCTCACCCATTTGCAGCGCTAACCAAATACTATCGGCGAGATCTTCATCGCTGAGTTCGAGGCGTTTTAACAGTCCGGTTTTTTCAAATCGGTCGATTAAACGTTTAACGGCATAATGAAGATTGGAATCGCTCATTTTCAGTATTTATCCAGCCTAACTTCTGACTTCTGACTTCAAACTTCTGACTTCATTTAGTCCTCATCTTCAACTCTGCCCAAGTCTTTTAAGATTTGTTCGATCAATTCATCTTTAGTGGAAATGCGACCCCTAACAACCATAAAAACGGCATTGAGAAGTTGATCTGTTGCCAGGGTTCCTTCATCCCGCTTTTCAATAAACTGATGAATCAAATCTTGTGATTCCTGTGCTATTGTTTCATCTAAATGAGCCGCTACAATTCTCGTGAGTTCTTCTTTTGTTGGCGGCTTCATGGTTAACCGCAAACACCGCCGCAAAAAGGGAGCCGGAAAATCCCGCTCTCCGTTGCTGGTCATCACCACGAAGGGAAAAGCGGTGCAGGTTATTCGTCCGTTGTGAATTTGAGCGCTGATATCGGAGCGAGTGATTTCTTCGTATTCGTCACTGTAGGCGGTGCGAACGGTTACGGTATTAACTTCTTCTTTGATTCTAACCAATTCGGGAATTTCAAATGATCCTTCTTCGAGAATTGTTAGTAAGTTATTGGGGAGGTCAATATCGCTTTTGTCAATTTCGTCTATTAGAAGAACCCGAGGACGTTTTGAAGGAAGCAAAGCGGTTCCCAAAGAGCCGAGAGTGATGTATTTTTCTATTTGTTGAAGTTGTTTTCGGCGTTCTTCTGGGGAAAGGGTTTGATTGTTTGGGGTTTCCTGCTGTTTGGCTTCCTGTAACCGACCAATGGCATCATAATCGTAGAGTCCATCTTTGAGGCTGGTACGGGTGGTAATCGGCCAGTAAAGCACTTCCCCCAGTTTAAGCTGTCTTGCTACGGCGTAGGCGAGGGAAGATTTGCCCGTTCCCGGTTTTCCAGTGATGAGTAGGGGTCGTCGCAGGTACAAAGCGGCGTTGATCATTTTTACTTCATCGGGACGCACCTGAAAAGTTTCACCCCTTCGTTTCAGGCGACTTTCTCCGGGTTGGCTTTCCTGGCCAAACGGTCGCCAACTGGGAGGGGGTGGCAAATTTTTAATACCATCGTGAGGTTCTGCATTCTGTTTGAAAATTTCCCAGTCACTCATGGCTTCGACATTCCCAGTTGTTGGGCAGGGGGTACGAGATTGAAATCATCCCAAAGCAATGATAAGTGGCCGATGTGTGTGTCACTTTCTTTTTCCCAAGCTTCATAGCGCTGGTTTCTAATACTCTTTGGTAGTTCATTCCAGCAACAAGACTGGCAGATTTTATCCAATTCTCCATTACACATCAGACTTTCCGCTTCTGACCTGATCCACAGTGCTACGGGAATTCCTGCATAGTAAAAAGTTTCCATAATTGATTGTTGTTTTGAGGCTTGAAGCACTTCTTTTAATCGGACTGCCACCACATCATCCGAATTAATTTGCTTGAACAATTTTTTGGGGCTTCCCCAATCTGAAAGATGCAAAATATCAATAGCTTGTTTGCGTGGTTTTCCAGTCAGTGCTTGCCATTTTGTTCTCGATTTGTTGACATATATATCTGAATTTTCGGGAAGCTTGAGACGTTCCGAGAATCTTACTGCCACTTCACATTCGACACCCCATATAGTTTTTAAGTGTTCGGGAACGCTATCATCAATCGACCATTGATCGATGGATTTTCTCTCCCGGTCAATTAATCTGTAGGGAAGAAAGAGTTGGATTTTCTTAACGTTGCATTGGCACAGGGAAGAAGCTTGGGCAAAAATTAACTGTAGGAGTTCAGATAGATTTTGGGGTGACTTTCCGCTATAAATAGCGGTTTTGTTAATTAGAATGCCCTTTTCATTAATGCAAAAATTATCCTGATCAGTCAGGAGATGACAGCTTTCGATCTGGACGGGAGTATATTTTTGTGCATCTTTAATCAGCCATGCCCTGACGACTAAAGAACTACTTTGTTCAAAAATTCCCACCAATAAACAGGGTTCTTTTTCTCCGGCTTCAGTTCTCTGTTGTTCTTTAATAGCCCGCTCCTTTTTTAAAGGATTCAAAAAATTTTCAGGTTCATCTTTTAAATAAAACTTGAGCCATTGGGTTAACTGTGAGTGAAGTTCAGGAGAATGTTTCAAATCTTTGAGGTGCAAAAATAAGTAACCGATGAATTTATCAAGTAATTCATAATTTTCCAAATTTTGAATCATCTCAGTTGGAGATTCGGGAAATTCGGATAAAGATTTACCCGAACTTAGCGGAATTGAATTTTGAGGCAAAGATTGATAATAAGCATAACGGATCTCTTTCTCAAGGCTTTTAAAATAATTTTGGAATATAGCGATCGCCTTCTGAATTCTTCCATTAACTTGACAAACTTGTGCCAAATCTCCAACTTTTAGTAATAGGTCTGTTGGGGTGATAAATGCAACTTTGGCTTCCGGTCGTTTACCATCTTCCGTGACTGCCATACCCACAACACCTTGAAGTTGTTCATCCCAAATTGCTGTGCCACTAAACCCTTTTTCCAAACGAAGTCCTGTTTCTTTGATATCCTCAACCTGAATACGACCTTTGCCCACCCGTCCTCGCAAGATTCCTGTTGCCCATTCTCCATTACTCCCTTTTTCGGGAAAACCTAATGCTCGGAAACGATGTCCCCAAAGGCTTTCATTTCCTGTCAAAATTAGGTTAATGGGTTCGGCACGTTCAGGAAGTTGATCGGGGTTGAGCAGTTTTAATACCGCAATATCTTGTATATTTTCATCGGTTTTTAAAGGACACCAGAACGCTACTTCTGTCTTGAGTTTTTTACCGATTTCAAGAACCGGAAAATCAATTTCAATGATTTGAGTTGGTTTTTCTTCCTGCTTAGAAGATATTCCTTCGGTCGTAAAAGCAACAACATGAGCGCAGGTTAAGATGTACTGAGGGGAAACTAAAAATCCCGATCCAGCAATGTTCCCTGCCGACTTAAATACTCTAACAACAGCTAATTCTAGTGCCGAAGCCATAACAGATGATCAACTTTGGGGTTTATGTCTAGCTAGGGTTTCTTCTGTGTGTTATTCCATTTCAGGGTAATCTCGTAATTCACTTCTGCACTACCCGATGCGATGACCGCCCCCAGTCCCGCACTCATCTTCACCCCAAATTTGACTTCAACTGCATCTGCGGGTTGGTTTAAATCCTTAACTTTTTTGATAATTGCGTTGGCAACAGGCTGAATGCTAGAAAGGGCTTTCGCGAGTGTTTGTTTGGCTTGTATCACCGTCTCATCTCCAAGTCCAATCAGCCCTTCATCCTCATCAACGCTTTCAGGGATAGGAAGTTTCTCATCTACTTCCATATAGACAAAGGATTGTTCGTCGTCATCTAACTGAAATTTTACCAGTCGTGCCGCCATTACCTTTCTCCTGTCAGCAAAGTTTCACCTCATCCTGTATATCCTACGCTACTTTGTGTTGGCAACTCCTATACTAGAAAGTGCCGGACTCCAAATTTATCGCTGTGATGGAGAAAAGTTCTGGGTTCTGCATTGGCGACGCTGTGGAAATTTTAATCAGGTCGTTAACCTCGACGTTCGGACATTTCATCAGCTTGTAAGACTTGACCCAACCAACATGGCTGACCTGCATACTGAATCAAACGAAAGTTAGAAACAAAACTCATTCGCTTGGTTCGGAAGCGTCCCGCATTGGGATCAAAATACCAACGCCACGCCTGGTATTCATAATTTCTAAGTGTCTCACCTGCTGAGACTCTATCAATTCGTCTCTCAAATTCGGGAGGGTCATTGAGGTCTAGGCAAGAGTTAATTGATAAAAATTGCTCTGGTGGCATTCCCTGTGCATTTGCAGCAACAGAATTACAGTAGAGCTTTTTTGTTGTGGCGATCGCATACATTGAGCGATGCGACCCAATACACCTCAAATACACTATGGGATTGTTTACCCCAACAAGCACTCCCTAACCTCATAAAAACTGCACATAAATTAAAAAGAATCTACCAGGACATTAACCATGACAGCAGCCTTTAAACCCGGAGATATTCCCGTAGATTTTCAACTGAGTTTGCTATCTTCCCCACAAATAGAAAGCCCAATTATCCTCAGACCCTATCAACAAACCATTAAGGATGAGGTCTACAATCAACTCAACCAGGGTATTCACCGCATCCTCGTTTATAGCCCTACAGGTTCGGGGAAAACGGCTACCTTCTGCTCGATGATTGCCGACTTGTTGGCATCCCGTCATCGGGTTCTGTTGCTGATGCACCGGGAATTTTTAATCGAACAAACCGTTAAAACTTTAATGCGGTTTGGTGTACCGACGGAAGCCATTGGCATTATCAAAGCTGGATATTCGGAGAATCGAGATAGACCCATTCAGTTAGCGGGGATTCAATCCCTTAGCCGTCGCCAACATCCACAAAATATTGATATTGTTATTGGGGATGAAGCCCATACAATTTGCTGGTATTCCGAGTATAAAAAACTCTTAAACAGCTTGAATAATTCCATTCAAATTGGGTTCACCGCTTCCCCCTGGCGACTCAAACCCCATAAACAATACTTTGGTGAATGGTTTGATACGATTGTTAATGGGCCGACTATTCAAGAGTTGATGTCACTGGGTTTTCTCGCCCGTGTGAGGTATTTTGGTAAGGGGGGATTGGTTGATTTAACCCAACTTGATACCGACTCGACGGGGGATTTTAAGACCTTGCAAATGGAACAAAAGTTTCTGGATGCGGGGATTTGTGAGGCGGTGCTAGTCGAAACCCCACAATGGAATATCTTTGTTTGTTTTCGATAGACTCTTTTTGATCCGTAACCCTAAAAACCTGAGACAGTCAGATCTGAAGCTACAAAATATTGCCCTTTTTAGAGTAAGATTGTGAATCCCATAAAATCATTTATGATTGATAAGATATCAAAAGTAATTGTTAACTATGAGATTTAAGGTCATTGGCGCGATCGCCTTACTCAGCCTAACGGGACTGGGGACAGAGGTTCGAGCAAATATCTCCATGCAACTCAGTCAGTTCCGTCCCGCAGATACCACAAAACCCGCTGATCGAGAAGGAGGAGGTTCACGAGGAGGAAGTGTTTTCAAGGAGGGTTCGAGTTTAATCGCCTTAACTCCAGTGAGAGGAGGAGTAACGGTTGCTGAATATCCTACCTTATTGGTTTACGTTCCTCAACCCAAAGAATCCTTAACCAACTCCCCCGTTGAGATGGGTTTGAAAGATGAAGAAGATCGTGTAATTTATAAAACTATTATTCAACTTCCTCCTCAAGAAAGTATCATAGCTATTAATCTCAAACAAGATGAAACATCTATTTCTTTAGAACCCAACAAAACTTATCGCTGGTATATTTATTCTACTCGGGTATATTCTGATTATATAGAAGTACCAATAACGCGAATTAGCCCTAACGATGAATTATCTCAAGCTCTAGAAAAAGCCAACCTTCAAGAACGTTTCAATCTCTATAATCAAAACGGAATCTGGTATGAAGCCCTATACACTTTATTTGAGTTACGCCGTACCAATCCTAACGATACAACTTTAATTCAGGAATGGAAAGAATTGCTTCATTTTGTTAGACTCGAAAAAATTGCCGATGTACCTCTGCTATTAATTGAAGCTTCAACTTATCAAAACCAAACACAAGATTCTCTTGAAAGTTCGGAGCTAAATACAACACCAAATCAAGTCACAAGTGACACCCAATTTAACCCCCATAATCCTCCCGGCTTTCGACCAGCAGACCAACGTATTCCTCATACCCCTGATGGTGGAAGTCGATAAAATTCTACACCAATCCATCAAAACAAGCTTATGAAATTATTGAATATTGTTATTTTTGCGGGAGTTTTTGAGTTGAGTTTAATTCAAGATAAAATCCTGATCTTATCTAAATCTTTACAACCAAAAATAGAAACTTATTCGATAACCGAACAAGAAAGTTCATGGATTCAGGGAGAAAAACTTTCTCTCAACCCGACAACTCAGCAATTACTAGAAACGGGTGAGCGACAATTTCAAACCAGTCAATTTCAGGCTGCTCTTAAAACCTACCAACAAGCGCTCGAATTATTTCGACAAACCAATAATAAAAGGGGTGAAGCCGAAACCTTATTCAATATTGGAGTGATTTACCGCGTACTCAGTCAATATTCTCAAGCCACAGAATTAATTGAACAAGCTTTAGAAATTGCAGAGTCTTTAAATCACCAAAATTTGATCGCCTCTGCGTTGAGCGAACGGGGAGTGATTGCTTATAGTTTGAGTCAATTTCCCGAAGCGTTAAAATATTATCAGCAAGCCATTGAACTGAGTCAAAAAATTGGCGATAGCTATACGGAAGGACGAACTTTGGATCATATGGGAGTTGTTTATCGAAGACAAGGAGATTATAATAGAGCTTTGTCTTTACATCAACAAGCGTTAGCAATTTTGCAAGAACTTAATCAACAATCTCCTCAAGCGGTTGTTTTGAATAATATTGGTATCGTTTACAATAGGCAAGGAAATTATTCTAAAGCCTTAGAATACAATCAAAAAGCGCTGGCTATCAGCAGAGTGTTTGGCGATCGCTATATTGAATCTCGCATTCTTCTCAGTTTGGGTGTTGTGTATCAAAATCTTAGCCAATATTCTCAAGCGCAAAAGTTGTTGCAACAATCATTGAAAATTAAAGAGGAAATTGGTGATAAAATAGGAATTGGTCGAGTTTTAAACGATCTAGGTGGAACTTATATTAATCTTGGTGAATATTCTCAAGCTTTAGAAATTTATCAGAAGGCTTTGGCAGTTCGTCGTTCCGTTGGCGATCGCATTGGGGAAGGAATTACTCTGAGTAACATCGGGTTAGTTTATCAAAATAGGGGTGAATATTTTCAAGCACAAGATTATTATCACCAAGCTTTAGCTATCAGTGAAAAAATTGGTGATCGTCCCGGTGAAGCTTCTGCTTTAATGAATCTTGGTGGAGTCGCTTCAGCACAAAGTCAGTACACAGAAGCCGTGAACTTTTATCAACAGTCTTTAAAGATTCGACAGGAGATAGGCGATCGTGCGGGAGAAGGATATACACTTAATAGTATTGGGGCTATTTATTATACGTTGGGTCAGTTCAATGAAGCCCTAAAATTCTATCAACAGGCTTTAACGCTGCGTGAAGAAATAGGCGATCGCGCAGGCGAAGCACAGGCTTTGAATAATATTGGATTGGTTTATGAAGTTCAACAACAGTATAACAAAGCCCTTGAATTTTATCAACAAGCTTTAAAGATTCGGCGGGAGATTGGAGATCGACCCGGAGAGGGAAATAGCCTAAATAATATTGGATTTATCTACAATATTAACCAAGAGTATACTCAAGCTCTTGAGGTCTACCAACAAGCATTAATCATTCGTCAGAATATAGGTGATCGCTTTGGAGAAGCCACGACCTATAATAATCTAGGATTAGCTTATAAAAATTCAGGAAATGAAACCGAAGCTTTAGTCGCCTATCAACAAGCACTGGGAATTTTTCAGGAAATTGGTAATCCCGAAGGGGAACGTTCAACCCTCAGCAGTATGGGGGCAATTTTTGAAAAACAAAATAAAGTAGAACTGGCGATTATCTTTTATAAAAAGTCGGTCAATGTCACCGAAGCAATTCGTCAAAATATTTCCGGACTTTCAACAGAACAGCAACAGTCTTACACCGGAACGGTGGCGGATATCTATCGCCGCTTGGCGGATTTACTCTTACAACAAAATCGAGTTTTGGAAGCACAGCAAGTTTTAGATTTATTAAAAGTTCAAGAATTAGATGAATACTTAAATAATGTTCGAGGAAATAATCAAACGTCCGAAGGAATTGAACTTCTTCCCCAAGAACAACAAGCCTATCAAGAATATACCCAAATTCAAAATCAAATCGTTCAATTGGGAACAGAACTCAATGAACTGCGGATGATTTCTCCAGAAGAACGTTCACCGGAACAAAATCGGCGCATTGTTGAATTAGAAAATATTCAGCAGCAAGTTCGTCAAAGCTTCAATAACTTTATCGAAAATCCAGAAGTTCAAGCCAAATTACAACAACTTTCCCAAACCACCGGAGGTCAGAACTTAGACTTACCCAATCTTAATCGATTACAACGTCAACTGCGTCAAATTGAACCAACTGCTGTACTTCTTTATCCTCTTATTTTAGAGAACCGAGTTGAACTGATTTTAGTTACGCCTTTTAATCCACCCATTCATCGTTCTGTTACGATTGAACGAAAAGCATTAAATCAAGCGATTGTAGATTTTCGCTTAGATATTTTGCGTCCATCAGTACCTTTAAATCAAGTAAAAACTTCCGCTCAACGCCTTTATGAAATTTTAATTAAACCCCTGGCAGGCGATCTGGCTCAAGCCAATGCTCAAACGATTATTTATGCGCCGGATAGTGTATTGCGATATATTCCAATTTCTGCCCTTCACGATGGAAATGAATGGTTAATTGAACGATTTAATATTAATAATATAACGGCTGCTTCTCTGACGGATCTAAGTTCTCAAGACTCCAAAGAATTAAGAGTTTTGGCGGGGGCATTTAGCAGTGGAAATTATCAAGTTACGGTGGGAAATCGGCAATTTTCTTTTGATGGACTAACTTATGCAGGGTTAGAAGTTCAAAATATTGCCAAACGAGTTCCCCAAACCACAACATTAATTAATCGAGAATTTAATCGGAATGCGGTGATTCCTTTTCTCAACGATCATACTATCGTACACTTAGCAACTCACGCCGCATTTGTTCCGGGTCAGCCTGAAGATTCTTTTATTTTACTTGGAGATGGCGATCGCTTAACGTTACGAGAAATTGAGACGTTAAACTTACCCAATGTGACATTAGTTATTCTGAGTGCTTGTCAAACCGCAGTTGGCGGACAGTTAGGAAATGGAGAAGAAATTTTGGGACTTGGCTATCAGATGCAGCAGGCGGGAGTGTTGGCAACCATTGCGTCATTATGGATAGTTGATGACCAAGGAACGCAGGTGTTTATGGAAGCGTTTTATAATGCTTTATTGTCGGGGAAATATACCAAAGCGGAAGCCTTGAGACAAGCACAAGTAAATTTGAGTCAAAATTCAACTCAAGACAATAGTTTTAGTCATCCTTATTACTGGGCGCCTTTTATTTTAATTGGGAATGGATTATCCACTTTTTGACGGTAGAAGGCTACTGAGACAGGTGCTTTACCTTAAATGTAACGGGTATCAAACTCTAAATCAAACCAATTGAATGCTTAATATTCTCAGCGTCCCCCAATCTGATATCTTGAAAATGTTGTAGTTAATAAGCCAATGAAAATTCCAGGCGCAAATCATCTAATCAAGATCGCTCCTCAACCGAAGCGAGTCAAAGTCACCTTTAACGGACAGACGATAGCAGAAACAACCCAAGCTTTGGAACTGAGGGAAGGAATGTCACCACCCGTGCAGTACATTCCTCGCAGTGATGTGGTAATGGAACGGTTACAGCCAACCCAACGTTCCACCCATTGCCCTTTCAAGGGAGATGCTAGTTATTTTAGCATTACGGTCGATGGTAAAACGGCCGAAAATGCCATTTGGTCTTATGAAAATCCCGATCAGGCGGTTGAACAAATCAAAGAGTACCTCGCTTTTTATCCTAACCGTGTCGATGGGATTGAAATGATTTAGGAGTATCCATCTTCATTCTAAACCCATTGAAGCGATCGCAGTTTGAGAAGAAGTTGGGGGCGGATAGCGATCGCCGACACGTTGGTTGTGTTGAGAGACGGGTCGGCAACTTGCAGTTAGTCTGAGTAAGGAAAAATCCTGAAATTTGTAATACAATTGCTTAAGAATAATAGCCAGAGCCGCATTGATCGCGAACGGTAAGCCTCGTTTGAGTAATCAACGCTTTGATATCGGCATCGGACGGGATTTCTTGGGCAGCAATACTCGCTTCTTCAACAATCGTATTGCCCAGACGAATATTATGGCAAGCATCCCACTCCGTTTCTGCGGTCAACTCGGTTTCATAGTGGACGACAATCCAATAGCGTTTCAAGTCACTCATACAACTTCACAATTTCAAGGGTTTATCTTCTAATTATTAATGAGAATGTAAATTAAATCCCGATTCGATCATCAATTATCCTTCAGCATTGTTTTAACCACTATTAATTCGTTGGGCGATCTTCATCCCCAAATTGCAATAGCATTTGAATTGCGATCGACGAGGACATAATAACGTAGAAGATGGGAAATTCTGCGATCGCAATTTTCAACTTCACCAGTTGGCACTCCAAGTCAAATCGTGATAATTTTGAGGATATTTTTTAAGATTTTCTCTCACCCTTCCAGAACTGCCCGACCGTAAAGACACCGGGAATGAAGGGGGCATTAGGGACACTTCGGCTTTAACACGGTGTAGACTTTTGCCCAATGCTGCGGGCATTATTGTTTATTGTCCCTCGTAACAGCAATGCTAGTTTGACCCCATAATGTGAGCCGAAAATTGACTTGTTTACAAGCCGCTATAACTAAGCTTAACCAGAACTCCGGTTATTTATATAATTAATTTCGCTTGCTTAAAAAGCATCTGGATGATAAGATCACAGAACGTATAGGATTTGCATACAATAGGAGTTTACATATGACAGATACTAGCTCCATTTCTGATTTAACAAATGAATGGATTAATTTGCTTAAAACAGCTAAAGAACCAGATGCTCCTCTAGATTTTTATTGTCGCAAGATTATGCCTGAGCTATTGCCACTTATACGAGAAAAATTTAAAGCAGATTATGATCAAGAACCTCAATATGATGGATTAATTTCACTTCTGGGTTTTACTCCAGAGACAGTAATTTTATCCCATCAATTTATCCAGCCAGAAAAGATAGTTGTAATTCACACAGAAGAAACAAAAGATCTACTAGACACAGTTAAAACATATGCTAATATACCATCTTATTCATATTTTTATGAATCATTCATTCTCTGAAAAACCAAACACTGATATATACCGTGCATTGGAAGCGGCTTTAAGGCTATTCCCAAAAGGATCACGCATTGTTATTGAACTTACAGGTGGTAAGAAAACTATGGGTGGAGCATTGGCAATTGCGGCAGGCATTTTAGATATAAATTTAATATATATCGATTACAAAGAATATCTGCGCGAATTTAGAAAGCCACGTCCTGAATCAACTTATATTCAATTAGTTGGTAATCCATTAAAACTCCCGGTTGATCTTTTTTCAGAAGTTGAGGTTAATAGGGCTGTTAATTTTTTCAATGTAGGCAAATATGATATTAGTCAGACACTATTTGAACAAGCTAGTAACCGCATGACACAACCTCGTGCTGCCGAATTATGCTCTGAATTGTCAAAATTATATATGCTTTGGAACTCTTTTAATTTTCAAGAAGGATATAAATTATCCAGGGAGCTTTCCAAAAGAATACGAAGTTTTTTTGGTCAACTTTCTTCAATATTTGAATTTGACTCATATCGTTTTGAATGTCAGTTAGAAAGTTTATAACAATTAGCAAGTGGAAGCCGTATTCATATTTTATTCAACTTTTATTTTAGCGCAGAAAGATATAAAGAAAATAGTCAGAATGATATTGCGGCTCTTTTATATTATAGGACGTTAGAAAGTGTTTTTAATAATTCATTGCAAGATATATCATCCGAGGATTTTAAAGCTGATAAACCTGACTATTCATTATTCAATATCAACACTGATGATCTCCAAAATCAATTTATAGAATTTCGTGATAGTAATTCCAAAAATAATAGTAAATCAGCCAATAATAGTCTTCCGAAAAAATTGGCAATGGTGGACGCACTTTGTTTGCTAGGATCATTGGATGACCCTATTGCTAAAAATCCTAAGATTAATTTAGGAAGGGTTATGAAGATAGCTGAGATTCGTAATAGAAGTGTCTATGCACATGGAGTAAGCCCTATAGATTCACAATCTGTCAATGAAATTTGTAAATTAGCGACGGATGCTCTTGAAACATATATGAATATTAAGGGAATGAACTCAATTGAGGATCAAAGGCTTGCTTTTAAATTCATAAAGCTTTCAATTGTAAAAAAACATGGATATTTAATGGGACTTAGGTAATAAACTTGATCACAATCTAATCATCACTTCTACTCCACCAATAGCAACATTTAAAACTGTTGAATTGTCTAGGTTATAACGTTTTTCGTGAACCGTCTGGAGTTTTTTCCTCTGCTTATGTTCCCAAAAAATCTATGGATCTATGAAAGCATTATATTTCTACCCAAGCCATCTGCTGTAGCCCTCTTTTCACCCCCTGAACCCTCCCCTCTCCAAAAACAATTGCTTATTCTAAATGAGACTCAGCCTTAATATCCATTTCATCTAGAGGTTCTTCAATAGCGTTCCGAATCCAACTGGGGTCAAATTCGTGGGTTGTGTTTGCCTTCACTTTAATTTCAATAACCATATCTTCTGCTTTATCTGAAAGGGTTTGCAACACTTCAAACAGTTGGAAAATATTGTTTTTATTTGCAATTGAACTCAGCTTGTAGTGCTTCGCCGCTTTTTTACCGTCTTTGATGTCTACCGAAACGCGCCGAACAATACTACTGCTTTCCGACTTATATTCAACGGTTTTTATATCCTCTTTCGCCACCGGAGTTTGACCCGTAGAAACCGAATATAAATTCTCATCAACAGGCGTTAATTCTTCCGCTAAATCCTCCGCATTTTCCATAAATTCTGCGGATGAATTGGCGGATTTACATTCCTCTTGAAGTCGGTTTACCAACCCGGAAGATAACAAATAACCGGATAAATCTAACTCATCTACAGGAATTTTGCAGTTGAAACTGATTAACTCTGCATTCTCAACCGTTGGTGTTTCTCCCGCAGTAAACGTTCCCGCCGGAACATAACCCAAATTTCCCTTTTCAATCGCCTGAAGAATTGCCGTTTTAATCGGTTCAACCCGCAGCAGCTTCGGATAATTGGGAAAACGGAAAAAATAACTGACCAATTCTTCCGCTTGAATATAGTCTTTTTCTTCGCCGTCTAGACGGGAAATTCGCAGCAATTTATTTGGCGTTAAGCTATCAAAAACATGGTTTTTCAACGCTTCAAAAACACGTTCTTGTAATTTATGGCTGGTATTAATTTGGGAATGAAGGTCAATAATTTCGAGTTTATTCGGCGGTTGAATATTGGGATTAAATACGGGTAAGATAATATATTCGTACAGTCGGCGCAGCGCCGCTTCAACTTCTGAATTTGCCTCTTTTTCCTTTGTACCCAGTTCCTCCCCGTCTTCTGCGGAGAATTTGTATTTTTTCTTTTGTGCCACTAAAGAGGCGATCGCTAAAGCCGTTCTTGCCCCCTTGCGTGCCTTATCCATTTGCGCTAAATTGGGAACTATAAACGCCAACCCATTCTTATAATCCCGCTTATCATTACCCCGATTTTCCCACCAAATTAAAGCATCTTCTTTTACTTTTTCTTGACTTTTTTCTGCCCAACTGGGGTCGAGATACACTATAATAAACTGAGAGATTCTATCCGGTATCGCCGCCGAATCCTTCGGCCACAAAACTACTTTTCCGCGAGAATTTTGGAGATTTTGGTTGAGAGAATTGCGAATCAGTTCTAAAACTTCTTCGCCCGTAACTTTGCTTTCCTCATCGGCTATTAATTTGTTTAAATTCGGTTTGGTTTCAAATCGATATCGCTTGCCAACATAATGCAAATACAGCAATTCATCCCGCAAATCACTTAACACCGCAGTAATGGTCATTCGGTCTAACCCCGATGCGAGACAGGAAGCCGCAATATCCTGTTCAAGCACCCCCCGATCTTCTCCACCTCTGGCACCGAAAGAATACATTAAAATGGCAGAAGCCAAACGACTTCCCACATTCAAATGAGCGATCGCAGGCGAATCGTTGGCGATGCGTTTATCAATGGCGTTGACTTTTGCTTTACGACCAATTAAATCGGCATTTATAACAGAATTGTAAGCGTCTCGTTCCCCAACTTGACTAAAGAAATTGTTGCGGACTGCTTCGTTGTTAAAATCAATATTGCCGGGGGTAATTAACCAAGAGTTATCATTGGTTTGTTTGAGGGAATAGATAACCGAGGCGAGAAACTGCAACGCCCCCCGAGTTCGCTGATAGCTTGGCAAACTTCCCCAACGGTGATACATTAAATCTAATAAGTCGGGATGGAAAGGATAGCTATATTCAATGCGTTCGGCTAACAAATTGGCTTGGTGTTCGACCTCCTGTTTTTCTTGCTTGGTCGTGGCATAACTTTCTCGAAACTTGCGAAATAATTCCGCCTGCTGACGGGCGACTTCTTTAATAATTTCCGGGTTGCCAATGTCAGAAAATAGCCGTTTTTGAACGACTTGCATCACTTCATCGCCGGAAACGGGTTCTTTTTTGGCATCGTTACGGGCGACTAATTTATCAAGGGTACTCAACAACCCTTCATTTCCCACCGCTTCTTGGACGCTGGCTTGCAAAGAATAGACTAAAACGGTTTTGGGTCGGTCTGCAACAACTTCGGTGAGTTTTTGAATGAAGGTGAGAACTTGGCGCCCGAAAGTAGAGTCTCCGACGGTTAATCCCATCGCGTTTTCGACGTAAACTAGAAACTCATCCATTAAAATCAGGTTGGGGCGATCGCCTAATATTTGTCGAATTTCGTTGTTTCCGGGGGCAATGCGGTTTTCGTCGTTGTCTTTGACAAAATTATACGCTTGTTGTCCGCCCAACTGCCAAGCAAGATACCCCCAAGGCGTGAGTATGCGGGGGCCATCTTCAACTTGTATCCCCGTACTGGCGTTAACATCCAAGCCGATAAATGCGGCTACCGAGACTTCACCGGGGTCGGGAAGATTGGAGAGTAGAGGAAAGTTTTGCAGTTGCGATCGCGATTTGGCAATATGATAGAGGCTGACGAGAGCGTGGGTTTTTCCGCCTCCGAAGGGAGTTCTTAGCTGCAAAACGCGATCGCCGGGTTCTCCTGCCAATCGCTTTAAAACGCTTTCTAAGAGGTTTTTCAGTTCTCCGGTGAGGTAGGTTGCCTCGAAAAATTTCCGGGCATCGCGGTAAACTAAGGGACAGCTATCTTCATTGCGAATTACAGATCCCAATTTTGCTGCATAAGTCGCATTATCTAGTTTCCCCTCCAAAATATCGGCGTGGGGGGTAACAACTTGTGTCCAGGGTTTGAGTTGATAGGCTGTCATTGTTTTTGGGTTTAATGTAGAAGGTTTTAATCGGATATGTGAGAAAATTTATCTGATTTTTATTGCGGTTTAAGCTTTATAAATTTGTGAAAATAAAATCGAGCTATTTATTTAACAAAAAATCATCAAATTATTAAGTTGAATTTTCATTAACTGCAATTTGACTGAGGTGTTTGAGAATCCGCAGCACATCATAAAGTTCATTATCGGGGTTGCGAGTTACAAACACTTTCGAGGTTGCATATTGAGGAATATTTTCAACTTTCACCAGCTTAACAAATATAAAATCGCTCCCGGTAACAATTAAACCGTAATTCGGACGGTCTAAGTTCGGACTGGCTAACAAATAAGTTAACAGTTGACCAAGACCCGCTTCTATGGAAAATTCCGCCCGTTTGGATTCGATGACCATTACCCATAATTTCTCTTTGAGAACTAAAGTATCAATTCGACCTTTAATTAAGTTCTCTCCCTCCGGTATCTCTAAGAGAACGGATTCTTCCGAACGAATGTAATAGGGATAAAGAAAGAATTTTCCGATAAATAAAATCGGGTCTAAAATTGCCATCCGAACAACATCTTCGAGAACCGGAGGATTTTGCAATAAATTAAAAAACCCTTCCTGAACTTGGTCTAACAATTGCTTTTCTAAATCGGTGAGTTCTGGTAAATCTTCTTGCCATTCTCGAAAAAACTGCTCGTCTCGTATCCATTGCAAGTTGAAGTTATCGATAAGATATCGGAGGTTTACATCTTGGGCTTGAATCGTTTTTTGAATCATAGGAAGTGGGAGTTGGGAGTTGGGAGTTGGGAGTTGGGGGTTGGGTTTTAGGGATTGGGAGTTGGGTTTTAGGGATTGGGTTTTAGGGATTGGGAATTGGTTTTTAGGGATTGGGAATTGGTTTTTAGGGATTGGGTTTTAGGAATTGGGAGTTGGGAATTGGGAATTGAGAATTGGGTTTTGAGAATAGTCGAGTTAAGCACTTCCTCTAACCCCTAACCCCTAACCCCTAACCCCCTAACCCCCTAACTCCTAACCCCCTAACCCCTCTGAGTAAATAAGTTGTCCTCAATTATCCGTTTCCACGAAGCCAAAAGTGTATCAATGGCTTGCTGTTCCCGAGTGCGGCTGGTAATATTTTCTTGTTTGGTTTCGGGGGTGAGGGCGCGTCCGGCTAACGCTTGGGCGACTAACCGCAGTTGAGACGCATCGGGCATTGCTAGGGCGAGAAAGTTGGTAATATCTTGAGGTTTATGTTCCGATAACCACAACAACCGATGTAAAATATCGATGAGTGTCGGGTTTTGGGTGTTAGGCGTTGGGGTGTTGAATGTTTTTCTTCCTCCTAATTCCGAACTCCGAATTCCTAAATCCTCGCTTTCGCCCCGTTCGCTGTAGTCGCGCAACTGAATTTTATTTTTGTTTTTTGTGACTAACGCCAGTTTACCATCGGTCAAACCGCCGGGGCCATCAAGTTCGATACCCACGCCACGCGCCAGAGTATTGGCTTCGTCAAATTCTACGACGGCTTCTCCGTATTCATAACGTCCCAGGATGTAATATTGGGTGGGTTTATCGACTGCGGAAACTCCCCGTTTATCACACAGCAACACGTCCGAAAGAACGGTTTCCAAAACTTCTTTCTGCACTTCATCAAGGAAGGTGTTGGCGTCGAGTTCGTCTCCGTTGGGAAGTTCCACCGAGTCGTATTGGGTATAAGCCCGCAGCCCCGCACCAATACAGGCGATAACCAAGTCCGCACCGCTAACGCCTTCAGCAATGAGAGTTTTCACACGGTCTTGAACGATTTCTCTCAGTTGCGGTTGTACGTCCATTGCGTAGTCGCCAATTTTAGGAGTTGGGTGATTAGGAGTTGGGAGTTGGGAGTTGGGAGTTAGTGGGGTTTTTGGGGTTCCGCGTTTTCGGGCGATTAAAAAGATGCTAGAAGCAAGAGAGGCGCGAAGACTACGCAACCCACCTTGTTGTTCTGTATCCAAAGGCCATGCTTCTGTAATGGTAAATTTTGCTCGTCTGAGAGAATCAATTAATGTTGACCATCCTGCGGTGGTTTTGTGAGCATAAACAACAACCATCATACCGCCATCTTTTAACACCCGACTGGCTTCACAAAAAGCCTGGTGCATCATGTCTTCATAAGCTTTTGCAGCTTTCGCTTTATCACCTCCATGTCTAGAGGATTCCATAATGGCTTCTTGTTTTTTGGGAGTTAATTTTCCCGAAAAATGTTCTGGATAAAGATGCCCAATTGAACGCTTAAACCAGACATAAAAATAATCAGATAAATCCGCATAGGGAACGGCATCAAAGTAAGGAGGGTCAGTAATAATTGCATCTAAACTTGAATCTGCTATGTCAAGCTTTTGTGCTGGTTGCCGTTTAATAACCGCAAAAGAATTTATTTCTGTTAAATTTTTTAACGTTTTAATTGTATAATCTAACCCATCACTCCAGTTTCCAGAACTTGTACCAATAGGATTTGTTTCAGGAAAGTCCCAAACCATTGGTAATCTTCCGCTACCAATAGGGCTTTCTATTTTTTCTCCTTTTGTGTGATAAACGCCTAAATTACTGCCTCTGTTAGCAACTTTGGTAATTCCTAAGCAAAGATAAGTAGTTACAGCTTTTGCAAACTCCTCATCATATCCTTGCTTTAACATTTCCTCATGCGCTAACCTAACCCACTTCACAAACGTCATTAAAGAAAGCAGTTGTCGGGGGGTGAATAGTTTTCCAAAATTATCTAAACCATAAAGATGTGTAAAAAATGCTCTACTATTACCGGAAAAAATTGGCTCATCTGGAATTGTTAAACCTGTTTCTGCACATAACTTTTCTAGTCGCTCTTTTATTTGGACTTCATTAGGAACATACTTTTGATAATCAGTTCCCGACAAATAAGTTTTTCCTTTAGCGCCCGGAGTTGTACAAACAATAGCCATTAACTGCTGATTTATTCTGCCAGCTTTTCCTTCATTTTGAATATAAGGTTTAGTTTTAATTGTTGTTCCACAGTGGCGACAAAGTGAATTTCCGCGTGTGCTTCCCGAAGCCGGATTAAAACCCAAACCCTTTTCAGTCGTTGACTCCACCACTTCAAATTCAACCTGTTTCGTTTGATAATTGGGAGTTACCTTTAACGCCACATACTTCTTACTTTTCTTGCACAACCACGTTTGTCTGACCAACGGAACATCCGCCCCACAAGCCGGGTTAGGACATTTAACCGTTCGCGTCCAAAGGTAAGCAACGGGTGTTAGGAGTTGGGAGTTGGGAGTTGGGGGTTGGGGAGAAGTAGATGACGGAAATAAAGACAATTGTTGTCCTTGCGTTTCTAAATTCTTTTCTCTAATTCTATCGCCTTTTGCCAAACTCGTAGTTCTTTGTAACTCTCCATTTTCTTCCTCCAAATCCCCAATCCCTAAATCCAAATCCCCAATCCCCGGATATAAGTCGCCAACTTCTTTCCGTACATTTTCAATCACCCAATTTCCCCACTTCTCAACCTCATCTGCGAGTTTTTTTCCGTATTTTTGGGGATAAACCAGAGTACAAAGTTCGATAATGTGGGCGACGGGGTTTAAATCAATTGCATGAGTTTCGCACCCCAAACGCAACGCTTCCAAAGGAATAGCGCCTCCACCTGCAAACATATCCAAAACCTTCGGCGGCGGTACATCTTTGAGGGGTGTATTTTCCGGTAAACCCAGACGTTGACGTTGGGCTTCTAAAATCTGTTCTCTCGCTTTATTTAACGTCGGTTCTCCCACTTTCCACTTACACAAATCTATCATCAATTCTTTCAACACCGTCCGCTTTTGATAGGTTTCCGGCGCCGCCACCAAAGAAGCATAAACAGCAGCACGCGCAGCCACCAAAGGCCGTCTTGCCCACCATAAATGTAAAGTTGAAATGTGACCTTTTCTAATCGATTTTTCCCGTGCGGCTTCTGCGGAAATCTCGCGGATGGGAATAAAATCTTCAATTAAGCGGCGGTCTTCTGTCATTTTGAGTTTATCCTGTTATTTTCAAAAAATTGGTTAAAAAATATTTACTTAGAATCTATCAAAAAAATATTCATCACTTAAATTATACATCTCTTTCCTCGATAAATTACTTTTGTTTTTTCTCGATGAATACCTAAAGTTAACTATTTAATGTCTGTGCGTAAGAACCAATTGTTTTGGCATTAATTAAATATCGTGTCACCTCCTTGACTTCCCTGACATTTGCTGCTAACTTTTTAGCAGGATTTTTAATCATCAATAACTGCGGGGTCGGGGTACTGCACCCCCAAACCACATACAGCCAATAAGTGTCCCCCAACTGCTGCGCCCGACGCCATTCGTTCGCCGTCAGGGAAACATCCTGTTCAAACTGCGCCCGTCCCTTAACCTCGATGCGTCGTACCGGAACAAGACCCGTCGCGTTATCCCCCGGTTTGACGCTGCGAATATCAAACCCGCTACCATCCCGGTTTTGACTGATATCCTCCGGTTCCCAACCCCGTTGTCGTTCATAGTCCATAACGTACTCCATCGCAAACGCTTCCACATCGGGGTCATTTCGCATCCCTCCAGCAGCCACTTCCGCAGGTGCCGGATAAACCAAAGCCGTTCCCAGGTAAGCGACCCGCCCCAACCGGACAATATTGAGCGCCTTCAGTTCATCCTGCTTCGCCTTGTAGCGTTCTTTCAAGGTTCGTACCTTGTTTTGGGAGCTATCTCGGGCAACCCGATAAGTTTCCTCCCCAGATGCAACCTTAGCCGCCAACTTCATCTGGGTACACTGCGCCTCCCTTATCGCCGCTTCCATCGCTTGAGCGAGGTAGTCCCGACGAATATCCAACTCCCTCTGACGCTGGGCGCGAACCTCGTCCATCATCGTCATTTGCACTTTTACCTTCAGCCAGCGCTCCACCTGCTGCTGTTCGGTGGGAGCCAGGGGTTTCAAAACGTCGGTCGTTGGGGGGTCGGCCGGTGCCAAGTCGTGCAAGCAGTCCGTCGCCACCAAAACAAAACTTCCCGACTGATATTCGGCTACCGCACACAGCCTCGCCCTCAAGGTCTGTTCTCGTCCCTGGGTGGTTTGTCCTTGAATTTCCACACAGAAAAAATGAATGCGGTAGGGCGCTTGGGCGTCCGCATCGACAAACGTGGCGCAGCGATACCCCACCCGTTCGGCGAGTTGGTAGTCCAAACGTTCAGCAATAGAGGCAAACAAACAGTGTCCAGGGGAAAGAAATTCCCCATCCTGGTGAACCGCAGCTTCCAACTGTTCTTTATAAAACGTCAATTTGGGATAATATTTTTCGGGGGTTCCTAACCGCCGCACTGCTTCCAAAGTGTTCGAGCGAAACTCCTCTTTCAAGTAGGGAATGCGCCACAACCCATCGGCCCGCACTTCCAAGTTTAGGTGCAGATATTCACAAGCCCGCTTAAAAAATTCTTCCACATAGCGGGGCATCAGCCGCCGTTCTTCGGAACGAAAATCTTGAGTTTGGGTTTTCAGACGAACCCGAGAAAAATCAACGTGGGAGGTTGCCAAAGCCAGTCCTGTGGCTTGTTCAAGGTCTTTTAAACGTTCGGGGCTTAAACGGTCAATTTGGGCGATAGCTTCATCCTCGTCCGCCTGGGAATAGGTGGCTTGACGTACCAACTCCTCAAAACGAATATCATTAAGTTGCAATAGCTGGCCGATAACATCAAATACTCGGTCGTTCATCGCCGCCCGAATTTCATCGAGTTTTTTCAACAATTTCTCTAAAACCCGACCTTCTACGGTGTTGACCGCCACAAAGTTAAAAATATAAACGTCCCGCTTTTGACCGATGCGGTGAATGCGCCCCATGCGTTGTTCTAAACGGTTGGGGTTCCAGGGAATATCATAATTAACCATCAACCGACAAAATTGCAGGTTAATTCCTTCTCCTGCGGCTTCGGTGGCGATACAAATTTGCTTGTTAAATTGAAAGTTTTTTTGGGCGGCTTTGCGGTCAATAACGTTCATTCCCCCGTGAATTTCACAGGTTGAATATCCCCACTGTTGCAGATTTTGTTTGAGATATTCCAAAGTATCCCGGTGTTCGGTAAAAATTAATAGCCGCCCTTCTCCCTCGCTCAACTCGTCAAATTCTGAGCGCTTGAGTAAATTTTGCAGTTCGTTGAGTTTACGTTCGGTTCCGAGTTCAATAGTTTCTTGGGTGAGTTTAACCAGGCGTTTGAGTTCTTGCAATTCTTCGCGCAATTGTTCAATTTTTTCGGCAATGGTAGACTCTACTGCTACATTTTCCAATTCATCTTCAGAACGGTCTTCGTTGTCAGTTTCAGTATTAACTGAACAGCCAAAATTCATCAACCTCTGGCGCTGTTCTTGGGGTGAGAGTTGTTCTAATTCTTCTAAGAGGTTAGAAAATCGTTGATAACGTCTTTTGAGAGAATTCCAGATAGCGTTTAAACTGCTGGCGAGTCGGCGTTGTAGAACAGTTCTCGCCAAAGCAACAGTAGCCTGTCGCCGTCCGGTGGTTTGACCAAGATAGCGGTTGATATAGGTTGTAATTTGGTTATAAAGGTATTCTTCGGCTTGAGATAGATTAAAAGGAACGGTGATGGCGTGACGAGGTTTAAACAGTTTTTGTCCTTCAAAGTCGCGGAGTTCTTCTTTAATTCGCCGCAGAAACCAGGGGCTATTTTCCAAGCACAGCATTTGGGTGTTGTGCGTGTCGGAAATAAATTGGTCGGGGTCGAGCAAGCGGAGAAAATTGTGAAATTGGTCAATGTCTCCCTGGTGGGGAGTTGCGGTTAATAATAGCAGTCTTTCGGTATTGTTTGAGAGTTCTTCTGCAAGTTTATAGCGTCCGGTTCGTCGCAAGTCTTCGCCTTGGGTTCGGGCCGAACATTTGTGGGCTTCATCGATAATTACTAAATCCCAATCTACCTGTAAAAGACCTGAAATTACTTCATCCCGTTTGGCAAAATCAATGGAGGCGATGCACTGACGAAAGCGTTCCCAAGGATTTCCCGCCAGTTGATTTTTTGCTAAAGTTGAAGTAATCACCTCAAAGGTTTCAGCAAATTTGCTTTTGAGTTCGTCTTGCCATTGTATGGTTAGCGATGCGGGAGTTAGAATTAAAACCCGTTCGATGGCGCTTCTAAGTTTTAATTCTTTGAGAAGTAAACCCGCCATAATTGTTTTACCCGCACCTGGGTCATCTGCTAAAAGAAATCGCAGTCGAACTTGGGGTAAAATGCGTTCGTAGACGGCTTCAAGTTGGTGCGGTAGGGGTCGAACACCGCTTAAACTTACGGCAAAGTGGGGGTCATACTCAAAGGCGGTTTTGATGCGGGCTGACTCAATAAATAGAAAAAGTGAATCTCCATCAACCAGTGTGGAAGTATTTTGTTGTTGAGTGATAATTTCTTCAATTTCGCTGTAACTGACTCCGGCTTCGCGAAGTTCGCCCGTTGAGGTACGAACTTGTAGCAATACCGTGTCATCAATAATGTCTGCCGAAACAACCGTAACCGCCTCGGTAAACTGTGAGGGAATCAAAATTCGTTTGCTAATGAGTGAGTCAATCATTCTATTTATAGTTGTTTGGTTTTTTGAAAATTAAGCAAACAAAACTGTTTTGATATAGAACAAGCCGACCCCCCAAAAAAATCCTAAACCCAGCCGCCTCTATTCCTATATTCAATAATAAGCCGAATAACCTTAGATATCAATGTTGGAATTACGGAACTTTGAAAAGTTTCTCATACTTAAAAAGTAGATAGTTCTCCGTAAAATTACTGAACCGATAGCCCAATCCATGATCGGTTATGAATTACACAAACTTATTGAATAAATAATCATTAAATCAATCAAAAATAATTGAAATAATTAACATAAATAATCGGTAATTGTCCACGACTCCAAACCCCTCAATCTAAAGTTCTCCATTTCCGCTTCACAGCTTCCAGATTTGATCACTTCCAGGTCATCAGTATGCCACAACAGCCCTATTTGTTGGCTGATAACTTAACCTATGAATTTCCACGCCTTCCGCAGGTTATTCAAAAATGTACAGTTAAGCCTAGTCGAATGCGATCGCGTGGCGCCAGTCGATGCAAACGGAGTGGGAAAATCAACATTGCTGCAAATTCTAGCCGGACAAATCTCGCATCAGGAGTTAATCTACACCTATCAAAATGTGAGGAAATTCATGTCAAATTCTACCCGAACTTAATCCCATATCCTACTTTTGAACGTGCGATCGCCGTTTGGCTCGTCGGGCGTTATTAAGAGAATTTTGTGATAATTTTATTAATGCAGACAAGTTGAATAAAGTTTTGAAATAAAGACTGAACCCGAAGAAAACTCAACGATCACGAAACCGCCATAACAATAGATATATTCATCAAGTTCTCCGAGATCTACATACAGCATCACTAGGTTTAAAGAATAGATTGAAAAAATAAGTGATTTTTTATTCAATAGTTGACGGGGAAGCATAGCCCATCTGGGTTTGATGCCGAATATACGTATTTATACGGAGAAAAATGCACCTGCATGATTCAAAAAAGATCTCAAAGATCAGTAATTTCCACATTGCTATCTGTAGCTTTTCAAGTTTAATCTTGAGAGTAGAGATGCACTCAACCCCGTCAGAGGTCAACAACTCAACCCCAAAACGAATTTTTGCGGTTTTTCAAGGTCAACCCCAATTCAGGTAAACATTAAATTGTTTTCGGTCAGTAATCCAATTCTCGGTAAACACGACTAGGTTTAAAACTCATGGTACTAGCCGCTCAACTCAACAACGGAGCCACCTCCAGAGCAAATCAAATCATCCAAATTCTTCAGAAACGTCGCCCACTTGCACAACGAATTGAACGTGTAGAAAGTAATCTAAAAACTTTATCAGTTGCGCTCAATCAACTTGAAAAGCAACGGGATCAATTACTGACTCGGGTTGATGACTCCGGTACCCTAGGTAGGCTCAGAGAAATTGATTGTACATCAATTCAAAGAAGCATCAACGATGAGTTATCTGTGCTGAATAATCTCAAAGCAAGATTTTCCCGCAATACCCTCAACATCGGAGTTGTCGGTCGAGCCAGACAGGGTAAAAGCCGCTTGCTGCAAAGTTTGACAGGGCTTTCGGCTGAGGAAATTCCTGACGGTGACGACCAACACTGCACGGGCGTTCGCAGCAACATTCATCATAATCGCGATGTAGAAACTTATGGTGAAGTTTTCTTCCATACCGAACGGACTTTTTTGGATGAAGTCATTACTCCCTATTATGAGCAGCTTCGTCTGGGTTCAAGACCCAACTCTATTCAAGAATTTGCAGATTCTCCATTACCAGAACTTCCTCAAGAGCTTAAAAACCAAGCTTTAGCATTTGCTAAATACGAGCATCTTCTCAAATATCATCTTTATCTTCCTAAATACTTTAGTTGTCTATCGGAACCTTCTCCGCGTCGGATTTCGCAACATGAAATTCGAGAATATGTTGCTCAAGATACAATAGACAGGCGGCGAATTTATTTTAAATATCTGGCCGTTCGAGAAGTTAAAATTGTTTGTCCGTTTCCCAACCCAGATATCGGACAAATTGCGTTAGTAGATATGCCCGGTTTGGGAGATACGGGCATTGGTGACACCGAACGCATGATTAAAACTTTAGGACAGGATATTGATGCGGTTTTGTTCGTGCGAATGCCCAAATCTACGGGGGATTTTTGGGCGAAAGAAGATGTAGAACTTTATGATATGGCGAATACGGCTTTAACTGATTTGCCGATTCGTGAATGGTCTTTCATGGTGCTAAATCATGTTAAGAGTTCAGGAATTACTGATAATTACAAGAATTGTCAAAGTTTGGCAGAAG
Source organism: Lyngbya aestuarii BL J (assembly GCF_000478195.2). Taxonomy (GTDB): domain Bacteria; phylum Cyanobacteriota; class Cyanobacteriia; order Cyanobacteriales; family Microcoleaceae; genus Capilliphycus; species Capilliphycus aestuarii. The sequence continues at coordinate 66,688 of NZ_AUZM01000009.1, read as the reverse complement.
CCATTCAGGATAAACACATCAATGTTCAGGATGTGATTATTGCTGATTGTGCGGATGCTCAAGAATCAAAAACTGCAATTTTAGACCGATTTTTAAGTTATTTAACCCAAAGAATCGAAGTTTTAGATCGTCAATATGCTTCGGCTTGTCAAGAGCGAATAACTCAAATTCAAAGAAGTCTCAATATTGAACTCAACAAAGCTCAACAGGCTTGGAAAGTCAGTTCAAGTAATGACTGGTTTCCCGAGTTCTTAAAACTGTTTGGAAGTTTGTGGAAAAATTTAACTCAAGAACTGGAAAAACTGCTCTCATCAATGATTTCTGAGCGGGATACTGATGACGCTAATTTTAAAACTGCGGTTGATGCGGCGATTAAAAATTGTCGTTCTAAGGCGGGGATTCCAAGTTTGGCAGAGATTGAGCAAAAAAATTATGCTGCGGGTGCTTACCAAAGTGCTTATGCAGAATGTTTACATGAAGTTCGGACTCATTTATCAAAGCAATTCTTGGATTTAGATGATGCTTTGAAGCACTCTCTCGAAACAGCTAAATCTCGTGTGGTTCAGATTTTAATTAGCAAAGGTAAGTTAGGAAAATTAGCTGAGGATTGTCAAGGAAGCGAGTATTTGAAAGTGATCGCTGCAAAGATTCCAGACAATTTAGAGGGACTGCGGTTAGGATTTGAAACTCTAGCCACTTTTGATTTACAGTATCGCGGATTAATTCAACATCGAATTCGCAAGTATTTAGATGTGTTAACGCCCAATCGAACTAAATATAAATTGGATGATTTTTGGACGCAAGCAATTCCTATCGGGGGAATGAGTTCTACTCAGAAAATCCGAGAGAATTTGCAGAAAGCACAAGCGGAGGCGGTGAATAACTGTGAAAAAGAGCTAAAAACTCTTTTGAAAGAGCCAAGCCAAGCGGGTTTTGCAATTGTTGAGGAGTTTGTAGATCGGGTGTTACGGGCTGAAGGTGTTAAAGATGAATGGCAAATTTTCTTACAAGAAGTTGCTTCTGATATCTGGCCTGATGAATTTGGTTCGGTGTTAGAATTAACTCAATTCAGACGAGATTGGATGCAGGTTGTTGAACAAGTAGAACGCAGCAATCAAACGGAAGCTTTGAGTTTATTGCGGTAATTTTAACAGTTGATATTGCCGAAAATATACACACCTAATTGAAGACTTTAACTCGATTGGCGATACAAAATAGTATCGCTATTTTTTTTGCTTTTTGAGGCGGAATATTGGCGTGGTTGAGCCGGATCGCTTTATTTGTATCCCCCTAATTTCTCTTGAATTTATAGAAAAAATTAGAGGTAACGTTGCAGCATCTCTATGCAATAGATCGAGCTTTGTGGGAAAATGCGATCACACGAAAAATCTCATCAATAATGTGGCATTAATTCTGTCTAAAAATTGGATAGAGGGGGAAACTCTCAGATCCAATTCCTAGCCGAGAGAGATAAAACTATAAAAGTTTTGTTTGAGAAGCGGTTTTGAACATCTTGATTTTTTAGAGCGAAGCCCTTTTGTTGACTTTTTAATCTTCCCGTATTATAATGAATACTCTTAACAAAAAATGCCAGTATTTTTGAGGAAGAGTTGGGCATGGTTAATAGAGGAACAACAAGCCAAACTATCGCAGCCTCCTCACTTCATCTGTTTTCTCAACTTCAAAAGCTAATAAGTGCTTGGGAAGAATGCCAACCTAAACGAGCCATGGGAGGGAAGTGGGCTTTAAGCGGTTTTGAATACCAATTCCTTCAAACACTGCTGAGAATTGTCCGTCAATGGAAAATTTTATCTTCTTGAAGTAAATGAAGTGCTTGCTGTTGATGTAATTGCAACCCTTTGTAATGTTGCCACAGATTATTGGCATGAGCATCGCTGGAAAAAAAATAGACTGGAGGGAAGTCACCCAACTGATACTGATGGTGTAATTTTGCTTATTGATAATAAAAGAAAATATTTCAAGGGGGGTCGTCATGCTTTATATTGGCATCGCCAATATATTGAATCATCAGATATTGTTGCTTGTTTCTTAATGACATTAGAGGGATGGCTCTACAGTCGTCCAACCAAAGCAGCACTCGAACGTTCTATATCAATCATCTTTGAGCGTGCTGATACTGTTGCAATGCTTGGGGTACTCATTTCCTTAGCTAAACGCTATCCCAACCTGTTGAAAGATTCCTTACTACTCACCCCCAAAGATACCCATGTCTTAGTTAGCGCACAAGCTTGTTTTCTCCCCATTCCGCGCGCAGGGGAAGTGCAGTTTCAATCCCGTTTTATTTAACTATCAATCCCGTGCGGAAAGCCCTGCTGTTCTGGCGATTTTAATTTCGACCGAAGGCAGTAGTGCTACCATTATTAACAATGGTCAAGACTTGGCTGAGTGGGGACAAAATCTTTATTTCAACAATCAAGGTCAGAAAACTTGTTTAACCGGAGAACGTTTGAGCGATTATCGAGAAAATCTGGCTGTATAAATGGCAACTCAACGGGGTATTTCGGTAGAAGAAGCCCGCTCTCAAGTGACAGTTTCCCAAGATGTTAATATGGTAATGATTGTTCAGGTGCCACTTAAACATCAAGAACTTGAATATTTTTCATATTTGTTTGAAAGCAATTTTTCGACAACAGAGATGTTAACAATTTCTCGTTGTATAGGAACAGTAGAGTCTAGCGATGTTGAAGATGCGGTGATTGGACACGGTGAAGATGAAGGGGAACATTTAGAATTGGGCGGTTACAAACTCGAACGGGATGAACGCTACCCCATTCGTGTAACCGTGCAGTTTTATAAGGCTACCAGTAACGGTATTGTTGATGATGAAGATTTAGAAAATATTCACCAATGTATTGAAGCGGCTTACAATAGTGCCGATTATATTGGCTCTTTAGTCGTTGGAACATTGGAGAAAGGAGAATTAGGAATGGGTGAGGCTCGTCCGACTCAACCCGCACCTTCTTCTGATGCGGTACTCTCTCCACCCAAGGATTTTCTTGAGGTTGTTAATCCTTTTGAACCCCATCAACAGCCGAAAACGATCGCAATGAGTTGAAGTTTTCTGTACCATTAATAAAGACGAGTCGGGGGATTAATTCTCCGGCTTTAAACGATTCTGGGGCGCATTGCTGATTTACTTTTTGAAAGCGAACATGAGTCAAACTATTCTGGTTACGGGTGCATCGGGAAACGTCGGTCGAGAAGTCCTTCGCAGCTTGAAGGATAAACCCGCAACGATCCGCATTGCCAGTCGTTCTCCGGTGCCGCTTGGGGAACAACAAAACCCCAACACTGTTTATCTTGACTTTGAAGATCCAACGACCTATCTTAATGCGATCGCCGGATGCCAGTCCGTGTTTTTGCTTCGTCCCCCCGCCATCAGCAATATGAAGGCGACTCTCAACCGATTTATTGATACGGTTCGTGAAGTGGGAGTTCAACAAATCGTTTTTCTGTCGGTAGCCGGAGCCGATCGCAATCCGATCATACCTCATTATACCGTCGAACAACACCTGCAAAACCATCCGGGCGACTGGACAATTCTGCGTCCCGGCTTCTTCGCTCAAAATCTCGGTAGCGCATACCGTTCGGATATCAGGAACGAGGATCGCCTGTACCTGCCTTCGGGTCGGGGACGAGTTGCCTTTGTAGACTTGCGAGATGTCGGACAAGTTGCCGCAGATGCCCTAGTCTCATGGAAAACTCATCAAGGTAAAGCATATACGTTGACAGGCCCTCAAGCATTTTCCTTTGAGGAGGTGGCGGAGTGTCTAACCTCGTCGTTGGGTCGTAAAATTCGTTATGACTCGGCAAGTATCTGGGGTTATGCACGCCATCTTCAACGTCAGAACCTGCCCGGGGCGCAAATTCTTGTCCAAACCCTTCTTCATCTGGGGCTGCGCTTCGGACAAGCAGAAACGGTCGATCCTACACTAGAACGGCTTTTAGGTCGAAAGCCTCTCGACGTGCGAGACTACATTACAGACCACGCCCAGTTGTGGCGCAAGGGTTCAACTTGAACACTACAGAATACTAACTTAAAAACAACCCGATTCTACTTTCTGTTAAATTCCAGCGCTCCCACATAGTCAAACCGACCGTAACGTTCATTATTTGTAAATAACTTAACCTCATAAGTTCCCCGCGATGGGAGAACACAAGAAATTGGCGTTTGTTGAGTTGTTTCAGCACAATCAAATGATTCTCCTTTGTCTGAAACTGCTTGAGTCATAATCCAGCGTTGGGTAGGATTTTTTAATTGAATTATTGCATTCAACCCCACATCAGTATTTTTTCATAAAAATGAGAATTGTCTCCGAAACAGATGAAGAACAATAGAGATTGATTGGGGACGTTGATGAGCGAGTCTAACTTTTCGGTTTCCGGGAAATATAATATCGAGGATTCTAGAAGATACCTTGACAAAATGGTTGACCGACTGATGCCTCAATTGCTGAAAAGCCAGAAGCGTATTCTGCTTGAAGATAGTCAGTCTCAGATGACGGGTGCTGAAGTTGCTCAAACACTTCTGAAAAAATGTAAGCTCAAAAATGTTCTGGTCTGTTTCAATCAAAACAAGCAGAACTCCTATCTTCCGGGGTTAAATTGGATTAATTTATCTGAAGATATTTATTATTCTCGCTCCGTTATTGCCTCCGCGATCGCCGCCCATGAAGTCGGCCACGTCTATCAACCAGAACCCCTGAAAAAACTGAGTTATTTGTTAAGACAATCCCCAATCATATACTACTCACCCGCCCGAGAATTTCCGATGTTAATTCCCCTATTTTTGAAAGGGGTCAGTCAGTTATTCTCAATCCAAATAGCCGTCTTGGTCGTTCCGATTATTGGAGCTTTAGTCGCCTGTTTAATAATGCTTTTGGGTGTATTGATTTGGATGGGTCGTTTATGGATTTTTCTAGATGAAATCTGGACTTCCCTATGGGCATTGAATTTATTAGAAAAGCACAAGATTTTGACCCGCCAAGAACGGAAACTTGCCCGAAAAGTCTTGTGGAATGCGGCTTTAACTTATTTACCCTTACTTCACCCAGCCTATAGACATCCTTTCTTGTAAACCAAGGTTTAAGAATCTCCCGGAATGGTCGGGAGAGTTTTCAGGATTTATTGGGGTGTAGAAAAAAAGTGCATAAGTTAATAACCTTCCGAGATAAGTAGTAATGCCGCAGTCTGGCTTGAGATTAGATTCTCAGTCAGACAAGCCATCAGTTTAGGGTAACAGTTATGGAGCAATTTATTGGTCAGGTTTTAGGCGATCGCTATCGCATTGAATCGCTACTCGGTGGTCAAGTCGGTCGTAGAACTTTTCTGGCGCATGATTTACAAACGGGTTTGTCGGTTGTGGTGAAATTACTATTATTTAGCCCGGATTTCACTTGGGAATATTTAAAACTATTTGAACGGGAAGCCGAAGTGCTGAAATCTTTGGATCATCCCGCTATTCCTCAATACTTGGATGACTTCGAGGTGGAGATGGAATGGGGAAAGGGGTTTGCGTTCGTTCAAACTTATATTGAAGCCAAATCGTTGCTGAAGTGGATAGAATCGGGTCGTACTTTTAGCCAAGCCGATACAGATGCGATCGCCAAACAGCTATTAGAAATTTTGGATTATTTGCATCGCCGCAAACCCCCAGTTATTCATCGGGATATTAAACCCAGTAATATTTTATTGGGCGATCGCAGTGGTCATAACGTCGGGCAAGTTTATCTGATTGATTTGGGTTCGGTTCAGACGGTGGTACATGGCGGCACCCGAACCATTGTGGGTACTTATGGCTATATGCCTCCCGAACAATTTGGCGGACACACCACATCGGCTTCGGATTTGTATGCTTTGGGGGCTACCCTAATTTATCTGGCAACCGGACAGCATCCCGATCAATTACCCCAACAGCAAATGCGTATCGGGTTTGAAAATCGAGTTCACCTCAGTCTTAATATGATAGACTGGCTGAAATTGATGACCGAACCCAGTGTTGAACTCCGATTTCAATCTGCAAAACAGGCATTAGAAGCTTTAGAAAATTCCAACTTCCGACAAAATCAGTTGTTCGTGACCAAACCGACTGGTAGCAAGGTCATAGTTACAAAGACTGAGGAGATGTTCGAGATTTTCATTCCGCCACGAGGTTTTGATCTGTCTCTAATTTTCCTAATTCCCTTGGCAATTGTATGGAACTCTTTTACCGCGTCCTTATTGTGGGCTATGCTTTCCAATTTTAGTTGGACAGGATTGTTTTTTGCTTTAGTGTTTTTCACGTTTTTTTCAATACCTGGTCTTTCGATGATTGCATACATTCCCTTTAGTTTATTCGGAGTCACAACACTTCGGATTACTCCGGCTAAAATTTCTCTAATTTCAAAAATATTTGGAGTTCAATACGGCCAACCCTTTATCAGCCATCGCTCGGATATTACAAAAGTTGAAATCTCCCCGGTTTCCTATCAAAAAGACTCGGATGGAAATCCGGTTAAAGTTCATCCTAAGATTAATATTTGGGTGGGGGTAAAAAAATGCACGTCAAATACTATAAACGGTTTAACTCCTCCGGAAATCGATTGGCTTGCTCACGAATTAAGTGACTGGCTGAATTTACCAATTAGCCGAGGTTAAGAACAAGTTTACGAGGAAAAAGGGCGCTAAGTTGTTATTATTCAGTCCCAAGGTAATTCTAAACCCTAAAATCACTATAAACCATTTCCAATTAAAATAAACGATGCCCAATAATAGGGGTGATCGAGATTATTACGAATATTAGCGGGAAGTTCAATTTCAGCACTCACAAAAACCATTGTACCATCGGACGATCGCTGACTGACAACGGTTGAGGTATTTTTAGCAATTAAACTCCGTTGGGCGATTTGTAACGCTTCAGTTTTACTGTATCCTTGTTGCAGGGCATGATAGAAAATATTCATCAATACTTGAGTCCCACCATCGCTAACTTTCCACAGCGACGCCAGCACAGCCCTCGCCCCCTGATTTTGGAATTGATAGCCGAGTCCGAGAATTTGTTCGCCGTTATTATCAAAGCCACCCAACCCCGTTTCACAGGCGCTCAATACCACCAAATCTACATTTGATAGTGACCAATTTTCCACATCCCGCAATGTCGGATTTTCCCCCTCACCAAACACAATAAAAGATTCCGAAGGGTCGCCCGGAACAAACGCCGCGTGGGTGGCAAAATGCAGCACGTTGTAACCGTTCATTTTGGGTTTCATCGTTTCTAAATTAAAGGCTTCATCTACATAAGCGGTTGTATTGGTCAGGGTATTTTGTAATACTGCCACTTCAATTCCCGCAAAGGGTAAACCCACAAATTGTACATCCCGTTGACCTATTTTTGCCGAACGTATTAACGACTCATCTGCAAACGCCCCCGCCAAAACTTGAGGTTGGGGTTGGGGCTGGGTATCAATTTCTTCTAGGGAAGCTGCGGTAATATTATTGACTCGAAAACGTTCGGCTAGCCATTCTTCACCATCGTGCAATGCCACCAACGGAATATAGCGTAAAACTCCATCCGGCGCATAAATAATCACCTCAGCATTGGCAGCTTTAAGGTCATCTTCGAGGGCTTCAAACAGCCAGCGATAGAGTTTTTGGGCGGGTGCAACCGCATCTTTACTTGGGTCTTGTAACGCCAAACGAAACCGAACAATTGTCCGATATAATTCTTCTCGACTTACGCTAACAGTGCGGCGTAATGGGGGAGAATTGGGTGTTGTGATGACTAATTCCAAGCGATCTTCTAGAATCAAAGGATAGAATAATACCGCATCCAACTCTCCCAATTTATCCCGCAAACGGTCTAACGCACCCAGAGATAAAGTTTGTTCTTGGGCTTCAAAACTGAGTTGTTCAATTAATGCGCGAACTTCTGAACTTCGGGCAAACTCGTTAAATTGTTGTTTAACTTCCGTCAATATTTTATCCAATTGATTGCGCCGTTGTTGTTCAGAGAGCGTTAAATTTTCCTTCTGTTGCAGTTGTGCCAGTTCTTCCCCAATTTCAATCACGTTCTGTTGCAGTTCGTTGTAACGGGCGAGAATTTCCTGTTCCGGTTGATAAAATTCGATTCCGCCAGCAGTGTTAGCATTTCCCCGAACATTCTTGAGATAATCTTCCAACTCCTGAACTTTCAGTAAATCCAAGACTCGCTGCGCTTCTAACAACCGATTTTCTTTTAACAATAAATCCGCCAAACGGCGATATCTCCCAGAAATACTATCTATATAGGATTGCTGAAGTTCTCTTGATAAACCTCGAAGATCTTGGCGAATAGCTTCTGTTACGTTAACAGATTGCTTCAAGAAGGTAATTGCTAACTGTGGTTGATTTTGTTCTTCTAGCACTTCACCAATATTGCTTAGAGAATTAGCTTCCCCTCTGCGATCGCCTATTTCTCGCTCAATAGTTAAAGACTGCTGATGAAATTCAATCGCTTTTTGATCATCTTTTAAACGATGGTAAACATAGCCTAAATTGCCCAGAGATCTTGCTTCCCCCTTGCGATCGCCGATTTCTCGTGCAATAGCTAAAGATTGCTGATAGGATTCAATCGCTTGTTCATATTGTTCTGAGTCGGAGTAAGTATTACCTAAACGACGCAGATAAATAATTTCCCCATGACGAGCGCCGATTTCTCGCGCAATCGCCAAAGATTGTTTATGAAATTTAATTGCTTTTTGGTAATCTTTTAAAATAGCGTAGGCATTACCCAAACTACTTAGAGAAAAAGCTTCTTTCTGGCGATTTCCGATTTCTTTTTCAATGTCTAAAGATTGCTGGTAGTATTCAATTGCCTTTTGGTACTGCCCCAAACTTTGGTAAATTACGCCTAAACTATGCAGATAGCTGCTTTCTCCATTGTAATCGCCAATTTCTTGAAAAATAGCTAAAGCCTGCTGATAGAATTCAATGGTCTGCTGATAATGGCTTAAGCTAGAGTAAGTGTCGCCCAAATAGCCTAGAGTCCAGGCTTCTCCATTGTGATCGCCAATTTCTTGAAAAATAGCTAAAGACTGCTGATAGAAATCAATTGCTTTTCGATATTGCCCTAAAAGTGAACAAACATGACCCAAACCCAGAAGAGAATCGCCTTCTCCAGCACGATCATTAAGTTCCTGTCTGATGGTTAAAGATTGTTGAGAAAATTCAATCGCCTGCTGATACTGTCCTAAAATTCTGTAAACAATGCCCACAGCAATTAAAACATCAGCTTCACTGCTGCGATCGCCTATTTCTCGATAAATTTTCAAGGCTTCTTGAAAAGATTGTAATGATTCTTGAAACTGGCTGGTTTTATATTGTTGAATACCCTCCTGTAATAATCGATCTGCTTCGGCTTTTCGTTCATTAGGGATTTGGGCGAGAACTGAGGACTCAGACAGAACGTTCATCGGTACAATGGGAGCCAATACACCAATCACCACCGCCAGGGTTAGGGCTTTCGGGTTCAACATGGGAGTTTGGGTTGGGGTAGATGTTACTTCACTTTTAATATATGTCTCTAGTTCCAAGAGGTATGCACTCTGCACCCCGAACCGTCGAGATTTCAATCAATTATCATCGTTCTCCCTTCACAATTGGTCTATATAAATTGAAGTTAAATAGGCTTCAAAGCGTGAAAACTTTATCCCCAATCTTGAGCGAATCAATCAACTTTTATGAGAATGGATTCGGTAGATAACCCGACGAGAAATATCTTGGGCAAATTTTTTAGCGTGGCTATTTAAACGGGACTCCCAAAATAGCGGCATCACATCAATGCCATGAAAACCGTGCAGTTGCCCAATTTTACCCCAAATGAGAAGAATCTCATAATTAAAAGCGGACAGATTTCCTAAAAAATTGGCTATAATCCAAATTTATCGGTTCAATTTTACTCAATTACTAACATCGAAGTAGAACTCGAAGCCGAAGATCAATTTTTTAGGGGAACTCGGATGAAAGCGGACTCAAACATTCACCCGGAGCCAAACTATGTATTATCCTTCAGCCAAAATTTACAGCTTACAGTTAGCAGTAAAACAACAGCAAATCACCTCCAATTACTCACACAACATTAGAGGTAGCTTGCCAATTGGAAATTCAAATATTAGACTTAAACGGTCTAACAAGCGCGAGAATCAACAACCCTTTATTCATCCTCAAATCCGACAATCCGCACCAAAATACAGCCAAATTCACTGCGGTAGCCAACCCGGACTTTGGATATTTCCCGTTAAATCTTGAGAAAACCCAACTAGGAAACTCTCAACGTTAAGAGTTGGGGAAAGCTTCTTTGTTGCCCGTCTGATCTTTCAATCAAGTCTCAAAAATTTATTTGAAAAACAGATGGATAAGTCTCCCATCGCCGATTAGTATTATCATCCAACGTCCAATCTTCTATTGGTTATCAATTTCCTTTGGGAATTGGCATCACAGTAGCAAAAAAAAATGTTAGAATATTTTCTAACAATGCACTTCTCTTCATCGGGTGTACTCTACACATTAATTAATTTTGAAAAATTCAGGAGGAAGATTTTGTTACCCCCCAACTCTTGTTTCTTGAATCGGAAAATCCCTTCAGATTGCAACGCTTATTTCCTCGCCCCAATTTTTTCTCGGAGGAAAAGGGTTATATTCTTCATCGGATGAACGTTCAATGTACCCGTCAAGTCTTGGAACTACCGTTGGCTGCAACCTTCCAAACTTTGCCCAACTATGAGAGGGTTTGGTCAAATGCCATGCAAAAAAGACCGCTACCAACGAATGGTTAGCCAAGAACACAGAATGCTTTTTGGACAATCCCTGCGGGGATAATTGCCCACCCAGAAGATGATTGCAGGTAAAAAATGTATCAGTTCGTAGATAAACATCAAGCTTGTGAATGTCTTTCCTGCTGCGATGCCACCATCCGAAGATATCGAGCCGGGGAGGAGTGGATAGAAGGAATTCACTGGATACCGATCAACTCCCGTGTCGTCCGGTACAACTTGGAACTGCTGCGAGACTGGCAGGCCAACCGCCATGACCAAATGGCTCATCAGAAAGCGATCGCCAGATATCAGAGCCTTCTGGAAGCGAACCAGAAGAAATATAAATGTTAAAATATTGGGACTGAAATGGGTCTGGTGTTTAGACCGAATCCCTAAAAACAATCGGAGCGGCGGGATTTGAACCGCATAGTCATAAAAAATGAGGTCACAACGAAGACGCTGTAAACCTCACCTAGTCTACCGAATGCAGATTTTAGGTAGAAAATAGGTAGAAATGAACAAGGATTATAGCGTTCTAGCATTGGATACCCTTAACCAATGGTTTTTATCAAACGGTATAGACACATCAAAGCTTGTTTATTTTGAAAGCTTGCAAGTATATCTTACAGGATGTAAAAAGTCAACCCCTAAGGGTGTAAGTATTTCTTACAGTGCTAAAAAATCTAATCGACTATATCTAAGATTCAAGACTGCGAGTCATCCAAGAGCGGACAAGGATAACCCGTGTAACGAGATATTCAATAAAGATGGGTTAATCAATGCTTTAATCAAATCTTTCAAGGTTGCTGACAAGCTTAAATAATTTGAGAATGAGTCTGATTTTTGGCAATGGTACAGTCAATAAATTGAAGAAAAAAGTCAGATTAAAAATGACCTAATAACTATTGAGGATGCGATTAAGCTTTGGAAGGAACGATACATGGAGGCAACTGACAAACGGAGTTTAAAACGTAATGAGAAAGGGTTTGAGTCAAACACGGAGGCTAACTGGGATACCACTTATGGGATGTTCTATAAGAAGCTAGACAAATCTAAAATCTGTAACGCTTCAGCCTTGATAACTCAGTTTGACAGCATTTGGGGACACCTTAAGGGACGTAAGGGGTACAAGAACGCTAACGCTGCAATTTGTAAGCTATTGAGAGAGACGAAACAACACGGAGAACTTCAAAAATGGATAGAACACTATGGGAAGATAGAAGTTACACAAAAAATAGAGGTGCAAGAGATAGATATTAATTTATTTCTTGATTTCAGAAATCGAATACTAGGACTTGGTGGTTACACTTTAAGCAAGATACAAGCCAACAACCTCGAAACTAGACAACAATGGTTTAAAGCGTTATCAATCAATTTAATTTATGGATTCAGAGGTCAAGAATTCAAAGCTATTGCTAACCTTGATAAACCCGTAACCGTTGGGAAGCGTGTTATTCCGGCTCTGTATGACTCAAACAATAAAAACAATATTCTAGTCCTGAATGATTGGCATGAGGTCATAGACGACAGTGGTAATATTCACAAAATAACCATCAAAACTAAGGGTCGTTTAGCGCGTCCAATGGTACATCCTGACTACCCTAATTTGATTAAAATGTTAGACATCAAAAATCCTGATATTTCTTTACCGACATTAAATCCCAAAAGCACTTCTAAACCTAGAACAATTAAAGATTGCTACCTCAGAGGTATGTCAAGAAAATTAGGACGATGGGTAACTCAATGCGGACTAGGCTTCAGTCAAACCCATGCACTTCGACATCTAGCTAACTTACACGGTACGTTATCAGGGCTAACAGACGACCAACGAGCTTTAACTCTAGGACACTCTAAGGCAATGAATGAGCGTTACAACAAGCATAAGACTATTGACGCTAGCTTAGACTTGCTGACAAGGGATATCAACGGGATAGAACAGCTAAGGAATGACAATGAACGATTGAAAGCTGAGAACGCTAGATTGCAAGAACTGTTAGCTTTCTCGAAGCGGGAAAATATGAACCTGAAAGAGATAATTCAGAATCTACAAGGTAGCGATAAGGTAGTCAGAATTAAGTAAGACTCTTAAAAATCAAATTTTTAATTCAAACTTGAGTTCTACTAACCCCTTTAACAACTCCTCACCCCTTAACTCACATCCTATATAGGATTTCTTATATAAGATTCAGAGTTAGCAAAAGCTAGGGGTGAGTGCGACATCTCGAAACTAATTGACAACGTGATATCTGATTTAGTTAAGTCGGCAGGCTAGAGAGAATAGAGGTTTTGTATCCTGCTAAAGAATCGAAGTTAAAAGAAAAGCTATGAAAGTCTACTAACCAACCTTATATAAGCAACCTTATATAACCATCAGAACTCCCATATAACATAGCTTGTGGGAGTTTTTGGTGTGTGTAGCTATCAACTGTTAGAGAGATGTAACAACAGAGAAATCAAAAAAACAGAATTAAGTCACGAGATAACAGAATTAGTCGATTTTCATTTTTGTTCCAAAACGATATCGCAGTTAAAACCTGACTTTGACTCTAGAATCTGTTTTTATTGCCAGGTTACAACCAAAAATCGAGAGGTCATGCAAAAGGTAGGTTACGAGCTAGTGACTCTCAAAATAGGTGGTGATGTGATTGTTGTAATAATCCCTTAACAGACCTTCCCCCATAACCTGACAAACTCAAGACACCAATGGCTAGTGAGGGCTGTCAGGGTTGCGTAGCACCGTAGGCTTGACCTTGACAGATAGAGCGACATTGGTAGGCTTAAGAGTTCAGGTTGGGGGGGTAAGTAGTAGAAACAGAGTGAAGTATAGATTTGACAGGATTACAGTTATATGCTCGTTGATTTACTAGGCAATCTAGGCAGTTAACTACATTCTTGCTAAATTTGAATTTGGATAGATTTTAGATAGAAGCCAGTAGGCTAGTCGGAGATGAGAGTGCTGCAAGTGCCGTATTTACGCCGTTAGGCGAAATCGGAGCGGCGGGATTTGAACCCACGACCCCCACTACCCCAAAGTGGTGCGCTACCAAGCTGCGCTACGCCCCGAACATATTCACTTAGTATAGCATGATGAACACAGATTAGTAAACAGATAATATTTTTGTTGTCTGAATGACTGCGGGGACAACTTCAGCCGGCCAACTTCCTTCTCCTCGTCGCCCGGTATTGAGAATAAACTGCAAATTGTAATCATCAGGATAACCTTCAACCTGCATCCAAATCAACTCACTTTCGGCTTCACAGGTAATTTTTTCTTCATCCATCAACTCACTCGTCATCTGAGTCATCGTGTCAGCCAGTTGGGTAAGCAGACGACAAAAATCATTCAACTCCGCCTCGGTTAACTCGATCGCCCAATCATCACCGCCCACTAACCCCTGATATTCTGTAGCGTTAGGATTCCAACCCAGACGCCAACCTACTCCCGTTTTGAGAATCTGATTCACAACCTTACTGTTTTAGAGTTGCAATAATTCGGCATCTCCAGGTTGAGGGAGGGGAGGTAAGGGCGAACTTCCATTTTTGGGTGAGGTTTGAGTAGTTTCTTCTGATGAACCGTCGGGGGAATCTGACGCATTCTCCGAAGAGTTTGGATCAAAGGAATTAACAAGTGTATCGACTAACTCCTGTCTTTGGCTGCGGTTAAAGGTTCTCACAGTTTCGCGATCGCCATCACGGGGATTTTTTTGCAATGAATCAGCCCCTGGATATTGAGATTCTAACATTGCTTCATTAACACCCAAATAATCAGCTAATGTTAGCTTCCAATCAAATCGAGATAAGGGAGAACGTCCTTTGACATAAACATGATAGCGAATTAATCGCCCAATTAATGTATCCTCTGCGGCGACTTCTCCGTTTTCTAAGGAAACATAATTATTTTCTTTGGGGAGATCGGGTAATTGTTGATAAACTTGTTGCCAAACATCTCGAATTCTAACAACGCGAGTTGGGGGTTGTTGGGCGATCGCCGCAGGAGTTGTTAACCCACTGATTCTAGCTAGTCCCTGAAAGTGACTGAATTCTATCCCACTAGCAAACACCGTTAGAACACTAACACCTAACGCCAAGAGTACAGAACGATACCATCGCTGATCACATTGAATAATCGCCATTCTCAATTTATGCTTAAGCATTTTGATTCAGGACTAGCTAAATTTTATCTGAATTGATCGTAATCCGTCAGTTCTATCTTCAAATGAATCAACTAACGATCTACAATAATCTCCGGTTGAGTGAGTTCATCAGACATTTCAATAATCGCCCGCAACACGGGCTTCATAATATTCTCGTCTATACTGTCAAAATCTTCATAGCGACAGCGTTTGGCTCGGTTGGCGACTTGTACGGTGATGCGATAACGGTTAGAAGCTGCACTAACTAAATCAGCCGCCCGACAAGTAATTTCGGTAGAATCGATGGTAGAACGTTTTTGCATACAGTTAGTTTTACTCTGAGTTAATCATCATACTACTATATCCTAACGAACAACTTGGGGGATTTGATATCGACTAGCTCAATCCCCTTTTTCGAGAAGCGAATACCTCTGAAACTCCTGATTAATTTAATATTGCACTGGTAAGTGTTAAATTTTTGTAATAGACTGTTGATCAATTCTGTTGTATATAGCTCTCTGAAGTAGATCAGTTAAACCCGAATCTAAAATTACCTATGCCAGCATCAGTCGCTTGGAGTTCCCAATCATCAATTATTCGCTTACCCCAAGTCCATCGTCATTCTCTGAGGCTTGTTGCTTTGGGCGATAGTCTAGTTTATGGCTATGGTGATCCTGAAGGTGGAGGTTGGGTTGAACGACTACGACGACAATGGATGTCACCGGGTAGTCCGGGTCATGTGGTTTATAATTTAGGAGTTCGAGGAAATCGAGTCGTACAGGTTCGCGATCGCCTAGAACATGAATTTCGTCATCGCGGTGAACTGAGAAACCGGGTTCCTGATGTGATTATTTTATCGGTTGGTGTGAATGACTGCGCGAGAATTCAATCTCCCCAAGGACGCAATTACACTGATTTTGAACAATTTCAAACGGTAATCAATAGTTTACTCGATAGCGCTCAAAATCTTTGTCCGGTTTTGTTTGTGGGAATGGTTCCGGTTGATGAAATGAAAATGCCATTTCAAGATTGTTTGTATTACAATCACGAAAACCAATATCTCTACAAAGAAGCGACTCGTTTAGCGTGTTTAGAGCGAAATATTCCCTATCTTGATATTTTTGAACATTGGCTAAAACAAGGTGAAACTTGGTGGAAATCGCGTTTGAGTGTAGATGGTTTACACCCAAACACAATGGGTTATCAAAGCTTACTCCATGATGTACTGAATTGGGAACCAATTATTCAAATGGATCGATCTCATCATTCCCAGTTAATTTAAGTTGGATGATCTCATTCGAGAACATTTTGCTTTAATAATGTCCTGGAGGCGGATAGTATTGTATGGGAACTCTCTCGTCAGAAGATGTCGAAGATTGAGTTTCTCTAGAAGTCTCGTTGCTTTTTTGTTCAGAGGCGAAACCGGGTTGAACAAACGCTAGGGTGAGAAGCATGGTGAATACTAGAATGGATTTAGCTTTATTCATTTGTCTCTACTCCTTTTTTTTAATCGTATTCTGTCTGAACATCTTTGAAGATACAAAATTTTCAGGGGTAGAGACTTCCCCCATTCAGGTGATTTTTTCCGAATATTGATTGTTCTCTTTAATGCTTAAGGTTTATTTGTTTCGTCTGAAACCGATTGTTTTTCCTGATAAAAACGACAATTGTCACAAGGGCCAGAAGGATTCACCGCACAACGAACATAGGACGAACGTGCATTATACTGGCAAGAAAGATCACCAATTAAATAACCCACTCCCTCGATATATTGGGCATCGGGAGGTAAGTCGGGTCTACGCCAGTGGGTAACAGCAACACCCGTTCCGACTGTTGAAATCTGACTAATCGTGCGGGTTTCTATTTGTCGTCGAAACCACCAATAAATAAATGCTGGACTGATGCCAATAATCAGAATAAATAGAGAAATAAACACAACACTACTTAATCAAAAGTATCAGGTTTTAGAGCTATTTTCCAAAGAAACAGTCGAATTCTGAAGGCTGAAAAAATAACCAACGAGATAAAGAGAACCACACAAAACAACGTCATTGGAGGATGCAGTCGGATCAAGCGCCGCCTCTAAACCGACAATCAAATCAGGATAAGCTTGAGAACACGCTAAACTCGGACAAACGCTACGACTCAAAACTGCTAATTGTTCCGGTTCGGCGCTACTATGTTCGGGGACAGGAACTAAATACAACCGATCTCCAGAACGTAGCAAAGCCTCAAAGATATCTGCATGATCTTTTGTTGATAACATTCCCATTACCCAAGTAATCGGTTGTCGGGGGTTGACATCTTCGGCAGATTGAACGTCTATACTATCAACGTATTGACGCAAAACTTGAGCAGCGGCTGGATTATGAGCGCCATCAACTAACAATCGGCGATCGCGCCAACTTGTCCATTGTAACCGCCCCAACCAGCGAGTGTTTGTCATTCCCTGCCAAATTGCTGCGGGGGAAATCTGCCATCCTTGCTGTTGTAATAATTTGATCGTCGCGATCGCAATGGCTGAATTAATCAGTTGAACCTGTCCCAACAACGGTAAAGGATATTCAATCTCTTGATAAATTGCAGTTGTTAACCCGTCTGATGTTTTTTGGTGAGTTGGAGTCGCTGCTTCTACCCAAACCGCCGGACAATTTAATTGATCAATACGCTGTTCTACAACGGCTTTTGCTTCTGGGGGAAGTTGACCGATTACAGCCGGACATCTGGCTTTGAGAACTCCTGCTTTTTCTGTGGCGATATGAGCCAGAGTTGGGCCTAGACGTTGCCAATGTTCGCGGCTAATTGAAACGATAGCACTGACTAAAGGGCGATCGCAAACATTTGTCGCATCCAGTCGTCCTCCTAAACCGACTTCAATCACCGCAATATCCACCTGTTGCTGGGCGAAATAAAGCCATGCTGCGGCGGTAATCACCTCAAACTGAGTCGGAGAGGGTTGACTGGGATTAATCGCCGCTTCAACTTCTAAAAGCACTCCTTCGAGATCGCTTCGAGAAATAGGCTGTTCATTGATACAGATCCGTTCTGTCCAGTCTACCAAATGAGGGGAAGTATAGCGTCCGACTCGATAGCCTGCCTGAGTCAAAATCGAGGAAAGATAAGCACAAACAGAACCTTTACCGTTGGTTCCCGCAACGTGAATGATGGGAACCTGATGATGAGGATTACCCAAACAGGCGAGTAAGGTTTGAATTCGTTCTAAGCCGAGATGTACCCCAAAGCGTTGAAAGCGTTGTAAAATCAGGTCTACAGTCACGATTAATGATTAATGAGTGAGTCGGGATTTAATTGAATCATTATTGATTGGAACTCGGGGGATCTTCAGGTTCAGCAGAGAGCTTTTCCGAAAGCGATCGCAAGGAAGCTCGGGGAATATAGGGCCAGCCTCCATAGGTTTCGATTTCTTTCAGTAAAGCATAAAGAGCCTGACGATTATCAGGTAAAGCATCTCGAAACCAGCCCTCTCGAATTTCTCGATGCAAGAGTTCTAAGGTGCGAAGTATCGCCAACAGTGCGACGGTATTCCCCTGAACTTCTTGGCTCAAGTCGCGAATCGTCAGCGAGAGTGATTCTAACTGAGACTTAAAGGGTTCTGATTCAAAGTCGATTTCGTGTTCCATGATTCGGTACAGGTTGCTCAATTCTTTCTCAATTCTCGGGTTTTTGGGGAAGATCTGGCCAGCTTGATCGGCTTGTCGGTAATTTTCTAGGAGTCTAAAGCCCTAAGCAAATCAACTTAAGTAGTTTAGCTTAGGTTGTTATAAATTCATACTCTAAGCAACAAAAAAAGTCACAAGCCATGTACAATTCTCTATTGGGCGATCATTGAAAGTCCCGATTGCACAAGCGATAAAGTCTGTGATCAGATTTCCCGTTGTTCGGGAAAAATTGCAAAAACCAGACCAGAAGTGTTCTAGCTTAAAAATACAGATCCTTCTACTGTGGGTGAGAGTGTCAATTGTGATCTCAGAAGTTAATGGCAACGGTGACAGATCACTCAATATATGTCACATATTGATTGGGGATATAGAGGTTAAAAATGAAATATCGTGCTTTAGTTGCTACACTTTTAGCGTTGTGCTTGAGTGTATTAACGGCTTGCTCGTCAGGGCCAGAAACAAAAAATCCAGAGTTACTGACCTATGATGATATCGTTAACACAGGTTTAGCAGTCAACTGTCCGAGTTTACCAGAAACAGCTCGGGGTTCGATAGCACTGGATTCTAGCACTTCTTATGAAATTTCGGGTTTATGTTTGCAACCGACGACTTATTTTGTCAAGGAAGAACCCACTAGCAAGCGCAAAGAAGCGGAATTTGTTCCGGGTCGATTGTTAACTCGATTTACTTATAGTCTTGATCAAGTCGGTGGCTCGTTAAAGTTTGATAAAAACGGTGTTCTCACCTTTCAAGAAAAATACGGCATTGATTTTCAGCCGATTACGGTTCAGCTTCCCGGTGGCGAACAAGTTCCTTTCTTGTTTACGATTAAAGGATTAGTCGCTCAAAGTCAAGCGGGTTTATCGAGCATTAATACGTCTACTGATCTAGAAGGAGTATTTAATGTTCCTTCCTATCGGGGTTCTACTTTCCTAGATCCTAAAGGTAGAGGTTTAGCGACAGGTTATGATAACGCTGTGGCTCTCCCTGCAACCGCAGATGGGGAAGATTTCGCCGAAGCAAATATTAAGCTTGCAGATACCCAAGTTGATGCAGGTAAGATTTCTCTACAAGTGTCTAAGGTGGATGGAGAGACCGGAGAAATTGCCGGAGTTTTTGAAAGCGAACAACCTTCAGATTCAGATTTAGGCGCGAAAGAGGCTGTTGAAGTAAAAATTCGCGGTTTATTTTATGCTCGTGTAGAACCGACTACCTAATCGGATAGAGCGATTAGTGGGGTTGAACAGCTTCTTTTTCCCCAATCCGAGGGGTTTGCTGTTCAATCGACAAATCAGATTCAAGCTGGGGAGGGACGACAAGTTGTCCCTCTTTTTTGTCGCAGTTCTCAGCTTTTAATGATTCACTGAGTTGATGTTCAGCTATCTGTTCACTTCCACTTCATTGACGTGATAATTAAATAAACTTTGCTTAAAGTTAGAGTTTTATAAACGGCTTTCACCGTAATTTAAGCGTTGAGATTATGAATTTTATCGGTCAAATCCTAGCTGATGTTCATGTGTTAAAATTGAGTTAATCCTTGTCTCTGACGAAGTTTTGGTTTATACTTGACATTGGAGGAATCAATGAGGACTCCATTTATCGACAGTTGTATATAAACACTGTTATACCTACGTGAATTTATGGAAATTTTCTAATCTTTAGAAAGTTGATATCCGTAAATTTACGGACATTAAAAAAACAATAATTCACCAATCAGTTTGATCACAAGACTGAAATCATCTGGAAACTTTACCAGAAGCCTGCTCTACCAACGAGAGGACTACCTATGTTAGCCAAAGCCACCAACACCATCAAGTGCGAAACTCTAGAACTACTGCGTGACTATCAGTGTTCTCACTCAAAAGAACTCCGTAATCAGCTTGTACAGCTTAATATCGGACTTGTTCGCAAAGAAGTCCACCACTGGGTTAATCAATGTACCGAAAACTATGATGACCTACTACAAGTCGGCTGTATTGGTTTAATTCGGGCGATTGAACGATTTGACTTGTCTAAGGGTCATGCGTTTAGTTCATTTGCGATTCCGTATATTCGCGGAGAAATCCAACATTACCTCAGAGATAAGAGTCTTCCGCTTCGAGTTCCCCGCCATTGGTTGACACTCCAACGACAGGGAATGAAACTGGCTCAAGAACTCCAAGTTAAACTGAAGCGACAGCCCACTGATACAGAAATCGCTGAAGGGTTGAATATCTCAGAAACGGAATGGAGTCAAGTCAAACTCGCAGGTTATAATCGTTCCCTTTTGAGTTTGGATGCTCCTGTCCAAGATGAAAACGAAGGCACCACCTGTCTCGGAGAACTGGTTCCCGATAACCGCTACCGTAGCTTTCAACTCGCCCAAGAAGATCAAATTCGCTTACAACAAGGGTTATCAAAGTTAGAAGAAGGAACTCGGAAAGTTCTAGAGTTTGTCTTCCTTTACGATTTAACTCAAAAAGAAACCGCCGAACGCTTAGGAATTAGTGCGGTTACGGTTTCTCGTCGCGTCAAAAAGGGCCTCAATCTACTTCAGAGAATTATGACAGGTTCAGAAGACGAATAATTTATCGGGTGTGTCAGACTCTTAACGTTACCGTTAAAATTAGTGGTCTGATGCACCTAACCCGATTCTTGTATCAATGTTTTTTCAGTCTGAGATCAGAAATTGAATAACTGATAGCGACTTGACGTTAGAAATTAAAGAAATTTATCGCAATATGGCTAACAATGAGTTTGAGTTTTCCAAACACGCTGTACAGTCATTATATTAAAAGCTAAACATACAAAAACAGTATTTTTACGGAGAAAAATCTTGTAGCTTGATACTTAAATATTTCTAAAAGTTCAGTAATTCTTCTCTTGACTATCAAATGTTTAAAGTTTAATCTTGATAGTAGAAGTAGCAATTAAGTTGATGTCATTTGCTACTTCATTAGTTGTGGGAGTTACTACGAAATGAGTGTTTCAGCTTTTGATGGTTTAGACGATAATAGTTTCTTTGATAGAGTTAAAGCCAAGTTTACTGAAAAAGCACCCGATTTATCTAAGACTTTAAACATTGCTATTATTGGCAAAGTTAGCTCGGGAAAAAGTTCTTTAATCAATGCTTTATTACAGCACAGCCGAAGACAAGGTTTAGAAATGGCAAAAGTGGGAGCAATTTCAGGAGTTACAAAAGATTTAACCATCTTAAAACTTGATGAAAAAGTCTGTCTGATTGATTCACCAGGACTTGATGATATCCGTGCGGAAAATAGTAAAGTCACTCGAAATTTCCTCAAGCATATTGATGTAGGAGTTTTTGTCGTCACAGGATCATCAGATGCTTCTCAGAAAAAAAATCTAGATGATTTGAGAAAACATTGTGATTCAATTTTTGTAGTTCTCAACAAGATTGATGAATGGGATGACCTCGATTCAACAGTTCTTGATGAGGTAATAAATCAGTGGAAAAATGACTTAAAAGTAGATAAAATATATCCAACTTGTGCAAAAGGTTATGATCCTAAAAGTCGTCTCCCCAAAATGGATATTAGAGGCGTTTATCAGCTTCGTAAGGATATTGAGGAGTTCCTCGAAAAAAAGGGAAAGGACTTATTGCTCGCAAGACACATGGCTGAGAAAAAGTCTTATGCTGTTGGAATCATTGCTGGGGCTTTAGTAGCAGTCGCGGCTGAAGCATTTATTCCGGGTAGTGCGGTTTATATAACAGCAACGCAGGCAGTAGCTATTGGATCTTTGTATTATCTATATAAGGGTCAGATTCTCCCTAAAACGGCAGCTATTGCAATTCTTCCTACATTTTTGTCTCAGACTGTGGGTTCCAATTTGTTTTTGGTTGTTAAGTCCTTTCTTCCCCCAACAGGAATTGTTGATGCCGCAGCAGCAGGTGTAGCAGTTGTTATTACTCTGGCTATGTTAGCAACTGTTAATTCTATACTTTCTGAGGGTGGTAAACTTGAACAAGAAGAACTGTTACAGTCAAAATTCAAAACCTATCATAAGCAGGCTAAAACACTTTTTAAGGATTTGGCATTAACCGATATAAATGATTTCCAGAGTTTGACAGGAATAGTTACCAAATTTCTTTCTTAATTTTTGCAGAATCACATTAGAATACTGTGTTGCGTCAGAACATTAACCTTCGGGTTAAACCAATCGTTTGCTTGTCTAACGCACCCTAACTCTACTTTTTTGAGAAAGATCGCGATCAATTTGCAACCAATCCCCTATTGTTGATATAGTTGTAGGTTGTGCCTGTCTGAAATAAAAGACGATCGCGTTATCGTTGCAGAAAACAATTTTACAGGCTGACCCGTATAATGTTAACGCTTATAGAGATTACTGAACAATGGCACTTACAATCGAATGTCAAAAACGAGCCGAAGGCACTAAGCCCAAAGCCTTGCGTCGTGAGGGTTTAATTCCGGCTGTCTTGTATGGTCATCAGGGAACGGAGTCTATTGAACTCACCCTTGATCAAAAAAAGGCAATTCAGTTAATGCAGACTGCGACAGTCAACAAAACCGTGATCGAACTCAGCATTCCTCATCTATCCTGGAATGGTAAAACGGTACTCCATGAAGTTCAGGCTCATCCTTGGAAACCCTTACCCTATCACTTTAGCTTTTTTGCAGTAAAGGCTGAATAAGATTCAAACTCTCCCCCTAACCCTATGTCCTAGAAAGCGAGGGGGAAGTAGTTGATTATCCCGCAATTACGGTTTTCAGTTGATCAACTGGAGATTTCGGTAAACGGGGGCCATGAATTTGCACGACTAACGAACCGAAATAATTTCCCCAACGGGCGGCTTGTTGTAATGTTAAACCATTGGTTAGTCCGTAGAGAACTCCACCCGCAAACGCATCTCCTGCACCGACAGTATCAACAGGTTTAACCGGAAATCCCGCAACTGGGGTGATTTGTCCCTTCTCCACAACAAGACAGCCTTTGTCACCATCGGTAATAAAAGCTAAATCGACAATTTTACCCAGTTTGCTGGCACAATCTTCTAAAGACTCACTTTGACAGAAGTGACGCACTTCATCGGCATTACAAAAGACCACATCACAATATTCTGATGTTAACTTGTGAAAATCGTCAGTAAAGCGATCTAATAAAAACCCATCCGAGAAAGTAAACGCAACCTTGACGCCATGACGTTTAGACTGTTCCATTGTTTCAATACAGGCTTTACGAGGATCGGCTGCATCCCAAAGATAACCTTCAACGTAGCTATATTGACACTGACTCAAATGTTCGAGATTAATATCACTAACCGATAACTGCGTTGCAACACCCAGGTTTGTACACATGGTTCGTTCAGCGTCAGGAGTTGTCAACACTAAACAAGTTCCAGTGGGGTTATCTGGGTGAAGATGAGGAGCAACTTCAAACCCAATCCCTAACGCCGCCATATCCTGACGGTAAAATTCGCCATTGGTGTCTTCAGCCACTTTTCCAGTATAGTAGCCTGTTCCTCCACTTTGGGCGATCGCAATCATCGTATTCGCCGCAGACCCTCCACAGCGCAATTCTAGAGATTGATTTTCCAACTCTTGTAATAATTTACCCTGGTTTTGGACATCCATCAAGGTCATTGCACCTCGATTTAGACTATGGTTTTGGATAAAATTATCATCAACTAATGCCAAAATATCGAGTAAGGCATTTCCTACACCAAAAACACCTTTGGGCTTTGAAGCTTGATTATTTTCGCTCATGCGATCTTCTGGGTTGAGAATTGAACATCGTCACCCATCATATCAAATCATGAGAACAAGGTTAGTTAAAGATTGAGATACAGTATCAATTTAGATCTCAACTCAATTACAAATGACCAATTCTCCCTTGTGAATATGACTCATTCTTCCCTTATGATTTTAATTCAGCAGATGTTAAAACCGTGATTTGATCCTCATCTGGTTTCTGTTGATGACTTTATTTAAACAAGGAAAAATAATGGATCAGAGGAAAAGTGTATAAACTTTTAATTGTCTCATCGGGATGTACTAGGGGACAACTCATGGGAGGAAGTTAGTCTACACTCTCGTTTAGAGCCTCAGATTTATAAATATTTATAAAAGAGGCTCATTGAGAGCCATAAATTTGGAGTATGATATCTAAGATTTTTAACTTTTTAAAAAGTTGAGCAAAAAAGGGGTATTAATTATGTCAAGTCGATCCGATTTTGATTATTATTTTGCTTGTGGAAGTAGAGAACGGGTTTCAATCAATTCTCAACCCGGGATTTTATTGATTGGGGGAGCAGAAGGGAACAAATCAGGTGAACATGAAGCGAGTCAATGGTTTTTAGAAAGAGCAAAAGGGGGGAAATACTTAGTGCTTCGGGTTGGTAAAATAGGGAGTCAAGCTGACTGGATTTGTCGTCATTATCGAGATTGGATTCATTCGGCGGCTGAACTTTCGATTAATAGTCGGGAAGCAGCAAATGACTCAGAAGTTGTCGAATACATTAAAGAAGCCGATGCTCTGTTCATAGCCGGGGGAGATCAAAATAAATATAAAGAATATTGGGAAGGAACCGAAACCGAGAACGCTCTTAATTATTTGATTAATGAAAAGAAAATTCCCGTCGCGGGTACGAGTGCTGGAATGGCTATTCTAGGAGACTATTATTATGCTCCTGAACATCAGGGGGTGATCAGTTCAGAAATTCTCAATGATCCTTTTCACTATAATACTCAAAGTATTCATCGAAGTAACTTTATTCAAGTTCCTTATCTAAAACGGGTGATTACTGATACTCATTTGGATCGGATTAATTCGGTTAATCCTGAAACGAGATATGGAAGATTATTAGGCTTACTCGCCAAGGTGATTTATGAGGATAACAGTCAACTCGATCATTATGCTATTGGCGTAGAAGAAGGAGCTTTTTTGGCAATTGATGAAAAAGGCATTGCTAAAGTTTTTGGAAATGGAACACATATTGGACAAGATGCTTACTTTTTACAAACAAATGGAGGTTTACCGGAACAAATGGAACCGGGCTGGCCAATGATTTGGAATAACTCAGGAAAGGCTGTAAAAGTTTATCGAATTTCTGGTGATCCAGAAGGAAGTGGTTCTTTTGATTTGAATGATTGGTCTACTGCTAGCGGTGGACATTGGGAATATTGGTACACAATCGGTGGGAAGTCTGGATTAAGAAAAGAACTGTTCTAATTCCGCAGATTAAGTGGCTATAGCAATCCTAAATGATGCGTGAAAAATCTATAAACAGATAAAAAGTCTGAAATGATTTTACCTCTTGGCTTTTACAAGCAAATATTCTACACAACCGCAATCGGATTGCTATATGACTCATCTATCGAATAAATCCCAAAATAACCTCTATAAAGAAAGTTTTTATTTAGAATTCAAAAAAACGGCTCAATAGTTAAAGGAAAATTAATTTAATTTTAAGGCTGAATTCTGAGATTTAAGATAGAGATTTTTGATCAAACTGTAAACAGCTATCAACAAAAACTTATTCAATTTATTTAAAGAAGAGTTATGATTTGGCAACCGCCAAACTTGTGATCGATACAGGTTCTATAACTTGGGTATAAACTTCGTTTTGAACGGAAGGAAATGCTTTAGAATAATCTCAGACTTACTCTACTGATCACTATTGGTTTGTTGGTTTCTCCAAATTTGTGGAGCAACTCCATGATGCTTACGAAACTGTCGAGAAAAGTGACAAGAGCTTTGATAGCCAATCCTGCGAGCAATTTGTTCTACAGTATAGCTGGTTTCTTGGAGTAGAGAACGTGCGGCTTTCATTCGTCGCTCAATAATCCAGCGATTCACTGTTTTTCCAGTTAAAGATCCCACTTGGCTGGTTAAATAAGCCGGTGAATAGCCTGCATACTCAGCGACTTCAGCTAAGGTAATGGATCGCCAATAGTTGGCTTCAATAAAGTTAAAGACCTTGTTAAGTGATTCTTCAAAAGGACAATTAAAAGCTGTTGTTTCTTCTAAGTTAACCTCTTCTGAGTCCTCGACTTTTTGTGATTCACTGCTAGTTGGAGTATTACTAAATTTCAGAGCATACCCCTCCTCTAAAATAGAGCGCTTTTTAATCTGTGAGACGACCGCTTCGATTAGATCTTGAATTTTAAAAGGCTTTGTTATGTAGTCATCTGCACCAAGCACCATCGCCTGCCTAATATTATCTTTCTCCCATTTACCCGTCACAAAAATAAATGGAATAATTGCAGTTTCAGGACATTCTCGCAGAGAGTTTAAAACACCATAACCATCTAGTTCTGGCATAATGATGTCGCAGATAATGACTTCAGGCAAATATTTACGAGCAAGCTCAAGCCCAATCACACCATTTTCTGCTTCAATGGGACAAAATCCTTCAGCTTCCAAACTATTAACAAATAGCTGTCGAGCATGATATTCGTCTTCAACAATTAAAACCTTTGCAGAAGATACACTTTTAGAAGATGCACTTATTTTTGCTGGGATGGTTGTCATGGGTTCAGGTAAGTTACTTAATAATAACAGCAGTCTATTCGACTTATTTTTAGTCAAAAAAAGACAGATGTTTGCACCTGAAAGTATGGGCTTAATTCTGTCAAAGGCCATTCAAATTAAGCGGCTTTCAGTTGAATAGATTAATAATTGTTGGTTTCTGAAGTAATTTACTTCAAAACTATCGATCAAAATCAATCCTTAATTATTGTAACGCTTTACCCATAAATTAGTCAACGCTAGAAAAAATAATCACAATTGTGTATAGTAGCCAGAGTTAAGAACAGCTTAAGATATAGGCGAACATAGATTTGGATTTAAGATTTACTGAATTTATGATTTGATCACCAAAAAAATTCAAATATTTAATTTTATTTTAACAAACTAGGAGTGACAAAAGTTTCTGAAATGGTGAGGGTTATTACCCCTTATATTCAGATCAATTCTATAACGTTTCTCAGATCCATGAGGTACAGATTTGTCCTCTTACCTTTTGCAAGAGCGCCTAAGATTGCAAAGTTGCTCTATACCCGAACTTCCTTCAACGCGGGGAACCCGCGCAACGGAGTTCGCGCTCTACGCAGGCGTGACCGCGATCGCCGCACTTTGCGCTTTTGCCTATGGCCTAAAGCATAAAGTTTTGTACCTCACAAGGCGCGAGAACTGCTATAGTATTCTTTTCAAGCCTATATATATGTGTCAAGAATTCAGTTAACAATTCTGTCTACTGGTCTAGACCATTGTATAGATTCTTGTTCACAATCAACCTCAAGCGGTTCAACTTTGGAGGCCGCCAAAAATACACTCAGGCTTTCGATCATATGATCAGTCTCTTGTCGGGAGTGAGGCATTACCGTCTGAAAAGTTTGATGAGCAGTTTCAAAAGCACTTTTGAGACATTCGAGATCATGACAGCTTGCAGCAGAAGCAAGTTGAGCATAAGTTGTAGACAATCGCTGTAAAATGCTACGACTCTGCTCGGAACCGATCATAATTTCTAGAGAAAGAGAACTACTTTGGGCAAAAAAACGACTAACCGTCGCGATCGCCAACCGATACAGAGGACTAGACAACTCCAAACTCCGAGCAACATCAACATCCTCAGTCGCCAAAAACACCCCCAACCCAAACGTCATAAAGTGACGAATCCCCTGAACCGTCGCCATCATTCGATCATGCTCGTCAGCCTCACTGGTTCTCAGCTTACCACCATTGCGTTCAATCAACTTCAACAGCCAATCAAAAGCGCTCACCTTTCGACCCGGACAAACCACAACATTCTGAGATAAAAAAGAACGAGTCCCCGGGCCAAACATCGGATGTAGTCCCATTACCGGGCCAGAATGATGAGTCAGCATTGCCTCCAAAATGGGTGCTTTAATACTAATAATGTCCGTCAAAGCTGTCGTCTGTCTGAGGTAAGGTACCGCCTTTTCAATCACACTCACCGCCTGATCAGTCGGTACACAAACCATCACCAGATCAGCATTTCCCAAAAACACCTCGGCATCTTGCCAATCATCGCGACCCATAATCCGCACCCGATGTCCAGCATCAATTAGTTGATCGGCAAAAAACAGACCCATCTTACCCGTACCGCCAATCAGCGTCACCCGTTTAGGCGAATCCGTTTTAGGGAAATCCGTTGAAGACGTTAACTCATCAGACTGAGTAATTGTAGCTGCGGCTGCCGCACTGGTTAATAAACTCCGCCAAACAAACTCCGGTACACCCGCACGCGCTAACTCCGTTTTGAGCGTTGTAGAATCAATCTCATCGGTTGAGTCAGCCATTGCCGCGATCCGTTCTCCGAGCAACTTGACAAGCTGACGGTCAATTTCTGCTAACTTTGCCGTAGATTTTGAACAAAACACAATTCTGTCCTCATCGCTAAGTTGAAATATACTCCAGGGAATATAAAAAAGAGAGTTGGGAAAAGTGTTCAGTCAATAGGAAGTATTCAGCAAAGATTTTAGTTTTCAGTTCTCACTTTTTTTAGAGAATTCTGACCTGGTAAACTCCTGAACTTCTATCAGCTAATCACAATCTCCCAACTCCTAAAGTCCTAAACTTGTAAACTCCTAAACTCCTCAAAGCCCAATTAAACCAGAGCCGGAACTCGTTGAGGCAGAAGTTCAGCGGCCAACGCATCAAACTGATTTGGGGTCATAGATTGCGGCCCATCAGAGAGTGCTTTCGCCGGATTGGGATGAACCTCAATCATCAACGCATCGGTACCTGCCGCCACCGAAGCTTTCGCCATCGGAGGAACAAACTCAGACTTACCCGTACCATGACTGGGGTCAATCATAATCGGCAAATGAGTCAGAGTTCGCAACACGGGAATAACCGATAAATCAAGAGTATTGCGGGTATATTGGCGATCAAAAGTCCGAATCCCCCGTTCACACAAAATTACATTTGGGTTGCCCTCCGACAACACATATTCAGCCGCCATCAGCCAATCTTTCACCGTCGCCGAAATCCCCCGCTTCAATAATACGGGCTTATCTTGAGCGCCCACTTTTTTAAGTAAAGCGAAGTTTTGCATATTGCGGGCGCCCACTTGCAGCACATCCGCAACCTCAGCAACCGCCTCTAAATCTGCCGTATCCATGACTTCGGTAATAATGCCCAACCCAGTGGCAGAACGAGCCGCATCCAGCATCTCTAAAGCACTTTCACCGTGACCTTGGAAAGAATAGGGAGAAGTCCTGGGTTTATAAGCGCCTCCCCGCAAAAACTTAGCACCTGCGGCTTTCACCCGTTTGGCGGTTTCGACAATCATTTCTTCATTTTCCACCGAACAAGGCCCGGCCACAATCACCAACGGATGATTTTTACCAAAATCAACATCACCATTGGGTGTAGACACTTTTACCGTACTGGCTTGCCCATGACGAAACCCTAGACTTGCCCGTTTAAAAGGTTCTTCAATGCGTAAAACCTGTTCAATCCAGGGATTCATATTTTGGATTTGGTCTTTATGAAGCAAAGCCGTTTCACCAATCAAACCCAAAACGGTTTTATGCTGACCGACACTTTTTTCAACTTTAACGTTCCACTGTTCAGACAGGGCTTCGCTAATGATTTCAACTTCAGAACTGGGGATACCGGGTTTGAGAATAACGATCATAATTTACTCCTGTTTGTGATTTGTGATTTGTACTTGTTTGCTAGTCGTTTTGTGGTCAATCAAACGGTCAACTTTCCTGTAAAAATTGACTGAGTTCTTCTAACTTTTTCCAAGCTTGTCCGCTCGCTAAAATCTCTTTAGCGGTAGCCACACCTTTTGAGATGCTTTCGGCGTAGGACACAGATTCACCCACATAAAGCGCCATCGCCGCATTTAGGGCTACCACATCCTGTTGGGCTTGTGTACCTTTGCCTTGCAATACTGCTTTGAGAATCTCAGCATTCGTATTGACATCGCCGCCCTTGAGGGCTGCTGTCGGGACAGTAGCAATGCCAGAATCAGTCGGGGAAATAACAGTAAGATTGACCGTGTGTTCGCTGTTCGCGCCGTTTGGGGTTTTGCTGACAAAAGCGGCATCGGTGAGATCAGCCAAACCCACTTCGTCGAGTCCTTCGCGTCCGTGAACCACAACCGCCCGACGGATATTAAGCTGAGTCAAAGCCAGGGCAACCGTCTCAACCAAAGACGAGTCATAAACCCCGATCACCTGTCCGGTGGGTTGCATCGGGTTCAAGAGCGGGCCGAGTAAGTTAAAAACCGTGCGAACTTTTAGAGTTTTACGCAGAGGCATAATCGCCTTAAACGCCGGATGCCAACCGGGGGCGTATAAAAAGGTAATGCCTACTTCACGGGCCGCCGCTTCTACTCGTTCGGGACTAGCCGATAGGTTTAAACCCAACGCTTCTAAGACATCAGCAGACCCCGCTTTACTCGAACTGGAGCGGTTGCCATGTTTTGCGACTTTTACCCCGGCTGCTGCGGCAACAAAAGCCACTGCTGTGGAAATATTAAACGTAGATGCACCATCACCGCCCGTGCCACAGGTGTCAATCATCGGCAAAGTATCGGTCGGGGAATTCGACTTAAGCGCTTGTTGGCGCAGAACTTTCACCATACCGACTAACTCACTGGCCGAAACCCCTTTCGACTGAATGGCGGCTAATATTGCCCCAGAGATGACGGGGGGAATTTCCTCAGTTAGCCAGCCCCGCATGAGAACAGATGCCTGTTCAACCGAGAGGGACTGCCGATCTAATAGCTGAGTCAGTAACTCCGGCCAGTTGTATTGTGTTGGGGCAGATGGCACCTCCTGCGACGAGGGGAGGTTTGTTTTGGGATAAATTAATGTTGTCATGGGATTTTACCGTGATCAGTGTTTACTGTTTACCGTGATCGAGGGCTTGAATGACTGTCTGCACGTCTTTGTCACCCCGTCCAGAACAGTTGAGAACAATGCGGGGACTGCCTGTTAAACTCGGACAAAGAGTGTCTAAATAGGCGATCGCGTGAGCCGTTTCTAATGCTGGAATAATCCCTTCTAGAGACGACAGCATTTGAAAACCTTCTAACGCCTGCTCGTCGGTGACGTTATAATATTCGGCGCGACCGAGATCTTTGAGGTAGCTGTGTTCCGGGCCAACGCCAGGATAATCGAGTCCGGCGCTGATCGAATGAGCCTCAACAATTTGACCTTCGGTGTCTTGCAGTAGGTAGCTCATCGCACCGTGCAGAACCCCAATTTGGCCTTTAGTTAAGGTGGCGGCGTGTTTATCAGTTTCGACGCCAACACCTGCGGCTTCAACGCCGATCATCCGAACGTTGGTATCGTCAACAAATTCGTTAAATAAACCGATCGCGTTCGATCCGCCACCGACGCAAGCCATTAAAATATCGGGTAAACCGCCCCATTTTTCCAAGCATTGAGCGCGAGTCTCTTGACCAATAACCGCATGAAAATCTCGGACAATCATCGGATAGGGGTGCGGGCCTGCCGCCGAACCGAGAATATAATGGGTTGTTTCTACGTTCGTTACCCAGTCGCGAATAGCTTCCGATGTGGCATCTTTGAGAGTACCCGTTCCCGCTTCCACCGGACGAACTTCCGCCCCCAACAACCGCATCCGAAACACATTCAAAGATTGCCGTTCGATATCGTGTACGCCCATATAAATCACGCACTCCAAACCAAACCGAGCGCAAACTGTAGCCGTGGCGACGCCATGTTGACCCGCTCCGGTTTCGGCAATAATGCGCTGTTTACCCATACATTTGGCAAGCAACACTTGACCAAGAGCATTATTAATTTTGTGGGCGCCGGTATGGTTGAGGTCTTCCCTCTTCAGATAGATTTGCGGCCCGGTACCGTCAGCTTTGGCATAACGTTCGGACAGGCGCTCGGCAAAATAGAGCGGACTGGGACGACCCACATAATCTTTCAACAAACCGTCTAATTCTCGGTTAAAATCCGGGTCATCAATATAGCGATGAAACTCTGTTTCTAACTCAGCCAGGGCAGGCATCAACGTTTCGGGGACATATTTACCCCCAAACCGTCCGAACCGTCCGAGTGCGTCGGGTCGTTGATTTTTGCTGTTAGAAACCGTTGGACGTTCATTCAAACTAACCATTGTCAAAAAATCCTTTTTTTCTAGGTGTTAGGTGTTAGGAGTCAGGAGTCAGGAGTCAGGAGGTGGGGAGGTGGGGTTCCGGGGGAGGTGGGGAGATCTTACCTGTTCCCTGTTCCCTGTTCCCTGTTCCCTGTTCCCTGTTCCCTTTTAACTGGAAACTGCTGCTTTGAGATCTTGCGCTAGCTGTTCGATCTCTTTGAGTCCTTGTGCGGGTGAATTTTCAGCCAAACGCCTTACAAAAGCACTACCAACAATCACCGCATTGGCGCCCCACTGGGCAATTTGTTGGGCTTGTTTCGGTTCGGAAATGCCAAAACCAACGCCAATAGGTTTATCTGTGCTGTTTTTCAGGTCAGCAATTAACGTTTGAACCCGTGACTGAACCTGCGATCGCACTCCTGTAACCCCAGTCACGCTCACCAGATAAATGAATCCTTGCGACTTCTCGGCAATCGCCTGGATGCGCTCTGAGCGGCTTGTCGGAGCCACCAAAAGAATAATTTCAATCCCCACCTCGGCGGCAATATCAAGCAGCGTTTGAGCTTCTTCTAGGGGCAAATCAGGAACAACTAGCCCTTTGACTCCGGCATCGGCAAACCGAGTTAAAACCGCCCGAATCCCCCGATAAAGGATGGGATTGTAATAAGAAAATAAAATCAACGGGGCTTTCAGAGTCGGAACCACATCGGAGACAACCTCTAACACTTGGTCAAATGTCACCCCTCTTGCTAAAGCGCGAGTTGCTGCGGCTTGAATCACCGGGCCATCGGCTAACGGATCGGAGTAAGGAATACCCAACTCAATCAGGTCAGCACCGCTGCGGTCGAGGATTTGTAAGGCTTTTGTCGTTGTTTCGAGGTCGGGATCGCCTGCGGTAATAAACGGAATTAATGCACATTCACCCCGCCCTTTTAACGTTTGGAAACATTCAGAAATGCTTTGAGTCTTGGTTTTCATCTTTGTAGTTCTAATTGTTTAGGAATAATCGCTCGCACGGCTTGAGTAATATCGGTTTGCTGCACTAAAGATTCACCGACTAACACGGCATTTGCGCCCGCAAGATGTACCCGAATCAGATCGTCGGATGTCTTCAACCCCGACTCGCTGACGACAACAATATTTTTCGCGGTTAGTTCTTCACCTCGGGCTTTTAATAACTGTTCAGTTATCGCCAAATCAACGGTAAAATTTTCTAAATTACGGTTGTTAATGCCAACTAAACGAATACTTTTGCCTGTTTCAGGAAGTGCTAACACCCGATCTAACTCAGTTAAAGAATGAACTTCGACTAGAGAATCCATTCCCAAGCGATCAGCTAATATTGAGAACGCACTCAAGTCAGCATCACTCAACACCGCAGCAATTAACAGCACCGCATCCGCACCGGCTGATCGCGCCATCAACACTTGGCAGGGGTCGATGATAAACTCTTTGCAGAGCAGAGGAAGCGATACACTGTCTCTAACCCGTTGTAAGTTCTCAAAACTCCCTTGAAAAAAGGTTTCATCCGTGAGAACCGACAAACAAGCGGCGCCCCCTCGTTCGTAAGCTTGGGCAATTTTCACGGGATCAAAATCGGGGCAGATAATACCTTTGCTGGGGCTAGCCTTTTTCACTTCAGCAATTAGTGCCGGAGATCCTTGCTTTAAAGCTTTGGCAAAATCTCTCCCTTTGCTAAAAGCAGAAGAAGGCTTTAACAATGTTTCATAATCAGAACCCGATTCTAAAGATGACATCGCCTGCTTCATTTGCAAGACTTCATCTTCTTTTTGCCAAATAATCTTTTCGAGAATATTGTCTGGAATTGAGTGTTGGGGCGCAATCTCATAACCCGTATTTAGTTCTGTCAAACGACGAATCTTCATAAGTCTACTTGTTCTAATTTCCCGGTATCGATTTGAGGTCAAAAAACTGAGCATTGACCCCAAAAACCTCAGCGAACAAATGCCTCAACAAAGCTGTTTTCAACTTCTTCTTGGGAATTCTCGACTTGAGTAGTCTCGCCATCAGCCGATATTGAACCATAAGCATCAACCACATTTTGAATCATCTTCAAACCTGCACTACCTGTCATCGTCATCAGTGACTCGGGATGAAACTGAACCGCAGTGATCGGCAGATCTCGATGTTCAATCGCCATAATCACCTGATCGGAGGAAAATGCTGTTACCTTGAGTTCAGCAGGCATTGCTTTGGTTAAGGCGTGGAGTGAGTGGTATCGTCCCGCCTCAAAGCTTGAAGGCAGTTCTTTAAACAGAACCGAATCTGAATCTACAACTGTAATTTGCGAAGAAATACCGTGCTGCGGATAGTCTAAAACCCCCAAGGTACCGCCAAAGGCTTCGACAATACCCTGTAACCCTAAACAGACTCCAAACAGAGGAATATGGCGCTCAACACAAGCATTCACCATATTGCTCACGCCGAAGTCGGCAGGACACCCAGGCCCAGGCGAAAGTACAACCAGATTGGGTTGCTCTTGATCTAGAACTTCTAGGGGAAAGCCGTGACGTCGGGTGACGACTTCAGCACCGCAGTAACGAATATAGTTTGCTAATGTATGAACAAAAGAGTCTTCATAATCAACAATCAATACTTTGGGGCGGCGACGCTGGGTTGTCTGAGCGGGGGATATCAACTCGCTAGGACTGAGTTTATCGCGCTGAGTTTGTTTTAGAGCTTGCAGCATTGCAGCCGCTTTGGTGAGCGTTTCTTTGGCTTCTGCTTCTGGGACTGAGCTATGAAGTACCGTTGCTCCGACGCGCACTTCTGCAACTGAGTCTTTGAGGCGAATGGTTCTCAAGACTAAGCCTGTATTGAGGTTGCCATTAAAGTTGAAATAACCCACCGCTCCCCCATACCAACGACGGGCGCTGCGTTCATGCTGTTCAATAAAAGCGATCGCCGCTCGTTTGGGCGCCCCAGTTACGGTTACAGCCCAGGTATGGGTTAAAAAGGCATCTAGGGCGTCGTATTGGTCTTCTAAAACCCCTTCAACGTGGTCAACGGTATGGATTAAATGGCTGTACATTTCGACCTGACGACGACCAATGACCTGAACTGATCCGGGTTTACACACTCGGGATTTGTCATTGCGATCAACATCTGTACACATGGTCAACTCGGTTTCATCTTTGAGCGAGTTCAGTAAATGTCGAATTTGAGTGGCATCTTCGATCGCATCATCACCACGTTCAATGGTGCCACTAATTGGGCAGGTTTCCACCCGTCGCCCGTCTACTCGCACAAACATTTCTGGGGAAGCCCCGATCAAATATTCTCCACCCAGGTTGAAGATAAACCCGTAAGGACTGGGGTTGATCGTTTGTAGGGTATGGAACAGTTCACAAGGATTGGTTTCACAACTCTCAAAAAAGCTTTGAGAAGGCACCACCTCAAACAAATCTCCTCTGCGGAAATAATCAAAGGCGGTTTTTACTAAGTCAGCATATTCACCCTCTGCATGGTCAGCAACTTGAGTTAAGGGCTGACGTTTTCCGCGATAATCAATCACCTCGCCCGTTCGAGGCAGTCCGTCAGTTGAATTGTTGGCGGTTTTAAAGTCGTACTGAAGTTGAAAGGCTTGTTGGAGGTAGTAGTCTACGACAATCAATTCATCCGGCAAATATAGCACTAAATCTTGCTGATCGTCGGGACGCTTGATTTTTTGAGGGATTGGCTCAAACTGAAAGACTAAATCGTAGCCTAGCGCTCCGTAGAGTCCTAAATGTTCATCTTCATCGCTTTTAAATGTATTCGTAATGGCTCTAATAACTGAGAATGCAGAGGGCTGTTGGCTTCTTTCTTCTTCGGAGAACAATCGATGGGCTGGTGCGACTGTTCCTGTTATTTTTTGACGATTATGCTGAATATTTTTGAGATCAGTACAGTCATACAAAGCGCTCGAAATTTGTTTGATTAAAATTTCTCCACGTTCATTGAGTGCTGTGATGGTAAAACAATGATCTCGTGTTGCTATTTCCAGAGGTGGATTGACAAATCCAATCGCCCATCGTCTGTAGCGTCCTGGATATTCATAGCTGCTGGTCAATAATCCACCCCGTACAGTATCCAACTTCGGTAAAATCCGATCCAGAGCGGTCTCCATTGGCAGAAGTTCGACCTGTCGAAATATTTCGATACCACCATCTGTTAGATATTGTTGGGGCTTGTAGGTCATTATTTGAAAATCTCCATGATTTAGCGATAGGTATCCGTGAAATTACGGGTTACTGTTCTAGAGCTTAAAGAACTTGCTAGAGAAAGTTCAATGATATTTTTTCGGGATGCTGTTACATTTCTTTAGATTTTCTCAGAAATCATCATTTATACTGTGTTAAACCTGAAATATCAGCAAATAGACTGATTAACAAAACTCTATCTTAGGATAGAGTAATTAAAATCAGAAAAGCGCTGAGAGGCAAAAGTTAAAAAGAGTTTATAAAGATATAGCGCTACTTGAATCGGGAACAGGGAACAGCGCTTGCCTTGCGGCCCGGCGGTTTCCGGCGAGACTTAGTTTGCAATCTTAGGGAACAGGGAACAGTAGACTGTGAAAGGGTTTTAGGATCTAGAAATGTCCTAACTTAAATGCGTAGTGCTATAAAATCCAGGCTGTTGAGAGTGCAATTCCGCCCTGCTACTGTATTGCCAGAGCTAACTTAGAGCCGATTAAGAGATTGAATAGAACTGATAAAAATCTAAAGAATTGATACCTCGTCCGAAATAATGTGCATAGCGATGTCCTTAAAAATGTCTTTATGATGTGTGTCAGATACAGCCAGCTACAAAAAATTTAAAGCTAAAAGTCTAGCAAGAATAGTACGCAACAATGATCAAGAAATCGCCTGAATCTACGACCATAATCACTCAAGAGAAACATACAAAAACCGCTCATAAACAGTCTGTAAGAGAGTCTGCCAATGGTTCCCATGACACATTAACCAACAGCCCATCAGCAGTAAAAAAAGAAACCTCAGTCTCTCAAGCAATCGTCAAGCTATTGGAAGATTTGGGGGTTGTATGGGCTTTTGGCGTTTCTGGCGGTGCAATGGCAACACAATGGGATGCTTTATCTAACAGCCGTCAAATCCAAGTGATTCACTGTCGTCACGAATCGGGTGCCGCCTTTGCCGCTCTCGAAGCGTCTCTCGTCAGCAACAGTCCCGTTGTCGTCTTTTCAACAGCCGGCCCTGGGATTACAAATACATTAACCGGACTCTTTGCCGCCCGAGGCGAAGGAGCCAAAGTCATTCACCTGTCGGCCTGTACATCAACATCACAGCGAGAGCGTTGGGCAATTCAAGAAACCAGCCCTCGAACACTGCCAACAGATGGATTATTTAGCTCTGGAGCATTGTATAACTACGCAACTATCGTTGATTGTCCCGAGCAACTTCCTCAAATTGCTAGACGACTCACACAGGGAGTCTCTCAGCCTGGAGGCTTTACCGCTCATCTCAGCACTCCGACAGGGGTACAATCATTGCCGATGCCCAAAGAGTTGCCCAGAGCCACTGTCACAGAGAACAAAATCGCAGCCACCGATTCTGTCATTTCTCACTGTGTTCAACTTCTCTCTGAAGGCCCCTTTGCGATTTGGGTTGGTTATGGCGCTCGTTTAGCCACTCAAGAAGTGATGCAGCTTGCTGAGGTCACAGGTGCCGCTGTCATGTGTTCACCCCGAGCAAAAGGACTCTTTCGAGAAGACCATCCTCAGTTTGTCGGTGTTACAGGCTTAGGCGGTCACAGTTCAGTGTTGAACTATTTAAACACGGTGAAGCCATTAAGAACGTTGGTACTGGGAACTCGTATGGGTGAACCGACCTCATTTTGGAGTACCGACTTGGTACCGAGTCGAGGATTTATTCAAGTCGATATTGACCCGAGTGTGATTGGAGTCAGCTATCCAACGGTTCCAACCTATCCAGTTCAGGCTGATATCGGTACGTTTCTGCGACAACTATTACCCTATCTGTCGCACTATCCTCGCTCAATCGTTAATTTACCGAATCCTGAACGTGAACCGATTGCAGAGGCGACCAGTACCCTCGTGCGTCCCGAGATTTTGATGGAGACGATTCAAAAAGTTATCGTTGAAGGCAGTAACGCAGTCGTACTAGCAGAGTCAGGTAATTCATTTACTTGGTCTACTCACCTATTACGCTTTTCTGAGTCAAATCGTTATCGGGTTAGTACAGGTGTGGGTTCGATGGGTCATGCCACAACAGGGGTTTTGGGTGCGGCTCTCGGTCAAGGTCATAAAGCCGTTGCGATTGTTGGTGACGGTTCGATGTTGATGAACAGTGAAGTCAGCACCGCCGTCAAATACCAAATCCCTGCGGTTTGGATTGTGCTGAACGATGCCCGCTACAATATGTGCTACCAAGGTATGGCAATGCTGGGACTCAAAGCCGATGCACTCATGCCTCAGACTGATTTCACCATGATTGCTCAGGGGATGGGTGCCGAAAGTATTCAGGTCTTGGAAGAATCACAGCTTGAAAGCGCTCTACAAAAAGCGATGGCTGCCAATGGGCCGATTGTGGTTGATGTCAAAATTGATCCTTCTCGCCACGCCCCCTCGAAAGGACGCACCAAAAGTTTAGCAAATCGTTCAACGGAGAAAGCAGAGCCAAAACCTGAATCTATTGGCTATCCGTTAGATGAGGCTACCTCAACCAATGGTTCATCAAAAGAGCAAGTCTCTTTTCCGATGACTTAAACAGAATTTTAGGGAACAGCCAATTGGCAAAAGGCAAATTGACTTGATTTGTCTTTCCATCTCCCTACTCTCAACTTTTATTCCTTTTACTCAAGCATAAATAAACCACAATGAAACTATTTGAAACAACAGCCACAGCCGGCCATGAACAGGTTTTATTCTGCAACGACCAAGCCTCTGGATTAAAAGCAATTATTGCGATTCACGACAGCCGACTTGGTGCTGCTATGGGGGCAACTCGTCTCTGGCCCTACGAAAGTGAAGTTGCTGCCTTAACCGATGCTCTGCGTCTCAGCCGAGGCATGACCTACAAAGCCGCCTGTGCCAATATTCCGATGGGTGGCGGTAAAGCGGTAATTATCGCCAAGCCTGAGCAAAAAACCTGCGAATTGTTACAGGCTTATGGTCGATTCATTGAGCGCCTGAATGGTCGATTTATCACGGGTCAAGATATTAATTTAACGCCGCAAGATGTTCGGCAAATTAACCGGGAGACGAAGTATGTTGTCGGTACCCAAGAAAAATCGGGTGGGCCTGCTCCGGTGACAGCGATTGGTGTTTTACTCGGAATGAAAGCTGCCGCAAAATACCGTTTTGGTTCTGATAATCTTAAAGGGTTAAAGGTGGCTGTTCAAGGTTTGGGTAATGTCGGACAGCATCTTTGCGATTGGCTACACCAAAATGAAGTTAAGCTGTTTGTTAGTGATATTAATCAAGCTAAAGTCTCTAAAGTTGCTCGGTTATATGGGGCGACTGCGGTTGAACCTGAGCAGGTTTATGGACTTGATGTTGATATTTTTGCGCCTTGTGCGATGGGAGCTATTCTCAATACTCAAACAATTTCTCAGATGAAAGCGTCTATCATTGCAGGTTCGGCGAATAACCAGCTTTTAGATGAACAAGTGCATGGCGAAATGCTGACGGATCAAAACATTTTGTATTGTCCGGATTATGTGATTAATGCGGGGGGGCTAATTAATGTCTATCACGAGTTGATTGGCTACCAAGAGAAAAAAGCAATTAGTCATGTTCATAGTATTTACGATACTTTGCTCGAACTTTTCAAGAAAGCTGAAACGACCGGAATGACGACTCATAAAGCTTCTATGCAGCTTGCTGAAGAACGTATTACCCAGGCTGAACAAGCTCAAATGTTGGTGAGTGCATAACCTCAACGAATAGAAATACGGAAAAACTACACCCGAAAATTTTTACCAGAGGAAAAAATGGAACAGAATACCTTTGCTACGTCTGCTTATATTGCGACAGATACCGATACTGCGTTTGACTATCTTTGTAGTCTGAAAAATTTAGATGACTGGACGCTATTTAGTCGGATGATCGAACAAGTTGATGAAGATACTTGGCTGGGAACGGCTTCCGGTTATCAACATAATTTGTACTATCATGTCAAAAAAATTGACAATGGTTTTTTTAAGGGGATTGAGTGGCATTGTGGGATTAAATACCAAGAGTATTTTCAGGTTTACCCGGTGATGCTGTTTCCGCCTGAATATATTGAGCCAGGAACCGATGAGTCGGGGGTTTATTTTCACTGGTTAAGTTTTGTCGATCCGAAACGACGAGTGCCGATGATTATGCAGGGGATTGAAACAGTTCATACTTCTGAATGTCGTTCGCTCAAGGCGATTTTAGAGCGCAATGCTGGACGAACTGAAGCGGCTGTCGGTCGTTATAAAATTGTTACTGATACTATCTTTGTGGATGCGCCAATAGAGATGGGATATGAGTATCTCAGCGATCTGCGAACGATGGATGAATGGGCGCATTTGCTCAGACCTCAAGGAGAAATTGGCTCGAATTCGGGTGAGTTTTTAGATGAGTATAATCAAAAGGTGAAGGTGGAGTTGCGATCGCACACGCTGAGTAAATACTATCTGATTGAGCAGGATTTTTATTATCCTGATTACAACTTTACTCAACGCAGCCCTTCTA
This sequence comes from Lyngbya aestuarii BL J, assembly GCF_000478195.2. Lineage (GTDB taxonomy): Bacteria > Cyanobacteriota > Cyanobacteriia > Cyanobacteriales > Microcoleaceae > Capilliphycus > Capilliphycus aestuarii. Next base: position 25,311 of record NZ_AUZM01000009.1, on the reverse strand, counting down.
TTATTATCCCTTGTTCTTATGCGTTTGCTGATCCCGATGCTGAAGGCTTTATTCAACATCGGATCACGTTCTGGCCTCTAGACAAACCCCTACGTCACGGTAAGCTGCAAATTCAAGACTTTGGGGCTGAGAGTATGAATATCAAACGGTTCTTGGAAGCGAAAGCAGGTAACTTAGAGAGCTTCGCCCAAGGGATGAGTTATCAGCCCAAAGCACTAGCGTCAGTTTAGAGAAGATTCTCTCTGCTCGCTGAAGATTTATAAATTGAATGAATTCAGTTCCTCGGTTTTTATGACTAAACAGGCTTTGTCTTTTTAGTTCGATCAAAAACTGAGGAATTTGTCTGTCTAATTTTTGGAAGATTTCATATCATACTTTGTTGAAATTGATCATGATTTTTTTAACGATTTTTATTATCTTTTTTTAGGATAGACTCTCAGTATAAACTCCCTTGTATGGATCTATTTTTTTTATCTGTCTCCGTAAATTTTCGTAAGAAAAGTCAAATCTTTACGAAAAAAATGACACCTTTTGACCTCTTTTACTGTGTTAGCTTATCTAAAGTTATCTGGGTGTCAGAGAAGAAAACCAAGTCTGACAGGGAGTTTAGACTGGTTTAGAGCTGGAAGATAGACAGACTTCATTGCAATAAAGAGTTTGAGAAATGAGGGGTATAGAGTAAATTTTTTACTCTGCCGGATCAGTATGGCTCCAAAGCTTTCATCCTGATTAGTTCAGACTTTTATTTCTATTTTGTACCAAGTTTAGAGGACTGATCATGGATCGGTCACTCGATGGCTATCAACGGCATTTTCTATTTTCTTCTGATCGGTTACAAGCTACGACTATTTATTTCACGGGAACAATGAAACTTAAGCAAATTGGTTATACACTTCTAACTATTACCACCGTATTCGCTTCGGCAACTCCTGCTAAAGCAGCAAATTTCACAACAGTTGCTAGCGGACTCAACAATCCAAGCGGAATTACTTTTGGCCCTGACGGTAGCCTATATGTCGGAGAAACAGGTACAGGCGGCGACGGAAACTGTCAGCCTTCTCCAAGTGCTGCTTTTGCCAATATTTGTGCGGGTCAGACGGGATCACTGACAAAAGTAGATCTAATCAGTGGCACTCAGACAAGAGTGATTGATAACTTTGACTCCTTGGCACTTCAGCCGACTTTAGAGCAAGGTGCAGGCCCCCAAGAGATTGCCTTTGACTTCTTGGGTAATGCTTACCTCGTTAGTGGCTATGCTGGATATCCAGGCAACCGAGATCTCGGTCTGTTTGAACTCAGTCAAGATGCCTCACTTCCCCCAGAACAAGACTTTATTGCCCCGCCGACCGAAGATCCCAACGACCTTTTAAATGTATCTAACCTGGGTAAACTGTTTAAAGTCGATTTAGCCACTCAAGAATTCACCGAACTGTTTGACTTTGCCCAATACGAACAGTTGAACAACCTTGACGGGGGCGACTACATTAGTAACCCCTTTGCGATCGCCATTCAAGAAGATTCAGCTTTTGTAGTTGATGCAGGTGCTAACGTCATCTACAATATCGGTCTGGCTGATGGCGAACTGCGGAATGCTTTTGCCGCCCCAACTCAGTTAGTTGAAAACGTAGAATTTCCTCCTGCTTCTCCTTTTGAACCGCCTCAAAATTCGGGTGAAGATAACCCAGTTTTAGGGGGCGACCCGAGCCAACTTCCCCCCGAGGGCGAAGAACCTGAACAGCCATCTTTTGAAATTCCAGAAGGCCCGTTAGACTTGCAGTCGGTACCGACCGGAATCACAATTGGGCCTGATGGTGCAGCTTATTATGCTGAATTGACGGGTTATCCCTATCCTGAAGGCGAAGCCCGAGTTCTCCGGATTAACCCCGAAACTGGAGAACCGGAAGTTTTTGCAGAGGGTTTCACCCAAATTACAGATTTAACCTTTGATGCGGATGGCAACCTGTTAGTGCTGCAATTTGCCGATGAAGCCCAGTGGAAAAACAGTGTCGAAGGAAGCTTAAAAGATTTGCCCGGTTCAGTGGTCAAAGTCACGCCGGATGGTAAACGCACGACAATCGCTCAAGAAGGCATCTTCTCAGCAACAGGGATTCAAGTTGGCCCCGATGGTGGCATCTATGTTGCTAATAATGGTATCGGTACCAATGGTTCTGTGATCCGGTTTGACGATGTTGAGTCTGTCCCTGAACCCGGTACTATTTTGGGTCTATTGTTCTTTGGCGGTGCCAGCATTTTCGGTTTAAAAGGCAAGCGAGACGGACTGAAAAAAGCGGATTAGAAGCAGTTAGGGTGTGATTTTTAATTGCATCCTGTCGCAATTTCTAGCCCGATCTGACCGTCTCGACTTTACCTCCGCAGATGAATATCAACCACTCGGTTTGCTCTTTAGCAGTTACCTGTTTATTCTTTTCAATTACTAACACCGCTCAAGCGGCAACATTTACTCGCTTTGCTGAGGGTCTTCAAAACGCCAGAGGACTCACTTTCGGCCCCGATGGTGAACTCTACGTTGCTGAAGCGGGAATTGGGGGAGGATCGACTTCATCAAGTTCTATCCCCTCGCCAAATATACCTGGTCTTGACCTGTATTTGGGCAATACGGGTGCCGTCAGTAAAGTTTCCCCTGATGGCACTGTTACACCTGTGCTAACGGGCTTGAGTTCTCTGGCTTTGGCAGATGGCAGCAACGCTGTCGGCCCACAAGATATCGGATTTGATGCGTTTGGTACGCCCTACGTCCTGTATGGATCGGTGGGCGATCCGGCTCGGCGTGATCAAACGTTGATCCGATCTCTTAGCGGGTAATCCTTATTTGGAAAGCGATGTTTTAGACACCTCGGAGTTGGGCAGTCTCTACCAAGCCAATTTTGTCACAGGTCAATTGACTCAATTGGCTGATTTGGCACGGTATGAACTGGAAAATAACCCCACTGGGGGCGATATTGACAGCAACCCCAATAGCCTCGCGATCGACGGCGATACAGTCTATATTACCGACTCGGGTGCTAATAATTTGTTTGCCTACAGTCGGAGAGAAAACCAGCTTCAACTCAATGCCATCTTTGACCCGGAAATAGTTGCTCTTGAGAGTCTGGAGTTTCCCCAGGGGTTAGGGCCGCCCCCTGCCGCACCGAACGATCCTACTCAGGCGCCGGAAACGGAAGAACCCCTCTTTCCTCTCCAATACGTGCCGACAGGCGTTGCGGTCGGTGGTGATGGCAATCTTTATGTTGCTGAGTTTGGAGGGTTTCCGTTCCCGCAAGGGAAGTCAGAAATTACTCAAATTGATGCCAACGGTCAACAAACAACATTTGCTAACGGTTTGACTCAGCTAACTGATATTGCTTTTGCGCCCACTGGCAAGGCTTACGCCACGGTTTTGGCAACTGAATCTTTGGCATTCGGGGGCGATCGCGGAAAAGTCGTCGAGATTGATACCGATGGCAAAGTGACCACCATTTTAGACGGGAACCAGGTAGATGGGGTTGAGTTGTTAGTAAATCTCACCGTCGGAACAGATGGCTTGGTTTATGTTGCGGGTCGAGGTAATGGCCCGAACTCAACAATTTTCCAAATCGATCCCGAAGGGGAAGCTGTTGATATCCCCGAACCCAATTCAGCCTATGGCGTTTTAGTTTGGGGTCTTCTGGGAACGCTTTCTTTTGCTTTCAAGACGGCTCGAAAACAGGCAAACTTTACACCGTGACAAAAGACAATTGACCGATAAGCAACTAGCATCCATTGTCAATTTAACTTAAGGACTTATTATGAAGCTCAAAAAATTCTCAGTCGGCGCCAGCCTCACACCCCTACTAGCGGGATCGTTGATCTCTTTGGGTGCGATCGCAACTGAAGTTAAGGCTGTTACTCTCGAATTTGATCGCCAAATTGGTGAACCTGGCTTTGCACCCGGTCAATTATTTGTGCCTCAAGGCGTCTCGGTTCAAGATAGTACGGGCAATATTTATGTCGGCAATGGTCGCGGACGAAACCCCGACGGGACGACAAACTTTGAAGTGGGTAACGAAGTTTCTATCTTTACTCCCGAGGGTGAATATATTGGTGCAGTTGGATCTGGCGGTACCGGCCCGGGCGAGTTTGATGAACCTGGAGCATTGGAGTTTAGCCCGAAAACGGGTAATCTCTATGTGGGTGATGTTTTTAACCTCCGAGTGAATGTTTACGATCCTGAAGGGAACTATATTCAAACTATTGCTGATGGTGAATTTGGCGGACTGATTGAAGGTCGCGCTTTCTTTGGCCCTTCTGGGATTACCTTCGATGCCGACAATAATGTTTATGTTGGCGACTTTAGTAACGATCGCATTCTGAAAATTAACGGATCGGGCGAAATTATTGACACCATCGGCACTCCGGGAACTGAACCTGGACAGTTTCAAGGCCCTGCGGGTATCCGCATTTCTTCGGTTAGTGGCAATATCTACGTCGCTGATCAGTTTAATAACCGGGTTCAGGTGTTAGACCCAGACGGAAATCCCCTTCTAGCGTTTGGTATGCAAGGAACAGAACCGGGTCAGTTCTTACAACCAATTGGCTTGGAAATCGATGAGGAAGAAAATATTTATGTTGCTGACTCTATCAATAGCCGTGTACAGGTTTTTGATAAAGAAGGTAATTTGTTAACGGTGTATGGAGAACCCGCCCGTACCCCAGATGGGGAAATTATCCCTCCGCCTCCCCCTGATGGTTCTACTGGGCCTTTTGGACCCGAACTCGACCTGCGACCCGGTGCATTTAACTGGACGGGTGGCACGGGACTCAATGATGATAAACTCTATGTGGGAGATTTCTTCCAAGGTCGTGTACAGGTACTCAGCATTAATTATGACGATGCGGAAAAAGTACCTGAACCCATGTCAGTCTTAGCTTTGGGAGGGGTTGGTTTGATGGCAACGAAGATCCTCAAAAAGCGTAGAATAACTCGTTAATGGTCTTATTTGTACAGAGGTGTTTGACAGATACAACTTAATCAAGCTGTTATTCAGGCACTTCTGTATAAATGCCAAGCCCGATCAAAGTTGGGACTCACCCTCAATCCGCTTGATTGTGTGGGCTTTTGAGCAATTTATTTGTTGTTCAAATAAACTTTGTTTATAATAGCGTAGGCACATAGCATCTCTAGCTAGCATCTAAAAAAACTGTTAATATCTATATTAAGTCTGGGGAAGTCAAAACTAATTGTCCAACTGTACAAACAGGGCAGGGTTTAACAGTTTAAAAACTAAATCATTTAATAATCGCCGAAGGCTATTTGGAGATTAAAACTTGATATTAAGAAAAGCGTAAGACGACTGTTAAAAGCAGTATTTTGTCAAGTGCAAATGTTCAAAAATATCTTTTTACCTAAGAATATTCTCGTCTTTTTAGGTAGGTAAAACTGTCAAAATTAAGTAAAAAAACAGCTTGATGTTTATTCATTGAAGTTAAAAATTTTGTACATTAAAACACCTTGAAATAAAGCTGTTAAGTTTTGTACAATAGACAATAAGATGAACAGCGATCAATAAATTTAGCGACATGGTTCTTGCATCTATCAATCAATCAACTCAGTTAAATCGGACGATCAATCTAATCTTTGAGTGGCTCTCAAATCAACTCGATAACGAACAGCTTGCTTGGCTAACCCAAAAGCAGTCTGAACTGTTAAAGGGAGCAACCCAGAGATCATTTTTCATCGCATTCAGCTTAGTTCCTCGTCGTTTAGGTAAAGCAAATTCGGTGTTAGCTGATGAAGATTTAAAAGCAGCAACAGAAATTTGCCCGGGTTGGCATCCTCAACACTGGCGAGTTGACGGGCTGGCTCGAACATTGTTCGTTTTATCCTTAATTCAAGGCAACTCCGAAGACTATCAAAGCATTCTTGATCAGCTTTTTTCTGCTGCTGATATTGATGAGTTAGTCGCCCTTTATCAAACGTTGCCGCTACTTCCCTCACCGGAAAAATACCAAGATCGTGCAGCCGAAGGGATACGCACAAATATGTCAGTTGTCTTCAATGCAGTGGCACTTCATAACCCCTATCCGGCGAATTATCTTTCCGAACTTGCCTGGAACCAAATGGTTTTGAAAGCGATTTTTATCGATAGTCCCTTGCACAAAATTATCGGTCTAGACACTCGGACTAACCCCAATTTATCCCAAATGCTGCTCGACTACGCCCACGAACGTTGGGCCGCCGATCGCAGTGTTACCCCCGAACTTTGGCGGGCGATGGGGGCTTTCACGACTGACAGCATGACGGAAGATTTGGAGAGAGTGCTAGATCACCCCGATCCGATGCAACAACAAGCAGGTGCTTTAGCCTGTATGAGTTCCCATTCGGAAAAAATCAAGTCGTTGCTAGAGTCTCGCCCTAAAATGCTGAGTAAGAAACCCCAGACTTGGGAAACTTGGACATTACATCATCTGTATTCTAATAACACGAATACAGCCAACTAGAAACAGATACCGACATCTACATTTTTATCACTATGGAATCTACCAATCTCATGTTTATCGATCCGCATATTCACATGACTGCACGGACAACCTATGATTATCTCGTGATGCGAGAGTATGGTATTGTTGCCGTGATTGAACCTTCTTTTTGGTTGGGTCAACCTCGCACAAACCCCGGCAGTTTCAAAGATTATTTTAGCAGTCTTGTGGGTTGGGAACGGTTTAGAGCGTCTCAGTTTGGCATTGCTCATTATTGTACGATTGGTTTGAACCCAAAAGAAGCTAATAACTCGGCTGTTGCTGAACTTGTAATGGATTTATTGCCGATATTTGCCTGTAAAGAAGGTGTTGTTGCCATTGGTGAAATTGGCTACGATGACATGACAGAAACCGAAGATAAATACTTTCAAGATCAACTTGCTTTAGCCAAAGAACTCGATATGTTGGTACTGATTCATACACCGCACCGCAACAAAAAAGCGGGTACAAGTCGCAGTATGGATCGCTGTATTGAACATGGTCTTGATCCGTCTCAAGTGATTATCGATCATAACAACGAAGAAACCGTTGAAGAAGTTCTAGAGCGAGGATTTTGGGCTGCATTTACGATTTACCCAATGACGAAAATGGGTAATGCTCGGATGGTAGAAGTTGTTAAAAAATACGGTACTGATCGCATTATTGTTGATAGTAGTGCTGATTGGGGATTAAGTGATCCGTTAGCCGTACCAAAAACCGCTCAATTGATGCTTGATGAAGGCATTTCTGAGACAGATGTGCGAACAGTTTGTTATCAAAATGCACTCAAAGCTTACAGTCAAAGCGGTCAATTTAAAGAAAGCGATTGGTTAACACCTAAACCTGTTGATCATACAGCACAGTTTGATGGTAATAGCGTATTGCGAGGGCAAAATCCAGATGCAAAAACCCTGCGTGATTCGGTTGTGATTCAGTAGAGACAGATTGAATCGTCATCAATTGTAGAGGCGGGTTCATATCAATTGATTCATGCAAAAAACAACCGATTTAACCCCAAAAATATAGATTTATTCATCCTAGCAAAAAGGGAATTGATTTGAATACAACAATTTTAAGCAATCGTACAGCAGGCTATTTTCAACTGATGCGTCCCCCCAATATTCCCACAGCTTGGGCGGATATCCTAGCCGGATATGCCATTGCGGGGAGTAGCGCCTCTATTAGTTCTTTATTGTGGTTACTCCTAGCAACAACTGGACTTTATGGGGGCGGGGTTGTTTTCAATGATGTTTTTGATGCCGAGTTAGATGCAGAAGAACGCCCGGAACGGCCAATTCCTCGGGGTACAGTTTCATCTCAAGAAGCGACAATATTGGGCGGTTTTTTGTTAACGGTTGGAGTTTTTGCAGCCAGCCAGGTTTCGGGGTTGAGTCTAGTATTGGCGAGTCTAATTGCTGCGGCGACCCTAATTTACGACAGTATAGCAAAACATCACGCTTTGTTCGGCCCGTTAACAATGGGGTTTTGTCGGGCGGGGAATTTATTACTTGGTATTAGCGTTTTACCGACAGTATTTAGCAATATTTTCGAGAATGGATTTTCATTAATTCATCCCACTTATCTCGCCATTATTCCGATTTTGTACATTGGTGCAATTACCGCTATTAGTCAAGGTGAAGTGTATGGGGGAAGTCGTCGCACCGGACAAATTTCGGTTGTACTGATGGGTGTTGTTATTGCTATTTTGTTGGGCTGTGCAATTACATCTGCTCATATGATTAGCGCTTTATTGTTTGTTGCGTTACTAACTTGGCGCATTTTTCCCCCATTTGTTCGAGCGGCGACTCATCCCCAAGCTAACCATATTCGCAGTGCGGTTCAAGCCGGAATATTATCTTTAGTAATTGTCAATGCAACACTTGCTTCTTGCTTTGCTGGCGGACTTTACGGTTTGCTAGTGTTAGCACTCTTGCTTTTGTCAATGGGATTAGTGCGTTTGTTTGCAATGACTTAATATTACAGGTAATAGGCAATAAAAAAATAGATAAAAAAGGATAAAATTTAATGACTTTTACACTTTCTAAGCCCGCTTCTCAACCTGCTGTTTCCAAGAGTTCATCCACTGAGTATGCTTCTCTCAAACAAGAGGTAAAAGTTACATTTAACTATGATGTACATTTTACTCGGGATTTATTTAACCCCGATAATCCTTTACTCGCACAGGTGTTACTCGCAACCGGAGAAGGAACAAAAAAAGCAATTGCATTTGTAGATAGTGGACTCCCTCAACAGACTGAAATTCTGGCTCAAATTCAAGCCTATAGTAAATGCCATTCCTATGCGTTAAACCTCAAACCTGGTTCAACTTTAATTGCCGGGGGAGAAGCGGCGAAAAATAATCCTCAACTCGTTGAAAACTTACAAAAACTGATTTCAGATGCCGAACTTTGTCGTCATTCTTATGTGATTGCGGTGGGTGGCGGTGCAATGTTAGATTTAGTGGGCTACGCCGCAGCAACAGCCCATCGAGGGATTCGGTTAATTCGGGTTCCGACAACAGTTTTAGGACAATGTGACTCGGGAGTGGGAGTAAAAAATGGGATTAATGCTTTTGGTAAAAAGAACTTTTTAGGAACGTTTGCACCCCCAACTTTGGTTTTAAACGATGCCAATTTTTTAACCACATTAGATGATCGAAATTGGCGATCCGGTATTGCTGAAGCGGTGAAAGTTGCACTGATTAAAGATGCTGCTTTTTTTGATTTTATTGCTAATCATACAGAAGCATTAGTCAACCGAGATTTAGATACGATGCAGCAAATTGTTTACCGTTGTGCTAAGTTGCATCTTGATCATATTGCTGGCGGAGATCCGTTTGAAATGGGAAGTTCTCGCCCTCTAGATTTTGGTCATTGGGCAGCACACCGGATAGAATACCTCAGCAATTACCGTCTTTATCATGGAGAAGCTGTGGCGATTGGAATTTGTCTTGACAGCACTTATTCTTATTTGTCAGGTTTGATTACCAAGCAAGAATTGAATGAAATTTTGAACCTGTTTAAAGCATTGGGATTTCGTCTTTATGATGCTGAACTTTCTTCTCACTTCACTTCACCTGAACATTCCCGTTCTCTGTTTCGAGGGTTAAGTGAATTTCAAGAACATTTGGGCGGAGAGTTGACTTTAATGCTGCTCGCAACCATTGGTCAAGGCTTAGAAGTTCACCAAGTTGATTTAGATAAATATCGCCTCGCTATTATGATGTTAAAGGAGGCTGATTTATAATGCAGCTTACTGAAAATAACGCTCACTTAACCTACTGTACAAATATTCATCCTGGTGAATCTTGGCCCGAAGTTTTTGACAACTTAAAACAATATATTCCAGCTTTAAAAAGTCGCTTGAAGACTGAATATTTTGGGATTGGTTTAAGACTTTCTCATCAGGCAACAACGCAACTTAAAGCCTTAGAAATGAGTGAATTTAAGGCTTGGTTAGCCAAACATAATCTTTATGTTTTTACCCTGAATGGATTTCCCTATGGAGGGTTTCATAATCAGGTGGTGAAAGATCAAGTTTATGCACCAGATTGGACAACACCCGAACGAACTAACTACACTAAGCACCTTGCTTATATATTAGCCGAACTGTTACCGGAAGGTGTAAATGGGAGTATTTCAACGCTGCCTCTTTCTTATAAGCCTTGGTTTGACAGTTCATCTGATATCAATGAGGTGTTTAAACACAGTACAATTAACCTGGTTAAAGTTGTTATTGAACTCATTAAACTACATCAGAAAACGGGTAAATTTATTCATGTTGACCTTGAACCCGAACCTAATGGGTTAATTGAGAATTCAGCCGAAGTGATTGATTTTTTTGAGAACTGGCTGTTACCTGTCGGTGGAAAACAACTCGCTGATACACTGAGTCTTGATTTGAATACAGCCGAGAAACTTCTGCGACAACATATTCAAATCTGTTATGATACTTGCCATTTTTCTGTTGTTTATGAAAAGCCATCTCAGGTATTTGAACAGTTTAAACAAGCCGGAATTTTAGTTGGCAAAATTCAAATTAGTGCAGCGATTAAAAATCAGCTTCCTCAAGAGCAATCTAAACGTGATTACCTCGCTGAATATTTACAGAAATTTGTTGATTCTACTTATCTTCATCAAGTCGTTGCTGCTCATGCAGACGGTATTTTACAATCCTATATTGATTTACCCGAAGCACTTCAAGAGTTAAGAGAAACAACGGCTCAAGAATGGCGGACTCATTTTCACATTCCGATATTTAACAAAACTTACGGCGTTTTACAGTCTACCCAAGATGATATTTTAACGGTATTAGATTTGTTGAAAGATTATCCTTGTCAACATCTAGAGATCGAAACTTATACGTTTCAAGTTCTTCCTGAAAACCTCAAAACTGATTTACTCACTTCTATTCAAAGAGAGTATGAATGGGTACTTCAGCATTACCAAGATCATTCTAATCTCTATTCAAACCAACACCAGACTGTTTCTTCTGCTTCAAGTTAATCTCTTTTGAAGATTGTAGTTTTATTCTCAATTAATCCATGCAAAAAACAGTAGTTATTAATATTGTCGGTCTGACCTCTGCGTTGTTAAAAGCAATGCCAAACCTGTCGAAATGGGCGAAACAAGTTAATACCATTAAACCTGTATTACCTGCGGTGACTTGTTCGGCTCAGACAACCTATTTAACCGGAAAATGGCCGAGTGAACATGGTATTGTTGGTAATGGTTGGTATTTTCGTGATGAAAATGAAATTAAGTTTTGGCGACAGTCTAACCGTTTGGTACAGGCGCCGAAAATTTGGGAGATGGCTAAAGAAATTACCCCCAATTGTACGACCGCCAATCTGTTTTGGTGGTACAATATGAATTCGTCGGTAGACTATGGAATTACCCCTCGACCCATGTATCCGGCTGATGGTCGAAAAATTCCCGATATTTACACTCAGCCCGGTGATTTGCGATCGCAAATTCAATCCGATTTAGGTCAGTTTCCGCTGTTTAAATTTTGGGGGCCAGCGACTTCAATTGCCTCTAGCCAATGGATAGCAGATTCTGCAAAATGGGTTGATCTTCGCCAAGATCCGACGCTAACATTGATCTATCTTCCTCATCTTGATTACTGTTTGCAAAGTGTGGGAACAAAACCCGAAGAAATTCAAAAAGATTTACAAGCTATCGATCAAGTTTGTGCAGATTTAATTGACTACTACACTGCAAAAAATGCCAAGATTGTGGTATTGTCAGAATATGGTATTACTCCAGTTTCTCAGCCCATTCATCTGAATCGATTATTGAGGGAAAAGGGTTTATTATCCGTCCGAGAAGAATTGGGTTTGGAATTGCTCGATATGGGTGCTAGTGAGGCTTTTGCTGTCGCCGATCATCAAATTGCTCATATTTATGTGCGATCTGATGCTAATATTTCTAAAGTGCGATCAATCCTCGAAAATGTTGATGGTATTGACTACATTTTAGACAAGGAAGATCAAAAAGCATTTCATCTTAATCATAGCCGATCCGGTGATTTAGTTGCGATCGCTGATCCTCATGCTTGGTTTACTTACTACTATTGGTTAGACGATAAACGCGCCCCAGATTTTGCTCGCACCGTTGATATTCACCGCAAACCCGGTTTTGACCCCGTTGAACTGTTTATCGACCCAAAAATCCCTTTACCCAAGCTAAAAATAGCCTCGACGTTGTTAAGAAAGCAATTAGGTTTTCGTTATTTACTAGACGTTATTCCACTCGATGCTAACCTCGTGAAAGGTTCTCACGGTTGTATTCCACCGAATACCTGTGATCATCCTGTTTTTATTACTCAAAAAGCAGAACCTTCAGAAGAAAACCCTCTGTTACCTACAGACATTAGCCAACTGATTCTTAAAGAAATCTTTAACTAATTAACCCACATTTAAACAAAAAAAATTGATATATCGTCTTGGGTGCGATCATCTATCTAAAGATATAAATTCGGGGTAAAAATGAACGCCCCGATTTTTTTATATTGCCAAATTTCCCCAATTTAGTTATACTCAGAAAGACCTCTTGAACAATCGGGAAAATTTCGGTAAATTTTCAAGGATTGGTCTGAAAAATTCCCAGATGAAGTTTCTTAATAAAATCAATGAAGCTGCAAAATATACTAACAGCATCAGCGACAGTTTTTTCTGTCCTTATTGGTGGGCTTTTTGCCCCCGCTCACGCTTTTAACCCCGCCGACTTAGAGCGAGTCTTAAACGGGAATAACTGTGTAGGGTGTAACCTCGCTGGAGCGAACTTCGCGGGGCTTAACCTGGGTGGTGCAAATTTTCAAGGGGTAAACCTCAGCGATACTAACTTTTCTGGCGTTAACTTAGGTGGTGCTAACTTCGCCGGAGTTGATTTAATTGGGGCGAATTTTCAAGGGGTAAACCTCAACGATACTAACTTTGTGGGAGTCAACCTCAGCAATACGAACTTTGCCGGAGTTGACCTCATAGGTGCTAATTTTTTTGGAGTTAATCTCACCGATACTAACTTTGTGGGAGTCAACCTCACCAATACGAACTTTGCCGGAGTTGACCTAATAGATGCTAATTTTTTCGGGGCTAATTTAACCGAGACTAACTTTGTGGGAGTCAACCTCAGCAATACAAACTTTGCCGGAGTTGACCTGATACGGGCTAATTTTTTAGGGGGTAATTTGACCGAAAGTAACTTTGTGGGAGTCAACTTAAGTGAAGCCAACCTCACCGGAGTTAACCTCACCGACAGTAACTTTATAGGAGTTAATCTCAGTAAAGCCAGCCTCACCGGAGTTGACCTAGCAGGAATTAACCTGATTGGAGTTAATCTAACAGACACACTCCTGAATGGTGAAAAAATCACCGACAAAATGGCAAGCGTCCCCGAACCTTCTTTCCTGGTTAGCCTCAGTATATTAGCAATAGCAGCCGCAGGAAGTCGCCTCAAAAAGAAACTCGACTATTTGCAACAAAAATAGTTTATTTCTATCATAATTAGAGAAAAATTTTTAGTCTGGGTGGGTTGATTTAACTAATTTTTGGAAAAATATATCTTTAGGAAGAACCCGTCCCAACACCGGCGACGGGTTCCGAGGAGACCAACGGTCAAAGATTACTCCGTCGTTTCACGGCGGAGTAATCTTTGACTGATATAAACCCACTTTACCCAATAACAAAATTAATCAACCAAAAATAATATCAATCAGCAGACTGCGAAAGATCGGTGTGATATTCAAAAGAATATTCATAGCAAATATTAGTAAATCTTTTTAATCTATATGCAGAGCGGGTAGTAATACGTTTTCAAAACGTTTGCTTTTGCCTGCAAAAAACTTTTCACTTTAACAGCGTAATTATTGGGTAATAAACCCAATGTGTTAGTCTGCGCTGAAAAATTGTCGCAGTAAAAATTTAAGCTTTTTATTCCATCTGTAAAACTTAGAGAGATCCCATGGCAACATCCGAAAATACATCAACTGAAGATCTAAATATGTCCAATCAGACGACTCAAGCAGGAGGTGGAATGGGTAATGGTAATCCACTTGCCCCGGCAGAAGGCTACGAGTACGACTTCAGCAGCGATTCAGAGACTCCTCAGACCCCGTTTGATCCATTAATTGGGGTTGGGGATATTGATGATCTTGGTGACATCTTTGGAGATCTAGATCCAGAAGATAACCCCTTCGGAGGTAATCCGACAGAGGGCGGTGGAAATTCCTTCGGTGGCGGGAACTCAGACGGCTTCGGCGGTGGAATGGACGACATGGACGAAGATTCCGAAGTACCTGTTGACTCTGATGATGATGCCCCCATGCCTGTTGAACCCGATGGCGGGAACTCAGACGGCTTCGGCGGTGGAAATTCCTTCGGTGGCGGGAACTCAGACGGCTTCGGCGGTGGAAATTCCTTCGGTGGCGGGAACTCAGACGGCTTCGGCGGTGGAAATTCCTTCGGTGGCGGGAACTCAGACGGCTTCGGCGGTGGAATGGACGACATGGACGAAGATTCCGAAGTACCTGTTGACTCTGATGATGATGCCCCCATGCCTGTTGAACCCGATGGCGGGAACTCAGACGGCTTCGGCGGTGGAAATTCCTTCGGTGGCGGGAACTCAGACGGCTTCGGCGGTGGAAATTCCTTCGGTGGCGGGAACTCAGACGGCTTCGGCGGTGGAAATTCCTTCGGCGGCGGGAACTCAGACGGCTTCGGCGGTGGAAATTCCTTCGGCGGCGGGAACTCAGGCGGCGGCGGTGGCTTTGGTAGCAACACCCCCAACAGTGGCGGTAACATCGATACAGGCGAAAATAACGAAAATTTAGGTACTGGTAACTCTGCTTTTGGCAGCGACAACCAAACAGAAGGCAACGGTAACAACGCTTTTGGGGATGGCAATTCTACCAATGGCAACGGTAACACCGACTTCGGCAGCAACAACCAAACAGAAGGTAACGGTAACCGCTCCTTCGGCGAAGGCGGCGAGGGTTTTAACGAAATTTTTGAAGGTCGAGAAAATCCGTTAGAACCGTCCGAAGGCGGAAGCGATGTTCCCATCGATCTCGGATCAATTGGCGGAAACAATCCCGTCTTTGCCGGTGGCGGTACACCAGCGCCAGAAGGGGGCGTACCGATTGATATTGAAGATTTAGAAGAAAGTAGCAACAATCAAACCAACGGTAACGGTAACTGGAATTTCGGCAGCAACAATCAAACCAACGGTAACGGAAACTGGAATTTCGGCGGCGACAACACCATCGAAGGTAACGGTAACTGGAGTTTCGGAGATAACAACAATATTAACGGAAACGGCAACCGTCCGAGCGGCAGTGGAAACACCATTACCGGAAACGGCAATCGCCCAACCGGTACTGGTACCACCATTGTAGGCAACCGAGTCAGTACCTCAGCAGATAATGTAAGTATCTATGGAAACGGCGATCGCTATTTCCAAACCGATAGCGACGGTAATACTATACTTGTTGACGATCCGTCCGCTCGCGATCCCAACTACACTTATGACTTTAGCGGTTTAGAGGGTAGTGACTCCCCAGAGATTAACACCGGTGATGTAGGTTTTGGCGGGGTAATGGCGACCTTCTCAACAGAAACCGACTCCGACTCCGGCGCCGACTCCACACCCGTCACGGAGACATTTACCCCCGAAGATTTTATCCCAACCTCTGGAGAGATGTCCGATGTTGACGTTGAGGATGTCGAAAGCGAACAGTTCTCTACAGAAACCCCAACCGGCGAAATGTCGGAAGAATCAGCCCCAGACGAGGTTACTGACTCCGATATCCCCGACATGATGGGAGAGTCTTCGACACAAACCCCAACGAGCGAATTATCTGAAGAATCAGCCCCAGACGAGGTTACTGACTCCGATATCCCCGACATGATGGGAGAGTCTTCGACACAAACCCCAACGAGCGAATTATCTGAAGAATCAGACCCAGACGAGGTTACTGACTCCGATATCCCCGACATGATGGGAGAGTCTTCCCCAGAAGGTATGATGGAACAACCCTCAGAATCTACAGAGGGTCAAGCCGATTCTGACAGCGATATGAGTTCCGATGATTCCGCCCTTTTAGACCAACTGCGAAACAGTCCTTTTGGTCCTTTGTTGGATATTGATGGCGTTGATGGCGTTGAGGATATTTTTGGTAACGTCGGCGGCGCCGGTGGTGGAAACGGTTCCTTCGGTGGCGGTGGTGTAGGTAGCGGTAATCCCTTTGCTAACTGGGACCCGCTTACCGATAGCAATCCTTTTGGTGAAGGAGACGAACCAACAACCAGCACAGAAACGCCCGAAGGTTCTAGTAATCCCTTTGGCACCGAAACTTCTTCAGGTTCTAGTAATCCCTTTGGTCAAACCGAAACTTCTTCAGGTTCTAGCAATCCTTTTGGTGAAACCGAAGCGCCCGAAGGTTCTAGCAATCCTGTTAGTCAAATTGACAGCCTTACAGGTGAAATTGGGTTTAATATCGACAATTTTGTTGATTCTATGGAAGCAAGAATTGAAGGCTTGATTGATTCTGTCCCCCAAGATTTCAATGAACCGGGTACTGTCGCAGATATTGGTCCTAGCTATATTGTTCGCGATGGTGAAGGCGGTTTTTATCTTAGCGCTAACGAAAGCGTTGACAACGATGATATGTTGATTTTCGGTGGCGCTATTGGCAATCAGTCCGAAGCTGAAAGCGTTGAGGATTATATTGATTTCATGGCAGGAGGTTCAGACCAACCCGGTGTAGTTGCAGCCATTGGGGATGAATATCTGATCGAAGATGGCGACGGCGGTTGGTATGTTAGCGCTGACGAAACTTTTGACAGCAATGATATGCAGCTGTTAAACGGTAGCTCTATTCTCAACCTGCCAGATTTTGAAGGTTTCAACGGTTTGTAATCAACGATTAAATACCGATTAAAAAACCCGGTGCGCGTAAGAGTTACCGGGTTTTTATACTTGGGGTGAGAGTTACCAATATTTAATCGAAATGGTTAAAGAGGCTATTTTTATTCAAAAACTCCCGATTAAGTTTAATTATAATTTACCTCTTACTTCAAATGTTGCATTTCTTGGATAAAATTACCCATTGGGCGAGTTTGACCCCTGTTGACTTCCTCAAAGCCTTGTTGAATTCCCGCTATTGTTTCCAACTGTTCAATCAATTGGCGTAACTTAACCGGGTCAATTTTGTCGGGATCGAGAAAGGTTACAAGCACCTGGGTATTACTAATGTCTTGCGGTAGTTCACTTAATTGAATTTGTCCATCTCGATAAAACCCTTCAACCGTTTTTAGCATAAGTTGATACAAATAATGATTGCTCTTAGCTCATTATACTCATTAACCTGTAGGTTGGGTTGAACGCAGTGAAACCCAACATTTTTAAACTCCATGCCAATTCAGATTAATTGTGATAAAATCAATGAAAATACATTAAAAGTTATTCTGAGGAATACTGATTTAACTGAAGATGATCTCAATTATTGATTGCTCGACCTACAAATTCTGCTGATTGAGTCCAAGCAGAACGTATTTCTCCTGTCTCTGGATCACGATACCATAACTTATCAAAACGGTTATGTATGTTCCATTCCCAAGCAACCTGTATTCCTGCTTTAAAATGTTTGCGAGTCGTCGGATGAATTGTGTATCCATTTAGAATATTACCTGGTTGCTCTCTAATTTCAAGAATTACACCTGAAACCCCTGATCTAATACATTGACATTCGGGATCGGAGTAAAGAGGCACTTCTGTACGATAGACAGTCCTTAAGACTTGATAATTTTCTTTTTGTGTATTTGTCTCTCTAGTTAAAGGTTTACTATCATCACTTGATGAATATCCAAAAAAATCATGATTAATTAATGAGTTTATTTCTTGTAATTGTTCTGGAGACAAGGAAGGAACTCTCTTAATTATATCGGGAATGTCAATTATATCAACTTTAGGATCAAAGTTGAATTTACCTTCTGTTTCAAAATTAGAACGATAGCTTTTCTGCTTTTGAGCTAAAATGAAAACTTTTAGGTTTTCAAAGTAAACATATTGTTGAGAACGTATAAATTTAGTGATTGCATCTTTGATTTTAGAAGATGATTTTGTTACTGTAACCTGAAAAGCAATTTTTCTTTCCCAATCTCCCAAATCAATAGCTGTGTAATTTTTCTTTTGATAGTCCAAATTTACTAACTTATACCCAAATACTATATTTAACAATTCGGCGATGAATCGTTGAGAAAAAATATTTTGATCGTGAAGATTAAGAAACCCTCTATTTCTTAGAGAAACTTCCAAAACTGTCAACATATCTATAATTCTTTTTTGTATAGATTCAAGATAAAACATTCTTCTTTCTACCTCAACTGAAACAGAGCCATTCTAAAATTAAAGTCCCCTCCCTATTCTATCATAAGGAGGGGGATTAGAAGGTTTAGGTCAACGCAGGAATCCCTAAAATATCCTCAATTTTTGGCATATCCTCAACCGGAATAACGCGCCCTTCATCTTCAAAACCTTCAATTTCATTGAAGTTGAGATAACGGTATAAATCCGCAGCAAACGGGTCAAGTTTCTTGGTAATAATCTCCTTGTATTCCTCAACCGTTGGAATGCGTCCTAACAACGCACAAACCGCAGATAATTCAGCCGAACCCAAATAAACTCGCGCATCTTTACCCATGCGGTTGTTGAAATTTCGAGTCGAAGTAGACATCACCGTAGCGCCATCTTCAACCCTTGCTTGGTTCCCCATACACAGCGAACATCCGGGCATTTCCGTTCTTGCACCCGAGGCGGCAAATACACCGTAAACCCCCTCATTTCTTAACTGTTGTTCGTCCATACGTGTTGGAGGACAAACCCACAGGCGAACCTTCACTTTTTCCCCTTCCAACACCTTCGCCGCAGCCCGATAATGGCCGATATTCGTCATACAAGAACCGATGAACACCTCATCAATTTTATCCCCCGCACATTCGGACATTAACTTAACATTATCCGGGTCGTTCGGTGCGGCAACAATCGGTTCTTTGATTTCATTCAAATTCACTTCGATAATATCAGCATACTCTGCATTGTTATCGGCTTCCATTAACTCGGGATTCGCTAACCACTGTTCCATTTTAGCAATCCGACGAGTTAAGGTTTTAGAATCCTGATATCCACGGGCAATCATATTCGTCATCAACGCAATATTTGACCGCAAATATTCAGAAATCGTCTCTACACCTAACTTAATTGTAGAACCCGCACAGGAACGTTCTGCTGTGGCGTCGGTCAATTCAAAAGCCTGTTCAACTTTTAAATCCGGCAACCCTTCCATCTCCATAATTCGACCGTTGAACACATTTTGTTTGTTCTCTTTTCCAACGGTTAACTTACCCTGTTGCATCGCCACCCAAGGAATAGCATTGACAATATCCCGCAGCGTTACACCGGGTTGTAATTCGCCCGAAAACTTCACTAAAACCGATTCTGGCATATCCAACGGCATGACGCCCAAAGCCGCAGCAAACGCCACTAAACCTGAACCTGCGGGGAAAGAAATTCCCAACGGAAAACGAGTGTGAGAATCGCCCCCAGTTCCGACAGTATCGGGTAACAACATCCGGTTTAACCAAGAGTGAATAATCCCATCACCGGGACGCAATGCAACCCCTCCGCGAGTGGAGAAGAAATCGGGTAATTGTTTGTGAGTGTTGATATCAACCGGTTTGGGATAAGCCGCAGTGTGACAGAAACTTTGCATCACTAAATCGGCAGAAAAACCCAAACAGGCGAGTTCTTTTAACTCATCTCTCGTCATCGGTCCAGTCGTATCTTGAGAACCCACAGTTGTCATCATCGGTTCACAGGAAGTTCCTGGACGAACCCCAGGTAAAACACAAGCTTTTCCGACCATTTTTTGGGCGAGAGTGAAGCCTTTTCCGGTATCTTCTGGCATCGTTGGACGGGTGAATAAAGTTGAGGGTTGATAACCCAAAGCTTCGCGAGTTTTATCGGTTAAACTGCGTCCAATTAATAGGGGAATTCGTCCGCCGGCGCGAACTTCATCTAATATGGTTTCGGGCTTTAACGCAAAAGTGGAAATAACTTCTCCCGATTCGTTGGTAATTTCGCCTTTGTAGGGATGAATCGTAATCACATCTCCGGTATTTAGAGAAGTGACATCACATTCTATCGGTAAAGCGCCAGAATCTTCAGCAGTATTAAAGAAAATGGGGGCAATTTTTCCACCTAAAATATAACCGCCCGCCCGTTTATTCGGAACACAAGGAATATCATCGCCAATATGCCATAATAGCGAATTAATTGCTGATTTCCGTGATGAACCTGTTCCCACAACATCACCAACATAAGCCACCGGATGACCTTTTTGTTTGAGTTCAGCAATGGTTTGAATTCCTTCCGGCATACTCGACTCTAACATCACCAAAGCATGGAGAGGAATGTCGGGGCGAGTGGTGGCGTGGGGGGCGGGAGATAAATCATCAGTGTTGGTTTCGCCTGGAACTTTGAAAACAGTAACGGTAATGGTTTCAGGAACTTTTGGACGACGAATAAACCAGTCTGCTTCCGCCCAAGCATCAATCACTTGTTTGGCGTAGGGATTGACTTCTGAAAGGGCGAGAACATCGTTAAAAGCGTCAAAAGCTAGGGTGATTGTACTGAGGGCGGTGGCGGCTTCACTGGCGGTATTAGAATCAGAGGATTTGAGGAAATCCACCAGAGATTGAACGTTATAACCCCCGATCATGGTTCCCAACAAGTCTATCGCCCCCTGATGGGATAATAAAGGACAGTTAATTTCTCCCTTGGCGACGGCGGTTAAAAATCCCGCTTTGACGTAGGCGGCTTCATCGACTCCGGGCGGAATGCGATCGCGTAGCAAGTCCATTAAGAATTCTTTCTCCTCCTCTGGCGGGTTTTTCAGGAGTTCGCAGAGTTCGGAGGTTTGTTCGGCGTTGAGGGGTAACGGCGGTATCCCTAAAGCTTCTCGTTCAGCTGCGTGTTGACGGTAGGCTTCTAGCATAGTTGATGTTCTCCATATAGGTATCTTTGATTATGGTATCGATAAACCCCCCAACTTTGTAGATGCCAGGAATACGGTTATTTTCTCTTGTGGAAATATTCGCAACTCTCCATACTGAGAGAAATTTCGTTATTTAGATGGCAAATTGTGTTACAAATATCTGTTGATAATAGATGAACATGACCAATATCACGTTATCCCAAGAACAAAACCTAGTACAGAATGACTGGCAATTTACTGAGGTTTGGATTGATCCGATGTTAACGCCTCCCTATGTGTTACTGCTGTTAGCTGATGCAATGGGAAAATGTCAAATCTATGACCCCGCTAAAGGTTATCAAGTCATTTTTACCAGCGAAAATTATGAAAGTGCTAAATTGTGGCTATTAGAGGACGAATATGAACCCCTTGAAGGAAGATTATTGTCCGAGGATTTATTGACTTAAAGCAGGTGCTACTTCAATAGCTAGTCCGTCTCCAAGTGCCAGTGATAAGCTTTGACCATAATCCGTTTTCTTAGTAATCGCTAACGTTTAGCTTGTGTTAAAGTATGTATTAAAATAATTTAAGATAAATACTAACAATGGGTCAGGCTTGGAAGAAAGTACAGAAGCATAGACAGGCAAAACGTAAGCTTTATAACTTGATGGCTAAAGTGGATCAAGTCATCGTTATTCACTACTCTTGTGAAAGTTTCTACGATAGACCTGATGGCTCATCACCAAGAATTACTTCGATTGCCGTTCGGAATCTAGAATCCGGTCAGACGACCTCTTTTTCCATTCATCAAGTAGCGGAAATCGAAGGATATTCAGCAAGTGGTTTAGGGCAACATTATAATCAACTAGAAAAAATAATGTTGGATAATTTTTATGATTATGTACGCCGTCATGGTTCCTATATCTGGCTACACTGGAAGATGAGAGATATAAACTATGGTTTTCCTGCAATCGCTCATCGCTACAAGGTTCTCGGTGGTCAACCTGAACCAATTAATGAAAGCAAATTAGTTGACTTATCCCGATTACTCAAAGATATCTATGGTGATGCTTATATTCCACCTCCTCGATTAAAAAGCCTAGCTGAAGAAAATTCAATGTTACGTGAAGACTTCTTAGAGGGAAAAGCCGAAGCTGAGGCTTTTGACAATGAAGAATATGTAAAACTTCATCAATCGACTTTGAGAAAAGTAGATGTTATTGCTAAAATCGTTGAGCGTGTTGATGATGGCTCACTTAAAACTAAGTCTAACTGGAAAGACATTTATGGAAATTATTTAGCAGCATTTGTTGAATTGATCAAAGAGAACCCAGTTATAAGTGCGATAGTAGCAATAATCAGTTTTGTAAGTGCAGTCATTGGAATTATTAAGTAAATACCTTTCACTTGATCCAAAGACTGTCTGAGTTAATGTTGGAGAGGTTGCCGAAAGATTCCGGTCAGGTTGTTAGTGGGTTGTTATCGAGGTTAAGCGACTGCAATTGGGAGAGTTGGCCGATTACTTCCGGTAGGGTTGTTAGTTGGTTGTTATCGAGGTTAAGCCACTGCAATTGGGAGAGGTTGCCGATCACTTCCGGTAGGGTTGTCAGTTGGTTGTCATTGAGGTCAAGCGTCTGCAATTGGGAGAGTTGACCGATCGCCTCGGGTAACTCAGTCAGTCCCAGATTTCTAAGATCGAGTTCGGTTGCACCCTCTTGCCGTGCCTTTTCAATGCGTTGTTCTGCTTCGCGGTATGCCTTGTCTGTAGCCATTGTTCGCATCTCCTCATTTCCAACTTTGTGATAGCATTATCTCTCTTTAACTATATTACCTGCTTGATGAAATATGGCGATCGCGAAGGGTTGGATAAATTAACAATTTGTTGAGTAAACCAAGTAGCTGTACTTTGATTTTTTCATTGTTCAGATATTTCATTAGATTCAAATTCATATAAAATAGAATTGATTTCATTAACGCCAATATCTTCCTGTTCAGATTTACTGTAAATTGTTAACAATAAAACTGAAGTGGGAGATTCAACACAATAAATTAATCGATAGCCTGCGCTTTTCCCTTTTTTGATATTACTATTTTTCACTCTGACTTTATAAATGAAATAATTTTCCCCAAAGCCAGATAAGCGATCGCCTAGAAAATTCCCCTTTTGTAGTTCTGTAATAACGGACTGAGTATCAGAACGAATATTTCGGTATTTTTTGGCTAACTCTTTTAAATTTCGTTTATACTCCGGCGTTAAATCAATACTAACAAATGATGAATTATTCTGCATCTATCCCCTCCCACATTTTTTCTAAAGGAATTCTTTGTCCAGATTTCATTTCCTTTAACGCGCGTCTTAAACTGGCTTTAATTTCTTCGACAGGTGTATCATCCGGATCGGATTCAGATTCATCCTCTTGAGTCACTAAAACAATGACTTTCACCCGACTTTTCTGACCTATTTCTAGGGACTGATCTAAAACCAATTGCCCTTTTTCATCAACGGTTCCCATGACTTCAAATGCCTGCATGATTGTATCTCCTGAACAGTTTACTTAATTGATTATAGCAGTTTGTATTAAATGAGAATCAGACTTAAATTGCGATCGCCCCAACATTAACAGTAATAATAGAGAAGGCATCGCAGTTTATTATTTTAACTGTTCGGACTCGATCAGTTAACAACTTGTTGAGTAAACCAAGCGGCTGCAATGGTATTAGTTCCCTCGCCCAGTCGTTTTAACGTTTCTTCTAACACCGAAATCGGCAACCCGTTCAACGCCAGAGAGTTTGTACAAATGTTGTATTTTCCCTCTGGTAACTGCAAGTAAAATACTCACTTTCGGCGTATATTTATTTTCTAATCTTCATAGAATTGATGTAAATCTTGATGAACTGCGTTTCAGGATTTTAATGTTTGCTGAATATCCAACGCTAAAAAGCGATCCACAGGTAAATAAATCCAACTAATCGAAGATTGAGAATCTCCTCCCAATTTTTGAAAACCCAAAGCTTGGATCAATCCTTCAAAACTCGGATGAATTAACAACGCATACAAATCACAAATATTCGGAAAATCTTGCTGCATCTTGACCAAAACTTGCTGAACATCTTGCAAAAATATGACTTGATAATCTTGCTGATAGACGCGATCAATCATCCAACTCCGAATAAATATAGATAAACAATTTTCATCACCCGGTTTTGCCATCTCAAACGCATCCACATCCGAAAAGGCTAAACTAATGCTGCGACTGGGTGGAGTAAAAAACAAATTTTCAGATTTTTTCGCAGTGGGAAATAATAGATAAAAACCGACTGGATGTAAATTATCACTACGACGCAATACTCGCATTCCGGTAGAATATTGTTGAGCAAAATGACGCAGATGTTGAGCCAAACGATGAGGAACAGCATCCGTTGTTCCATACATCCAGTTGTAATAGGGCGCTAATTGGTTGGCGATGGGAATAGTATCACAACGAGGATCAAAAGCATCTGGCTGAACCTGAACGGGTTGCTGTGGTTGTTGTTGTCGAGGATTAGACAAACTCATCACATCCAACATCGGTTGAATTTCAATACAAGTGGTTGTCCCATCAAAAAACTTTTTAATTAGTCCTAGTCGTTCTAATTTATCTAACATCATTCCTGCGGCGCGATCGCTTCCTCGTTCTGAGTCGCAATAAAATAATTTCGCTGCTTCTCTTTGAGTACAGGCGATCGCTTCTTGGGGAAATTCTAACTCAGCCAGCGGGGGTTTAAGGTGAGGTTGATGTTCTTGTTTTTGTTTAACTAATAAATAAACCCACAGTCGCACAAAATACTCAGCTCTAATACGAGTTAAACCGACTCGCTTCCTCAACAGAGAAGTCAAAGTTCGGCGCTGATCCCCAGAAAACCAGATATCAAGTTCTTCTAGATTCATAAGTTGAGTTGAGCATTCCCCAATGCGCTTTTATTTATTACTACTGTACGCAAAAACTTCACCCAACTTCAAGTGACTTCTATAAAGTTCTGTTAAGATCTGCTTGCTAGAGTCACCTCAACTTCCCTTCAGCAGAGTCATTGCAGCTTCACAACTGTGATATACACAATGGTAATAACTCAACCCAAAGGTCTTTGTTATGTGCATCTTGTACGCCTACCCTATGACAACTTTACAGTCTCTACAATCTGTAGTACCGTTTCATCCCCCCTAAATATAGAATGAACTTCAGTTTTGCGCCTATTGGTAATGGTGGAGTGAGCAGAAAATGATCATAGAAGTTTCAAGATTACTCA
>NZ_AUZM01000008.1 GCF_000478195.2 Lyngbya aestuarii BL J | reverse complement strand
AAGTTAAAAAAGACCTGAGTGTGAGAATCCATGATTGTCCTCGTTGTGGATACAAAACAGACCGCGATATAGCCGCAGGTCAAAACATTAGAAACCGAGGAATTAAGCTAATTAGTACCGTTGGACAGACGGGAAAGGAAACTGCCTGTGCAGACGTTCTACCGGGGGCTGTTAAAAATCAGTCTAGGCAAGTGTCGAAATCCCGTAAGGGGAAAACCAGGAAAACCAAGCCGTGAGGTGAGGATCGCCTACTCTGTAATCTTCGATTCAGTGTAGGAGGATGTCACTGTCTTTCTCTAAGAATAAACTCAGCCACCCGCAAATCTACCGGAGTCGTGACTTTGAGATTGGTTTCCTCCCCTTCAACAATATGAACAGGTAAACCACACTTTTCAAACAACGCCGCATCATCTGTCACCGCCCAACCTTGAGACAGTCCGGTATCGTGACATTGTTTGAGTAATTTCACCTCAAAGCCTTGGGGCGTTTGGGCAGCCCATAACTGTTGTCGATCTGGAGTCTCCTGAATTAACCTATTGCGATCAACAATTTTAATTGTGTCTTTGACAGGAATTGCAGCAATTAAACCCGGACAAGTTTGCAACACCTCCGCACAGCGATCAAATAATCCAGGCGTCACCAAACAGCGGGCGCCATCGTGAATTAAGACTCGTTCCGCCTCGGGGGGTAAAGCCTGTAAGCCGTTGTAAACGGACTCCTGACGGGTGGAACCGCCTTGAATGAACTCGATGGTGGTTTGGAGGTTTAGTTGGGCGAGAATGGCTTTAAAATCGGGGAAATCAATGGGTTGACCGATAACTCCTATCCATTGGATGGCAGTTGAAGCTTCTGCGGCTTTGAGTGTCCAGGCGAATAACGGTTGTTCGAGTAGAGTCAGAAGCAGTTTATTACGGGAAGATCCCATGCGTCGTCCTACCCCTGCGGCGGGAATTAATAAGTGCATTTTGAGATTTTGAGTGTGTAAGGTGGTATTCCTTTAAAATTAAGCTGTTCAGTAGATTAACTCGTATACAGATGAGAATACTAGCCCTTGTCCCTGGCGGGATTGGTGATCAAGTTTTGTTCTTTCCGACCTTAGACAATCTCAAACAAGCTTACCCCCAAGCCCGGATTTCTGTGGTGGTTGAACCCAGGGCGAAAGGAGCTTATCGGGTGTGCAAATCGGTTTCTGAAGTTCTGGCCTATGATTTTAAAGACCGTAATAGCCTCGCGGACTGGGGAAATTTTTTGGGCATTGTCCGAGAACGAGAGTTTGATCTGGTATTATCGTTAGGACAACGATGGACGGTCGGGCTGCTGTTGTGGCTGACTGGAATTCCCCAACGAGTGGGTTATGCCGGAAGTGCAGGTGAGATGTTTCTGACCCAATCTGTTCCCCTAAAAACGGAACAATATGCCGCCGAAATGTATCACGATTTGCTGCAAGGATTGGATTTAAGCCTACCGTTTTCGGGTTTGGCGATCAATGTTCCAAAATCCGATATTAGCTGGGCTGAGACGACTCAGCAACAACTTGGGATTAAAGACAGTGGCTATATCCTGATTCACGGGGGATCGAGTCTGCTGGCTCAACAACTTGGGATTGATAAGATTTATCCGGTTGAGAAATGGCAGAAAGTGATTCAAGATATGCAGCAACAACAACCCAATATCCCAGTAGTTGTGGTCAAAGGGCCAGAAGATGAGGCTTGGGTCAATCAACTCACCCAGTCTTGTCGGGATGTGAAGGTGACAACACCCGGAGATATTGGTAAACTCGCGGCGATGATTGCAGCAGCCAATTTGATGGTTTGTACTGATAGTGCGCCGATGCACTTAGCCGTTGCAGTAGGAACTTATACCATTGCCTTATTTGGGCCGACTGCTCCGGAGAAGTTACTGCCCAAAAATGATCGGGTGATTGGGGTAAAATCTCCCACGGGTAAAATTGCTGATCTCTCACCCGAAGAGATTCTCAAAAAAGTTTGGGGAGGTTGACATTTGCGATCGGCGATGATCCAAATCTGTTAGGAGAGAGGGAATAGGAAAGTCTCATCGGTAAAAGAGCTTTCCTCCTCCCGACTCTCTGTTAATCTAACGGAACATACTGCTAACCGAAGTATCTTCGTGAATACGCCAAATCGTTTCTCCCAGCAAGTTGGCTACAGATAGCACCGTCAACTGCTTAAATTGCTTTTCTGGCGGAACGGGAATAGTATTGGTCACAATTACTTCTTCAAACAGTCCTTCTGATAACCGTTTGGCTGCGGGGGGAGAAAACACCGCATGAGTCGCACAAGCATAAACTTGTCTGGCTCCTTTTTCCCGTAGGAGTCTGGCACCTTCGGTAATCGTACCTGCCGTATCAATCATATCATCAACTAACACCGCCGTTTTGCCTTCGACATCACCAATCACATTTAAAACTTCGGCGACATTGTGAGACTGACGGCGTTTATCAATAATTGCTAAGGGCGCATCATCTAACTTTTTCGCAAAGGCTCTGGCTCGGGCTACTCCACCGACATCCGGAGACACAACAACCAGATCGGGTAAGTTCTTACTCGCCAGATAGTCAAGTAATACCGGAGATCCATAAACATGGTCAAAAGGAATGTCAAAATAGCCTTGAATTTGCGCTGAATGTAAATCCATGGCTAAAATTCGGCTTGCACCCGCTTGGGTAATCAGGTTCGCCACTAATTTCGCGGTGATTGATTCTCGACCTGCCGTTTTACGATCAGCTCTGGCATACCCATAATAGGGGATAACTGCCGTGACTTGTCGAGCTGATGCTCGCCGACAAGCATCAATCATAATCAATAATTCCATCAAATGATCGTTGACCGGATGGCAGGAGGGTTGGATCAGGTACACATCACAGCCGCGAATGGATTCTTGAATCTGCACATACAATTCACCATCGGCAAATTGTTTGCGAATCATCGGGCCTAAGTCAAGTCCAAGATAACGACTGACTTCGGTGGCAAGTGTAATATTTGCCGATCCCGCAAACAACCGCAGTCGATTATGATCGGGAACTAGGGATTCAGAATGAGGAACAGGTAAAGTAGCAGAACGGATCACGGTATGGCCTCGCAGTTCATTCATGGAAATCTTACCACTGTTATGGGGGAGCAATTCAGGATTGATTGGACGTAGATGCCTCACAAGACAGCCTGGATTGGGTAATGTTCGTTTACTAAGTTAACAATCACAACTCAGTTCGCTAATCTATCAAAAGACATCTCTGTTTTATTGTTAAAAACTCTGTGCCAAATTAAAATAGGGGAAATACGGATCTTGATCGAAAAGTGGATACATCTACTTGATTCAAACCGATTTGAGAAACCTTAAATCCTTAGTTCCTAGACCCGTATTTTTAAGGATATTTTTATTCAAGGATCAACCCGATGAGTTTAAAGGATCAAATCAGCGAAGAAATTAAAGCGGCGATGAAAGCTAAGGATAAAGTCCGCCTCGAAGCAGTTCGTAGTATTAAGAAGGTTCTGATTGAAAAAGAAAGTGAGGTTAAAGGCAAGGGTCAAGAGACTCTCACACCAGAACAGGAACTTGAGGTGTTAATGCAGCAAGCTAAACAACGACGAGATTCGATCAACCAATACCAGCAGGCTGGACGGGAAGATTTAGCAGAAGCCGAAAAGGCAGAATTAGTCATCATTGAAGAATTCCTCCCTCAGCAACTTTCAGATGCAGAGGTTGCCGCCATTATTGATGAAGTGATTGCTGAAGTTAATGCCAGTTCCCCCAAAGATATGGGTAAAGTTATGGGACCTGTCATGCAACGTTTGAAAGGTCAAGCCGATGGTAAAAAAGTTCAAGAACTGGTCACTCGTTCCCTGGATTTGAAATCCAGGGCTTGCGAGTGACCGCGTGCTGCGGTCAAAACGAAGTTAAGTCAATAGAGATAAATTCTGAGT
The DNA here is from genome assembly GCF_000478195.2 of Lyngbya aestuarii BL J. Taxonomy (GTDB): domain Bacteria; phylum Cyanobacteriota; class Cyanobacteriia; order Cyanobacteriales; family Microcoleaceae; genus Capilliphycus; species Capilliphycus aestuarii. The sequence goes on along the minus strand of NZ_AUZM01000008.1, from coordinate 128,875 downwards.
TCAAAATCTCACTCACTTCTCCGTATTTTCTCGGAGGCGAAAAAATGTCGGTTTAATTTTCCTCATCTGCCTCCTGCCTTTTTGAACCGAAAACACAATGTACAAAGTATTGTTGGTTGACGGTATGGGAACTTTAACCACCACCCTTTCCGGTCAACCCTTTTCTCAACATCCTCAAGATTTACAACCCCTTCCCGGTGTCTCTGAGGCGATCGCCTATTTCTATCGCAGTGGATGGATTATTATCGCCCTTGTTAATGATGATCAGATTAATCATCCCTCAACTCCTCAGTCTCTAGACAGCGCTAAACAGGAAAAAGTCTCTATTCTGCGTCTATTTCCCGCAATCAGCAAGATTTATTTTAGTGATTGGACGGGGGAATATTGTTGGTCTGTGGAATTCAATTTTGAGGTTGAAAATAAGGTTCAAATTATTCAAACTGAATATCAACGTTCTGATTTTATCAATCTGAGTCGTCTGGATAAAACTCAATTTGATTCTTTTCGTAAACCGGAGGCAGGAATGTTGCGGTTAGCTTTACTGGAACTCCCTGATGATCTCGAGGAGGTGTGGATGATTAGTCATTATGCTGTTGACCGAGAAGCGGCGATCGCAGCGAAAGTTAATTTTTGTCCGACGACGACTTGGTTAAAGCGATACAAAGAATTTTAATTGTTTCTTGAGTTCTCCTCTGCTTGAGGATTTTTTATCTACCCATCAGCAATGTCTACACCGATTTACCACATCACTCATATTGATAATCTTGTTTCTATTCTCAGTTCTGGAGGATTAATTGCTTGCAGTCAACTCAGACAACAACAAGTTAATTACACAGATCTTGCCCATGAAAATATTCAAGATAGAAGGGCAAATAAACCTGTTGCTGACAATTGGTTTCTTGATGTCTCTACAAACAACTCACAGTAGATACTAAGCTACTTAGGGTTTGACAAGTGATTTTAGCGGTATTCTTCAACCCACTTGACTAAAAAATTAGTTTAACTAATCTATAATTAAACTAATATTCAGAACTTTCTATAAATCAGCCATTTTTACAAAACTTAACTCAAGAATAATTCTCAATAAGCAACGAGCTTGCGTTATTTCAACCCTTCTGCTATGATACTCTCAAAAGATAATGCAGGATTGGTCTGACCTATAAGGTGTTTTTCCGAATTTGAACGCTTCAAACCCCTATTCGTTCGTTATCTTCCCTCAAAATTTAGTCAAAAATCTATCCCTTTCCCAAGCAGCGACGCACCAATTTTTACCACCCGTTTTTACGCCCGCTTGACAGAATTACCAAAATGTGCGTTAACTGATTCTTCCGAGAACAAGAGACACCTTTTAGATGCTATCGGTAATGCTACTAAAATTAAACGCCTTAACCCGCACCCCCGGAACCACGATACTACCGTAACGGTGAACCTGACTCAAGCCATCCACCTCGGCCAACATTTCCGGCAAGCGTTGATTAAACCGCAAATTCTTAATCGGATAGGCAATTTTCCCGTCTTCAATCCAGAACGTTCCATCCCGCGTCATCCCCGTCACTTCTAACGTGCGAGGGTTCACATAACGCACATACCAGGCGCGACTGACCAAAATTCCCCGTTCCGTTTGAGCAATCAAATCCGCCAAACTTTGATTGTCGCCTGCCATCACCACCGGATACATTGCCCCAGTCGGTTGAACCCCTTTCTGCGCCGCCCAATAGCGACTGTAAGATAAAGTTTGCAGCACCCCATCCTTAATAATTTCGAGATCATCTTTTTTCAGCCCATCAGCAAAAAACGTCGAACCCCCAATTAAAGGATGATCCGGGTTTCGCTGTACATTCACCATCGGACTAAACAACACTTCTCCCAACCGATTTCCAGCCGATTTTCCCTGTTCATCCATCCGCGACAGAAACGATCGCCCTTCGTCGGCAGCCCGAGCATCCAAATTAAACATCACCCACATCAACAAGTCCGCAAACGCAGCCCCATCAAAGATCACTGGATAAACTCCCGGTTGCACTTCGCGGGGATGACGAGCAGAATAAGCCCGATTAATAATCGTTTCCGTTAACGAGGTCAGGGGTAAATCTTCAATACTAATCGCACTGCGCCGACTCCAAGCCGAACCGTTATCTATTTTGGCAGTAAACCCAAAATCAGCACTCGTCAGACGATTACACGCCCTCAACCCCCGAGAATTTCCAATCGCAAAGATTTCCGCTTCACTGCTGAGAGTCCCCGAACCTTCTACTTTTGCCTCTGTACTCATCTGACAAATCCTTTGGACTCGTTCTCCGCGTTGCAGGGGGGAAAAACAAGCGGTGGCGTGATCAAAAGCCGGAGTCCGGTTTTCGTAGGTTTGGGGTTCGAGTAGCGGTACCCATTCGGGATCTTCCGGGGCAATGGTTGCTAGCTCCTCAGACCGTTTAATTGCGGCGTTGATGGCATCGGGGTTAAGTTCAGTTGTGGAGGCCGTGGCACTGCGTTTGCCAAAATAGCTGGTAATCGAGAGGCTAAATTTGGTGCTGCTGATATTTTGGGTAATTTGATTTTCCGAATACCGAGTTAAAGATTCTTCGCTGTTGCTGAGACTGACAAAGACTTCCTCAGCTTGTGATTGTTGGATGACCGTTTCAATCAGAGACAGGGTTTCGTCTTCAGACAGGAGGTTGGGAGCGCTAGCAACAGTCATAAGTAAAAGGAAGTGAAAGAAACCGAATGGCGATCGCGGATAATGCGACTGCTATGGATGGAGATTGTTTCCCCGATAATAATAAATATATAACAAGCAAGAGCCAGAAAGCAACCGTTTTGTCGGGGCAGGTTCAGCCTAGATTGATGTCTATTATCGATCACTTTGATCAACCACCCCCTCCTACAGTATTGATATCTGTTATCGATCACTTGATCAACCCCTTGAAACGGGTGATGGGTTTTGTCGGCGTGGGTTTATAGGGTTGGTCTGTGGGAAGACATCAATGAGTTAGGGCGCAAGCCTTACACTCCTACAAAGAATAATATAGAAAAGAATGACTTCAACTCAAACCCTAATTTTAATTAAAGATCCCGAACGCTTGGAAAGTCGGTTAACAGAAATTCCATCTGTTCCGGGAGTATATTTGATGCGGGATCATGCAGACAATATCCTTTATATTGGCAAGTCGAAGAAATTGCGATCGCGAGTTCGTTCCTATTTTCGCGACTCTAACCGCCACAGCCCTCGCATTGCGATGATGATCCAACAAGTGGCAGAGATTGAGTTTATTGTTACCGATACTGAAGCGGAAGCTTTGGCTTTAGAAGCCAATTTAATTAAACAGCATCAGCCTTATTTTAATGTGCTGTTGAAAGATGACAAAAAATATCCCTATCTTTGTATTACCTGGTCAGAAGAATACCCCCGGATTTTTATTACCCGCAAACGCCGTTTGGGAAAAGCCAAAGATCGCTATTATGGCCCTTACGTTGATACTCGACTCTTGCGGAGTACCCTACATTTAGTCAAACAGACTTTTCCCTTACGTCAACGCCCAAAACCTCTATTTAAAGATCGTCCATGTTTAAATTATGATATTGGTCGGTGTCCGGGTGTTTGTCAACAGTTGATTTCTCCCGAAGACTATCATCAAACAATGCAAAAAGTGGCGATGATTTTTCAGGGACGCACCGGAGAATTAATTCAACATTTAACCCAACAAATGGAAACCGCCGCCGAGAAGATGAACTTTGAAATTGCAGCGAAAATTCGCGATCAAATCCAAGGTTTGCAGGCTTTAAATGCAGATCAAAAAGTTTCCCTTCCCGATGATCGCGTTTCTAGGGATGCTATTGCTTTGGCGGCGAATGACAAACAAGCTTGTATTCAATTATTTCAAATTCGGGCGGGTCAACTGGTCGGACGGTTAGGGTTTCAAGCAGAAGTCGGACGGTTTCAGCTTGAAGGTTTAGAAAATGATATCAATGTTACCCTAGAAAAAGAATCGGAATTTGGGGCAATTTTACAACGAGTTTTAGAAGATCATTATCACTCTGTTGACTCGGTGGAAATTCCCAGTGAAATCTTAGTTCAATATGAATTACCCGAAGAATCAATTCTGGCTAACTGGTTGAGTGAAGATAAAGGTCGCAAAGTCACAATAATCAATCCGCAACGTCAAAGTAAAGCCGAATTAATTGAACTGGTTGAACGGAATGCAGGTTATGAATTAGAACGAGTTCAAAAATTTAGCGATCGCAATACTCAAGCCTTACAAGACTTAGCAGAAATTCTCGATCTTAGCGATATTCCCCACCGAATAGAAGGATATGATATTTCCCATATTCAAGGATCAGATGCAGTGGCTTCAAAAGTGGTGTTTATTGACGGTTTACCTGCAAACCAACAATACCGTCATTATAAAATTAGAAACCCTGAAGTTCATGCTGGACGTTCTGATGATTTTGCGAGTTTAGCTGAAGTGATTGGAAGACGATTTCGAGATTATCTCACCTTAACGCCGGAAAAAATAGATGCTGACAAACCTGATCTAATTATGATCGATGGTGGGAAAGGTCAACTTTCGGCTGTGGTTAAAGTCTTGTCAGAATTAAATTTGTTAGAAGATCTGCGTGTCGTCAGTTTAGCCAAACAACGAGAAGAAATTTTTCTCCCTGGTGAGTCCCTTCCTCTAGAAACTAACGCTGAACAACCAGGAGTACAACTGTTACGACGCCTACGAGATGAAGCCCATCGGTTTGCAGTCAGTTTCCATCGCCACAAACGTTCTCAACGCCTAAAACGATCTCGTTTAGATGAAATTCCCGGTTTAGGACATCACCGTCAAAAACAACTCCTTGCTCATTTTCGGTCTATCGATTATCTTCGCATAGCAACCCCTGAACAAATCACAGAAGTTCCCGGAATTGGATTAAAATTAGCTCAACACATCTATAATTATTTTCATCCAACATCTGACGAAAAAGATGCAACAATAGATTAAAGATGCGAAATGCTAAAAGACTGTTAGGTTGGGTTGAGGACAACTATGATGATTAGTATAGATAGACTCAAACTCTATAACCCTCGACTGACTTATTATGCCTGCCAGCAGTTTATCCCGATTTGATTCTTGTCTGGATGCGGCGATTAACCCCAACCCATTAAAGGTTTCTCCGCAAACCCCGCTGTGCGAAGTGATTGCTTTGATGTCTCAGGTGAGACAGTCTTGTTCATTGCCCACACCTCGTCGAATTTCGACTGATAATTTGATCCAAGATGGACGAGCAAGTTGTGTTTTGGTGATGGAGGACTCTCGTCTCGTGGGGATAGTGACACAACGAGATATTGTCCGCTGCATAGCGACGGGAATAGTTGATGATCCAGTCAGCGTTTCTTCGATCATGACAACGCCCCCGATCACGCTGAAGCGATCACAATTTCACAATCTATTTACGGCGATTAATTTCCTACGTCAGCATCGCATTCGCCATCTTCCCATTGTATCGGATCGTCAACAAGTGGAGGGGTTAGTCACCTTAGAAAGCCTTCGCAGTTGCTTAAGACCTTTAGACTTACTTCAGTTGAGGCGAGTCGAGGAGGTGATGAGTCCAGAAGTGATTTATGCTTCCCCAAATGTGACTGTCAAACAAGTCGCCCAACAACTGGCCGAATATAAAATTAGTTGTATTGTGATTGTTGAAAAAATCGCGAACAATCAACTTCAGCCTTTAGGCATGATCACCGAAGGGGACATGGTACAGTTTCAAGCCTTGGGGTTAGATGACCACATCCGAGTTGATCAGATTATGGATCAGCCTTTGAAGTTGCTTCATCCCGATGATAATCTTTGGGAAGCCCATCAACAAATGCAGCAACAGCAAGTCCATCATTTAGTTGTGGGGACAGAAACCGGGGTGATCAGTGGAATTGTCACCCAGACGAGTATTTTACACGCGCTTGATCCGATGGAGATGTATACTGTTATTCAAATGCTGCAACAGCAGGTGAGACAGTTACAAAGTCAACGAGTTGAACATCTGACTCGCCAACCTCGACAGCAGGTTACGGTGAATTTGATGCCTGAACAAGACCTCAATGCTGCGATTGTCGAAACGATTAGTAGTTTAGTGGTTGTTCTCGATAGGCAAGGGCGAATTGTGCGGTTTAATCAAGCTTGCGAAGTGCTAACCGGGTATTCGTTTGCGGAAGTACGAGATCAAGTGTTTTGGGAAATCTTTCTGTCTCCTCAGCAACAACAACAAGTCAAAACCTGCTTTCAAAATTTAGAAACTTCTGGCTTCCCCTCTCAACAGGAACTTTTTTGGCAGACCAAAGGCTTACAGGCGCGCATAATTTCCCATTATAATCGTACCCTATTCGACGCAGCCGGTCAAGTGGAATATGTCATTTTAACCGGAGAAGATATTACTCATTGTCGTCAAACCGAAAACGCCCTCAAAACAGCGGAAGAAAACTATCGTCACCTCACCGAAGAACTCGAACATCAGGTGCATCAACGGACTGAAAAATTAACCCAAGAAATTGCCGAATATCGATGCCAAGAAATTGAGTTAAAATGGGAAAAAGAAAGATTAAAGTTTCTACTCTGTTTAAGTCCGGCAATCATTTACAGTTGTCATTATAAAAGCTATAAAACGACATTTATTAGTGAAAATATTCAGACAATTTTAGGATATCAATCCGAGGATTTTCTCAGCAATCATAATTTTTGGTGGAATCATATTCATCCCGACGACAAAATCTTGATCGCGGTAGAACGAGATCAAATCTTAGAAAAGGGTTACTCTTGCTCTGAATATCGTTTCCGTCATCAAGACGGTGATTATCGTTGGATGCGGGATGAAGCCAAACTGATTCGAGATGAAGCGGGAAACCCGATAGAATTGATTGGATATTGGATAGAAATTAGCGAACGTAAACAAATAGAAACCACCCTAACCGAAAGAGAAGCCATTCTCAGTAATTTATGTGAAAACACCACCTTAATGATGGGTGTGATTGAATTAGTCGATGATGATATCTATCATCTTTGGGATAATCCAGCAACGAGGAAGTTATTTAGCTGCAATGAACAGCAAATGAAAAATCAAAGCTGTCGTCGGTTAGGAATGGCTGAAAACCTGATTCAACTCTGGCTAAAACATTGTTACAAAGTGCATAAAACTCAACACCCTGCTCATTGTGAATATACTCACAAAACCCCCATTAGAGAGCATTGGTTCTCAGCCACCTTCTGTCCGGTTCCCGGCAACTTTACCCATCCCCGATGCTGCTATGTTGTTGAGGATATCACCGAACGCAAACACACAGAAGAAGCCCTGCGTCACACCACCCAAAGCCTATTAGAATCTCAACAAATTGCTCATATTGCCAATTGGAACTTTGATGTGATCAGCGGACAAATTACCTGGTCTGAGGAGATGTTTCACATTTTCGGTTTAGAAATCTCCCTGGGTGAACCCAGCTTTGAGGAACTGTTAGAAATGATTCACCCCGAAGATCAAGACCATCACCAACAGGTTTTAGATCGCAGCCTGACGATGGGAGAATACTTTGATATTGAATACCGCCTCATCCGTCCCAATGGAGAATTACGTTATCTCAATACCCAAGGGGAAGTCCGAAAAGACGAACAAGGTCAAGTTATCCGCCTATTTGGGGTGGCAATAGACGTAACCGAGCAAAAACTCGCCGAAGAAGCGTTGTGCGCCTCAGAAGCCCGGTATCGCGCTCTGGTTGAACAAATGCCTGCTGCTGTTTACACAATCACGGTGGGGGAAGCGAGTATGCCCCTTTATATTAGTCCCCGGATTGAACAAATGTTAGGGTATACTGCCGATGAATGGATGAGTAATCCGCAACTGTGGTCTCAACGTTTGCATCCCGAAGATCGAGAGCAAATGAGCAATCGCTTATCTAACCTTCCCACTCACGATCATCCATTTGGCGATGAATATCGCCTGTTAACCCGCAATCAGGATGTCTTATGGATACAGGATTCGGCGGTGGTAATTCGAGACGAAGACGGGACTCCGATTTTGTTGCAGGGGGGGATGCTCGATATTACCGAACGTAAACAAGCTGAAGTTGCACTCCGACAGAGTGAAGAACGGTTTAGTACATTAATTCGGAATCTGAGTGTTGGGGTGATGCTGCATGGTTCTCAAGGAGAAATTTTATTATGTAATCCCAAGGCATCCCAATTGTTGGGGTTGAGTGAAGGGGAACTGTTGGGGAAAACGTCTCTGTCTTCTGAGTGGGAAATTATTCGTGAAGATGGTTCTCCTTTTCCCTATCAAGATCATCCAGTTCCCCAAGCGATTATTACTCGTCAAGCGGTGAAAGATGTATTGATGGGGATTTATCGACCTTCTGCAAAAACGGTAGAGGAAAGAGAGTTACTCTGGATTCTGGTCAGCGCCGAACCCCAACTAATAGAAGACCGAAAAGTTCAACACGTCATCTGTACTTTTAGTGATATTACTATCCTTAAACAAGTTCAGGAAAATTTACGCACCAGCGAACAACTTTATCGCACGATTGCCCATAATTTTCCGAATGGAACTATCTTTTTGTTTGATCGAGATTTACGGTATTTAGTCGCCGATGGTCAAGGACTTGCTCATCTCCAACTGCGTCGAGAAGCGTTAGAAGGTCATCGGTTGTCGGAGGTGTTATCGGCGGAAATCTATACTTCAACTGAACCGTTGTATCAAACCGCTTTGGCAGGAAAGGAACGAGTCGAAGAAGTTCAATACCAAGATCAAACCTATTTGGTGCGGGCGGTACCGATTAGAAATGAAGAAGATGAGGTGATTTTAGGGATGATTGTTTCTCAGAATATCACCGAACAGAAACAAGCAGAACTTGCTTTACAACGGGCTAATCTTCACCTAGCGGAAGTCAACCAACAGTTAGAACAATCGGTGAAAGAGTTGGAACAGCGTCACCGAGAATCGGCTATTATTAATGAAATGATTGAGTTCTTGCAAGCTTGTCATACGCTTGAGGAAGCTTATGGGCCGATTTCTGAGTTTCTTAAACTGCTTTTTCCGAGTTGTGCGGGGACGGTATTATTGAGTAATCAAAATGCTAATCAAGTTGAGTCAATTGCCACATTTGGAGAATTAGCTACTGGAGAACTCAATCTCGCTTTTGATGAGTGTTGGGCGCTGCGACGGGGACAAATTCATCTCGCCCAGGGGAGTCAACCGGGTTTGTTTTGTCATCATGTCGATTGTCATCCCTTACCGACGGCTTCTATTTGTATCCCAACTCTTGTTCAAGGTCAGGCTTTTGGATTATTTTATGTCCGCACTCAAGCGGTAGAAGGTTTGAGTAAGGGTCAACAACAATTAGCCCAAACGGTGGCTGAACAGATTTCTTTGGGTTTATCTAATTTACAATTGCGCGAAGAATTACGCAATCAAAGTATTCGTGATGCCCTGACGGGACTGTTTAACCGTCGCTATTTGAAAGAATGTTTAGTGCGAGAATTTCAGCGATCGCAACGTTCGGGTCAACCGTTAGGAGTGATTATGGTGGATATTGATCATTTTAAGCAATTTAATGATAACTTCGGCCATGAGGCGGGAGATGTGGTGTTGCAGAAGGTCGCCCAGTTTCTTCAGCGTCAAGTCCGGTTGTCAGATATCGCCTGTCGCTACGGGGGGGAGGAGATGACAATTATTTTACCGGAAATATCCCTAGAAAGTGTAACAGCAAAGGCAGAAGAATTGTGTCAAGGAATTCGACAGCTTCAACTCTCTTATCAAGGTAAAGATTTAGGACAAATAACGGCTTCGTTTGGTGTGGCTTGTTTCCCTCAACAGGGGTGTACCCCAGAAGAAGTGATTAAAAAAGCGGATGAAGCCTTGTATCAAGCTAAAGATCGAGGTCGAAATCAGGTGGTTTGTGCTTGAGTAGGGAACGGGGAACAGGGAACGGGGAACAGGGAACGGGGAGAAGTGTTGTAGGGGCGGGTTCTGTCTAAATCTATGTTTTCCTAGAAATAACTTACATAAACCCGCCCCGCTTGCAATTGTGAGCGATTATTTTAGCTAATATTTAATATCTTACCAGCGTTTTTAAATCTTCTACGAAAGCGGCAAATAAGTTTGCTGAATTGACTTGTTGAGCAACCCAAGCGTTTGCTTCTATTTTAGCATGATGACGACGATCAAAGATTGTTTTTCCTGGAGTGAGTTTGCCGACCACTTCGACTTCAACTCGGGCGCGACAAAATTGTAAGGTTTCGGGATAAAATAAATAAGCTAAGGTCACAGCATCATGGACTAAAAATCCTTCTATTCCTTGGGTTTCTCGGTGAGAAAGGGAGGTTTGAGTCATCGCTTGGGCTAAGGCGAGAATAAACTGAGTAATATTGCTTTCGGGGTTCACTTCAGAAATTTTCTGTGCCATTTCGGGGCGAAAAATTAGCGATCGCGTCACATCAAGGGGTAAAATAACGAGATGATTGCTATTGTTAAATACAATTTCTGCGGCTTCGGGACTGTAAGCAATATTAAACTCGGCTTCTGGGGTAACATTTCCGGCGACGTTAAAGGCACCGCCCATAATGATAATTTCTTTGGCTTGTTTTAAAATACCGGGTGATTTGGTTTCGGCGGCGGCTAAATTGGTTAACGGGGCGAGGGCGATCATGGTAATTTCTCCGGGGAATGCTGTTAATTTTTCGATTAAAATATCATCAGAATACCGGGCGTTTTCATAGGACTGTTGCGGAGAAGGTAAAGTTTGGGCTAAATTTCCTAAGCCATCATTCCCGTGAATATGGGCGGCATGATCGATTTCTTTTTGGGTTTTGATTACGCCTCGTCCAACTTCGATGTCCGAAAAATTGTTGAGTTGGAGGAGTTTGCAAGCGTTGGTAAAGGTGAGTTTTGCATTCACATTTCCTTCAACCGAAGTGACGGCTAAAAGTTCGGCTAATTCTTTTTTAACTAAACTCATTAACCACAAAAAAGCAAAGGCATCATCGCCACCTGGGTCGGTATCAAGTATGATTTTGGGTCGGGATAATTGTTGATTCATATTAATTAAAGAGTTGATTGGCTGCAATTGCAACCACTTTCTCAAATACTCGCAATTCTGTATAATAGTTTTGGGGTTCTACGGTTTCATAAACAACACTTCCCCCACTTTGAAGAATCGACCCTTCTAACATTAAATTATCCATCATCTCAAATTGTTCAATCAACATTCCCCGATCATCGAGAGTTTCTGAGGCTTTATTCGTTATTCGTTCACCGTAAAGTTGCCCATCATTACTATACCCAAAGATAGGCTTTCCAAGAGCGGTCATATATCCGATTTCAAACGCCGTACCTGCATCTAAACTCGGACTGCGAAAAGGCGTCATGTTCGCAATAATTAAATCACAATGATTCATAAGCTTAATATTACACTTATAAATTTGCATAGCGGCTTCCCGAGGTTTTAAATTTGTTAAATCTAAACTCCCGTCAAATGGAAATACGCCCTCAAACCCATACTTTTGACAAATCTCTTTCTTCGCCTCAGCCATTTTTAACGGGTCGGGCAAAAAGACATCGGGGCCTGCCAAATAAACTTGCACAACGAAGTTCCTAATTAAGTTAGATGATTTAAGATTAAAGTTATGATATCATCTTCACCAACGTTTTGAGCAACAAAAGTTAAATCCAATCTCTAATGAGTTTAATTGTTTTTGGGAGTATTAACATGGACTTAGTGGTTCAAACTCCCCGTTTACCGAGTCCTGGAGAAACCTTACAAGGGGATCATTTTTTTACAGCCTCCGGTGGAAAAGGTGCCAACCAAGCCGTCGCCGCCGCCCGTTTAGGGGCATTAACCCACTTAGTGGGGCGAGTCGGGGAAGATAGTTTTGGTCAGGAACTTCTAGCCCATCTCAACGAAACAGGGGTACAAACCGAAGGGGTAAAAGTTGACTCCCAAACAAGTTCTGGTGTGGCAATGATTGCAGTTGATCAAAACAGCGAAAATACAATTATTATTATTCCGGGGGCAAATGGTCGAGTTGAAGGTTTAGATGTTGACAGACTGAAGAATTTATTCCCTCATGCCAGTGCATTATTGTTACAGTTAGAAGTGCCTTTACCTACAATTATTGATGCTGCCAAAGCGGCTAAAAAAGCCGGAGTAAAAGTGATTTTAGATCCCGCCCCCGCCCCAGAGAGTTTACCGGATGAACTTTACTCGTTAATTGATATTATAACACCCAATGAAACCGAAGCCAAGCAATTAACTGGATTTGATTTATCAGCAGAAAATAACTGGATTCAAGCCGCCAATTTTTTTCTCAACCGAGGCGTTCAAACGGTGGTCTTAAAATTAGGGGCGTTCGGCGTTTTTTGTCTGAATAAAGCCGGACATTTTCGAGTTGAAGCTTTCCCGGTTAAAGCGGTGGATACAGTGGCGGCAGGAGATGCGTTTAATGGGGCAATGGCAGCGGCTTTTGAGCGGGGGTTATCGTTGAGAGAAGCGGTAATCTGGGGAACAGCAGCAGGGGCGTTAGCAACGACAAAATCCGGGGCGCAACCTTCACTTCCGGACAGAGAAACCTTTGAGGCTTTTCTGAATTCTCACTAAATCTCTACCCTTCGATACCTAATATCTCTCACTTCTGGATGAGGAAATAATGCCGAAACTTCTACTAAACTTAACTCATAAAATTGATCCTAAAAAAAAGGAAATAATAATGCCTGATGACATAAAAAATAAAGACTTACCTGAAGTCGATCCGACGGAAGTTGAAGATAGAAGAACTGTTATAGCCGATGAACATCGCTCTTTTCTAGAAGAAGTGATGAAAAAAAGTGGAATGGCGGATCTCTACGATGCGAGAGATTTTACTGAGGTTGTCTTCCGGGTGATGCGGGATTTAATGACCACAGAAGCCGCTGATCGGGTAGAATCTGAACTGCATAAAGAAGCAGTACCGACGAAAGAAAAAGCACTCCAGATGGAAGTTGCTGAACTGTGGAAAGATACCAATCCTATTGTAGGCTTTTTAAGTCGGGTTCGTCCACCTTGGCAGGGGCCTGGTATTTTTAAAATTGATTCTGATCGCTTCTTATTTCGAGTGGCAAATGAAGGCGGACTTCCGAAAACTGTTGATCGCGAACAAGCGGTAACGGCGGTATTTTCGGCAACAAAAGAGGAACTTTCAGAAGAACGTATAGAAGAAATTAACAGTTGGCTACCCGCCGGAAAAGTCAAAGAACTGTGGCAACAGGCTTAAGCGGTCTGTAGTTTTTAAAAACAGATAATGGCTGGCTAAAAAAGGTTGTTATTGTTCAGGGTGATTAAATGCTAACAGAAGCCGATTTTTAGTCTATTTATCTGCTTCCTGTTGGTTAATTAACTGAGTTTTTCTTAACTTCTTGATCCGTTCAAGGGAATAGGAAAGTAAACAAGAGTTTGTCTTAACATTCTTAATTTATATTTCCTGTTCCCGAAAAACGTCTCGGATTTTTGAAGAAGACTGAAAGACTCAATTGTTCACCCTAGAATTGAATCAAACCTGTAAAATGCTGATTAATACAGACAAAAAAACTCAATTTAATTTCTGGATTTTGATTGCGTTTATCCTCGGATTTTCAGGATTATTCTTGGGGATAAGCCCGAAACAATTCCCGGCTGAAAACGCAAGAGCGGTCGAGAGTGAAGCCAGAAAACAGATCAAAAATCAACTTTATAAAGAATTAGAATATTGGCTAAAAAGAAAAGAATGGAAGCTTGCCGATCTGATTACGGGAAAAATTTTACTCAATCTTGTTGATAGTACCGAAAAGGGTTGGTTTGATATTGAAGCGCAGCAACAAATTCCCTGTCAAGATATCAATAAAATCGATCAACTCTGGCTCAAATATAGTGAAAATCGGTTTGGATTTAGCGTTCAAAAGCAAGTCTTTTTGAAACATAATAATGATTTGCAAGGGTATAATGAACCGATTAAATTTAACAATTGGACGGACGGACATGAACAATTTGCAAGGGATGTCGGATGGCTAAAAGAGGGAAGATGGTTGAAATACTCGGAATTAGTTTGGAACAATATTAAAAACGCTCCTAAAGGACATCTTCCCATCGGAGTTCGAGTTTGTACCTTTGGAGAAAACCCCCAATTATGTTGGGGAATTAAAACCGGATTGAGATTTTCCCTGCTCTCGCGACAATGTATAATCAACTAAGCTTTTAATAACCTTAAACCGCTTAACGTGACTAACACTGTCGATCCTTCATGTCCAATTACCCCTAAAGGAAGGTTAATTTGTCCGGCAAAATTAGCAATTAAAAGCAGACCAATAAAGGATAAAGCAAACACAATATTTTGGCGAACAATTCGATTAGAACGATATCCCAAACGAATCGCTTCCGGTAACTTATCTAAACGGTTCGCCATTAAGATAATATCTGCCGTTTCTAAGGCTACATCGGTTCCGGCACCGCCCATGGCAATTCCCACCGTTGCTAAGGCTAAAGCGGGTGCATCGTTAATCCCATCCCCAATCATGGCGACGCTGTTATATTGCTGTTTTAACTGACGAATTACGGTTAATTTATCTTCGGGTAATAGATTTGCATAAACCCCTGTAATTCCCAAAGATTGAGCAACAGTATCTGCTGTGCGTTGGTTGTCTCCGGTGAGCATGACAATCTGTTTAACGCCCATTTTCTTTAACCGTTCTATCACCGATTTTGCTTCGGAACGCACGGTATCGGAAACGGCAATTAAACCCAAAATTTCTTGAGATTGAGCCACCCAAATCACCGTTTTTCCTTCGTTTTCGAGGCGGGTAGTTTCGGCTTGTAATTGTTGATTGTCTTGGGAAAGTTCGGCGGCAACAAAGCTCGATTTTCCAACAATTACCGCTTGATTTTCCACCAACCCAACAATTCCTAAACCGGCTTTGGCTTGTACAGTTTTGGCGGTTAAAAGTTTGAGGTTTTTCTCAGAAGCAGCAGCGGCGATCGCTTCTCCGATGGGATGTTCAGAAACCGCTTCTAAAGCCGCAGCCAGTTGCAGAACTTTTTCGGGAGAATTATCCTGAGTGGGAAGAATTTCAACAACTTGTAATTTTCCGGTGGTTAAGGTTCCGGTTTTATCAAAGGCAATGGCTTTTATGGTGCCGATTTTTTCGAGTTGCGCCCCATTTTTAAATAGAATACCCTGACGCGCCCCGTTGGCAATTCCAGACAGTAAGGTTGGCATAATTGCCGCCATTAACGCACAGGGAGAAGCCACCACTAAAAAGATTAAAGCCCGATAAATGGTGGTTTCCCAATTCCACCCCAAAAACCAAGGCGGAATAATAGCGAGTAAAATCCCGCTAATTACAATAACTTGGGCATAACCCCGCTCAAATTTTTCGATAAACTGTTGAGAAGGAGGGGCTTCAGTTTGGGCTTGTTCAACTAAACGAATCACCCGTTGAATCAGACTACTTTCTGGGGGTAGATGAACTCGCAAGCGTAACGCCCCGTGACCATTTAATGTCCCTGCAAATACTTCATCACCGATACTTTTTTCAACGGGAATAGATTCCCCGGTAATTGAAGCTTGATTGAGACTGCTATGACCTTCTATAATGATCGCATCGGTGGGAATTAATTCGCCGGGTCTGACAATTATAAGATCATTAACTTGTAATTGATGAATTGGAATTTCAACTTCTTCAAAATTTTCGGAGGAGTTATTTATAAACTCGGTTTCTTGTGAGTGAGAGTCAGAAACCAGGTTTGGGTGTAAATCCTGTGCTTGACGCTTGCGAAGGGTGCGGGCGGTATCGGGTGCAACCGCCATTAAACGGCGAATATTGCGTTCGGTGCGTTGCATGGCAAAACTTTCTAACGCTCCGCTAATAGCAAAAATTAGGATTAAAATTGCCCCATCAATAATTAAAGTATAATCCTGTTGCCATAAGCCTAAACTAGCCGCACCCAAAGCTGCAACCATCATCAACAAATCAACATCAAGCTGATGTTCTTCAAACAAGGTTGTTAATCCTTCTTTGGTGCTTTCATAACCGCCAATCACATAAGCAACGGTTAACAAAAATAAAGCAATACCCACCGAAGCGAAGTTTAAACTCAGCCAACCTAAAATCACCAATACTGCACAACTCACAGCAGCGACAGCTTCGGGATATTTGTGGAGGAGTTGACGAAAATCTGGAGTAGAAAAAAGACGTGTCATTTGTTGTGTAAACTCTAACCCTGTTTTTAGTTTAAGACTCCCTCTCAAAAACAAATCTAAAATTTGACTAAAAATTTTTCCCCTAATGTTGGCTCAAACATGGTAATCTTGTAAAGGGAAAATATCTGTCTGCACAGACCCTTTCAGCTAAAAACTTCGATGATGCAATTCCAGACTAAAACTCAATCTTGGCTCAAAAACAGTCAGCCTGTGGATCGAGTCGCCACCGCTCTGATGATCGTGTTAACAGTGCTGATTGGAATGATGTTACTCACCGGCGATCGCACGACACCCAGAGTCCGAGAATTTAGCTGGAATAAGAAGAATATTGGTGCTTTTGATACTGGATTTATTCTCACCTTCAATCGTCCTATGAACCGGGAAAGTGTCGAGCGTAATCTGCGAATTGATCCGCCCCTTCCCGGTAAAATTAGTTGGGCAGGACGACGTATGGCTTATACTTTAGTGGAACCTGCACCCTACGGAACCCCTTTTAGCGTGCAGTTGCAGGATGCTCGCGATCAATTGTATGCCGGAAATCAAGGGCAGGTAATTGAACCGTTTACCGGATATTTTCGTACCCGAGATCGGGCTTTTGCCTATATTGGAGTGACAGGAGATCAAGAAGGGCGGTTGATGTTGGTGAACCTGTCTCAAGAAAGCCCTCAACCGATCGCCCTCACCCCCGCCGATTTGGTGGTTTTGGAGTTTGAACCCTATCCCGATGGCGATCAAATTCTATTTTCGGCGATTTCTCGCGAAGATCAAATGCGAGGAAAATTTGAACCCCAACTCTACACGGTGACGACAGGTGTTAATCCCAATTCTCCCCAACACCAAAAAGCCAAACGCCCCAAACCCCCCGGAGAAGTGAAGTTAATTGTCGAGAGTCAAGATTATCGTAATCTCAAATTTGACTTGTCTCCCGACGGGGAAATGATTGTGGTTCAGCGCGTTAAAAAAGACAATCCGGCGGATTTTGGCCCCTGGATTATTGAGTCGGGTCGGGCGCCCAAATCTCTAAAAACCGAAGGGGGTGACTTTTTGATTGGGCCAGATAGTCAATCACTTCTGATTGCTCAAGGGCCAGATTTAACCACAATTTTACCGCTAGAACCGGGATCGGAACCGTTAGAATTTTTACCGCGATATGGTCAAGTTCTCGGTTTTGCCAATGACGGTTCTGCCGCTGTGATGGTAAAGTTTAACCTTGATGGTACGCGATCGCTATTTTTAGTGAATAATCAAGGAGAAGAACGAGAACTTTATCGCACGCCCCCTTTTGGTAATATTTTGAATGCTCAGTTTGATCCGAGTAATCAGTTGTTATTTTGTCTGTTAACTGAACTGATTGATGAACAGGAAGAATATCAAGAACAGCCTTATATTGCCGTAATTGAGATCAAAACGGGTGAGTTAGCACCTTTAGTGATTTTACCCAATCAACAAGAGATTAATATGAGTTTGTCACCGGATGGTTTAGCGTTGCTGTTCGATCAAACGGTGATTAAAAATCAGAAAAATTCACGGCCTGAGACTTCACCTCGAAGTGAAGGAGGTGATGCAATTATTACCAGTCGGTTGTGGATACTTCCCCTAGAAATATTATCCGATCCAACTCAAGCCGAAATCAAGCCTGAAGAATTACCCTTTTTTGGGTTTAATCCTCGTTGGTTGCCCTAAATTAATTCTGTAAAAAGTAGAACAAAGGGGAAATAATACCTAGTTTGTTAAATCACGATAATTGCCAGCGATCGGATAAAACCCCTGAAAAAAACGCTATAATCTTGATCAGAGTGAGATTACAAGGTTTTTAAGGTTCGATCAGACTAATTTGTTAAGATGAGAGATAATTAGTGACTGTACATTGTTATCAAAGCTACAGGAGAACCAGACCGCTAAGTGCAAAAGAGAAACCAAGATCCCTTAAAAATGGGGATCAGAAACGCAAGCTAGCCTGATCCCCTCGAACTATGCGTATGAAGCTAATCTCACTCTATCCTTTTGCATCTTCCTAAAGTTCTGTCTTAGGGGAGATTTATCTACCGTGCGGGCTAGGGGGAACGATCAAACCTCTGAGGGGTACTCTTTGAGAAGTCGCTCTTGTACAAATCTTGTACCAATGGAAATCTAGACGGTACTGATTCGGTACAAGATCAAGGCTAGAGCCTAGATAGGAAGAAGGTTTTGGGCGAATGGGCGATACTGGACTTGAACCAGTGACGTCCTGCTTGTAAGGCAGGCGCTCTACCACTGAGCTAATCGCCCGTTTTTATCTGTTTCACTATTATAGCACCAAACTGTAAAATAGGAACAATTTATTTGCTCAGATGAGAAATCTGTTAAGCTGCTGCCTATGCCTTCTGGCCGAACTCACGATCGCATTACCCTGTGGAGTTTACCTGTGATCACAGGCTTCACATTCGGGCAAACTCGCAGCAGCCATCTGACATTAATTATTGCCAGTTGTTTTCTGTTCAGTGGCCTGATGTTTGGCCCGGATCTTGATATTCATCGTTCCTACCATTTTCAACGGTGGGGTTGGATGCGGTGGTTGTGGCTGCCTTACCAAAAGAGTGTTCGCCATCGCTCGTTTTTGTCTCATGGCCCTGTGATTGGGACTGCGGTAAGACTCTTGTATCTAACGGTTTGGGTGATAGTTTTGGCAACACCAGTAGTCCTGATCGCTCAATCGGTTTGGGAAGTAGAATGGAGTTTATCTCAAGTTGCTCGAATTATACTGCGATCGCTCTCCCAACATTCAACGGAATGGTTAGCTACTTTTATCGGTTTAGAACTCGGTGCAATGAGTCATTATCTCAGCGACTGGGTAAATTCAGCCTACAAACGCATTCAAACTCAAGGCTTAAGCGGACTTTTATCAAACTCAGCTTATAAACGAGTTAAAACTCAAGGCTTAAGCGGATTATTTGGATCTAAATCGTCCTCAAAAAAACGCAAATCTCCATCAACCCGTCGTCCGCCCACCCCTTCAGTTGCTAAACGCAACTCAACTAAAAAAGACTAAAGATTAGTGACTTGATTGTTTACTTTTCCGTTCATGTAATTTCAATAAAATCTCCTCATGTACCACCTCTGTAATCGGATAAAAATAGGTTAAAATTATCCCCCCAACTAAAACAATTGCTGGAATGGGAGCGATCGCAAACCGAATCGCAAAAATAGCCGAATCTGGTTGCTGAGGGAGTGCTTCTCCCGGAATTCGTTCAAGAAATCCGGCAATTTCTAATGCTTGTCCGACGAGAAACAATCCGACTGCTAATCCCAATTTTTGTAAAAACACCATAAAGGAATAAAAAAGTCCTTCCCGTCGTTGACCTGTATTCAGTTCATCGAGATCAACAACATCTGGGATCATTGACCACGGAATCAGATAAGCCGTAGAAACCCCAAACCCGGCCAAAACAGCTAACAGATACATTAGACTAATCTGACCCGGTTGCAAAAACCACAATCCTACTTGAGCAATTAACCAAACACTAACTCCCATAAAATAAACAACTTTTTTACCATATTTTTTACTCACCTGACTCCAAACAAATAACATAATAATCGCCGTTCCCTGAACGGCAATGGCTGTCAAATAAAAATCAGTGGTTGACAGTTTCATCCGATTTTGAACATAGTAGGGAAGAATCGCCGCAGTCAGTTGAACCCCTAACCAAGAACATAAATAAATTCCGGTAACATATAAAAACGGACGATTTTCAAAGACAATTTTTATTTGTTGAAATAGGGGTGAATTTGGAGATGAATCCGTTATAGGTTCAGAGGTTTTAGCCTTTAAGGTACGATCACGAGTTCCTAACACACACCAAAAGATCGGTAAAACGGAAATAATGGCACAAATTAAGCCGAGAACGAGATATTGTTGTTTGAGATTATCAGGAATTAATAAAGAAATAACTAACGCTAAAATTAAAGATAAAATACTCCCACCGATAGAAAAAGCAAACCGAAAACTATTCAGGCTGGTGCGTTCGTGATAATCTTGCGTTAGCTCAGGGGTGAGTGCAGCATAGGGTAAATTAACAATCGTATAACTGAGATTAAACAGGACAGAAATAATCACGTAGTACCAGAATAAAACCCAAATATTGGTACTCGGAACAAGCCACTGTAAAAAGAAGAAAATCCCAAACGGAATCGCCCCAAACACCATCCAGGGATAACGCCGTCCCCAGGGATGAACCGTGCGATCGCTGAGTACCCCGATAATCGGATCATTAATCGCATCGGAAATTTTTCCAATCATATAAACACTTCCGGCAAGTCCGGCAGGTAAACCCGCCACATTGGTTAAGAAAACCAATAAAACAAACGCCAGAAGGTTAGCCGTAATTGCCGTACCCAGATCGCCCGCACCATAGGCGATTTTAGTAGAAAGATTTAGCTTTTCAGCCAGGGGAAATGAGGCAGGAGAAGCAGGGGAAGACTCATGAGTCATGAAGTTATTCCAAATAATCGTTATAATCGTTATCTTGATATTGCATCGGAAGCCAAACCGTTTCAGTGTTCTTGACCGAATGATCAGCGATGGTATCAACAAATAAACGCGATATCCTAGAACTATAGCTCAATTCACTCCAATTTCTATCAGGAGTAACTCAGTTATGGCAACTCTTGGCAATCGTTTTAATCAATTTTTGGGCAAAACTCGCTTTGTCGTCTCTCGGGTATTGCTGCATTTAGGAGGAGCAGAGGTTTCACCTTTACTCGGTGTTCTCAACCAAGTTGCTCGTAATACTATCGAGGCGGAAGGGGATCTCGAAGTGTTGGGGGAGGGACTGGTTGAAATTTGTCAAAATCTGCTGCAATACGATGTCTATTGGCAATCTGCGAGCAATGAAGGTGATGTTCTCTGGGATGAAGGGGAAACGGCCGATTATGTTGAGGAACTGTTCACAGACTCCGCCCAACGCTATCTCTCGCAACCTTTAGAAGATTTAGCCGATACTCCAGATGTTCCGTTGTCTTTAAGCCCTACGGCAAATCTAGTGGTGATGATTACAATAGCCTGTGAAGGTGAAGTTCCTGCTCTCGAAACTGATTTAGCGAGTACCGAAGCGATGCAGGAGGGGTTAAAGGCGATCATCAACCTGCATTATCAAAATCGTCTCCGTGCAATTCAAATTCACTACTCTCCGGCTCGTTTTGGGGATGAACTCACTAGCGATCAATTATTGCAGAATTTTCCCGAACTGATCCCGCTATAGAATTAGGACTGATTTTGTCGATCAACTTAAGAAAACCTCATTGTGATTTATGTTGCGTAAATTCATCATTGTTTTAATGTCGCTTTCGTTGTGTTGGACAACCCTCGCCTGTGGTTCGTCGAGTACAACGACGACTTCTAATCAAACTCCCACTCAAACCGTTAGCCGAAATCGAACCCAGGCTAACGTTGGTGAATATCCCGTTCAACAAGCCGAATACAACGATGCCAACGGGGAATATAGCTTAATGCTTCTCAATACTCCCCCCGGAACTCCGCCTGTTTATCGGACAACGAACCTGCAAATGGCGCGTCTGACGGATGAACAAATTCAAGCCGGAAAAGGTACTTACGCTCAGATTCAAGGCGATCAAGCCACATTATATCTGACAGAAGACTTTAAAATCCAATACGTTCACAACGTCACTGAAACCCGCACCGATCCCTCTACAGGACAGCAGCAAGTGGTTGTGGTGCGTCAACAGTCGAGTTTTTGGCAACCCTTTGCCGGGGCTTTTGTCGGGAGTGCGATCGCTAATACCCTGTTTGCGCCTCGATATTACGTTCCTCCAGCTTATCAACCCGGTGGTGTCTTAACGGGTTATGGCGGTTATGGGAATACCTATAATAGTGCAGTCAGCGATTATCGTTCTCGTTATAATTCCCCGCCTCCTGCTGTGAAAAATCGCCAAGTCTTACGAACCACCGGAAATATTGCCTCCCCATCCAACAACCGCAATACTCGTTCAACCTCTGGAAATATTGCCTCTCCATCCAACAACCGTACTCCTTCGACCTCTAGAGATGCGAGTCGTTCAACCGGATCTGGGGTAGGTTCGAGTGACTTACAACGATCCAATCAAACTCGTCCTTCTCGAACCCAAAAACGAACTCCTAGCTTTGGGAGTGGACGATCTCGGAGTCGATCAGGGGGGTCAAGGCGCCGTCGTTAAATCAAATTGTCAAGAAACTGTGATTAGTTTTGATTAATAAAGGACAGAGGGTAGAAGGTATTTGCACCTAACAAATTCTCTCTGACCTTTGACCTTGATTAAGATCAGATTATTTGACAGCGATCACAGCTAAATATTGAAAGTCGAAATATAATAAGATTAATCTGTATCTCTATAGAAACTTGATGTTTAATTAAAGACTTCCAGATGATGAATCTGACCGGAAGTTTTTCTACCCTTTAGGGATCGAAAACCTCACAACCTACAAAATAAAATTGAGTTCTGAGTATGTTTAATGCAACTGCGGTTCTTGTAGATGCCTTTTTAGAACGACTGCAAGCAGGCTACCGTCGTACCTACGGGGGTTTCAAACCTGATTACCCTGAAATTATTGCTTGGGTCGGAACCATGGCATTAGAAAATATTGCCAACTGTGATGCCCTCTACCACAATGTCGAACATACGATGTTGGTTACATTAGTTGGGCAGGAAATCATGCGGGGTAAACACATTCGCGAAGGGGGTGTGACTCCTGAAGATTGGTTACACTTTATCATTTCCTTATTGTGTCACGATATTGGCTATGTAAAAGGGGTCTGTCGCTGCGATCAAGAAGCAAACGGACTCTATGCAACTGGAATTAGTGATGGAATGGTTTCAATCCCGATGGGTGCGACCTCTGCGAGTTTAACCCCCTATCATGTTGACCGAGGAAAATTAGTCATTGATGAACGATTTGGCGGCCATAAATTAATCGATGCCGAACAAGTTAAACGCAATATTGAACTCACCCGTTTTCCGGTTCCGGCTGATGAAACCTATCAAGACCGAAATAATTATTCCGGTTTAGCAAGGGCGGCTGATTTGATTGGTCAACTCAGTGATCCTCGGTATTTGAAAAAAATTAGTTCGTTATTTTACGAGTTTGAAGAAGTCGGAACTAACAAAGTTCTCGGTTACAAAACGCCTGGAGATTTACGCAAAAATTACGCTAAATTTTACTGGAATGGAGTATTTCCTTATATTCCAGCAGCGTTAAGATATTTGGAACTGACTCAAGAAGGGAAACAAGTCGTCGCCAACTTATATGCAAATGTATTCCAAGTTGAAAACGAATCTCGAATTGTTGAAGAAGTCAATAATACCCGTTTCGGTTCAGATTCTAATGGGGCTGTTTCTCTTGGAGAAGGAAATTCAAAATACAAAGAACTACCTAAGTTTAGTGAATTAACTGAACTTAATCTATAACGATTAACGGAAGTTTGAATAGAAAATCCTGTGGAACAGCCAACATCAGACATTCAACAGCGCGTACAGAAACTATCGCAACAGCTACATCTTGCTAGCTATGCCTATTATGTTCTCGATGCACCGATAATGGAAGATGCTATCTATGATCAGTTGTATCGAGAACTTCAACAATTAGAAACAGACTACCCTCAACTCATTACTCCCGATAGTCCGACTCAACGAGTCGGGGAAAAACCCGCTACACAATTTACCTCTGTTCGACATAATATCCCGCTGTACAGTCTAGAAAATGCGTTTAATACTCAAGAATTAAAAGCCTGGGAACAACGCGGTCAAAAGGTTCTAAAAACCGAAGAAAAAGAAATTAATTCTTCAGAACCTCTCTATATTTGTGAACTCAAAATAGATGGTTCCGCACTCGCTTTAACCTACGAAAATGGAATTCTAGTTCGGGGTACAACTCGCGGAGATGGGGTAACAGGGGAAGAAATTACTCAAAATGTTAAAACTATTCGTTCTATTCCGCTGCGATTAAAACTAGAAAATCCTCCGCCTAAAGTAGAAGTTCGTGGCGAAGCATTTTTGTCGGTAAATATCTTTGATAAAATTAACCAAGAACGTCAAAAAAATGGTGAATCCTTATTTGCAAATCCTCGCAACGCCGCAGCCGGAACTTTACGACAATTAGATTCAAAAATTGTGCGATCGCGACAATTAGATTTTTTTGCTTATACTCTGCATTTAGAAGAACTAGCGTTAAAAACTCAATGGGATGCTTTAGAACTCTTACAAGAAATGGGATTTAAAGTTAATCCAAACCGTCAACTTTGCCCCTCATTAACCGAAGTTCAAAACTACTTTCAAAGTTGGGAGAGTAGCCGCCAAAATTTACCCTACATGACCGATGGGGTTGTCGTTAAAATTAATCCTTTATCCCGACAAGAACAACTCGGTTTTACCCAAAAATTCCCCCGTTGGGCGATCGCTTTAAAATATCCCGCCGAAGAAGCCCCCACAAAACTTTTAGCCGTTACGGTTCAAGTCGGGAGAACAGGCGCTTTAACCCCCGTGGCGGAGTTAGAACCCTTACAACTGGCGGGAACCACTGTCCAACGGGCGACATTGCATAATAGCGATCGCATCGCCGAACTGGATCTACATATTGGCGATACCGTTATCGTTAGAAAAGCCGGAGAAATCATTCCCGAAGTGGTTCGTAACCTCCCCGAATTACGCCCGACAAACGCCCAACCCTTTCAAATGCCCACCCACTGCCCGGAGTGTGGTCAAGCCGTCGTCAAGCCCCAAACTGAGGCGGTAACACGCTGTATTAATACTTCCTGTCCGGCTATTTTACGGGGTTCTCTGATTCATTGGTGTAGTCGAGATGCAGTCGATATTAATGGAGTTGGGGAAAAGTTAGTTCAGCAATTGGTTGAACGGGAATTGGTTTCAAGCGTTGCAGATTTATATGAATTAACCGTTGAAAAACTGACTCAACTTGAACGGATGGGCGAGAAATCAGCAACAAAAATTGTCAATGCAATTACTGAGTCTAAATCTCAACCCTGGGCGAGAGTTTTGTATGGGTTGGGTATTCGTCATGTGGGAAGTGTCAATGCAGAGTTGTTAACCCAAAAGTTTTCAACAGTGGAACAGTTAGCCAACTCTACACCCGCAGATATTGAAGGGGTTCATGGAATTGGGGTGGAAATTGCAGTGGCGGTTCATCAGTGGTTTAACGTTCCGGCGAATCAAGCTTTAATTGAACGGTTAAAACAACAGGGATTAAATTTAGCGTCTCAACCGTCTACACCTGAGAGTTTATCAGAAAAGCAAGACTTAAAGTTATCGGGTAAAACCTTTGTACTGACTGGAACATTACCCAATTTAAAACGAGATGAAGCCAAGAAATTAATTCAAACTGCTGGGGGAAAAGTAACGAGTTCAGTCAGTTCTAAAACTGATTATGTCGTTGTCGGAGAAGATGCGGGTTCTAAACTGACAAAAGCCCAAGAATTAGGAATTTCGCAGTTATCAGAAGCAGAACTTTTAGAATTGTTGGAGAATTCTGCTTAAATTCCCCTATTTTAAGCCAACCAAAAACTGTTTCAATCCCTCATAGGGATTATAGATGATTTCAACACTCTAGATGGCGCTGCGGAAATTTTAATGAAGCGTTTCAATCCCTCATAGGGATTATAGGTGATTTCAACTCTTACCGCAACAATTCCTACTGCTTGTGATCCGTGTTTCAATCCCTCATAGGGATTATAGGTGATTTCAACCCTGCTACTAACAACGGTAACAGCGTTTGTTTCTACGTTTCAATCCCTCATAGGGATTATAGGTGATTTCAACACCCACAATTGCAATTTTGTTCATTAGTAATAAGTTTCAATCCCTCATAGGGATTATAGGTGATTTCAACAAAATACAAGGCTACTAGAGCTATACAAAAAAGAGTTTCAATCCCTCATAGGGATTATAGATGATTTCAACCGTAGAAATCGCGTAGCGGCATCTCTACCTTTGATTCTAGCCAGTTTCAATCCCTCATAGGGATTATAGATGATTTCAACGTTTGTTGTTGACAACTTTCGCCTCAGCCTTGATCAGTTGTTTCAATCCCTCATAGGGATTATAGATGATTTCAACGAGAGTATGAAAAAACCTCCCCGCGTGGATCAAAGTTTCAATCCCTCATAGGGATTATAGATGATTTCAACTTGTTTATTTACGTCGCAATTTTGATGAAATAGCAGGTTTCAATCCCTCATAGGGATTATAGATGATTTCAACAATATCATCAAGGCGAGATTAGTATTGTCTGTAGATGTTTCAATCCCTCATAGGGATTATAGATGATTTCAACAAGGGTTACGCAAGATTTGAGTTACTAAAGTTTAGTTTCAATCCCTCATAGGGATTATAGATGATTTCAACATTATCTTACTGGGGTTTTGTTGAAGGCATCGATGTTTCAATCCCTCATAGGGATTATAGATGATTTCAACTTGTGCAATCTCGGCGGCGGGTGTTGGTTTTGCACTTTCATCGTTTCAATCCCTCATAGGGATTATAGATGATTTCAACGGAGTTCAAGGGAATCAGAAGCCGCCCGTCTGGTTTCAATCCCTCATAGGGATTATAGATGATTTCAACATTTTAACTCCTATATACTTATCTCCGCCTAAAGAGTTTCAATCCCTCATAGGGATTATAGATGATTTCAACCTCATACTTTTGACACCACAAGACAAACTGATTGTTTCAATCCCTCATAGGGATTATAGATGATTTCAACTGTAATCCTCATTCCTCTATCCCAATCAAAAGTATGTTTCAATCCCTCATAGGGATTATAGATGATTTCAACAGTTTTTTCCCTTCGTAAGAATCGCGAGTATAGTCTGTTTCAATCCCTCATAGGGATTATAGATGATTTCAACGAGCAAGAACTCAGAGCCAAGGAGGAATCTATAAGGTTTCAATCCCTCATAGGGATTATAGATGATTTCAACGTTACACCTTGAAGTATTTTGTGTCATTCTGATTAGTTTCAATCCCTCATAGGGATTATAGATGATTTCAACCTGTGAAACTATGATTAGATTTGCGGGGTTTTTCTGAGTTTCAATCCCTCATAGGGATTATAGATGATTTCAACGTTTTGCTAACTCCACGTTTTATTGACTGATATTCCAGACAAATATTAGTTTCAATCCCTCATAGGGATTATAGATGATTTCAACCAAACACATTATCCACAGACCTATAAAAAGTGTTCCGTTTCAATCCCTCATAGGGATTATAGATGATTTCAACTCGAAGTTCTTCATAAGTGATTGTATCGGGGTCAAGTTTCAATCCCTCATAGGGATTATAGATGATTTCAACAATATTGTTGTTTGAGTATCTGGCAAAATTCTCGTTGTTTCAATCCCTCATAGGGATTATAGATGATTTCAACGTTTTGTTGGCGGATTTTGGTAGAGAAAAATACGTTTCAATCCCTCATAGGGATTATAGATGATTTCAACTTAGGTGCTTTATAGGCTTCATCTGGGCCAAACAAGAAGTAAAAGATGTGTTTCAATCCCTCATAGGGATTATAGATGATTTCAACCTACTGAAGCACTTGCATTGTAAAGAAATACAGGTAAGTTTCAATCCCTCATAGGGATTATAGATGATTTCAACGATTATCACTACCCCTCTAGTCATCAATACCGGGTTTCAATCCCTCATAGGGATTATAGATGATTTCAACTTAGTGAATTTGAAGTGATGCTTGAAAAAATCAAAGTTTCAATCCCTCATAGGGATTATAGATGATTTCAACGAGATTTCAGGTTGTTGATGGTTTCGTGAGCATCTGGGTTTCAATCCCTCATAGGGATTATAGATGATTTCAACTTAGAGCGGTTGTTACCGATCCTTTTTATTGGAAAAAGTTTCAATCCCTCATAGGGATTATAGATGATTTCAACGAAATATTCCACCATCACCACCACCTATGAGAGTTTCAATCCCTCATAGGGATTATAGATGATTTCAACGAGGTCACATGATCCTAATTATTGGCAAATATTCGGTTTCAATCCCTCATAGGGATTATAGATGATTTCAACATACAGACCACGCCATGAAGCTGTTCCAAATCTAATAACTCAAGTTTCAATCCCTCATAGGGATTATAGATGATTTCAACCTCTGATCATTTGTTTTGAAGGTGATACCTGCTCGTTTCAATCCCTCATAGGGATTATAGATGATTTCAACAATTTTAGATATCAAGAATGATATTAAATCGGTTGGTTTCAATCCCTCATAGGGATTATAGATGATTTCAACCCTTCAATTGTAAGTTTTTCGCACACTCAAGAAAGTTTCAATCCCTCATAGGGATTATAGATGATTTCAACCTTTTTCGTTACTGGGTTGAACAGCAACCAACGTTTCAATCCCTCATAGGGATTATAGATGATTTCAACGATACTGCCTGAGAATGTCGGCGGCTGTCCGCGATGCGCTGTTTCAATCCCTCATAGGGATTATAGATGATTTCAACTTTGAGCGGCGATTGATGTACCTTGCGCTGCTTCTGGTTTCAATCCCTCATAGGGATTATAGATGATTTCAACAATTATTTTCTGATACTGGAGTTGCTTTTGAAAAGGTTTCAATCCCTCATAGGGATTATAGATGATTTCAACGTGAAAGCCTTAGCTTTGGCTTGGGCCTTAAATCCCGTTTCAATCCCTCATAGGGATTATAGATGATTTCAACTGCGGTCGCCTCAAAAGCACAACAGATTAAGTTTTCAAGGTTCGTTTGCGCCCGGTTAGGCTTTATAAAATTATAGGTGATCATCGCGATCCTGTCAAAACTGCTGAAACCCTTACCAGATGGGGTGCGCCCACCCCTTAGACAACCAAGACCGTTCAAATCTACACAGAACAAGACTTACAGCCATTTTGTCGCGACACCTGATTTCTACACCCCCCTGGGGGCGCATCATACCAGAAAAATCGAACAATCCCGAGGCATTTCACCGCCAATCCGTTCCACCTTACCATGACAGCACTCACAGAGAAAATAAAACCGAATACTGTCTTTCTCCGCATTAATTTGTTTACTCAAACGACGACGTAACTTCGCGTATTGAGTTTTCGTCAAATCGCACTCAAACACACTATATTGTATCCATTGTCCATAGGATTTGAGAATACTATGAATTTTGGTGCGGCGTTTATCTTCAGAAATATCGTAGCTAATTACAACAAACACAACTTTTCCTCAATATAACTGTTGAGTCAAGGGATAACACAAAAACCGCCACCCCTTGAAAGTTTCGAGTTTTACTTCAAAACCAAAGGCGGATATTTATCCGTTTCCTCCATTAAATATTTAGCGAGAAGTCGCGCTTGAATTTCAAAAGATTCTTGATAAGTACACTGGCGTTTGAGAACAGGATGCTTGAACTTTGATTGTTTTTTTTGTTCATACAACCGTAAAAAGATTTTAAGTCCTTCTGGAGTTAAAGAAACAGCCTTACTCAGAGGTTCAGTAGTGAAGTCATTACAAGACAATAGTTTATTATTAATCGCACTCAACACAACTGCATCAACAATAATGGGTCGAAATTCTTCCATTAAATCAAATGCTAGTGATGGACGACCATAACGTTCTACATGGAGATAACCCAAATAAGGATCAAAACCCACAATATTAATTGCACTTTGGATATCATGGCGTAATAAAGCGTAACCAAAACTGAGCAGAGAATTAACCGGATCAGTCGGCGGACGACGATTGCGAAATTGAAAACTAAAGCCAGAATTACTATTGATTAATTGATTGAAACATCCAAAGTAAGCTGCACTTCCAGCCCCTTCTAATCCTCGTAAAGAATTAATCGAATTTTTGGAGTCAATTGGAGCAATTACCTGTTCTATTTTTGTGATACTATCCTGTAAATTAAGTTCAGTATATTTGCGACTACGGCGTAACAAAGTATTCCGATAGTTCTTCAATTTTCCGCGTACAAAACCCTGAACCGCATGAATAGCTTGGGAAGACTCGCCAGCCGCCGCCCATTGAGATTTTCGCACAAAAATATTTTTAGTTAATTCGGGTTCCAAGCGTCCGAGATATTTGCCTGTTTTTTTCAAAAATGTTAAAGATATTTTGCGTTCTAAAAGTTCCATAACAACAGCCGGAGAAATTGTTGCGCGACCTAAAATGATAATTCCTTCTACTTTAATTAAAGGAACATCAATCAGTTTTTCTTTGCCCAGTTTAACGATTAGTCGTTCGTCAGTTTTGCCAATAAAAGCGTCTTCTTGAATGATGTAAATAGTTCCCATTTTTTTGTAACTCCTGATTAGATTTTGAAGGTTGAGTGAGATTTGTATCGGGTGTTTAACTGGTGTTAAACTTAATTTAAACCAGTAGTCTTTTGAAAGTTAGTTGCTTTCTTGATAACGTCCAACTTTTTTAGTAGCTTGGGGTAAACAGCGAGAATAAAGACTACACCCTTTGCAACGGGGTTTATAAATAGGTTTTGGCATTATTCCCGTATTAAATAAAAATTGAACTGCTTCTATTATTGCGATCGCACTTTCTCGTAAAGCGGTTGAAATTTCGACTTGTTGACGTTGATGAGAATGAGCATAATAAACATAACCAACCTCTATGGTTTTTCCCGTCATTTCCTCCAAACAAAGCGCCTGGGCGCACACTTGTAACTCATCATTATCCCATTCACCTCGTTTTCCACGTTTGTATTCAACTGGATAAATTTGACCTGATTCTAATTCAATTAAATCTGATTTTCCGATCAGTTTATAGCGTTCTGATTTCAACCAAATTGCTCTAATTTGCCAGGTTTCATCTTTTATATTATCACTTAAAGTATGAACCCGCTCGTGCAAACTTGTTCCTTCTATCGTATATTCATTATCCTCAAATTCCCCCGCGCAAAACATTCGCCAACAACGGTGAGAACAATAAGCATATTGGTTTAGTGAAGCAATAGGAATATAATCTTGATTTGGAAAAGATAAGTTGTTCATCATTAGAATCCTAAACGAATAATGAGTTGACTAAAGTTTAAAAAATGCACAAGCAAACCCAATGATTTCAACAGATACCGAAATCAAAAGTTTATTGGTTTTGAATGGGATTATCCGACTTTTAACTCAAGTTAATTAACTGGACTTTCTATTTTCTGTCCCCTGCAATCTCCTCAACATTCCCATCCCCATAGGCGTTTTTCGCCCAACTCCACAATAAAAAGCAAAATCAGCTAGAGTATTTACCTGTTGAATTATCTCTGGTTCGATACTACCCAATAACCGATAATTCACCTTACCAACACAACCAATAAATTTACTGCGGGAGTCGGCAACCATTTCGGTTTTAATGTTAAAATAACTGGGGAAAATAGAAGCGGAAGGGAGTTCTCCAAATTCAATCCCGCTGTATTTATTCCAGCGATTTATAAGGCTATTAAAAACTGATTCAGCAGTCGGAAGGGAGGTGTCAAATTTTCCCTGACGAAAAGCAGTAGGAGTACAAAAAATCAGTGTCATTGAGCGATCGCTATTGGACGCTTGCTGGTATAATTGAGAGTAGGAACAAGTATTCGCCCAGGGTTGGGTAGATTGTGGTGTTGCCAGAATACTGGTAATCTTTAAATCAGCCGATCCTAAATGCCAGGGTTGATCAGGATTGAGGTTTAACCACAGTTGAGTCAGCTTGCTAAATAAACTCTCATCAAGTAAAGAAATGCGCCACCAACAGGGTGTTCCCACAGAAATAGATTGAGAATGTTCCCACTGCAAAGTTTGTCCAAAGTGTCGGTTTTTGGCACAAGTTTGTAGGGGACTGAGAGTGAAAGATTTTTCGCTCTGAGAGTCATGTAAATAATCCCCTAATTGTTTATCAACGGAACTAACAAGGGTTAGAAATAAAGCGTGTAAATGTCTTCCACTCAGAAAGTTTTGGGAAATGGGAGACAGAGGAATTAGGTTCAAAACAAGGCTATAAGGCATGGTAAAAATGGCAAATACACTCTTTCAGGAAATCCAGAAAATATTTCTCTATTATTGCTAGTTGACTCTAAAATGATATTCTAAATTAGCTGGAATTTTCAGCTTTGTAGTTCCTGTTAACTGATAGTATTCTCCTTGCAATTGCACATTTTTTATCAAACTAACAGGCGGCATATTAACCACATCATAGCTAATTACTTGATGAGTAAACATGACATCCAAAGGGTTCAGGGGATAAGGAAAAATAAACGGATGTTCAGAAGTCGAAGATTTAACCTCTTGAGTCTTTAAAACAGTCACCTCAGCTTTACTCATCCATTTTCCTAACCGAATCCATTTTGGGAATTGTAAAGGTTTTTCCGAAATCACAAAGAATTCAAAAATACTTTCCGGTGAAATTTCTTTTGTTCGTCCAAAACTGGGAATATTTTTCTGGGTTTTCTCCATTTCCACATGATAGTTATTATTGGCATATTTCCAAGTATTGAGAACCGCAGCGTGAAAAACTGAACGGGCGGGAGTGACATAAATTCCCCGTTCGTTTAAGGGCGTTAAATGTGCTTCGTATTGGGGAACTTGTTCAGCGCAGAAATAGCGATAGGAATGTTCTTCTGAAACTGTTGTTGCGTGAGTTTCACTATCAATTAAACCCAGTGCGTAACAAAGGGCGTAGTTATGAATGATGGGTTCTGTTTCATAAAGTCGCCCAATTTCACGAGTCGCAAAATAGAGACTATCATGGAGTTCGATTTGACAGAGTTGAATGATTGCCATGATGATTAATTTGCTTCAGTAGTTGCTTTTCCTTTTGATTTAGTTTTCTTAGAACTAATATGTTTTTTCGCATACTCTTTTGCTTCTGTATCGGCTTGTTGTAAAATCTGGACAATACCTGTTTCGTTTCGGGTTAATGCTTTTACTTCAGTTAACAACGGTGTAAATTCATCTCCAATAAAGTCAGTATGAACGATAAATTCTTCAGTCATTAGCATTTGAATTGTACTTGTTGCAGCTTCTAATACATCATTTTCATCCAAAGGGAGAGAACCCAACTTATTTTCAGCTTTTAACTGGTCGTAAATTGCCTGAGTCCAACGCAAATTACTGACAATTTCTCCATCGGCAAAAACAACACCAATTAGTTCATTTCTTAAGCGTCCCGTGCGGGTGGTTTGTGCGCCATAGTGACGGGTTCGGAGAATATTATTCAACACATACAGAAAACTAGCTTCTGTTGGATCTTTTAAGGTGACAATACTCGGAAAGAAAACTTGAGGTTTGATATGATCTTGCTGGTTTATTCGACTGGTTACTTCTCCAGGTGTTGAACCATTTTCTCCTTTTGATGCCATTGTTCCATTTTCAAAGGGTGCATTCAGAGTAAAACTTTCGTGAGATTCATCAAAAGCGGTAATAGAAAAAGCGGTATCTACAACAACTTTTGATTTTTCCGAACCGGAATCACCAATCGCAAAACCATAAATAATGCAGTCGGGATTATCCATCGCAAATTTCACGTTATATTCGCAGTCTTCAGCCGTCATAAATTCATATTTTCTCAACAGTTCTCGACCTGCTAAACGTTCGGGGGTGGATTGTTTACGCTTAAACATAGTCAACCGACTGATGGGAGTTCGGTCTTGAATTCCGGCCCGAATTCGGGCTTTATTGAGTTCACCATCAGTTTGAAATAGGGGATAGGATTCAGTCACACGAATAGTCAGAAAGTGAACATATTTACCCATCGGTTTGTAAGGGATTTCAGTATGAAAGTGTTTAGCATCAATGGTTTTTAGAATTGCCATAATTGTCCTTTATTGTTGTAAAGTGAGTTGTTTATTTATTCAAGGAAAATCATTCCAGTGTGACTATCTTGGTCACTACCCATACATAACTTAAAAGGGTGATAGTTTACTGCTAGCTAGAATCTAAAAGAAATAGCTTAGGTTTATTCTTATTCATGTTTTTTTGATTGTTTTGAAGCCTCTAATTCACTATTCTCTTTGTCATCTTCTAGACGATAAATAAATTCGCAGGTATCTCGAATTAAGTTGATTTGACGTCCGGCTAAACGGGCGCGATCGCCTTTAAATGACTCATAGAAAACATCATCAACAAAATACCTAGCAAACTCCAAAATAGCTTGACGTTCTTCTTCTCGTTTGCTGAAAATCCAGCGTCCTTCGGCAGTAGAGTTATGCACCCGATCCATCAGTTTAAAGATTTCTGCTGCAACAGCATTGATTAAAGCTTCACCGTTAAAAATACTCGATTCGGCTTTTAAAATTGTCTCCGCAGCAATATCAATCGGTTTTAAAACTGCATTGGCTTTCGGATTGTATCGTTTATTTGCCCGATAAAACTTGCGGTAAAGTTCGGTTAATCTTTTCGGATGGTTTAGGCTAGATTCTTTTTCCACAATCAATTTATCCTCTTTTAAATTATACACGACATAGGGATCAAAGCAAGGATAAAAATAGTAAGCATAAAGCCTAATTTTTTCTATTCTTGCGGTTTCTACACTTTGTCGTCTCACCCATTGATTGAGATAGGCAAAAACAGACAAAGGACTGGTTTCAAAATCATTAGCAAGTTCGGATAATTTTCCCCAGTTGGCATCATAGCCGGATTTTCCTTGTTTAGCATTAACATCAAGATGAATGGCATAGGCTGCGGTTAAAACATTTAGAGGAGAGGAATATTTTTTCCCGGCTTCTTCCCATCCTTCTAAAATATAGTCTAACCGAAATCTATCCCGTTTTGTTAGCACTCTAAATGCTTGCGGCGCGCTATCTAAGAATACACTTTCTTCAAATTCAGCGCCATCATTAAAAGGGGGAATGGGTGACTCTGAAACAACTGTTTTCACATCTAAAATCATCGGAAATGCAAACGCTAACCAAGTCGGCATTACCCAAGATTCGGTATCTGTTGGATCTCGTCCCGGTGGCAGTGCCATGAAGTAAAATGTTAGCGGTTGATCTTCTGGATAAGATAACTTAAAAGTGCGATCTTTTTTGTGGTTTGAGTCGGTTTCTGGCAACTCCTTTTTATATTGTAATGCTTCATCGATTAAAAAAGTATCAACACTTTGATAACGGCTGCGTTCAAAATTGGCTTTCAAGTCTTTACTAATAAAGTGATTGCGAATGCTAGTGTCAAATCGGGTTTGTGCAATATTTTGATAAGCTTGTTGTAGAAATTTGTTCGTCTCTGGCGTAAAGTAATAGGTCGGATAAAAATACAGATAACGGTATTTTCCATCCTCAAACCGCTTACCGACTGCTTGAGTTTGATTCATTAAAATTTGTCTCAACATCATTTCTGTTCCTGCAATACTCGAAATATTACGTTTGGCATTAGAACCTCCCAACATTTGTTTATTTGTATACACTTGCGGCGTAAATAAAACGGCTGACTCCATTTGTTCAGTAACGCTATAAGGGGAGTGAGAAATTGAACAAATTAATTGTCGTCCTCGTCCTGATTTTTTGGCTAGTTGATAGTGGTTTAACTCCTTTAGAAATATATCGGCTGATAATGAATCCGTTGTGGGTTTTCCGGGTAACATTACGACTCGCCTCACCCACTCTCGCAAGTCGTCCCAACCATCGGGTAAAGTGTACTGTTTTACAATCGGTTCAATTAATTTATTAATGTAATCAATGACCTGTTCACAGTGTTCTCGAACATCTTCAATTCCTTTATCCTGAATATATTTAGCTGCAAGAAAATACCATTCATAGGGAACTCCACCTGTATTACCTTTGAGTTTGTTTGCTTTGAGACTTTCATTTATCTTTTGAATCTCTCGAATTTGAGGGGAATATTGTTCTAACTTCCAGAATTTAGCGACTTCGTGAATTAAGTCAAGATGGGGTAATTCTGGTAGTTTTTTGTTCTGTTTTCTTTCTTTTTCAATTTTATTAACTTGTTCTCCCCAAATTTTTCGAGTAATTACATCTCCAAATTCTGCTATCTGATCGATCCGAATATCATCTTCAAAGATAAAATTATAATCGGAAGATAGAACATTCTGTCGTTGAAATTTAACTAAATTATCACTGCGACTTTTAGCAACAGAACTTTTTTTCGGGGTCAAAATGCGTAATGTTGCTTTTAATGCGACCTTCATTAAGTCAGCAATATCAAAAAACTGTTCATAATAGTCGGCATATTTCATTCCTTTACCATCTCGACCAAATCCCATTTGACTATCAATTAATCGCCGAGAACAGAAACTTTTTATTTTATCAATCACTCGCTGAGGAATGTCTGAAGCTGAGATTTTAGGAGAGTTTTTTTGCGTGAGATAGATAACACCTGTGGGTAAGTAAAGTAAGGGTTGATAATAAGTTTTATCCTCTGTATTTAATGCTGTATGCGCCTCCATTAAAGCGTTATTAACGATGTTAGTCAGTACGCCTCTATTTTCAGCAATACTGTGATAAGTAAACTGAAGTTGACCATCACTGAGGCTATGAATTAACTCTTTTAGTCGAGTATTTTCAGCATCTTGAGGATGTTTAATAATTGAGGCGAGAGAATCTGCTAAACAAGTTAAATCTGATAAACAAACCAGTGTGCGATGATCGCGAAGTTGAGGATTTAATCCAAATACCGAAAAATTCCAGTTCGTATCCCAACGTCTTTGTGCATTATACGCCACGCAAAGTAAATCATCAATATAGTCTTGATAAGCATTTGAATCATCTGGATTGATAAAATAATCTAACCCCAGTTGTTTAATTTTATCAGTGATAATCTGGCGATGTTCTTCTATTGGAAGTTGACGGCAGTTTTCTGGTGCATCGGGGAATTTTTCAAAGTCATGGAGAATAAATCCAGCAATGACTAACCGCCTCTCTTTTTCTCCGACAACTCGTTTAACGGTTGTATTCAGTTTTTCTAAGCGTTGTTCGATTAAATTAGCGGGAAATAAACCATTCAGTAGATGAGTATTTAAGGATTGATCGCCTGCATTATCTCGGCGAACTTTGGTTTTTCCTTCGGCTTCTCGTTTTTCATCCAATTCATCAAAGAACTTACCGCCTTTTGCTGTTACTCCAATCGCAACTCTGAGTAAATTTGGGAGAACATACTCCGCAAAATCTGCCATCACTGCATCATCAGGATTTTGAGACTGAATCGCTTCTCGCAGTAACTTTAAGGTTAAAAGTTCAGAAGTTTCTGGTTCAAAGAACGGATCGTAGGGTTCAAAGTTTAGACCAAATTCTTCATCTTCTAACCAGCTATCATCCTCATCGGTTTCTGTATTGATAACTTCCGGTTGATCAAACAGAGAGAGTTGTTTTCCTTCGGGTTCTGATTTTTGACGTTTCTTAGCCATTATTCACCTCTAATGAGTCTAAATAGGTTGTGAATTCTTGATAGATTTTGTAATCTCTCATATTTCCCAAGTCACTCATCTTCATAATCTGGAGAAAAAAACGATAACTCACTTCTCAAATCTTCATTTTCACCAGCTATATGATCTAACTCTCGAACTTTAGAGATAACAAAATCAATTGATTCCTCATCTTCTTGAATCTGGTTATGTAGATCTTGAAATGAATTAGACAATTGTTGAATGTGCTTCTCTAATCTGCTAAGTCGATGATCATGTTCTGATAATTTATTTTGATGCTCAAAAAGCTGACTATCTTGAGTAAGGTTATGCTGGCGCTGGATTTCAAGTTCAACAATGTGGCACAGTTGCTCTAAAGTCTGACGCAGTAGGAAGAGGTCGAGGTTCTGGGTATACATTGGCAGGGTTCGCAGAGAGACATACTTCATTATAAGCGAAATGCTTATTGAGTATGTCATAACCAACATAAACTATCTAGGTTCTACTCTGCTATAATTAAACCAATCGGAAAGGTTGTTCTCCTAGATCCTGTCTGGGTGAGCATTTATGCTTAATCCCTTATAGGGATTGAAACATGACATACTCTATGAATGTCTCCTACATACCTTTCCAATGATTGCTGATAACGGTGGATCTAATCCCTATGAGGGATTGAAACCCTAAGCCATCCATATCTCACCCCCCTGGCTTTTCAGCCAATCAGCTAACGTATCGATTAATAAAGCCGACTGTCCAAAAGCGATCGCGTAGGGTGCGCTACCATGAATACTGTTGCGATCGCTAATCGGATAAATTTGAAAGTGCATTGGTAGACGCAACCGCATCCGTACCTCAGCAACGGGAAACCGCAACACGTAGCAAACCAATACCTTTCGTTGCAACCGCTTGTTAATTTCACTAATCCAATAATTTTCGGGTTGCCAAACTTGAATCCCCTTCAATATCTGAACATCCCAAGAATCTGCAACCGTCTGTAAATCACCTGAATAAGTAAATTTCCAGTTCAACCGTTCTTCGCGATAACGCAACAATTTCATAAACCCTAAACAATATTCAAATCTACCTTTTGGGATTGGTATTTGAGTCCGGTTAACGACTTCTTGACGTAATCTTTTAAACGCAACTTCTGTCATCGTTTCAATCTCAAGATTGCTTAAAATTCCGGGTAAATCGTAGGTTTTAAACCGATCTATTTCATTGGATTCTGTTAAATCATATAACCCACATTGCAAGGCACTCGAACCCCGAAAGCTTGCCGCTTCATCAACAATTGGATTCCCGGTTGTGCGATTAAAATTCTCTCGCCACTCTTCCCCCCAAGCTTTCATTTTTCCTGCAACTCCCCTCAAACTGGTTTGAAAAACTTGCTGACAATCCTGCTTAAATTGTTCTTGACTGCCTTGATATTGCTGTTTAATGGTTTTATGACCCAATTTCCAACACAACATCACCGATTGAACTGCACCCCATTTTTGATAATATCCTCGAAAGTCGTTAATTTGGCGATACTTTTCTCGAATTTGGTTATAGAAAAAACATCGGTCATAAATTTGATTGGGTTCTAGGGGAGATTCATCCCCTAAAAATAATCGTTCAACGAGGAAATTCGGGATTAAAGCATAAGCCGTAAATTGGTTAAATTTAATCTCCTCGACCTTGCGTTGATAACCGCTATGTCGTCCTAGTCTTCCCAAGCGTTGAATGAAGTTTCCCGCATCGGCTGATTCAAAAATTAGAAAGTTAATTTTAAAGTCTACTCCCACATCAATTGTACTGGTTCCCAATACTAAATCTGCCGAAAGCGATTGCATTTTTTCGGCTTTTCCAGATAACCCGGTATTTTCCCCAACAGTTAACCCTTTAGCTTCAAATAATTCACGGAAAAAGGGAACTAACCGTTTTACCGCAGCAATGGAATTGAGAATAATTGCACCTTTACTACCAGGATGCTGTAAAAATTGATTGAGAATGCGATCGCTATTTTCTTTTAACCAAGTTTCTGACGCGCCTGCGGTTGATTCTAGGGAAATAAAGTTAAGTTCAGTTTCTCGCAAAATCTGACGCCATCCTTGAGATTCTAACTGTTTGGACTCCTCAATTGAATCGGGAAATTGATATTTTTGTTTTTCTAAAGGGTTAATTTGTTTAATCCGAAATCCGGCGAGAATTAATTTTTCAGTTAATTGAGATTCTGGAGTTGCGGAGAGAAAAACAAACTTTTTGTTGCGGTTGGTGTTTTTAATTAATAGCATTGTGTTAATTACACTTGCTATTTGAGGTGCGGATAAAACCTGAAATTCATCAAATATAAAGACATCAAAATCTTTATCTATTTTTCCCCAGAGTTTATCGGGGCTGTCTTTGGGCATAAGGTACGAACCCTGATGCAAGTAGTGAAATAAATCTGGGTTGGTCAGCAGGATTTCTGATTGACCTGAACGGGTGGCGATCGCCGCCGATTTTTTCAGGTTTTCATTCTCCGCATAAATTTCTAATTCTGCACTACTTAAACGGTTAATACGAGGTTCATATTCGGGTTGAAATTGTTCAATATATCCTTGAATTTGTATCTCTTGATCGCGAGATAGTTCATTTGTAGGATACAAACCAATCGCATAAAAATTGGTTGAAAGTGTTTCTAAATAAGCCGCTAAACTCTTACCATCTCCGGTCAAGGCAGTATTCACAATCACATCAATATTGCGATCGCGGATTGCTTTGAGAGTTTCGACTTGATGCCACGTTAAAGACCAACCTGGGGGAAGCTTGACATTCTCAGGAGTCTCGTCCGCCGGACATGAATAAACGGGTTTGAGTATAATTTTGTAATCGGACTTATCCATAAGTTGTGTCCGTAAGTTGTTGATATTGCCTATGATATCCCTCACAATAAAAGAGAGTCAAGCAATATACAGAAAAAGTACACGGACAAATATGAGTCGTAAAGGTCAATCAATCACGTTGTCAGTTTCAGAAGCAGAGAAGGCTGAATTAGAACAGTTAGCCTTGGAACATGGGATGACTTGGGGAGAACGTCCCAATATCTCTAAACTGTTGAAAGCGATCGCCCGCCATAAACTGCTAATTACCCCGAATAATAATTGGTCAGCCGAACGGATTAAAGCTTTAGATACTGCCAGGTTAGCATTAATTGATGCCGGAAAAATGGAAGAAGCAGTTGCAATTGGGGAGTTATTACGCGATCGCAGTGAACTGACGATTCCGTTTCGGACAGAAATTGAACGCTTCCTGAATAACCCTCAACCCGCTTGGCGGCAAAAGATAGATAATCTGATTCACCGTCAGCAACCTTTTCAGTTATCCTATCGGGATGCAGCAGAACGCCAGTGGAATTATACGGTTTTACACGCCCAGATTATGCCAATTGAAAAACGCGAATATTTAGTCTGTCGTTGCTCAGAATCCGAGGGAAATCGGGATGTTGAAGAACTGCGGCATAATTGGTCATTACGATTAGATCGGATTCAAGATGCAGCAGTCATTTCTATCGATAAAGTTTGGATACCTGACTTAGAACGGTTAGCTGTTGAGTTTCAAGTCTATCGAGGATTGGCGTTTAGTTACCAACGTAAACTGGATGATACTTTTGTCAGTGAAATTGAAGGTCAACCCTCAACAAGAAAAGTGGTTAGAAATATTTTTAGCAGTTTTTGGTTTCTTCGAGAAATTGCACCGTATTGGGAAGATTGTCAGATTATTTCTCCAGAAAATATCCGTCAACGGGTGCGTGAAAAATTGCTATTAACTTGTCAGAATTACGATCTATAAAATGGGAAAAAGCCCAACAGTTAAGTTGAGCATTTGTTATCCGGGCTTCAGAAACTATTTCTAGGTATTCTCGTTGAATAACGTTTATTTTTTCTATTTTTTCTGGGCTGCGGGTTTGGGTTTGGGCGGCCCGAAATAGGCTTTAAAAATCTCGTGGGCAATGGGTGCGGCTGACACTGAACCATAACCCCCCGCTTCGACGGCAACGGCGATCGCAATTTCCGGTTTATCTGCTGGCCCAAACGCAATATACATAGAATTATCCGGTTTTCCGGGGATTTCTACCGTCCCTGTTTTCCCGCCAGTCAAAGGAATAGAACCGTCATTTAAACGGCGTCCGGTTCCTTCTTTAACCACAGAAATTAACCCCTGACGAATCACATTTAATGTAGCCGGAGAAATCGAGGTTTTCACTCGTTCAGTTTCCGGTGTATTCGTTTGAGAAGCCAATAAATGAGGTTGAACTCGCCATCCCCCGTTGGCAACTGTAGAAGTCATCACTGCCAATTCTAAGGGAGTTACTAACACTAACCCTTGACCAATAGACATCGAAACCGTATCCCCAACATACCAGGGTTCACCATAGTTTTTTTCCTTTTCAGCAGGGGTGGGAATTTGACCGTGATTTCCACTATCAAGTCCTAAAATATCCAAATTAATTGAACCGCCAATCCCCAATTCTCGACCCCATTTAGAAATTTGTTCGGGGCCTGCTTTCATCCCCACTTGATAGAAAAAGGTGTTACTACTAACGGTTAATGCCTTTTGAAATCCAATCACTCCATAACCCGCATCATTGTATTCGTGGAAAGAAGTATTCCCCACCGTAATAGATGCCGAAGTCATCAATTTAGAATTGGGTTTAAACTTACCCGACTCTATCCCGGCCGTGGCGGTGACAACTTTAAAGGTACTTCCGGGCGGATACCCTTGCATGGCGCGATTGAGAAGTGGATTTTCTGCCCCTTGTAGTCGGTTCCATTCTTTTGCTGTTAACTGACGAGTAAAGAAATTGGGGTTAAAACTGGGACTGTTTGCCATAACTAAAATCGCCCCAGTTCTGACATCAATTGCCACGGCTGCCCCCCGTCGGTCGCCTAATTTTTCCTCGGCTATTTTCTGTAATTTATAGTCGAGAGTCAATTCAACTGGCTTTCCTGAAACGGGTGATTGTAAGCCTAATTCTTGAATTTCATTTCCTTTGGCATCGACTTCGACTAAACGATTTCCCCAAACCCCTTCTAACTCAGAATTAGCTTTATTTTCTATGCCTGTTTTTCCGACAATCATTCCCATTGGATAATCGGGATTTGCCTCCAATTCTTCAAGGGTGGCTTCTCCAATATATCCTAAAAGATGGGAGGCTAGGGTGTTATGGGGATAATAGCGTCTGGATTCTCCCCGAATTTCAATCCCTCTTGATTTGCCCATTTCTTCTGCTAGGGCGACGAACATTGAAGGATTAATATCTTGATAAATTCGCACGGGAAGCCGAGAACGATATCCGGCTTTTTCGAGTTGTTCTATAATTTTGGTTTCGGAAATTTTGAGAATTCCGCTTAACTGTTTGGTGGTTTTTTGCCATTGTTCGGGAGATTGTTCTTGGGGCCACAAATAAACGGAACGGGATAAACGACTGGTAGCAAGAACTTCTCCTTTGCGGTCAACAATTTCACCCCGTTTAGCGGGAACGGGTGCCAGACGTAGACGATTAGTTTCTGCCCAAAGTCGATTATATTCTCCTTGAATAATTTGAAGTTTCGCCAGTTGAATTGCATAGACACTCATTAAACCACTAATGACTAATAGTAGAATAATCCCTTTGTGGAAACGAGAACGTCTAACGGTTGAATGATGTACCTCTGGGGCAGTGGTTACATATTTGGGTTGATAGTCAAATAAGGTTTCGCTAGTCATAGGAATTACATTAGTGTATTATTTCTTATTCCCGATGAAGGGAGGTCAAAATCCGGATAAGATGATCAATGATCTAGAAGGTGATCCCGTAAAAAGCAAGGAGTATCGGTATCTTTTCAGTAAAATTCTTAAAGGAATTCCCAATTTTAAATACGTTAAACTGGTGGGAGTCAATACAGATAAAGATCAACCAATTTTCTCACCCTTGATTTGGGATTTGAATGAAGCTATAGAACTATTGTTCTGATGTTTAGCGATGCTGTTCTGAAAGTAGATAGGCAAGACAAGGGGTTCTAGATTATCAATCGGATGAGAGGGGAATTAAAGCGGATATTTAGATCGTTTTAATTCATCTACCCTTTTTATTTTTTCTGGAGTGATTCCCTATTGCTAAAGACGTTTAATTTTGCTTGGAAGTTCCTCAAAAAATGTTGTATTTTTAATCTGATATTTCTCTATTTATGATCCGAATGTTTTCACCTCCATTAAAGCCGTTTGATAATTTTTTACTTGAATATCTATTCCTGTAATTGCAGTTCCGACAACAACGGCATAAGCCCCTAATTCAATCGCTTTTTGGGCGTGTTGAGGTGAAGAAATTCCGCCTTCACAAATCACCGGAACTTCTAGTTTTTTGACCATCTTTTCTAGCAATTCAAAGCCGGGAGGAGTATAATTTTCTGTGTCTTTTGTATAACCATAAAGTGTTGTCCCGACAAAATCTGCACCCGCTTTAACGGCTGCTA
The DNA here is from genome assembly GCF_000478195.2 of Lyngbya aestuarii BL J. Lineage (GTDB taxonomy): Bacteria > Cyanobacteriota > Cyanobacteriia > Cyanobacteriales > Microcoleaceae > Capilliphycus > Capilliphycus aestuarii. Next base: position 84,831 of record NZ_AUZM01000008.1, on the reverse strand, counting down.
TAGCGACTTCTAGTGTGTCTACATCTGCCATAACCTGTTTACCTAATTCTTGCTGAATTTGAGGAATCAGGGTGTTTATTGTTTCTCCGTTGGGACGATTTCGTAAGGTCGCATCTATAGCAATAATATCAGCCCCCGCCTCAGCGATCGCCATGGCATCTGCAAACCGAGGGGTGATATAAACTTCAAAACCGGGAATTTGTTGTTTCCACAGTCCAATAATCGGCTGTGTTATCCATTTTCGCACGGCTTTAGATCTGATCTGGTGTATCAACTCGAACTCCGACGGCGCCTTGATTAATCGCCGCTTTTGACATCGCTGCAATAATCATCGGATCATGTAAGGGAGAGTCAACCGGCGCCTGACAAGAAACAATCAAAGATTGAGGGGGAATAAGGTTTTGATCATGGGCCATTGTAAATATAAGCTGGTTTTTGCTATATATTCTACAATCTAACGGAGAATCGTTAAAAAGGGTTTAATCTTTTTTTGATATTTTATATTTCTTAATTTTTCGGAATTTAGACGCTTTTCGGATGCAAGCCTTGCGTCCCTACAGATTTTTTACGGTGTAGTTTTGCGACTCGGGTTAAACTTCTGCTTGGGCTGTTTTTTGGCGAATCCTCATTTTAGGTAACAGCGTATATTTGAGAGTATAACCGAAATAGGTCAATAAAACAATGACAACCGCCCCAATTCCGACTGGACTGGGTATCCAAAACAGGGCTTCTAATTGATTAACTTCACCGGGTTTTAGTGTCCAAACCAGTTTACCATTTTGTTTAGAAGTTACAGCTAGGGGTTTAGGGGAGTCTGGGTTTATGCCATCAGGTTCTATGAGTTTCGCACCCCAAGGGGTATTTAAACTAAACTGTAATTCTAGCAATTCTCCCGAACCCATTAAAACCTGTTTTTGGGTTGTCAGTAAGGCTAGTGATCGCAAATCTAATTCTAAACTTAAATGATTTCGCAAAACAAAGATAAAATTATTTTGCGTTAGATCTAAGTTCGATGAAAATTGAGGTAAATTATCTTCAAGTTGATCTTTGAACTTTCTCTTTTGATCTGGATTAATCGGATTAAAAAACTGTTCAAACTTTTCTTCTAAATCCGCCCCATTATTAAACGGAATTGTCACTAAAATTTCTCGATCTGAGACTCGCTGTGTTCGTCCCTGAACCCCTCTAACCCGTCGTTTCAGACTGCGTACCCACTCATTAACAGCATCCCGACTAAAACCTGTTAACCGTTCTGATAGCTGGATTGTTTGCTGAATGGTTCCGTGAGTTTGGCTATCAAATTCTATCCCAACATCGTATTGAACACACCCGGTTAATAACAAACAGGTTAGAAAAACGATGAATAGCGTTCGGATCGTTTTCATAATTAAACTCTTAATTAACTCTCAACTTAGACAGTTTATGGCAATCTTTGAACGGTTTTAATACCCAATTTATTTCCGGGCGGCGACTCCCAACTGATTAAACAACATACTGGGAACATAAGAACTTCCCCCTAACCATTCCGGGCGATCGCTTAAATCTCCTAACTGTTTAAACGCTTCAAAAATATTACCTGCTACCATTGTATTCTTTAACCGGCCGACAATTTTACCGTTTTCGACTTTATAACCCAAATCCAAATTCACTGAAAATTCTCCCGCGAGTTGGTTAGACTGACCCGCCCCCAACACTTGATCGATAATTAATCCTTCGTCCATACTGGCAATTAAATCGTCTGTAGAAGTGCTTCCTGGGGCGATACAAACATTCACTAAAGAAGGCCCCGGACGGGATAATCCACCGCGAAAACCATTTCCTGTGGGTTGAACTTGACCACGAACTGCCCACTTTCTATCCCAGTAAAACCCTTGAACGGTGCCGTTGTCAATTAAAGTTTTAGAAGTTGTCGGAGTTCCTTCGTCATCAAAGTCACAAGCCCCCGGCCCAAACTGAGGATCTTCTGATAAACTAAAGCGAGGATCAAATAGGGTTTGACCCAGTTTATCACTGAGGGGCGAAGATTTCTGCACCACCGTTTGACCGGATAATACTGTTTTGAATAAACGCCCTAACACCATCGCCACCGCCCTGGGAGTAAATAATACCGGAAAAGAACCACTAGAAATAGTTGCTTTTTGTTCGGCGAGACGGTATTTTTGAATCAAATCTTCGACTAGGCGATCGCTTTCAATTAACCGATCTCGGGCAATATCATAGGTGTAAATTTCGAGAAAATCTTCACCGCGAACCAGATTTCCGCCCAAACTTCCGCTTAAAATTTGACTAGATTGTTCGGCAAAAACATCTTGGCTGGTGGCAATTTGTACAACTTGAGTGCGAACATGAAAGTCAACATTGACCAGAATTTCTGAATTGTAGTGATGAATTTTATCGATTAACGAGTGACCCAATTCTACAAGTTCTTGAGTTGTGGGGGGAGTGTAGGATGTTTTGGGGCGAGAATGATGATAATTTGCTGCAAATTCAAATTCTACCGGATCACCAATTTCTGCGGTTTGAATGGCTGCATCGATCAGATCATCGAGTCGGGTTAAATCAGTTGAACTAGCAAATCCTAATTTACCATTATGAATCACTCGTAAAGCGACGCCTTGTTTTGCTTTGGTTTGTAGGGATTTGAGGCGATTATTTTCAAACTCAATCGGTGTATCTTCAGAGGAGAGAAAATAAACCTCAGCCGCATCGACTTTTTGAGTTGCCTGTCCTAATAGTTGCTCTAGGAGTAAGTTTACCATAATATTATTTTTGAAACTTGGTGTTGGTAGGTTGATCGTTAGACTTTAGCCAATTTCCTCATTTTAGATCAGAAATTATTCCCAAGTCATTGTCCACTGCGTCTCGTTAATTTCCGCTAAAATTTCATCAGGATAAAGAATTCCGGTGTTTGTTTTTTCCGCAACAACATGAAGTTCTATTCCTTCGGAGGGTTCTAACGCTTTTAATGAAGATTCAGTTGCTACCCGCATCGGTACAAAAAATTGATCGGTTGAATCTAAAGCCGGATCAACATATCGTAAAAAATTCATTTCAACGACGGGATCACAAAGTAAAATCAAAACTCTCACCAACTCAATAGAATTTTGTGGATTTTGAGTATTTTCAGGTGAGAAAGTTTGCACTTGAAAGGTGTCCATTTTTTCATCAAACCACTGTTGATAATCTTCCCCTGGCCCCCATTGTGGATAATCACATTCAATATCGGCGACTCCATATCCTTTAATCTGATGGGGATGAACCCATAAACGATTAAATAAACGGTACATCGGAACTTTTTTATAGATTTCTTTGATTAAGACTTTAGAATTCATTAGCGCCATAAAATAATCAAGAGGTTGAGTCGAACAGTTTTTCGACGAAAAGCCCAAAAAACATTCAGTACAGGAGTCAGAATTTCCGACGGAGAAAACTTCAAAAAATTAAAGCATTTCCGATTGGCTGAAGTTTCCCTTTTCCGGTAAACTAAATAAAGTATGAGTAATCTGACCGGATTTTAACTCAACTTCAATCACTCCGTTACCTTTCACTTAAATATTGAATCACAAATTAGAGTGTAGGGTAAACTCAAACTGGATTTTGAACGTTATGACTGGAACACCGCAAGACAACCCGAACCCCAACTCCCAACCCTCTAACGAGATCGGGAATGTAGAAGAATTGGTACAATTACTCCGTCGTAAAGAAGGAACTTGGGTAGACTGGGGACAAGCCTGTGCGACACTACAAAAATCGGGCTACAACTCCCAAAAATTGTTTGAAGAAACCGGATTTGAACCGATTCAGCAAAATCTGGTGATTGTCGCTTCTCAAGTTTACACCTCTTTGGTCACAGGTGGCGCCTCTGAAGGGGTGCGATCGCATTTTCAGCAAAAAGGAAGTGATATTCTCTATGAGTTTCGCATACTCACCCAACCCCAACGTCTAGAGGCGGCTGAGTTTAGTTTATCTCAAAAGATTGATGCTGACGAAGCCAAGGATCTGACTAAGGCGATCAAAGATCTCTCTCGGGTTAGCAATTTACCAGAGGGGTTTACCCGACATCCGGGGGATGCGATCGCTTACCAATGTTGGAAAGCCGCCCGACAACATAGCGATCTCCAACAACGATCACGGTTAATTGCCAAAGGGCTAAGGTTTGCCCATTCTTCGCAAGCCCGAGAACAAATTGAAAAACTATTAACAGATTTTTCAGTTGTTTCAAGTCGCCCCGCCCCTCGTTTACCTGTTTATCGCTTAGAATCGGATGAAGATTTACCCCGTATTCTTCCTGTTGTTGGTGAATTTCCCCTAACTGTAGAGGATTTAAAAGCGGTGCCAATTACGGATGAATCTGAACCGTTTCGGATGGTTAAATTTTCGGGTTCGGGGGTGTGGATACCGCTTCCGGGTTGGCAGGTGATTACAAAGGCAGAAGATCCGGTTGTGATTATTGGTAAAAGCGACACTTTACCGAGTCCTTTACCGGGAAAAATTGAACCGGTTTTAGTGGTGATTGATCGTTCACAACGGAATTGGGAAGCAGATCGTTATTTTTTGATCGAACAGAATAACCAACTAGAATTACAGTGGTTTGAAGAATATCCAGAATTATCGTTGTTCGGACAATTGATTTTAATTATGCGTCCGAAAAAGGTGTTTGATGAGAGTCAACTGGGGAATTTGTTGCAATTTGAGGATTAATTAACTTTTCCCTCAATTGTATCCTTCTGATTTTATCCCCCTAAATTCCCCGCCCCCGTGACCCCCAATAATGGGGGTATTTCTGGGGGACTTTCTTCATCTCCCCTAATGCAATGTTGAAAGCTGCAATAATTCGCTTAACCCTGTTCTTTCTAATTTTGGCGGGTTAGGTTTGTCGATGAGAAAGTTAACCTCTGGTTTTGCTGTCGAACACCTGAACAAACAAGGCAGCGATTACCTTTTTTCTATTTAGATTATCCGATAGTGTTGAAGTCAACTGCTATGTATTTAAACTGGACAACAGCTTAAATACAAGTTTAACTTTGAGATAACCGCTTAACTTCTCCTCCTCCTAACATCTGATCGGCTTCTGCTAAAAAAGTCGGAATTTTGTCAGCATTGGGACTATTGGCTAAACATTCACTCAGGTCAATTTGTTCAAGATTATCGGCTTTTTGTCCCGGAAACCAATGACCCCCATTTCCTAATAGATTATACCGCATTTTTCCATACTCCACCAGATCATAGGCAATTGCTAAATTTCGCAACCATAAAATCACCGGAATGTTAATATTGTTGGGTGTCTTTTCAGGATTGGGTAAGCCAATTTGCCAGGTGGTAAACCAATCTTTTCCTAATGATGAGATTGCCTCTTGTTCTAAACGTTCTAAAATTGGGGGTAAGATTTCATCATAACGATAGTAAAGTTCAATAGTTTTTAAATGTTCATCAAAATCACTGGGTTTAGAAGCCCCTAAACTCAAAGTATGTACTTCTGGATGACTTAAACAAAATAAGTCATTAAATACTATTGGACTGAGGGGAGAACACAGTTCAACTAATTTTTTAGGGGGATCATAAAGTCTTCCCCCTTTGTCTGAGGGACTAATAATAAATACCCCCATATCATGGCGAGTTGCGGCTTCAATTGCCGGCCAATTTAACTGATTGATATAATACCAATGCAGATTCACGTAATCAAATTGATCGGTTTCTATGGTTTTTGTAATCACATCCGTTGGGCCGTGAGTTGAGAAACCAATAAACCTTACTTTGCCTTGATCTTGAAATTTTCGGGCTTCATCAAGACAACCACCGGGTCTAATAGCCCAGTCGAATGTTTCTGGATTATTGATACCATGAATCCCCAATAAATCAACATAATCCAATTGCAAAAAAGCTAAAGACTGGTGAAATTTACGGCGAAATTCTTTAGGATCTTTAGAGGGAGAAACTTTAGTTTGAATGATCAATTGTTCACGGGGAAATTTCGGTAAAACTTGCCCAAGCTGCATTTCTGAAGTCCCATATCCTCGGGCTGTTTCTATGTGATTAATCCCACATTCAAAAGAACGGCGAATGGTCGCTTCTAGATTTTTTTGATTCTCGATTGGAATTTTATGGGCTGGAATATCTTGCCATTTATGCTGATACCGCATTCCTCCACAAGAGAATACAGGCATGGGCAATTCTGTACGTCCAAATCGTCTATAATACATCATATTGATGAGAGGACTAACAACTACAACTTCCCGGTTTATCTATTCTATTTTAATCAAAATAGAGACGTTCTGCCTGAACGCCTCCGAAGGGGTGAGAAAACTTAAGAAATTTCGCGGATTAAGGGTTTTCCGTCTTTGATTTCTCCGACCAAGATCACGTCAGCAACACCCACAAATAAACCATTTTCTAAAACACCGGGAATATTATTAAGGGTTTTTTCTAATTCTGCGGGGTTATCAATGGAGTCAAATTTGACATCAATCACCATATTTCCTTGATCGGTAATCACTGGCCCTGCTTTTTTAACACCCATGCGAAGGGTTGGTTTTCCGCCTAATTTTTCGATTTTGTTCATCACTGGAGTAATCGCTAAAGGGATTACTTCTACGGGGAGTAAAAAGGTTGATCCAAGTTTATCAACGAGTTTAGAACTATCAACAACGACGATCAATTGATCGGCTAAACTATCAACAATTTTTTCACGAGTATGTGCGGCACCTCCACCTTTAATTAGATTCTTATTGGGATCAACTTCATCGGCGCCATCAATGGCAATATCCATGTGATCAATTTCATCTAATGTTACGAGGGGAATACCATATTGTTTAGCGAGTACAGAGGATTGAAATGAGGTGGGAACGCCCTTAATATCTTTGAGTTCTCCACTTTGAAGACGTTCTCCTAAATACTGAAGGGTGTAGGCTGTGGTTGAACCCGTACCCAAACCCACAATTGAACCGGACTTGACGCGATCGGCTGCGGCTTTTCCGACTTGCTGTTTCATTAATTTAACGGGATCTTGTTCGCTCATGTTGAAGACTCCTCAATTTAGGATGATTTTTGGACAATCGGCAATTAAATTTTTAATTACCCCCTATTTACTGTAGCGCGTTAAGGGCATTCTAGAATAGTAGATTGGTTTAAATTGTTAGTTTGAAGGTAAATTATAAACATGATAGTATCCAATTTACAAATCATCTAAGAATTGGCTTCACTCGGCTGATTGAAACTGTTCGGTGAGAAGATCGCCAAATCAATAGCAAGCCGATCACACGTGAATACAATATTTTGATAAGCTTAGAGGTATAGTACCATAATCATTAAAACAGAGCAAATCAAATTTTAATTTTAAATAGACAACGGTTAAATCAAGGAGTTTATTATGAAATTTGAATCAGTTGAGACTTATTTTAAAACCGGAATTAAGTTTCAAGAAGCAGGGAAATGGGGATCGGCGATCGGATCTTATCAACAAGCCCTACAAATGGCCCCACACCAAGCAGAAATTTATCAAAAACTTGCAGAAGTTTTGGTTATGAATGGACAGCTAGAAGCAGGGATAAAAGCGATTCAAACAGCCGTTAATCTCAAGCCAGATTTTGCGATCGCTTATCTCAGCTTGGGAAATGTTTTACAACAACAAAATCAGATAGAACTTGCAATCTGGGCTTATACACAAGCGTTAGATGTACAACCCGAATTCACAGAAGCCCAAGCTAATTTGGGCAGTATGTATTATCATTTACACCGTTTTTTTGAAGCGATTCAGTGTTATCAAAAAGCTATTAATTTAGACTCTAATTCTGCTGTCATTTATTGGATGCTCGGTAATGCTTTTTCTCAAACTGACCAACTTGAACAAGCGATTTCTTGTTATCAAAAAGCCATTGAACTGCAACCCAATCAAGTTAAATTTTACTTAAAGCTTGCTTCTGTTTTAGTCGTTAAAGGTGAAACGATACAAGCGATATCTTATTATCAAACGATTCTCAGATTACAATCTGATTGTTCAGAAGCGATTGTCGCACTCCGTCAATTAACTCAAGCCAATAATCTCACAGATTTAAGCTTGGTTTCTGACTCTAGTGAAGGATTTGAAGAAGGCGGAGTTGATTTACTGAGTCCGCTAACAGAAGCAATAGAAACTGAACAGCACTCTCCAATAAATTATTCTCAAACTGATGCAATTTTTGTTGAAAATTCAAAAAATTTTAGTCCGTTAGAAACAAAATATAATGAACTTAAAGCCTATCAAACCCAGGCTAAATTCTGTGTTGATCAAGGTAAATTTGAACAAGCGATCGCAATTTGTCAGCAAGCCTTAAAAATACAACCTAAATTTTATCACGCCTACGTTATCCTGGGAAATGCACTTCACTTTCAAGGAAAACTCGAAGCAGCAATTCGCGCCTATTCTCAAGCATTAGAACTTCAGCCAAACCTTGCCGAAATCTATGGAAGTCGGGGAACAATGTATGCTAAACTCAATCAAATAGACAAGGCAATTGCTGATTATCAACAAGCCTTAAAACAACAACCTAATTTTGCCGTTGTCCATTGGAATTTAGGAAAGATTTTTCAACGATTAGGAAGATTTGAAGAAACGATTAAAAGTTGGAAAACAGCCTTAGAAATTCAGCCAAACTTGAGCGGTGCAAAACTACACATTGAACTCGGAAATCTTCTCACGCATCAGAAACAATTTACAGAAGCTATTTCCTCCTATCAAAAAGCCCTAGAAATTCAACCCAGTGAAGTTGAAGCCTATTTGAATTTAGGGTGTCTCTATTCTGAACAAAAACAATATGAAGCTGCAATCAAAACCTTTCAAGCTGGAATTAAACTCAATCCTCAAAATCCAGATTTATATCTCAACCTGGGCTTTGCTTTAGTGAAACTCAATCACCATCAAGAAGCGATTAACTGTTATCAAAACTTGCTCAAAATTAAGCCTGATATTCCAGAAGCTTATGCGAGTTTAGGAAATATTTATGCGAATATGGGTCAAGTCAAACAAGCGATTGAAAACTATGAAAAAGCAATCGAGATCAAGCAAGACTGGGCAGAAATATACTGTCGTTTAGCCCATATTCAAAAGCAAGATCAACCCCAAGTTGCTATTGCTAATTTAGAAAAATCAATTGAACTCAACCCTGACTATATTGAAGCTCATCAGCAATTATGTGATCTTCTTAGTCATTCAACAAATCTGACAAAAGCGAGAAAAGCGGCTGATCAATACTGTCAACAATGCGGTGAAAAAGTTCCGGTTTTATCTGCGATTGCTTATATCTTTGCTTATACTCAATCAGGTGCTTATCAAGAAGCCGTAACTAAACTTGTAGAACTAGAAAAAATTTGCAATGAACGAATCAAAAGCTTATCTCTGTTTGAAGTAAATTTGTTGTATGAAATTTTGATTTTTATTGTGTCTCATGTCCGAGATGCTCTAGTCGAAAATACTCATTTTTATAAACAGATTGCGGCTGAATATTATCAAAGACGAGTGCTGAAACCGTTAAAAGTTGTTAACAATTCACCAAGTTTATCACCAAACTCATCACCGAATGCTTTAAAAATTGGTTTTATTTCCAAACACTTTCGCCGTCATTCTGTGGGTTGGTGCAGTGAAGCTTTAATTCGAGAATTATCTGCCATTACACCGAACATTCATCTGTATGTAACTGGACGATTACAAGCTGATGAAGTCACCCAAAAGTTTGAAGAAATCGCTCAGAAGTTTTACTGGCCAAAATCCTATCCGAATGGTTTTGCATCAGCTGAAGAATTAGCCCAAGAAATTTTACAAGATCAAATTGATATTTTAATTGATTTAGATTCAGTCACCGTTCCTGCTAATGTCCAGATTTTAAATTATTCACCTGCTCCCGTTTGTTTGACTTGGCTCGGTTTTGATGCGCCTTATATCACGGACAAGCATTATTTTCTCTGTGATTGGAACACTCATCCGAGCGGACGAGAACAATATTATCGTGAACAATTAATTCGTTTACCCGAAACTTCTGTAGCGATTTCAGGATTAGCAAGTCATCAAGTTAATCGCAATTTAATTAGAAAACAGCTTAAAATAGAATCGGATAAATTAGTTTATCTATGTGTTGCTCCCGGTCGAAAAACAAACTTTGAAATGATCGAAGCGCAAGTCAAAATCCTTAAAGCTGTACCTGAGAGTTTAATGATTAGAAAAGGTCAAGGAGATCATCTTTTAATTCGGGAAATGTATCGTCAATCCTGTGAAGAACAAGGTGTTGATTTTAATCGAATTTTGTTTATTGGATTAACGAAAACCGAAGAAGAACACCGAGCCATTTATCAAGTTGTTGATGTTTTATTAGATTCCTATCCTTACAATGGCGGAACACATAATCTAGAAGCCTTGTGGTCAAATTTACCGATTTTAACAAGAGCAGGTGAACAGTATCTCTCTCGCATGGGTTATGCGTTTTTACAAGCCGTTAACTTGGATGTGGGTGTGGCTTGGAGTTGGGAAGAATATACGGAACTTGGGATAAAATTAGGAACGGATACTGCTTTGAGAACTCAAATTCGAGAACATTTAATTGACTCCAAAAAACCGGAAAACTTAGCCGCTTTGTGGAATCCCCAAAAATTAGCAAAACAGATGTATCAGGTGTTTAAAAAATTACGCTCTGAACATCTTTAAGTTCTCTTATTTAAAACCTAACTTCACATCAAACCTAATGCAGTTAGAACCTTTTGTTTGTCTGAAAAATTCCCAATAATCCGTTGAGACGGTTCTGGAAAAACTTTAATCAGTGTGGGAATAGCAACAATATTTTCAGCTTGTAATCGTTCAGGGTGTTCGTAAATATCGATCACTTCTAGTTCGTGTCGTCCCGCTAGATATTCATCACAAATCTTTTGAAGATTTTTGAGGGCGACAATAGACTGTAAGGCTGTTCCCGCAATATACAAATGCAAAGTGTAATGTACTTCTTTTTTTTCTTGTAAAACTTTCTCAAAGACTTCAGTTGAGTTTTCAATCGACTTTTCTTTCATAACTTAATCATCTCTTTCACGACTCTTTAGTTATTGAGCATTGGTCGAAACTTTATTGATTTCTAACCAAACTACAATCTTTTCTTGATTAGACAAATCTCCAATTACTTTCTTGATAGGTGTCGGGAGTTTTCTAACTAAAGTGGGTAAAGCAATAATTTGATCTTGTTTAGCCAGGTGAGGATTTTTTAACAAATCAATCACTTCAATTGTATATTGATTCTTTAAATACTCCTCACAAACTTGGGTGAGATTTTCAAATGCTCTAATTGAGCGAGTTGTATGTCCAGCGACATAGAGTTTTAATTCCCAAATAGAATTGGGATCTAATGCTTCAAACTGTTCAGAATATTCCACTAAGTTCTCCATAAATTTTGTTAGACATTAGGTTAAGGATAAAGCAAACCAAATCAACAATCTTTGATACAGATTAACGCTTAGTTTTCTGAAGTAATATTTTCATCAGCTTGACGCATTTTAGCCATTATTATTCGATTTTGATGCAAGATGTCCTGAGAGCGTTGTTCAGACTGAATCATCAACTCTAGTTCTTCTTTTTCCGTATCGATTTGAGCTTGTAGAGCATCAATTTGTGATTGCACGATCGCTTGTTTACATTCTAGCTGTCTCTGTTTACGTTCAAACTCCTGCTGACGAGCTAATCCATTTGCTTTTTCTTGAGCTTCTTGAATTGTGCGAGCCGTTCCCGTAAACACCTGACCTTGACCTAAATACACATCACTCAGTTTAATCCCCTGCTTTGTTAACAGCATTTCTCGCATTTGATTTGAATGTTCCATCCCCCGAGATTTCAATACATACAATAGACGATTCCGTTCACCATTCGTTTCTGTCATTCGCACTTCTAACCAAGTATCCATCAAGGATGAAATGCCAATTTCAGTATACTCAATGATATTGCTACCGGATATTAAATTGGTCAATAAAACCGTGATTTGTTTACTCTTGAAAAAGTCAATTAAACGGAATAAAAAAGCTTTCGCTTGTGTTAATGTTCCGCTCATTGTCAGATTACTCATTGGATCAATAATCACGACGCTAGGCTTGACTTCATCAATCAGACGGTACAATGTCACCAAATGCAACTCTAAACCCGTAGCTGTGGGGCGTTCAGCCTTAAATCGTAGTAATCCTTGTTCGACAAAAGGCTCTAAATCCACCCCGACAGAACGTTGGTTACGGATAATCTGGTTTGGGGCTTCTTCAAAAGCCAGATACAGACAGTGTTCTCCCCGCTGACATACGGCTTGAGCAAAATGGGCGGCGAGAGTGGTTTTTCCAGTTCCGGCGGTGCCTGTGATTAAAACACTGCTGCCTCGATAGTAGCCTTCCCCTCCGAGCATGGCATCCAACCGAGAAATTCCGCTGGAAATTCGTTCATTAGAAACCTCATGTTCTAAACCCACAGAAGTAATCGGTAAAACCGAAATCCCATTTTCATTAATCAGAAACGGATATTCATTGCTTCCGTGATAAGAACCCCGATATTTGATAATTTGTAAACGACGAGTTGAGACTTCTTCTTGGATGCGTTGATCGAGTCTGATTACGCAATCAGAAACATATTCTTCGATACCGTTTCGGGTGAGACTATTATCGCCCCGTTCTGCGGTAATAATGGCGGTGACTCCTTTGGTTTTGAGCCAGCGAAATAATCGCCGTAATTCCGCTCTGATGATTGCAGTATTAGAAAGTCCGGCAAACAACACTTCAATCGTATCAAGAACAACTCGTTTAGCGCCGATCTGATCAATGGCACAACCTAAGCGGATAAATAAGGCTTCTAAATTATATTCGCCGACTTCTTCAATTTCTTCGGGGTCAATATGAACATAATCAATACTGATTTTATTTTCGGCAGTTAGTTGTTTTAAATCCCAACCGAGAGAGGCAACATTTTCAGTCAATTCTTCGGCTGTTTCTTCAAACGCTATAAATACACCCGGTTCATTGTATTGAACTGCACCCCGCACTAAAAACTCCATTGCCAATAGAGTTTTACCACAACCTGCTGTACCACAGACGAGAGTTGGCCGTCCTTTTGGAAGTCCACCTAAGGTAATTTCGTCTAATCCATTGATACCCGTAGAACACTTAGGCAGCTCTTTGTGTTGTGATGGCATTGTACTTTTAAGTTCTATCATTCTGAATCGTCCTCAAGGATGAATTTAATTTTTGTCAAATTAATAGTGCTTTTCCTCATTTGCTGATATTTATCCATTTTAGAGCTTCTATTCTATTCTAGCTAGTTCTTATAAAGATAACATCTAGCCTAAAAAATTACCATAATCAACTTGAACATTTTATGAAAGAGATCGGTTGAGTTAAAAGTTGTGTCGTGCTAATCCGTGGATTGTAGAAGTAGAGACTTGATAACTTTCAGCGAATTTACTGAATTTTTTAGGAGTAGAATTAAAAGTCTATTCTATAACTGCTGATGAATTAGAACACCTAACGTTTTTAGGGCTTGTTCGAGTTGATCTGACCAGGGAATTCCGCAATTGAGACGAAAGCAGTTTTGATAACTTCCCGATACCGAAAATATTGAACCGGGTGCAATACTAATATTGTCTTGAAGTGCTTGATGGTAGAGCATCATTGAATCAAAATTTGAGGGAATTTCGACCCACAAAACATAACCACCCTTGGGTCGAGTAACTTTGGTTTCATCAGGAAAATATTCATAAATCGCTTGTGTCATTCGGATGACTTGTTCTTGATAAGCCCGTCGTAATTGTCGGAGGTGGCGATCATATCCCCCATTGGCTAAAAAACTCGCAATTGTAAGCTGATTTGCTGCTGCCGTGTTAATATTCGTAATCAATTTTAGCTGTTCAACTTTTGTTTGATAACGACCGGGAACCGTCCAACCGACGCGCAAACCCGCAGAGAGTGTTTTGCTACAAGAAGCACAATACATGACTAAACCCTTGCGATCATAAGCTTTAATCGCCTTCGGACGATTGCCGTCAAATTTTAAATCTCCATAAATATCATCTTCAATCAGAGGAATATCATACCGTTCTAAAATTTCTAGTAGTTGTTTTTTATGAGAATCACTCATACAACACCCCAGAGGATTACTAAAATTAGAAACAACAGTACAAGCCGCAATATTTCCCTGTTTTAATGCTGTTTCTAATTCTTCAAGAATTAACCCATCTCGCGGATGAGTCGGAAGTTCTAATGCTCGCAAATGCAACGATTCCAAAATTTCTAATAAACCATAATAACAAGGAGATTCAATCGCCACTGTATCTCCCGGTTTAGTCACCGCCCGCAAACACAAATGAAGGGCTTCTGTAGTACCATTTGTGATTAAAATTTGTTCGGGAGTCAGGGAACATCCCGCATCCATCAAACGACGGGCGACTTCGTGACGGAGGGGTTCACAGCCCGGAAGTGGGTTATAGGCGTGACAAGTTTCGGGATATTGACGCATCACCTGTCCCATTAAACGGTTCAGGGCTTTAACCGGAAACAGTTGGGGATCAGGAACCGCAGCCCCTAAACGGATAATATTTGGATCTCGCAGCGCCACATTAATCCCCAAAGCAATTGAAGCGTCTACAGTATAGATGCGACGGGGAGGCGCCGAAGGGTTTGGTTCATCGCGATGGGACAGCAACGGCGTTTGCTTGACAAAATAACCCGACTGGGGACGCGCCTCAATTAAACCTCGATCTTCGAGAAGGCGATAGGCTTCCAATACCGTAGAAATACTGACGTTCATCTGTTTGTGCATCCGTCTGACCGAGGGGATGCGATCGCCCGGTTGCAGAGTACCTTCTTCTATTAGAGACTGGACGCGATAGGCGACCTGCTCATAGAGGTTGGTGCGATCTAATTTTTCTAAGGGTTTGAGGTTCATAGGGGTTAAATGTGAGGCTCTCAAGATACTGATCAATACAGTTCTCAGCGTTAACTAGCATAACAGTTGCTTTAAGTTAAAACTGTTATGGTTACAAATTATTATAACTGCCTCTGTTTTGTTTCCATCAAGTTCGGCAAAATAACAATAACCCCAAATCAAATGGGTTCCAACTCAAATTTGTTGAGGAGTAATTTCTATGAAAATAACTCAAGTTTTGCTTGCTTTTCCCTCTGATACTTGTTCTAAGCGTCAAGATCATTCCCATAAAATCAAAACACAACTCAGCCAAACCTTTTCTCAGACTTTTCAATACATTATCCATTTTTTAGCCAACAACTCAGAACCTCGAATTTGGCAAACTAAAACCCGAAAAGGAGACTTAATCTGGCATATTTACGATCCCAAAACTGGACAGAATGAACAATTCACCTGTGAACAAGACGTGCGAATTTGGATAGAAAAACAGTATTATCGCTAATTTCACCTAGACTCAACACAGTTAACTCAAATTTAAGTGTGATGATCATCTACCTTCCCAACACCCTATTTTGTGATCAACAAAGGAACTATTATGCTTATTTATGACTTTCATCTGGACACCCTTAACTCAAAACACCTGAACTCTTTCAATCATACCTTAAATCTCATCAAAAAATTTTGGAAGTTTAGCAACTACTACGGTAACTTTATCGCCACTTCTCCCGATCATCGCCAGAAATAAACCCGAAATCGAAATTAACCCTACCCGGTTCAACTTGCTACAATATAAACTCTCACCGCCTATACATTCGGTTTGAGACTTGAAGACAATCAATTCAATTTTTTTGAGGTTAAAACCAGATGACTAACACACAATCAAATCCTAAAAATACAGATAAATTTCAATTTTGGATTGATCGGGGTGGTACTTTTACTGATATTGTCGCCCGTACTCCTTCTAACCAAATGATTGCCCATAAATTACTCTCAGAAAATCCTGAACGGTATCAAGATGCAGCCATTCAAGGAATTCGAGAAATCCTAGAGTTATCACCCGATGAACCCATTCCTAGCCACCGCATTTCTGAGGTAAAAATGGGAACCACTGTCGCCACAAATGCCCTCCTCGAACGTAAAGGCGACCGCACTCTTTTAGTGATTACCAAAGGCTTCAAAGATGCACTCAGAATCGGCTATCAAAATCGTCCAAATATTTTTGCTCGTGAGATTATTTTACCCGAAATCCTCTATGAACAAGTGATCGAAGTTGATGAACGTTATGATGTTTCAGGAAATGAATTACAACCTGTTAATATTGAATTACTCAAACCTCGACTCCAAGCAGTTTACGATAGCGGAATTCGGAGTTGTGCTATTGTTTTAATGCACGGCTATCGTTACCCCAAACACGAACAAGAAATTGCTGAACTGGCTCAAAAAATCGGCTTTTCTCAAATCTCCGTCTCTCACAAAGTCAGCCCGTTAATGAAACTGATTAGTCGGGGAGATACAACCGTTGTTGATGCCTATCTTTCTCCTATTTTACGTCGCTATGTTGAACAAGTTTACAGTCAGTTAAATAGTGGCGATGAATCTGTTTCATTATTATTTATGCAGTCTAATGGTGGCTTAACCGATGCCCGAAATTTTCAAGGAAAAGATAGCATTCTTTCTGGCCCTGCCGGAGGAATTGTTGGGGCAGTTCAAACCAGTTTAAGGGCAGGTTTTGAGAAAATAATTAGCTTTGATATGGGCGGAACTTCCACCGATGTCGCCCATTATAACGGTGAATATGAACGGGAATTTGAAACAGAAATTGCCGGGGTGCGGATGCGAGTTCCCATGATGGCCATTCATACTGTCGCCGCAGGTGGGGGTTCCATTGTCCGGTTTGATGGGTCGCGTTATCGGGTTGGGCCGGAGTCTGCGGGGGCGAATCCTGGGCCAGCTTGTTATCGCAAAGGCGGGTTATTAACGGTAACAGACTGTAATGTGATGTTGGGAAAAATTCAACCTGAATACTTTCCCCAAGTGTTTGGAATTAACGGAAATTTAGCGTTAGATGGGGAAATTGTTCGGCAAAAATTTCAGGAGTTGGCAACAGAAATTCAAGCCAAAACCGGAGATAGTCGTACTCCCGAAGATGTCGCGACAGGGTTTATTGCCATTGCCGTTGAAAATATGGCAAATGCAATTAAAAAAATCTCCCTTCAACGGGGTTATGATGTCTCAAACTACACCCTTTGTTGTTTTGGGGGGGCTGGTGGTCAACACGCTTGTTTAATTGCCGATACACTAGGAATTAAGCAGATATTTATTCATCCCTATGCAGGTGTTTTATCTGCTTATGGCATGGGGTTAGCTGATATTCGGGCAATGCGAGAACAGGCGGTAGAAGCAACATTAACCGACGAATTAATCCCGAAGTTACAAACTATTTTAACACAACTTGAAACCGAGTGTAAACAAGAATTAACGACTCAACACCTACAAACCCTAACTTCAGCAAAAGTCAACTTAAAATACGAGGGAACAGATTCAACCCTAACCGTTAATTTTGCCAATTATCACACCATGAAAGCCGAGTTTGAACACAAACATCAAACCATTTATGGCTTTATCCGAGAAGGGAAAACATTAATTGTAGAATCGGTTTCTTTAGAAGTCATTCAACACATGGACACCCCAGAAGAACCGATCATTTCTCGCACTCGTTCTCAACCGCTTTTACCCATCGCAAATGTACAAATGTATACACCCCAAGGTTGGCAAAATACACCCCTATTTCAGCGAGAATATTTACAACCCGGAGATAGTATTATCGGCCCGGCAATGATTATCGAAGGCACCGGAACTAATATTATTGAACCCAGTTGGCAAGTCACCTTAACTGAACGCAATCATTTAGTTTTAAATAAACTCAAAACCTCAAATTCTCAGTCTGAATTAACTTCAAACACTCTATCAAACCCTTCCCAACCCGATCCCGTGCGGCTAGAAATCTTTAAAAACTTATTTCAATTTATCGCCGAACAAATGGGAATCACTCTCCAAAATACAGCCGCTTCTGTTAATATTAAAGAACGCCTCGACTTTTCCTGTGCAGTTTTTGATAAACAAGGTCAACTTGTTGCCAATGCCCCTCATATTCCCGTGCATTTGGGTTCAATGAGTGAAAGCGTTAACAGTTTAATTAAAGCCAAAAAAGACGATTTAAAAGTGGGGGATGTTTATATGCAAAATAACCCCTATGATGGCGGCACTCATTTACCCGATGTAACGGTAATTACCCCGGTTTTTGCCCCCAATACCAACCAAATTTTATTCTACGTGGCGTCTAGGGGTCATCAAGCTGATATTGGCGGAATTACCCCCGGTTCAATGCCTCCAAACAGTACAACTGTTGAGGAAGAAGGGATTTTAATTGATAACTTTCAATTGGTCAATCAGGGTGAATTTTGTGATGTAGAATTGTTAGAGTTATTAACCTCAGGACGTTATCCCTCTCGAAATCCTGATATTAATATTGCCGACTTACAAGCCCAAATTGCCGCCAATAAAAAAGGAACACAAGAACTCCAAAAAATGGTGAATCAATACGGCTTAGAAACGGTACAAATCTATATGGGTTATGTGCAGGATAACGCTGAAGAATCTGTACGTCGGGCAATTGATGTGTTGAAAGATGGCGAGTTTACCTATGAGATGGATGGGGAAAGTCAAATTCAAGTTGCCATTAAAATAGATAAAAAGACTCGCAGTGCTACTATCGATTTTTCAGGAACTTCCCAACAGTTAAATACTAACTTTAATGCCCCCAAAGCAGTCTGTAAAGCAGCCGTTTTGTATGTGTTTAGAACCCTGGTTAATGACCAGATTCCCCTCAATGCTGGCTGTTTAAAACCCCTCAATATTATTATCCCTGAAGGATGTATGTTGAACCCTCGTTATCCGGCGGCGGTTGTGGCGGGAAATGTGGAAACCTCTCAAACCATTGTTGATGCTTTATACGGGGCGTTGGGCGTGATGGCAGCCTCTCAAGGTACCATGAATAATTTTACTTTTGGAAGCGATCGCCATCAATATTATGAAACAATTTGTGGGGGTTCAGGTGCGGGTGAAAACTTTAACGGTACTGATGCGGTTCATACTCATATGACCAACTCTCGTTTAACCGATCCAGAGGTCTTAGAATGGCGGTTTCCGGTATTATTAGAAGAATTTAGTATTCGTTCAAATAGTGGCGGGAAAAGGCAAAATCAAGGCGGAAATGGCATCATTCGACAAGTTTGTTTTCTAGAAAAAATGACGGCGAGTATCTTATCGGGACATCGGATTATTTCTCCGTTTGGACTTGCGGGAGGCGAAGCAGGTTTAGTGGGTAAAAATTATGTGATTCGCAGTAATGGAACGGTAGAAATATTGGGAAGTACCGCTACAGTTGAGATGAATATTGGGGATGTATTTGTAATAGAAACTCCGGGCGGTGGAGGATATGGAAATATTAAACCGATGAGTTAATACCTCTGGCTAACCCTCTCCTACGAGGAGAAGGAACCGGAAAAATTCCCCCTCGCCTTTGAGGAAAAGGGGCTAGGGGGAGAGGTCTAACTCGAAATTCGTTGAAGTCTCACGATAAAAAAACCATCCATATTCTGTCGATGGGGCCAGACTTTTAAATACCCTTCTGAAGTGATAACATCTTGTAAAGGAATTGTAGGTGAATTAATTTCCCAATTGGAATTATGACTTAAAAAAGATTGAATAATAGTTTCATTTTCTAGAGGATGTATCGTACAGGTTGCATAGACCAAATACCCTCCTGGTTTCACCCAAGTTGCCGTTTTTTCTAATAGTTCGGCTTGTAATTCTGAAAGTTCTTGAACATTTTGTTCTGTATGTCTCCAACGTGCATCAGCCCGACGATGTAACGTTCCTAAACCAGAACAAGGTGCATCTAATAAAACTCGATCTGCACAACTATTATACTCAGAAAGCTCACGAATATCAGCGACTTGAGTGGTAATCGATTTTAGTTGCAATCGTTCTTGATTTTGTTGTACTTTTTTCAGTCGAGATTTAGCGCGATCAAAGGCTAAAATTGTACCTGTATCTTGCATTAATTCGGCAATATGAGTTGTTTTTCCCCCCGGTGCCGCACAAGCATCAATAATGATTTCTCCGGGTTGAGGATTGAGAATATGACTTACCCATTGAGCGCTACTATCCTGAATACTCCACCATCCTTGTCGATAACCGGGTAAATTTTGAATCTCTCCAATACTTCCTGATAGTCTCAACGCTTGGGGTAAATGAGGGATTGGGGTAACGTTTATTCCCGCTAACTTCAGTTCAGTTTCAACAGTGTCTCGGCTTGTTTTTAAAGCGTTAATTCTTAAATCAATAGTCGGAGATTGATTGAACCATTGACAGAGTTTTTCAGTTTCTTCTAAACCCAGTTTATTTAGCCAATATTCAAGAATCCAATCTGGAAAACTATATAAAGTTCCTAAAGTTTGAATCAAGTTTTCATCTTCTAATCTGAGAATTGGATGATTTTGAATTTGTTTTTCTTGTTGACGCAAATACTCTCTCATAATCCCATTTACAAATCCACTCAGTCCAGATAAACCATTGGTTTTTGCTAATTCAACACTGGTATTCACCGCAGCCGAAGCTGGAATTTGACTTAGATAGTACAATTGATAAAATCCTAAGTGCAAAATAATTCGCAGATCTGGGGGCTGTTGGTGGGATTTTTTTTGAGCAAATTGATCAATTAAAGCATCAAGCGATCGCCGTCTTCTCACACAACCATAAACCAATTCTGTTGTTAACCGTCGGTTCACTTTACTCAAGTCCGCTTTCCGCAGGTTTTCATCTAAAGCAATATCAGCATAAACTCCCCGCCGTTCGACCTCTCGGAGTATGATAAATGCTAATTGGCGAGGATTATCATTCATTGCGATTTTATCCTTTAAATTCACTCAATCTCAGACTTTCTATTCCTACCGTTGTCAATTCAACCTGATGATTTATTCACAATCAAATCTCAATCGATCTCCGGTGCATTTTGTTGACTCCTAACAATCCCGTTGATCCGTCAGACAAATTTTTTGTACATTCTTGTAAATTATACCTTAATATTAGAAAGTGATTAACTGAGGGATCTAAACCATCTTAACTTGAAAATACAACCCAGGTGAGAATGATGCAAAGGTTTCAGGGTGTTCAGAAGGTTGAGGTTTTTGTTCGTAACCTCGTCCAGTCGCTTTTTCAGAGTCCTGACATTTCCGAAGCCGCCAGTTATGAAATTTGGCGACATCGTTTTATTCATCAACGACTGAGTTTAGGAGTCGGACTGGCGTTTATTGCTTATCTGACATTTACACTATCACAGCTTAATAATTTATGGTTTAATCCCGAAAATTTCAAACTCGCTTGGTTGATTACTCAAATGAGTGTTGAACTGGGTTTATTGGGAGGATTTATATTATTACGAACGGCAATTGGTGTTCGTTATCCGGCTTTTGTTTTTCTTTTATTAACTTGGTTAGTCACACTGAGTCCACAAATTCGAGCAACAATAGCCGGATTTTCTCGACCTGCGATTATTGAATGGCCGCTAACCTTTTTTTCACTTGCTACTTTAATTCCGGTTTGTTGGCCCCTACATTTCATTGGTCAGGCGGGAACGTTTATCTATTATCTAGGGACACAAATTCTGTTTAATTTAGAGGTAGAATATCCCTCCGACTGGATGACCTCTGATTTTTTATTCCTGTATTTTTTCTGGATTTGTTTGATTAGTAATCTTTCGGTTTATTTGTATGATCGATTAGCCCGTTCTGAGTTTAATTCTCGTCTGGCTTTAGAACAAGCTTACCAACAACTCCAAGTCGAACAGGAACGTTCTGAAGCCTTAATCCTAAATATTTTGCCTGTTCCGATTGCTCAACGTTTAAAACAAAAACCTGTTAAGACCATTGCCGATAACTTTACCAATGCGGGGGTTTTATTTGGTGATATTGTCGGATTTACTGAACTGTCTGGAAAAATGCCTCCGGCTGAATTAGTTCAACTTCTCGGACAAATTTTTTCTCGTTTTGATCATTTAGCGGATAAACATCATCTTGAAAAAATTAAAACAATTGGTGATGCTTATATGGTGGTTTCTGGATTACCGATTCCCAAAGAAGATTATGCAGAAAGGATAGCAGATATGGCGTTAGATATGCAAAAAACTATTCTAGAATTTAATGCTGAAACGGGACAAAAATTTCAGATGCGAATTGGAATTGCGATCGGCCCGGTTGTTGCGGGTGTAATTGGCTTGAAAAAGTTTATTTATGACTTGTGGGGAGATACTGTTAATATTGCGAGTCGGATGGAATCTCACGGAATTGCAAATGAAATTCAGGTAACAGAAACAACTTATCATGCTTTAAAAGATGACTATTCTTTTGAAAGACGAGGTTCAATTTTAGTCAAAGGAAAAGGAGAAATGACGACTTATTTATTGAAAGGAAAGAAAAGTTAAGCCTCTCCTTCTACTCCTTCTACCTTTTCTTTTGAGTTTTTCAGTTAACTCAGGGTTAACATATCAATCACTAAATTCACGAGGGCATCATTAACTCCTAAAGGTTCAGCGATCATAATTTTTACTTGAGGAAATTTTTCAGCTAATTGTTCACTCAAACGAGTAATTGCATCGGTGGTTTCTCCCGCAAAGATAAAATAAGGCAAAATTCCAATGTTTTGATATCCGGTTTGAACTAACGCTTCAACTTGGGATTCTAAACTCGGAGAGGTGAACCAATAAGCCGGAATTGCCCCTAACTGACTCGCTAATTCTTCGACAGGTTGATTTCCCTGGGGGCGACGACTTCCATGACTCAGTAAAATCCAAACGTCACAAGGAATAGAAGTAATTTGATAGGTTAATTCTGTGGCTAAACGAGACAGTTGAGATCCTAAGTAGGGTTTTATCTTGATGTTCACTGTCGATTTTAGTGCAGTTTCAGCCCGTGCAACTTCTTGAGGAATATCCTCTTTGACATGAACTCCAGGAAGCAGAAATAACGGCAAGATTTCGACTTGATTTAATCCTAAAGTTCGGGTATATTCTGCAAATTGTTGAATTTGTTGATGCAAAGGTACGGAAGAACATTCTAAAGTTGCAGTTGCCAGGACTGGTGAAGGCGAACTCGGTAATAATCGAATGGAAATTCGCTTTTTTAACCGTTCAGCTAACTGTTTTAAGGCCTGCTGCGGTCGAGGGTCATGGCTCCCGTGAGAAACAAGCAAGTAGGTGGAATACAATTGCCCAGATGTGATAATTGACTTGAATTTCTGACTAATATAATCACTGATATTGTAGCGGATTAGAAGCAGTGAATAAAAATTAAATCAAAATTAAATCAAAATTAAGTCAAAATTAAGCCAAAAGAGAGTGAGGGTAGCGTCACCACATCCAAATCATGCT
This sequence comes from Lyngbya aestuarii BL J, assembly GCF_000478195.2. Lineage (GTDB taxonomy): Bacteria > Cyanobacteriota > Cyanobacteriia > Cyanobacteriales > Microcoleaceae > Capilliphycus > Capilliphycus aestuarii. Next base: position 61,447 of record NZ_AUZM01000008.1, on the reverse strand, counting down.
ATGATTAATGCGACTTCACACTCCCTCAACCCCATCATTCGTATCTAAAAATTGCTTAAAACACAATCATGCTTTTCGAGGAGTCAGCAACATCGTGATGCGACTTCCTTCTCGCTTAGGAGATTGTTGAATCTGAGCAAATTCTTCGAGATCTATTGCCATCCGATCCAATAAATCTTTGGCCAGTCCACCATGAAGGTTTTCTCGTCCCCGCATTGTCACCGTTGCTTTGACTGGGTTCCCCGACTTTAAAAACCGTTTGGCATGGTTGACGCGCACTGAATAATCATGATCTTCAATTTTGTAGCGCATCTTCAACTCTTTGAGCTGACTTTTACTAGACTGACGGTTATTTTCTTTACTTTTTAACTGCTGATATTTGTATTTACCGTAGTCGAGAATTCGACAGACTGGAGGGTTGGCTGTATCACTCACCAATACTAAATCCAGTTCTTTATCTTGGGCGATGGATAGAGCTTCTCGGGGGGGCATTGTTCCCAAATTAGAACCATCCTCATCAATCGTTCTCACTTCTGGACAACGAATATCCTCATTAATGGGCGTGGTATTTTTTTTCGGGCTGACTGGATTTCTATGTTTCACTAAGCAGAACCTCGTCTTAACTGTATACTTCCATTATGACGGATAGTTTTCCATTCCTGTCAAGGGTCAAAAGATAGAGATGACCCCCAGAGTGGGAGCGATCGCGCTTGGTGATTACCTTCTGGCTGAGGTTAACTCTTTTAAGATTTTCTTAAGCTAAACAGGATTCGATCGTCGCCACCACCGACTGCGCTAAACTCGCCAGATCATAGCCCCCCTCTAGTCCAAATAAAATTTTTGACGTCAATTGCAAACAATATTCAGTGAATAATCCATAGTCTTGAGGATACAAAGAAATATTCGCTAACGGATCATCATGATTGGCATCATAACCCGCACTCACAATTAACAAATCGGGCTGAAAATTTTGTAAAAAAGGCATAACTTTAGATTCAAATGCCCCCTTGTATAATTCCACTGTACTACCGGGTGACATCGGAATATTCAAAACATTATTATAAGCCCCCTGTTCTCCTTCAAAACCCGTACCAGGATAACAAGGAGATTGATGTAAAGAACAATAAGCCAAGTTAGGATGATTTTCAATAATGGCTTGCGTGCCATTGCCATGATGCACATCCCAATCCAAAATCGCTACTTTGTTGATATTCGGTTGTTGCAAGGCATAATGAGCCGCGATCGCCGCATTAGAAAACAGACAAAATCCCATCCCTCGATCCGCTTCGGCATGATGCCCGGGTGGACGCGCCAACACAAAAGCCGGTTGGTTCTTCTCCAAAACCGAGTTAATCCCGTCTAACCAAGCATTCACCGCCAGTAAAGCCACCTCATAACTTTCCGTTGAAAGAGGGGTGTCGCCATCAAGATAACCCCCACCATTGACAGAGATTGCCTTTACCAATCGAATATGATCGACGCTGTGAACTTCTTCGAGTAAGGGTTTGAGCTTAGTTTTGGAGTCGCTCGTCACGGCAGTCGGGAACTGCCAATCAATTTGTGCTGCCCAAGGTGTCGCTTTCAGGGCTTTAACAATCGCACTTAGACGTTCAGGGCGTTCTGGATGAAGCAAACCTGTTTTGTGTTCGAGGAATTGATCGCAATAGATAACAGTAATCATTTGTCCGGTGTCAATAGAGGTCAATAGCAGCTTATTTAAGCCTCAATCTTAAACCAATTTATGGTATAATTTTAACGGAGAGTGAAGTTAATTTGAAAATGACAAAAAGATAAACAAATTTTATCAATTTTTGCCGATTCAAAAACACTGAATTAAGAATTTTAACGGAGTTTTTTATCAGATGAGCATTTCAGAGGAGCGAATTGTTCCCAGGGATCTGCGTGAAGAAATGCAGCAATCCTATCTAGAATACGCAATGAGCGTCATTGTAGGTCGCGCTTTGCCAGATGCGAGGGATGGTTTCAAGCCTGTACATCGTCGCATTCTCTACGCGATGCACGAGTTAGGTTTAATGCCTGATCGCCCCTTTCGGAAGTGCGCCCGTGTCGTCGGAGAAGTATTGGGTAAATACCACCCTCACGGAGATGGAGCGGTTTATGATGCCCTCGTTCGGATGGCGCAACACTTTTCCATGCGATCGCCCCTGATTGCAGGTCACGGAAACTTCGGTTCTATCGATAACGATCCTCCGGCGGCAATGCGATACACTGAATGTCGCCTGGAATCCCTCACCTCCGATGCGATGCTGCGCGATATCGACGCAGAAACCGTTAACTTTGGGGATAACTTCGACGGATCACAGCAAGAACCCCTAGTTTTACCCGCTCGTATCCCCCAACTCTTACTCAACGGCTCATCGGGAATTGCAGTCGGGATGGCGACCAATATTCCCCCCCACAACTTAGGTGAACTCGTAGACGGGTTGATCGCGATGATTCACAATCCCGAAATCACCGATGTTGAACTGATGAAATACATTCCGGGGCCAGATTTCCCCACCGGAGCGAAAATATTGGGCCGTTCAGGGATTCGTGAAGCCTACACCACAGGCCAAGGTTCAATCACCATGCGAGGTGTCGCCCAAATAGAAACCCTCCAACAACGCGGGCGCCCAGAACGAGAAGCAATTATCATCACCCAACTTCCCTACCAAACCAACAAAGCGGCATTAATTGAAAAAATCGCCGAAATGGTTAACGATAAACGGATTGAGGGAATTTCTGATATTCGTGATGAAAGCGATCGCCAAGGAATGCGAATCGTTGTGGAATTGAGACGGGATGCTTATCCCCGAGTTGTCCTCAATAACCTCTACAAACAAACGCCTCTACAAACCAATTTTGGGGCGAATATGTTGGCGCTAGTTAATAGCAGACCTGAACGCCTCACCCTGAGTCGATATCTCAAAGTTTTCCTAGACTTTAGAGTTGAAACGATTCGGCGACGCACTGAATACGAACTCAGAAAAGCACAAGAACGAGATCATCTCCTGCAAGGATTATTAATCGCCCTCGATAATTTAGATCCAATTATCAGCTTAATTCGTCATGCAGCCGACACACCTACCGCCAAACAAGAACTGATTGAAAGATTTGAACTTTCAGAAGTGCAAGCCGATGCAATTCTACAAATGCAGCTACGGCGCTTAACCGCATTAGAAGCCCATAAAATTCAAGCCGAACATGAAGAACTGCAAAATATAATTGCCGATTTGCAAGACATTTTAGCCCGTCGAGAACGCATCTTAGAGATTATTGAAGCCGAAGCAATTGAACTCAAAGAACGTCACGGTTCACCCCGACGAACTGAAATCGAACACACCGAAGGAGAACTTGAAGATACCGATTTAATTGCCAATGAAAAAGCAATTATTTTAGTCACTGAACAGGGCTATATCAAACGAATGCCCGTCAATACTTTTGATGCTCAAAATCGGGCAACTCGCGGAAAATCCGGCACCAAAATGAAAGAAGATGATGGGATAGATCACTTCTTGAGTTGTTGCGATCACGATAGTATTTTGTTCTTTAGCGATCGCGGTGTTGTTTACTGTCTCAAAGCCTATCAAATTCCGGTCGCATCCCGCACCGCCCGAGGCGTACCCATCGTTCAAATGTTACCCATTCCCAAACAGGAACGGATTACCTCTGTTGTCCCGGTTAGTGAATTTAGCGATGATGATTACTTGGTAATGTTGACCAAAGGCGGTTACATCAAAAAAACCGAGTTATCTGCATTTAGTAATATTCGGGCGAATGGATTAATTGCCATTTCTTTAGGAGAAGGTGACGAACTTCGTTGGGTGAGACTGGCAAAAGCAGACGACAGTATTATTATTGGTTCGCGTTTGGGAATGGCAATTCATTTTAGAACCGATCACAAACAATTGCGACCTTTAGGACGGGCAACCCGAGGCGTAAAATCAATGAAATTGGGTAAAAAAGATGAACTCATTAGCATGGATATTTTACCCAGTGCAATTGTTTCGAGTATTGCCCAACTTGAAAGCGAAGAAACCGACATCGAAGACGAGGAACTGTTAGAGACGGAAACCGAAGAAACCACCGTTGAAAATAATCAAGAACTGGCGATTATGGTAATTACGGCGGGTGGATATGGTAAACGAGTTCCTGTGTCTCAATTCCGACTCCAAAATCGTGCGGGAAAAGGAATCATTGCGACTAAATTTAAACAACATCTAACGACAGATGAAGTCGTCGGGTTGCAAGTGGTGAATGAAGACAATGAGTTGATGCTCATTACCAGTCGAGGTATCATTATTCGTCAAGCTGTTAATGCGATTCCGACTCAATCTCGCAGTGCGACTGGAGTCAGAGTTCAACGCCTCGACGATGAAGATGCGATCGCTGCTGTAGCCATTGTACCGCCTTCGGAGGAAGAAGTCGAAGAAGAAGTCGAAGAAGAAATCGAAGCCGAAGCCGAAGCCGAAACCGAAGCCGAAGTCGAAGCCGAAACTGGAGATTCAGAAGAATAAATCAAACGATAAAGAATAGGGGATTTGACTGTAATTCCCTGTTCTCAATTGCCGGATTTTAAGATGATCGAAATTTTATCAATTATAGTCACGAGTCTAATTCAGAGTCACAGATTACTCCGCCGTACAACGACGGAGCCTGCTGTGACCGTTGGTCAACCTTTATTGGTTTCAGAGATTCCCGTTCCATCGGTTCAATACAGCGAAACAAACCCGAATAGACGTTTAAGCGAAGCAGAAATCACCCAACGTTTACAACAGTTATCTGGTTGGAAACTGGAAAACCAAACTCTGATTTATACACATACTTTTAATAACTTTATTGAATCCGTTAATTTTATCAACTGTTTAGTCGAACCCGCAGAAAAGTTAGGTCATCACCCTGATATTTCAGTCTCCTATAACAAAGTCAAAATTAGCTTAACCACTCATGATCAAGGTGGCTTGACTTCTCTTGACTTTCAACTCGCCGAAACTATTTCTAATTTAATTAACACCTTTTCTGAAACTTCAGGAAAACAATGTACAATTAATCCATCCTAAAAATATCTTTAGAAGGATTGGGAATAAAGGTAAACAATCAACCATTTGTGAGGAATATGATCACTCTTTTCCTCATGTTAAAAGTGATCACAAAATGAATGATGATTGAATGGGTGTGAAGTGAATTAACAGCGCTGAGTTATTCCTCGGAGTGATTCTATTAAGTTTGTATATTCGGTTTGACTTAATAATCCAGTACCATAAAACTGAGACAAACAGCTATTGAGTGCATTGAAGGTTGCTTCTGTCTCAATCCAACGTACTCCCCCATTGAGGGATTTTTCTGCGGTCATATAATTTTCATTTGAGGTCAACTCTACACCGTAGGGTAAAGCAATTTGCCATTTCCAACGATTTCGGATACTAACCGCATAAATCACCAAGCCGTAATAATCTTTATACATTTATTAACAGTCAAACTCACAATCTTTATAATCATTTAATAATTGTATTATACTTCTTGATGAAACTCAACTGAATTTATCATTTTTCTGAACGGGGGTCTTAACGGTAAAATCCGAGGCGATCGCAGCCCGAAGAACTTTAACCCTGGCTTTGGGGTTGCCAAATCTTAACCGTCTGGTCATAACTCCCACTAGCTAACATGAGATTATCTTGACGAAACATTACAGACAATACATCTGCCGAATGGTCTGTTAAAGTTTCCAGTAAAGTTCCACTGTTGACATCCCACAAATCGATGCCATATTGATTTCCACTGGCCAGTAGTTGACCATCTCGACTATAGGCTATCGAAAACACATCACTTTGATCCGCTCTCAACGTCCGTTCCACAACCCACCGAGTCCCTTGAGGCTGCCATAACTTAATCATCCCATCTCGGCTACCACTTGCCAACTGTTGACCATCAGGGCGAAACGCAACAGTTCTCACCCAGTCCGAATGATCTTGAAGGCTTTCTGACTCTTTCCCTTGCTGCATATCCCACAACCGCACCGTTTGATCCCGACTCCCACTGGCGAGTATTTGACCATCTCGACTAAAGGCTAAACCATAAACTCGATCCTGATGACCCGATAAAGTGTACCCGCGTTTCCCTTTTTTGAGATCCCAAATTTCAATCGTGTGATCGCGACTTCCACTGGCTAAGACATCACCCTGGGGACTAAATGCTACCACCTCCACACCATCGTGATGACCCGAGAGAGTATACCAACGTTTCCCTTTTTTGAGATCCCAAATTTCAATCGTATGATCACGACTTCCACTGGCTAAGGTTTGACCATCAGGACTAATCGCAATAGAAGTCACCCAGTTACTATGACCCGTGAGAGTATACCAACGTTTTCCTTTTTTGAGATCCCAAATTTCAATCGTTTGATCCTGACTTCCACTCGCGATAATCTCCTCAGTCGGACTAAACGTAATTGAAGTCACTGCATTCCGATGTCCTTCTAACGTGTACAGACAAGACCAACTCGGCGATCGCAATGGAGAAACACGAGTCGGTTTCGCCGGAGTCTGACGGGATAACGGAGAGGAGGTTTTGGATGAAGATCGAGGCGGAGACGCCACAGCAGGCGAGGGAGTAGGCGTTGGTGAGGGAGTAACGCTTTGAGAGACAGTAGCAGTCGAATCAAGCTGAATATTACCAATAACTTTTGCGGGAATACCATCCGGATAAAGATCTTTAAGAACCTGTAGCGGAGTTTGATAACGTTGGTTGGGTATCGTCATCAACATTTTATCGAGAACTCGACCTAACTGAGCGCTAAAAGGTTGTCCTTTGAGATAATCTCGCCAGATCCAGCGATCTTCGTTGATATCAAATAAATCAAAAGGTGAAACTTGAGTTAAGAGATGAATACAAGTCACGCCTAAACTATACAAATCACTCGCATAAACCGCTTGACCCCGAGTTTGTTCTGGGGCAATATATTCTGGACTGCCGATAATCGTTCCCATGACTGGGGGTTGGGTGGTTGTCACGACTTTCGCAGCACCAAAGTCTACTAATACTAATTGTCCGGGAAAACTACCGATGCTGCTCGTCTGGGTGGGTGAAGCACTGCGTCGAATGACGTTAGCAGGTTTGATATCCCGATGAATGACTTGATGTTGGTGAATAAACTGCAAAACAGGTAGTAAATCATCCAGCAGTTGACGAATTTTAGCTTCATCAAAAGTGTCATGACGAACCAGTTCTTCTTCGAGGTTCTGTCCTTCGATATATTCTTGTACAAGATATTGATTGTTATCTTGTTCAAAATGCGCCAGTAAGTCCGGAATTTGAGGATGTTTCCCGAGTTGATCGAGTCGAACCGCCTCTTGATGAAAGAGCTCTGCGGCTTTTTCGGCATTTTGAGTTCCCTGATTTTGGGGAAAAAACTGTTTAATCACACAAGCGGGTCGAGAGGGTTTATCTTCATCTACCGCCAAAAAGGTTTTACCAAACCCCCCAAAACCGATAGGTTTGATGGCGCGATATCGTTCTCGCAGCAGCAGTTTTGCACCACAGGTTAAGCAAAATTTACTGTCGTCTGAGTTTTGAGGATGGGTACAATGCGGATTGAGACAGTAGCTCATCGGCAACTTGATGATAATATTTAGAGATTAGCCAGTCAACGGAAGCCCGAAAAAATTTCGTGTTCTGATTCTATGTTAAACCGATTCAGGTTCATCTCTGTTGGGTTGAAAGGTTTTGAGTGTCAAAAAATGTGAATAGCGATCAGCCGATTTGGAGTTTTGACTGATCGCTATTGCTTTGAATTTAAGCGTTACAATTGAGCGTTATAAGTCTAGGTGAGAGATTCGAGGTAATCGCGAACACGGTTGCGACGCTTGGGTTGACGCAGTTTTTGTAAGGCTTTGGCTTCAATTTGACGAACCCGTTCATGAGACAGTTCCAACTCCCGACCAATTTCGGCTAAGGAGTAAGTATGACCATTTCCGAGACCATAGCGCATTTGAATCACTTCCCGTTCGCGATCGCCGAGATCGGCTAAGAGTTGTTGTAAATCGCGATGGAGGGATTCTCGCATCAGTTGGTCTTCGGGTGAGGCTTCTTCAGTTTCCAGGAGTTCACCGAGTTCTGTATCTTTGTCGCTACCGACTTTAGTTTCGAGGGAAACAGAACGGGGAACTTTCAGCAAGACTTCGCGAACTTGTGCGGGAGTCATTTCTAACTCAGCAGCGATATCGTCAATTGTAGCGATTCGGCCTTTTTCTTGAGAAATTTTACGTTGTGCTTTTTTAATTTTGTTTAATTTTTCGGTAATATGAACCGGGAGGCGAATGGTACGGCTTTGAGTCGCGATCGCTCGGGTAATCCCTTGACGAATCCACCAGTAGGAGTAGGTACTGAAGCGATATCCGCGTGTGGGGTCAAATTTTTCGACAGCGCGTTCGAGTCCTAATGTACCTTCTTGAATTAAATCCAGTAATTCTAAACCGCGATTTTGATATTTTTTAGCGACGGATACGACTAAACGTAGGTTCGCTTTGATCATGTGATCTTTGGCTTGTATACCTTCGGTTTGGACTTGATCGAGTTCTTCAACCGTCAGTTTAGCCAATTGAGCCCAACGACGTTTTCCTTTGGCTATAATAGGTTTTAGGTCAGAAACCTCTACACCAGAGACCGCCGCCCAGCGTTCGAGGGAAGGACTATGACCTAACTGAGCTGTTAGACGACCTCGGGTTTGCAGCAGCATCGCAAAGGTTTCTAAAATACCTTTTTCTTTTGTCGCTGCTTGATCGCGAAGTTGGATTAAGCGTTGGTAACGTTGAACTTTTTGGGCTTCGGCTACTTCTTCATCACGTCCAAGTAGGCGAACACGACCGATTTCTTGCAGATAAACGCGAACCAGATCAGTAGTTCGACGATTAGTGTTTTTTGTTTTTCCAACTGACTCCGAGCCTTCCATCGATTCGAGATCGAGTTCTGAAGGTTGTTTAGAGAGATCCTCTAGGTCGTGGTCTAATTCTGTATCTAAGTTGGTGGCTGGCATAGTCATTACTCTATTGCTCTGGGTGGTTGGCAGTATGGCTCGGTCTACTCTAAGAATGCCCACTCCGACTGAATGATCGATCATTAGTGTTAGTTAGCGCATCCCCTGAATGCTGGGGTTTCCCGGACTCGAGAGATCCTCAAAAGGGGACAAAATCAATGAGTGTTAGAGGGCAGACTGAGTAGACGAGTCACTCTTTCATGGTCATTAGCTAGTATAGGGAGACACCCCTCACAAATAAGTGATAGTTATCAGACGGTAGACTAATCTTCATCACCATAAATGAGCGTTCCCGATCACTCTTAACTCTGGTTTCAGATCACAACTTAAAAATCAGGGAACTTTTATGACGAACGTTAATCAAAGATCAAAGATTATTGTCGGCTAACTAGGCTAATTTCAATAGAAGATGCACCTCTGGATCTGAATCGTTCTTGTGATCCCCTAATTACCTCTAAAGAATTAGAGTGGTATTTAAATTTATTTGTTGACACCCTATCGCTATTATGACGGATCTTGTGATCAAAGTCAGCGATTTTACTCAATACCGATCACGATTGGCTTTTTTTCTGTCTGTTTGAACCGTGTAATCGTTGGCTCTAGTTTTCTGTTTAACGGGGAAACGACTAGCGTGGATACTTTTCCATTAGGGTTCTTACTTGTTCAGCATGGTAAGAACTCCGAGTTAATGGAGAAGCCACCACCTGTAAGAAACCCAAAGACTGACCATAGGTTTTCCAAGCGTCAAATTGTTCGGGTGGAATAAAGTTAGCAACAGGCAAATGCTTGGGAGTCGGTTGCAAATATTGTCCCAATGTTAGGAGATCACAGTTTACGGTTCGGAGATCTTGCATCACTTGTCGAACTTCAGCATCTGTTTCTCCCAGTCCAACCATAATACCTGACTTTGTATAGACTTCCGGTAAGAATTGACGAGATCGCTTTAACAGTTCTAGACTACGATGATAATCTCCTTGAGGACGAACTCGGCGATAGAGACGCGGAACAGTTTCGCTATTGTGGTTAAGAACTTCGGGTTGAACTTGTAAAATGGTTTCAAGTGCTTGCCAATTTCCACAGAGATCAGGGATTAGCACTTCTATTGTCGTTTGAGGAGATAGACGACGAACCGCTTCAATACAGCCGACAAACTGAGATGCACCTCCATCCGGTAAATCATCTCGGTTCACGGAGGTAATGACGACATGGTTTAAACTCATGCGTCGCACTGCTTCAGCGAGTCGCTCGGGTTCGGTGGGATCTAACGCTTTCGGCTTTTTCTCAAAATCAATATCACAATATGGACAAGCGCGAGTGCAAGCCGGTCCCATAATCAGAAAGGTAGCAGTACCAGCATGAAAACATTCTCCGATATTCGGACAAGATGCTTCTTCACAAACTGTATTTAAGCCCAAATCGTGGAGAATATCCTTGACTTGACCGACTCGTTCCCACTGAGGTGCTTTGACTCTCAACCAATCTGGCTTAACAACCACGCTCTTTCTATTTCCTTCCAATTTAAGACTATCTTGATCCATGCTAACTGAAATTTTCAAAAATTTGTATTTGTATCAATATATTCTAGATTGATGTGGTATAATTACTTTATCTACGGGATGTAGCGCAGCTTGGTAGCGCACCTCGTTCGGGACGAGGGGGTCGCAGGTTCAAATCCTGTCATCCCGATTATGCCTAACGGCGTAAATACGGCACTTACAGCACTCTCATCTCCGACTAGCCTATTGGCTTCTATCTAAAATCTATCCAAATTCAAATTTAGCAAGAATGTAGTTGACTGCCTAGATTGCCTAGTAAATCAACGAGCATATAACTGTAATCCTGTCAAATCTATACTTCACTCTGTTTCTACTACTTACCCCCAACCTGAACTCTTAAGCCTACTACAGTCGCTCTATCTGTCAAGGTCAAGCCTTCGGTGCGATCGCAATTTTTCGGGGGCGTGCATGGTGTTTAGAACCAAAGAATTTTTGGAGCAGTACGAAGCGGCTCTGAAGAATTTGAATTTTCCGGTTAAGCAAATACACCGCGATCAGCCCGATAATCCCTCTGAGCCTGGGATTCGCATGGGAACGATGCACCGGGTTAAGGGATTGCAGTTTGATTATGTTTTCATACCGGGTTTAAATTCCGACAGTTTGCCCCTGCAAAATGGCTTAAATGACTGTGCGGATTCGGCGTCTCAAGAGCGGTTGATCAACGGAGAAAGATGTCTGTTACACGTTGCGTCTACGCGGGCTAAAAAGCAGGTTATTGTGACTTATTACGGTCAGCCCAGTTCGCTGTTAGTCGGTGAGGCTTACAAACAGTGAAGCCTCGACTTGCAAATAGGTTTGTTTTCGGATTACATTATTCGGTTGCGAGCTATTTGTAGCGACCTGCAATTATAAATCGCTACGGCTAACGCCACGCGAAGCTCTCGACCCACAATCATCGGGTTTTTGAAACCACATTAAGGGTCTTGGCAACTTTTGGTGATCCTCATACGGCGATCGCAATCCCCCACATCTCTGCGATCGCACGAAGGGCTGTGGCGCGGAGCTTATGACTCGCGCCCTGAGTTTCGACACGAGCGCGACATGAACTTGAAAAGAACGTTACAGAAAGTGATTTTTCAACATTCTTATAATCGGGTTTCCTTCAGGAAGCGCATACAAGTATAACATTGAAAGAAATTGTTCCAAGTTTACTACCCGATCCAAGAATTCTCCAATTAAATAATTGGGAGTTAGATGAAGATCGAACTCACATTACAGTTTATGCTACCTCAATACAAAATTTGGTTAGATGTCCAGTTTGTTCGGTAGTGAGTAATCGGGTTCACAGTCAGTACGAGCGAACATTGACTGATTTGTCTTGGGCAAATTTCCGGGTAACATTGAAACTAGATGTGAGAAAATTTTTCTGTAATAATCCCGACTGTCAACGACGAATATTTGCCGAAAGAATTACGGATGTAGCGGTCTCTTGGGCAAGAAAAACACAACGGTTAACTCAACAGTTAACAGCTATCGGTTTGGCTTTAGCTGGAAATGCTGGTGTCAGATTAAGTAAGTATTTTGGTTTCCAAGTCAGTCGCAATACGTTATTAAATTTAGTGCGGATAATTCCTCTAGCTCCAATTCAAACGCCTCTAATTTTAGGAGTAGATGACTTCGCCTTCCGTAAACGGCATACTTACGGTACAATATTAGTTTACTTAGAAAAAAGTCAACCAATAGCTCTATTAGAAGACCGTGAAGCCGAAACTTTAATTGAGTGGTTAAAAGAGCATCCAGGGGTAGAAATCGTTTCACGCGATCGCTCTAAAACTTACGAGAAAGCTGTTCGACAAGGCGCACCGGATGCTATACAAGTAGCTGACCGTTTTCATATCCTACAAAATCTAGTAGAAGCCCTCGAACAAGTATTCAGGAGCCATCTTCAAACACTTAAAGAGGTAGAAAAACTGCACACAGGTTCTCCAGTAAATGACCCCAGTAAGGTTGAAGTCGTTGCCGTACCTCCCGCTTCAAATCAGACTCAAAAAGAATTATCCAAAGCGACTCAACGTCGAGAAAGAAGGATTCTTATCCATAAACAAGTATGGGAATTACGTCGCCAGGGTTTGTCAGGAAAAGCCATTGCCAAAAAGTTAGGTATTGGAGTTACCAGTGTATTTCGATATCTACGCCATCCCCAATTTCTTGAACGCCAGGGTCGTAGTGACCGAGGAAGGTCGAAATTAGATCCATATAAAATTTATATTCTCCAACAGTGGAATCAGAAATTTTGCGACAAAAAAAAACTGTTTGAAGAAATAAAAAAACAGGGTTATTCCGGTAGTTATGATACGGTAGCTCGTTACACTCGTCGTCTGCGTCAAGCGACAGGAGTTGAATTGAGAAAGCGTATAATTAATCAACCGTTACCCCAAGTCACTGAGCCATTAAGAGTAGCTTTAACACCCAGTAAAGCTACTCGGTTGGTGATGCAAAAGTTAAATTATTTAGATGTCAACGACCAACAACTAATTATTTTATTAAAAACTCACTCACATGAGTTAGCAGAAGCCATTCAATTAGCGAGGCTATTTTACAGGTCTTGTCAGACAACGAAAACTTAAAAAATTTGATACTTGGTTGAAGCGTGCCGTTAAAAGTAGTATCTATCCGATTCAACGTTTTGCACTCCGTTTACAATCCGATTATAATTCGGTAAAAGCGGGTGTAACTTTCTCAGTTAGCAATGGCCCGGTTGAAGGTCATATTAATCGATTAAAAATGTTGAAACGACAAATGTATGGTCGCGCTAACCTCGATTTGTTAAGTCGGAGGTTTTTAATCAAGATGTAAACTTTTTTCTCTACCGAAAATATTTGAAAAAGGACATTGTTAGCGATCGTCATCTTTGAGGATCACCAAAAGTTGCCAAGACCCATAATGTGGTCTGAAGTGAATTTAGAGTTGCATTTAATCTGGTCTCAAAAACCCGATGATTGTGGGTCGAGAGCTTCGCGTGGCGTTAGCCGTAACGATTTATAATTGCAGGTCGCTACATCTAAATGCTGAATACCGATTGTTTCATTTATAATTGATAGATAATTTATTTGATTTCGTTCATATTTATAACTCCTGTAAACTGGTTTACTGTGTTAAATATCAGCCGAAAGTTTCAATAGAATTGCTCCCATTTTTAAGATCGGAGTTTTCTCTAAGCAATTGATGAAATATAAATCGAGTCTGTTAGAAAAGCAAAAAGTAGACAAATTTGATTTAATATTATAGCAGTTCGCGCTGGTATGTTAACAAACCTTCGAGAACCCAGAAACCTAAAACCTTGATTTAAAGGGTTTTTCAATCCCCTATTCCCTGATCCCTAAGATTGCAAACTAAGTCTCGCCGGAAACCGCCGGGCCGCAAGGCAAGCGCTGTTCCCTGTTCCCGCCCGCGTTGCGCCATATTTTGAGAAGGGATTTATCCACCCTGATGTTGGGTTCTGTTGCATTAAAAATGGCTCTGCTACAGAACCTTTCTCCAACTCAACCTGAACTCCCACCGCCGCCTTAATGTGGGTTATTGATGTCCGACTACTTCCAAAAACTGGTTCAAGGTAATACCAGAGTTAAGCAATTTAATCGCTCTTGGTATCTTCTCGCCTCAGATGAATTATCTATCAAAGAAATGACTTGTTTAATTTTGTGGGTCTGTCCCTTAAAAAGATAGCTTTCAATCATGGAATTCAACTCATAGTTATTCATTAACAGACCATTTTGGGGTTCGGACTGCATTAGTTTTAGAATGTGGTCATAATGAACAATCTTCTTCTCTAGAACCGCAACACCCCTTGCAGCCTGGAGCATCAGCTCGACTTGCTCGCGGGGAGAAAACTTAGCGAGGGGCTGCCATTGAGTCATAATATCCATCTGGCTTGACAATACAGCAGCTTTGAAAATTTGTTTAGCCGTCTGAGTCTGGTCAGCTACGCCCACAACTTCGGCTAATTTGATCAAATCGGCGATCGCCTCTCGTGGATCATCTAACCTGGAAGTAAACGGGATGAGAGCTGCTCGTTGCTCCAAATCCTCAATCTGCTTGAGATAATTAACCTGCAAAACATAGAGGCGATCTGCGGTTAAAGTTTGCTGCTGAAGACGGAGGTAGCGTTCTAAATTATGTACCCACAGGAGCGGATGCTGTTCTGCACTCAGCTTAAGCGTCGGCTGATGATTTAGAAGTTCTTCAGCTTGATCTGCGAGTGCCGTGCCGAGTCGCCCAGCCAGTTCAGTTTGTCCCTGTTGCTGGAGGAGGTTAATAGCCTGTATCGCTGTGTCTTCTGGGAGAGACGGAGCAGGAGGAATATCGATTAGAAAATAAGGCGGACTATTACTGGAGGATGGAGAGATATACAGAGTATTAGGTATATTCCAAGGAGATAACTGTCTTGGCTCACTGGTTCCCACTTTGGGTAAAACATCTTCACTCAAAGCAATGAGCGGTTGCAGTTGGCCCTCCTGAGCTGCAACACTAGCCACCCACCAGCGCCAACTATCCCCTACTTCAAATACTCCAACATCAATAACAAGAGGCATGGGCTTGGGAATCAGTCGCAGGGCTTCGTCATAGCGTTTAGCCTGGACTGCTTCAGTGATTAAAAACTCAGTCGCCTGGGTTTTGAGATTGAGTCGTTCAATAAACTGGAGCATTTCGGGTGCGTATCCTTGACTACGGCTGAGGGCGTAGAGAGAACCACTCCATTCGATATCGCCTAGAGTGCCAAAACCAGAATCAAAGCCCTGTTTTTGACCGATTTTACCCACAGTAATTAACTGTTCTAAAGCTAGGGCTGCTTCTTTGGGGCGCTTTTGTTGGCGGGCTTCTCCGGCGATAGCTAACCAAGCCCTTGCACGCAGTGCTGGTTTCTGACTTGGCAGTTGTTTCATCGCCTTAGTTGCTGTTGTTACACCGCCCGCCTGGGCAAAGGAAATGATACCTTCTGTGGCGATCAAAGCCTTATTACTCTGAGCAAAGTCGGGAGCTTTGAGCAATTGAGTAATTGTTTGATCAAACAGGGTGAGGGCAGGCTTGACTTGTTTAGCTCGTAGGTAGGCTGATGCAATCAGAAAAAGTTGTTCACTTTGTTGAGTCTGAATCGGAATTGATCGCGCCGCAGTTTCCGCTTGAGACCATTGCCCCCGACGCAGATAGCTATCTACCAATTGCTCGGGGAGCTGACTGTTGAGGGGAGACGATTGGGGAGACAAGGTTTTGAGGGTTGCAGTCGCTGCGGCGAGGCTGGCTTGCCCACGGGACTTTTGACCGATTGCAAACCAAGCTTCTGCCAATTGCCACTGGGTTTCAGCCTTCAGCGACGGAATAGCAATTCCAACAAGGGTTTGATTAGCCTGCTCTAGCAAGGGGGTAGAAGCTTGATTTAACTGATTGTAAGCGATCGCAGTGGCAATCAGAGCGCGGCTTTGGGCATAGTTATAGCCAGGGGGGAGAGACTTGGCTAGAGTCAGAAGTTGATCAGCAAGAGGGAGAAATTGTGATCGCTGTTCTGCTGGAGTCTGTTCAATTAGACTCACCAATAGTGGTGATAAGCGATCAATAGCCAGTTGGGTAGTACGCGGAGTCTGCCCCGCCGCTTTAAGCAGATTGAGTATTTGCGTGATGTTGGTTGGCTCCGATGACTCAGAGCTGGGGTCAACAGGGCTGTAAAGCAGTCTTGTCCATTGAGCAAAGGCATAGACCAGTTGCTCGTCTTGGCAGAAGGATGACATTTCTGTGGATTGAGTTTGGGCTGTTGCGGATACAGCAGTAGAGAAACTAAGGATGGGGCTGGCTCCCAAGCCGAGTAGACAAATGAAGGATAGTAAACGCTTCATGGATGTTGGAGAAGGATATTAATGATGAGCAATGGGTGCTTATTTGCTGGCAAGCACACTACTAAATATCCCCTTCATCATGCCTGCTGTGATTCGGGGTAGAACGTAACTTACCCACACTAACGACATAGCCTTTCAGTGTGTGCTTTTGGTAGCCCTAGAACTACTTGCACAAGACAATAATTCTGAACCTCTAGGTGCGGTTACGCTTCTATTTTTGCTTTAGCAGAAAATTGTTACTGATCACGGGGAATAGTCGGGTAGAGCGGAAGCCCCGTGATTCATTGCGGGGAGGAAGCTCGACACGAGCGACTTTAGTCGCCTAAATCAAACTTTCATCTAGGTGATATAGTCAAGACATGGAACAAGTGTTGACTATAGTTTGCGGGCATCCAACCCACCCCTAAACAGGCGAAAAGGCTTGACTTAACTTTAGGGGCATTTGCAGATGCTTGTAACTATATCAATAGCACCGTCAACCCTAAAATCAAAAATAAGAATAGGATTCAAGCTGAGGTTTACAAAACTGTTAGAGAACAGTTTAAACTGTCGGCTAATCTTGCTGTTAGAGCTTGTGCTAGAGTGGCTTCTAACCGGAAAACAGCAGCAGAAAAGAAAAAGCCCGTTAAGGGTTTTCAACCAACATCAGTAGACTATGACGCGAGGATTTTTTCTGACAGAGAAAAAGACCAAACGATTAGTCTATCTACGGTTGAGGGTCGAGAGCGAGTTGACTTGATTTTAGGAAACTATCAGATCGGGAAGCTGAGAGGGAAAACTCCGACATCGGCAACCTTATCAAAACATCGCGACGGGCAACTGTACATCCATATTCAAATCAAAGACACAACTCCAACCCCTAAAAAGACTGACAATATTATTGGTGTGGACTTAGGTCGCCGTGATATTGCAGTTACTTCTTTGGGAGAAAGTTGGAGTGGTGAAAACATTACAAAGGTCAGAGATAGGTTTACCAGAGTGAGGGCTTCTGTTCAAAAGAAAGGCACAAAAGGAGCAAAACGACTCCTGAAACGGCTATCTGGTAGAGAGAAGCGATATCAAACCAGGGTAAACCACAACATAAGCAAACAAATCATTTCTCGTGCTATTGATATTGTTGCTAATGAGGACGCGCGAAGATTTAACTGGTATTAGAAATAGAACTAATACTCAACCCAGAAACAAGATAGAGCGTAGGCGTTCTAACAGTTGGGCATTTTACCAGCTTCGACAATTCTTGGAATACAAGGGAGTTAAAGAAGGCGTTGAGGTTGTTGCTATTTCCCCTAGATATACTAGCCAAACCTGCCACAAGTGTTTACACATACATCCAGAACAAGGAAAGTCCTACCGTAGCAGCAAGACTTTCAAGTGCGGTCATTGTGGGTGGAAAGGAGATGCAGATGTGGGTGGCGCGAAGATGATTTCAATTGTGGGGCAGTCTGTAAGCCTGCCTGTAACGCGCAATCCTCTATCTTGTTCCGTACTAGATAGTATATTGGATTAGTGCGAATGCCCCAAGACTTTAGTCGGGGGTAAGCTTACTATGACACAGAGAACAAAATACGATTTGTTCATTTCCTACGCAGAGGTAGATGAAGCGTGGGTAGAAGGCTACTTACTAGATAGTTTAAATCAAGCTGATATACGCTACCATTGGGAAGCTGCATTTACCTTGGGCGTACCCCGTCTAAAAGAATTTGAAAATGCAATTGTAAATAGCTATCGTACCTTACTAATTATCTCTCCTGCTTATTTAGTTGATAACTTCAGCGAGTTCGTTGACTTATTAGGTCAAAGTTATGGTTTAGAAACCGCCTCTTGGCCTGTTATTCCTTTGATTTTATACCCCGTTAAACTGCCTTTACGCTTGAAGACGTTAACTCCTCTGGATGCAACCGATGAAACTAAATGGCTTAAGGCGATAGAACGTCTTTGTGCAGATTTAAAACGTCCAGTTTCTCCAGTTCCAGCAAAACCCGAGTGTCCCTATCCGGGAATGATACCCTTTGACGAATCAAATAGCGATCGCTTTTTTGGACGCGAACAGGAAGTAGAAGAACTTTTAGACCATCTGTATCGACATCAGTTGATCACAGTTATTGGTTCTAGCGGTAGTGGAAAATCCTCTTTGATATTTGCCGGGTTACTTCCTAAACTCCGCCAAAGTAAACGCTTCGGTTCGGGTGAATGGTTGGTACGCACAATGCGCCCCGGTGAACATCCTTTAACCACCCTAAAATTGACTTTAGGAAGCGAACAAACAGACTTCTTTTTAGCCGTTACAGAAGCCCTAAATACTCAGCCTGATGCTCAACGCTTGCTATTAATTATAGACCAATATGAGGAACTGTTTACAATTTCCCACACCGGAAACCAAGAGTTTCAACAAGCATTGTTAGAATTGCTGGAGTTTGACACCTGCTATTTAATTTTAACAGTTCGAGCCGATTTTTATGGCGACTTGATGCAAAGTCCCCTCTGGGAAAATATCCAGTTACATCGGTTGGAAGTTGTTCCTCTCAATGAAAGCGGGTTACAAAAGGCAATTTTAAAACCGGCTGACAATGTGGGCGTATTTATAGAATCAGCTTTGGTCGAACGTTTGGTCAAAGATGCGATGGGCGAACCAGGTGTTTTACCCTTAATTCAAGAGACTTTGGTACTGTTGTGGGAGAAATTACAGCGACGATTTTTGCCTCTAAAAGCTTATGAAATCTTGGTGCTTTCTCGCAAAGATTATGATACATTGGGAAACAATAAACTGACCGGATTACAAGTGGCGATCGCCCGTCATGCTAATGCGGCTTTAATCAACTTGAAACAAGAGAACCCCGAGCAAGAAGCGATCACCCGTCGCATTTTTTTGCGTTTGGTGCAGTTTGGAGAAGGACGAGCCGATACCCGTCGCCAGCAACCTGTAAATGCCCTGCGTGCAGGAAACGATCCTTACTTATTTGAAAAAACATTATCCCATTTGGTCAACTGTCGCCTACTGACCCTCAGTGGTGGAGAAAATTCTACTCGTAAAGTCGATATTGCCCATGAAGCCTTAATAAGCGGTTGGCCGACTTTACAGCAATGGCTCACCGAACGTCGAGAAGCCGAATTAATCCGCAGACGCCTAGAAGCAAAAGCTCAAGAGTGGGAACGCTTGGGGAAAGGTAACGGGGGTTTGTTGGATGAAGTGCAACTGGCGGAAGCACAAGGTTGGCTCAACAGTCCTGATGTTATTGAGTTGGGTATTGACTCAAGTATATCAGCTTTAGTAAAAGCTAGCGAACAGGTCATTGAGGAAAATAAACGGCGAGAAGAAGAAAGCAGACAGAGAGAACTTCAGCAACAAAAGAAAGCCAATCGGGTTTTGGTAACTTTTATTATTGTGTTGAGCGGGTTATTTTTATTTGCTCTAAATCAAACTAAAAATTCCAATATTAAAACCATTGAATCTTTAAGTGCATCTTCCCAGGCTCAGTTCTCTTTAGGCGAACATCAACTAGAAGCATTGAGGGATAGCATATCGGCTGGAAATTTATTAAAAAGTTGGCAGTTATTTGTTCCTATCAATACTCAAGCAAAAGTATTACAAGCATTACAAAAAACCGTTTATGGGAATAGAGAAATTAATCATCTACAAGGTCATAGACACTGGGTTAGAGGTGTGAGTTTTAATCAAGATGGTACAATTCTCGCTTCTGCTAGTTACGATCAAACCGTAAACATCTGGAGTTTAAAAGGAGATAAAATCAGAACAATTCCCCATAATGGTAGAGTCTATGATGTCAGTTTTAGCCCCAAAGCTGATATTCTGGTTTCGGCTAGCGAGGACAAAAAAATTAGATTATGGGATTTGAATGGAAAACTTATTAAAGAGTTTTTCAATCCCAACTTGGCAGTTTCAGGTGTAACCTTTAGTCCTGATGGTGAACAAATTGCTTTGGGTAGCAAAGAGGGTATATTCATTTATGATTTAGAAGGTAAAGAACTGCAAGTTTTTCCAAACGTAAATGATTGGTCTATGTCGGTAAGATTTAGCCCGGATAGCAAATTAATTGCCAGTCCCGGTAAAAACAATACAGTTGAAATTCGGACTTTAGAGGGAAAACTCATCAATGTTTTACAAGGACATAAAAACTGGATTTTTATAACAAACTTTAGTCCCGATGGCAAACTGTTAGCAACGGGGAGTGCTGATGATACGGTAAAAATCTGGGATATTGATGGTACTCTGATCGAGAGTTTATCACATGAGCAACCCATTACCTGGGTGACTTTTTCTAATGACAATAAGACGTTAATATCGGGGACTACAGATGGATTTATATACCTTTGGAATTTTCAAGAGCGTGAATTAATTCAAAAGTGGAAAGCGCATATCGGTACAATTACAGAAATAGAGGTGAGTCCCGATGGAGAAATTATGGCATCAAGTTCTATAGACACTACTGTAAAACTTTGGAACCTGAACAGACAAGGAAATTCTTTAGGGCGACACAATAATGAGGTTAGCAGCGTAAACTTTAGCCCCGATGGTAAAAATGTTGTTTCTGCTAGTGCCGATAAAAACATAAAAATTTGGGACTTAAATAGGAATTTAATTCAAACTTTTAACGGGCATACAGATAAAATTTGGAATGTAGTTTACAGCCCTGATGGTCAAAAAATCGCGTCTGCTAGCGCTGATAAAACTGTTAAAATTTGGAACAGAAGTGGAAAGCTACTCCAGAGTTTACAAGGTCACGAAGACGAGATTACAACTGTAAAGTTCAGTCCCGATGGTAAAATCCTGGCAACCGCTAGCGTTGATCAAACTGTTAAATTGTGGAGTACGGATGGAGAGTTATTGAAAACTTTTGAAGCTCATAATGATACTGTTAATCGCTTAAGTTTCAGCCCCAATGGTAAAATGATAGCGACTGCCAGTCATGATACTACAGCTAAACTCTGGGATTTAGATGGAAATCTACTTGCAACCTTTAAGGGGCATACGGATATCGTCAAGGATGTAAGTTTTAGTCCTGATGGTAAAATGATAGCGATTGCTAGCAATGACAACACAATTAAACTCTGGAACCTCAATGGAAAACTAATACGAACCTTTAGGGGTCATAAAGGCTGGGTTTTTGCTGTAAGTTTTAGTCCCGATGGTAAAATGATTGCTTCTGGTAGCAGTGACTTTACCATCAAGTTATGGAATCTAAAAGGTGATGAACTCGCAACCTTTCAAAGTAATAGTTATATTTTGAGCGTTAGTTTCAGTCCGGACTCCAAAAAAATAGTTTCTGGCGATCAAAAGGGTGTAGTAGCATTGTGGAATCTGGATTTAGATGATTTACTCAAACGCGGTTGCAGTCAGCTACGTCCCTATTTGAGAAATTTATCCAATAAGGATGAATACAAACATCTTTGTAAAGAATGATTGTTTGGAAATACTTACAAACATTAAAAGATCTGACTCCTGATCGCAGTATGGCGGAGGAATCTGTAACTGTGCATGGGTTAATAAATTTTAATTTCCGAACCCGTCGCTTTTTTAATCACTTGAATTTCTCGACCAATTCTTTCAGCAATTTCGGGAACATGACTGATTACACCAATCATTTGACCGCCAATCTTAAACCCAATTAAAGTATCTACAACTCGATCTAAATCATTGACCCCGACGCTCGAAAATCCTTCATCTATGAACAAAAACTCTTGATTTCGTCCCCGATTAAATCGTTCTGATAAAGCCAAAGCCAACGCTAGAGAAGCTTGAAACGTTTCGCCCCCCGATAAAGAAGAGACGGGTCGCACATCATCCCCGCAATGGCTATCAATAATTTCATAACCGCCTTCACCCAGTCTAAACTGAAATTGACCGTCGCTTAAATTATAGAGATGTACCGAAGCATTTTGCAGTAACTCCGCCTCAAACTTATTGAGAATATCGGTTAAAAACTGGGCGGGTTGTAAGTGCTTTTTCAGGGTTGCATAGTCATCGTATTCAACCTGAGTTTGTTTCAACCTATTTTCTAAATCCCCTTTTTTCAGTCTATCCTCAGCATCTTTTTGTAGCCGGGATTTCCAATCAAATATAAGTTGACGAACACTTTCTATTTTGTTATCCATTTCATTAACTTCACGCCGAATATTCTCGAACTATTTAATATCAACACTTTGCTCTGTTAAGTCCGACTTTAAGTTAGAAATACGTTCGCTGAGAATCAATTGGTTCGTGTCAAAATCCTTGACTTGTTTAGCCAATTGTTTGTGCTGTGGAATTAAAGTATAAGCCGAATGAAAATCCCCTTCAGACCAGCCTTTTTCTGCAAGCAATGCTTCCCAATCTTGGATTGATTTACAAAGCTTTTCATCAATTTCTTTAATCTGTTCCTGTTTGGTCTGTAAACGAGTTAAAGCGGTGGTTTGTTCGTTCTTAGCATCCGCCAGAATTTTATTCAATTCCATATATTTTGCATGGAAATCCCTTGTCGCTTGGCGAAGTTTAACGGTTTCGCTTTTGAGTTCTTCCAGCTTGTTTAACCGTTCATCTTCAGGTAAACTTGTTAAATATTCTATATTTTTTAATCCTTCAAGCAGTTCGACTGATTGAGATTCACAATCATCTATTATCTTACTCAAACCTTCGATATCGCCTGAGCTTACCCGGTCTAGAATTTGATTGAGGGCGTAATTGATTTCTTCATTTATCGACTTTTTCTCATCACCGATTGTTCGACCCAGATGTAAATCTGCGGTGTGTATAATTTTCATGGTTTTATTCAATTTTTAGGTGAATAATTGTTCTTATTATACTATACAATTCGGAAAAAGTGTTCAAGAGGTTAATAGTTAGTTGTTGTTTGAAAAAAATAACTACAAACTTTTCTGGAAAAAGCTTCCTATTGCTGAATGATTGGTACATCCAGCCCCTAAAAATACTCAACCAACCTTCACACGGGGAAGTCTGTCATCGCCCGATTGTAAATTTCTTGAATCTCCTGAAGACTCGGCGGTGAGTCAAATATCAAAGACTGCTGAATTGAAAACCCAAAAAAGTATTGAATAAAAGCATTGTCAACCCCTTTTTTTGAAACCAGTTGATGAAAAAAATACGGATTTTGTAGGGGTTTATCAACGGATTTAACCCGGATTTTTGTACAACTATTTTTAGGATGAATGGGACTTGCTAAACAGGACACTTATGATGTTGAGGGGATTCAAATAAGTAAGTAGCTTGCTGTTGACTCATGGGGTCAGCCTGCATCGCCAAAAGGTCTTTAAAATTCACAGGAAATAGAACAATTCTATCTTGACCTCGCTCCGAACGAATGAGGATTTGCTGAGAGTCAAAATCGATGTCAGTTAATTGGATATTAACCAGTTCACCGAGACGGATTCCTGTATACAACAACGTTTTAAGAATGACCCTTTCCTGTACAGTTGAGTTATTTTCAATCGCTTGATAATAGCGTTGAATTTCTTCCGAGGTGGGTATTGTTATCTCTCGTGAATGTTGTGAGGTCGAGGGAGATTGCAGCTTCAACTCTTGACACAAGTATTTAAACAGACTCCTTAAATAGTTAAAATTCGGGTTTTCATTCCGCAGATAGACGGCTAACTCTTGAGCTTTTTTCTGGGCGGGTGTGCGCTGAAAATTTATCAGAATACCTCCGAAAATCTATGCGTGTTAAACGTTAATTGTTGACTCTAATCTTGAAGCTTTTTTCAATTTAACCTGGCAGATTCAGGATCACTTTTAGGGTCGGATAGTTTCCTAAATCTCCTGGTTGTTAACGAATCAATCCAACTCGGCTATTGCGTCTTCGGGGTCAGTATCAGTTAATGCTATCTGAGCGGCACGAGCCATTTTCCAACACATCTGTAATCGGGGATGCGTCCCTTCCCAAAAGTTTAAATTGGGGTTGAGGATTTCATAGCCAATAATTTGAGCAAATTCCCTCGCCAATTGATTCGTTTGCTGTAAAATTTGTTCTGGGTTTCTCATAATTTGTTCTCCATTTACAAGTTCAAGTAGATGCCATTTTTGCTGACTACAGTACGGTTGCCTGAATTCCCGTAACATCTATGATTTGTTCGTTTGAGGTTGGGATTTCGCTGTCCGCCTGTTGAAATTTATCTAAACTTTCAAGTGAGCGCTGCTGTTCTACTTCCTCCGATTTTAGGGTAAAATCAATCTGCTTTATCCTTTCCCAATAAGTCTTTTCGTCATCGCCAATTGCCGCATAGTTAATGACACTGAGCGAGAATTTTAACTCATCAATTCGGGAGTAATCCTGGGTTTTAATATTGGCGGAATGCAACCAAACATCAAAAAAGTATTTCCATTCATTCCTCAATTTTTGCGTTTTAAAACTAATGACCAGCACATCACCCCGTCGATAACAAACGTCACTAATTTGTTCTTTCTCTAGCGTTTCAGTTTCAACTAAACGTCTAATTCGTTGTGAATCTTGGGGTCGTGAATGGTTAGAATGCCATCATCGGTAACATCAAATTTTGATGCCAAACCCACCGTGATTAACTCCTCACCAAATTGATTGGCGGATTTGCGTTCACTAAATTGTCAAACTAGCGGGGGTTCATAACCTTTGGGAAACTGTGTAAAGTTGGAATCAGCACAGTTTAAAATATCGGTTGTGAAGTGATGACCCGATAAGTTTTTTGCCCTGACATTCCACTTCTCATCGAAAGACTCAAGTTGAACCACGAAACCTTCATCCGATAATTTGTGATGCGATCGCGTTTGCCAGTTGTTCATCGCTAAAACCGATAATTAACCAGTCACCGCACCGAGAACAAAACTTATTAATGGGTTCGATTGTGATTGCGCGGGTTCCCCGCATTGAAGGAAGTAAGCCGCTTTGCGGCAGGCTACGCCAACGTAAGAGAGCGAAGTTTGCAATCTTAGGGAACGCCGACCAAGAGAGCGCACTAGCGGAGCCAATCGCACTGCAATTCCCGAAAGGTATTCGGGTTGACACTGGAAGTTTGGTACTCCAATCAAATCTTCTCAACCCCCGAAGTTTCTTCGACTGAATTCTTACTTTGCTTTTCTAACCGCAGCTTCGGCATTAACTAACCCTTTCCCAAAGAAATATTGTTCGGCAGAAACAGGTTCGGGTAGGGGAAAAATCCCCGATAAACGGTCTTGTTTTAAGGTTAATCCCACACTCTTTTGCAGACGATAACGATTCATTTCCGATTGAGATAAACTCAATGAATCATAACTTGCTGTTTCTCTGAGAATTGAAATTAGGGAGTCTCGACTCAAACGAGGATTTACCCCCCGCATCAACGCCACCACTCCCGCCACTGTGGGCGCCGAAAAAGAGGTTCCCTGTACCTGAACGTACCGTCCCAACGGATCGAGCGCCACCGCCCAAGACTTCTCCGCTTCTGGGATACCCTGCCAAAATCCTTGCACCCAGGTTCCGCCCGTTGTTAAAATACCACCATCAGGATTAAGTTCAGTTTCTCCGCCCGGTGCCATCACATCCAACCGTCCGCCATAACTGCTGTAGAAAGACCGTTTTCCCTCCAAATTCGTCGCTCCCACAGAAATTACCCCCGGAATAGCTGCCGGAAAAGACACCCCATCGAGTTTTTCATTCCCCGCAGACGCGACAATAACCAACTGAGGATGGGCGTCAATAATCCGAAATACCTGATCGGCTAAGGCTTGATGGGGCAATACACTCCCCAAACTTAAGTTAATCACATCCACATCCCGTTCAGCAGCGTAACCGATCGCCTCAATTAACCGGGCGGCGTCAATTTCTCCACCCAACCCAAACACCCGCACGGGTAACAACTTCGCTTTGGGGGCGACACCCACCGCTCCCTGTCCGGCTTCCGGTTGGGCGAGAATGACTCCCGCAGACCAGGTACCGTGAAATTCCGATGCAATTTGACGACGAATGCGATCGCGAACTTGCTCGGCAATTTCCGATTCTGATAAGCTAGAATTATGACGCTTGATAGAGTTGGCTAAACGTCCGTAGTTTTCCAACAATTCTTCATCGGTGAGTTGGAAGGTATTTTGAAAGTGAGGGCGCACCAGTTCCAGTTCGGCTTGGCTAATGCGGGTATCGGGGTCGCCCGGAACACAGCGTTTTGACGGTTCCGAACACGCCGCTGTTTTGCTGGTAAAGTCCCAACCGTGGGTTTCTCCAGGGAGAGGGTTAGAAAGCTTAGAAGCGGTATACAAGTTCTCAGCCAAGTCGGGATGATCCCACTGAATTAAACTATCCAATACCGCCACCACAACGCCCTCTCCGCCGTTGCTGTGCTTCCAGGCTTCCGTCGCCCGAATATCGGTGCGGGTGCGATAGCGACCCCGCTGGGCGGTGCTGTTGAGGTGCCAAGCGAGGGGTAGGAGTTGACTTTGGTATTCGGCTTCGATTTTGGGAAGGGAAGCGATCGCCTGTTCCAAACGGTTTCTATTGGTTGAAGCGGTTGAGTTGGAGGCAATATCTTCAACAGTATAATTGAGGGATTGAACAAAATTGGGGGTGGCGGACTGGACTCCGGAAATACGGGCGAGTTGGTTGGAAACGTTGATAATTTCGGTGCCTTGTTGAGTTTGAGAACGGATGAGATAATTGTTCGGTGTAAATTGTAGGGGTCGAATAATTTCTAAGTTATAACGGTTGAGTAAAGATTGAATGTTTCGGGTGGAAAAATCGGGGTCAAAACTGACTAAAATTTCGTTGGGAAGTATGACGGTTTGAGACTTTTCTTGTGGGTTTTCAGTTAAAGAAAGTACGGGTAAGGTATTCTCAACGTAGGACTGTTGACGAATTTGTTGAGTGAGAGTGTCGGGGCTATTGGGAGGAACGGTGACGATGGCGTAACGTTCTCCGAGGGGTTGTACGTCTATTTTGACGGTGGGTGTACTGCTTCCCCGAGTGCGAGAACCGCTACCGGAATTTTCTAAGTCTTGCTGAAGTTGTAAATAGAGGGGAATATTGGGGGTGAAACTGCGACTGCGTGAGGTGGAGGGTGGAGTTTCGCGGAAGGAAACGGCGATCGCATCTTGTCGTAAATTGAGGGGAATGGGTTGACCATAAAAGGTGTAGAATAATTCGGTGTTGGCTTGGGCGGTAACGGTTTGGGAATTGAGGATATTGGGTACAATTGCAGCGGTGAGAAAGTATCCGGTCAGAGTTAGGCTAGAGAGTAACCGCTTCATTATATAGATCTCCTTGAATGTTCGGTCACTGACTCATATTTTTTGGGGTGTCGAGGATATGCAGTTGACGAGTGTTTTCAGTGATCGTGCAGCATGGTTAAGCTGTATTATGTGGGTATATCGAGAAGAACTTTATGACCGAAACTGTCTACATCGACACTAGCATCGTTGGCTATCTAACTGTTAGAATTAGTAATAATCTGATTTTGATGGCGAACTCTGAAATCACACGGGAATGGTGGGAAACTCCGCGATCGCAGTTTACTCTTTATATTTCTCAAATTGTTTTAGATGAGGTAGCACAAGGTGATGTAGAAATAGCAACTAAACGACTGGAAATTTTGCGTGATTTTTCATTACTTGAAGTCAATCAAGCTGTTCAGGATTTAGCCGTTGAGTTTCTCGCTAGAAGCAACCTTCCACCTAAAGCCGCTAATGATGCACTTCATATTGCGATCGCTACAGTTTATGGATTAGATTATTTGCTAACGTGGAATTGTAAACATATTGCTAATGCTCAGATTCAGAAGAAACTATCGCAAATTAGCGTTGATGCTGGATATGAACTACCAATACTTTGTACACCTTATGAGTTGATGGGAGGAAATGATGTGGAAGGATAGTGTTCTTGATGAGATTTATAGAATTCGAGAAGAATATGCTCAGTCTTTTAATTATGATTTACAGGCAATTTGCGATCATCTACGAAAAAAACAGGCTGAAAGTGGAAGACAAATCATCTCAGAACCATTTAAGCCACGGAAACAGCCAAATAAAACACGCTGAATTTTTCGGGAGAATGACAATATTTACACAAGTAATTTGCTCGTTGTCGAATCAATTCTCTTGTTGCTTGGTCAATTGTTATTTTTGAGCCGCCAACATTGCATTAATATAGGTAAAAATCCGAACTTGTCAATTCTATTATATTTGATTTGCGATCGCGTAATGTTTCCTCTACCATCATCTCAATACAAGTTTTACAAAAACATTTAAACAACTGCAAACCCGGTCATATTCCGATGTTCTGGGCGATAAAATCCCAAGACAATATCCTCTTTTGGTACACCTAAATCTAAGAGTTCTTGAGTAACGCCTTCTTCTGTTCCATCCCATTCTACCCAAATTTTTTGATGATGAATTCGCACGTGAAACACAACAGCATGAACTCGACCTGTTCGATCCCAACCGAAATCCATTAATAAATAATTGTCATTAATTGTATCGCACAGAGGTAAGGTTTCGATTTCTCCATGACTGGGAGTGTATTCAGCATGACGTTTAATAATCGTTTGAATCGCTTGTCGATACTGTTCTAATTTTTCCATGCCAATTCTAACGTTTAATTAATTGTACTATCATTAGTTTGTTGATTTGGAGATTTGACTAAACTGCGCTTTGATGACAGATTGATGACTTCTCTACCACTTTCTGCCTGTTTCTTCTGTAAATCTGCAATGATTGCCTTTAAGTCATAGTTAAAGGATTTGGCATAGCTTTCACGAATTTTATTAATTTCTTCTACAATTTCATCTTTCCACATAGATTATTCTCCCAGTAACTCATAAATAGTTGTGTCAAAATTTTATATGATTATTCTGTTATTGTTCTACTATCCTCTTTGAGCGGCTAACATTGCATTAATATGAGTGAAAATCCGATCTAATTCTCCAATGGCTTCAAGTTCGGTGCTTTCTTCAACGGTGAGGGAGTCGGCTTTTTTCTTGTCAAGGAGTTCTTGCATTCGTTCTTGCAGGTCATCGGTGAATTTGAACAGGTTGATCCGATCTATTTGTTCAATTGTGATATTTCCCAGGAGAGCGGAGGGTTTAACGACAGTAGGAGTCATAGGACAGTTAAGAATGTCGATAGGGGGACTGAGTACAATCCTGTTGAAATTTTAAACGGTTTTTTTGCTCAATGGTCTAGTCGAAGCCGTACTCACTGAAATTATTCGTTATATTCGCGCCCCAAGTTTTAGATAATCAATTCATAATTTATAATTCATAATTCATAATTCATTAATGTTTTGCATAAGTTCAACATCCCTCAAAATATGTAACGTGTAGGAAAACGGACTTGAGGAAACGGTCAATGTTCATCCCCTCTCAATTTTCGCTGAAACGGCTTGCGGCTTGCTGTGGAGTGGTGAGTTTGTTGGTTGCTGCGCCTGTAACGGTTATCGCTGAGGAGTCTTCAAATCATCAAGTTTTGTTGGCTCAACAGTCGGATGAACTGGAAGAAGCCAAACGACTCAACCAACAAGTTTATCAACTCTATCAACAAGGCAAATATAACGAAGCCATAGCCATAGCAGAACGTGTTCTGGAGATGATGAAGAAACTGCTGGGGGATGAACATCCCGATGTCGCTACCAGCCTCAATAATTTAGCACAACTCTACTATTATCAAGGCAGGTATAGTCAAGCCGAACCCCTCTACATACAAGCACTGGAGATGTATCGGAAACTGCTGGGTGAAGAACATCCCGATGTTGCTACCAGCCTCAACAACTTAGCATTACTCTACAGTGACCAAGGCGATACAACTCAAGCGATTAATTATCTCAGTCGAGGGTTAGAAGTGCAAGAACAAAACCTGAATATTCTCTTAGCAACAGGTTCGGAACGTCAGAAACAAGATTCAATGAATATGATATCTTTTACGACTGACCAAGCTATTTCTCTCCATCTTCAAAATGCACCAAATAATTCAGAAGCGGCTCGTTTAGCCTTAACAACTATATTACGTCGTAAAGCTCGAATTCTCGATACTGTCACCAATGAATTACAACTGATTCGAGCAAATATCACCCCTGAAAATCAACAACTCCTCGATGAATTAGACACAATTCAACAACAACGGGCAAGTTTACTGTATAGTCCACCAGAAGATTTACCGCCAGAACCATATCGTCAGCTAACCGATAATTTAAGAGCAGAAGCAGAACAGTTAGAAGCACAATTAGCTCAACGCAGTGCCGAATTCCGAGTGGAAACTGAACCTGTAACCATTGAAAAATTACAACAATTCATTCCTGAAGATACGGCTTTAGTTGAGATTATTCAGTATTACCCTTTTGACGCAAAAGCTCAACAAGATGAACAATGGGGAAAACCTCACTATGCAGCCTATATTATTTCTGCTAATAGTATCAACTGGGTAGATTTAGGAGAGGCTGAACCGATTGACCAAAAAGTGAATGAATTTCGTCAAGATTTAGGAGAAAAACGTGCAAGTGTTGAACGTTCGGCGCGTGAATTAGATGAAATCGTTATGCAACCGATACGAGAAAAGTTGGGCGATAAAACTCATATTTTAATCTCTCCCGATGGTCAACTGAATCTCATTCCCTTTGCGGCGTTGATGGATGAAAATAACGAATATTTAGTTAAAAATTATCTGTTCACCTATCTGACAACCGGACGGGATTTATTGAGACTACAACTCGACGCCCCCAGTCGTCAAGACCCGGTTATGTTAGCCAACCCCAACTACGACGAACCCGGTAATTCTACAGGCGTTCAAATAGCCTCCAGTTCCCCTCGTCTCGAAGATTGTACGTTTAGCCCCCCTCGCCCCCCAAATTTGGGGGGAACCGGAGTTCAAAGTCCCCTAGAATTAGCAGGAAATACAGTTCAAAGTCCCTCACAATTAGCAGGAAATACAGTTCAAAGTCCCCCAGAATTGGGGGATTTAGGGGGCGAGGATTTAGGACAAGCCGAGTCCAGCCCCCCTAGCCCCCCAAATTTGGGGGGAACCGGAGTTCAAAGTCCCCTAGAATTAGCAGGAAATACAGTTCAAAGTCCCCCAGAATTGGGGGATTTAGGGGGCAGAAAAGATGGGTGTATACAAGCCAACACAACAACATCAAGGAGAAGTACCAACCAACGTTCAACCGACTTCGATAACCTCGCATTCACTCCCCTCAAAGGCACCCAACTCGAAGCCGACGCCATTCAACCCATCGTCCCCAATTTGCAAGTTTTCACGGGTTCTGAAGCAACAGAAAACCTCCTCGAACAGCTACAAGCCCCCCGTATTCTGCATATTGCGACTCACGGGTTTTTCCTCGAAGATATTGAATGTACTCCCGCGACCAGAAGCCGGGGTACTCCAGACGGTGGCTTTAAGGTGATTCTCAACCCCGATTTTCAACCCGACTGCAAACCCACTCCCAGCAACCGGGAAAATCCTTTATTGCGTTCTGGGTTGGCGTTGGCGGGGTTCAACCGTCGTCAAAGTGGCGAGAAAGATGGGGTATTAACGGCTTCGGAAGTGACTCGACTCAAGCTTTACGGAACGGAATTGGTGGTGTTATCGGCTTGTGATACAGGTGTGGGTTCGGTGAGTACGGGCGAAGGCGTTTACGGGTTGCGTCGGGCGTTTGTGAAGTCGGGGGCGGAAAGTCAATTAATGAGTTTGTGGAAAGTCGATGACCACGGAACTAGCGAGTTAATGTCAATGTATTATCAACGCCTAAAAAATGGCGAAGCGCGATCGCAAGCTATGCGTCAGGTACAGTTAGAATTGTTACAAGCACCTTTTTATGAACATCCCTATTATTGGGCTTCGTTTATCTTCTCTGGAGATTGGCGACCGATGGAGAGTTTTTAATTAAATAATGAGATATTACATTTAATTGTCTATTAGAAATTGAATAACCCAATCCCGTCGAGATAACCAACTTTATACCGTCGTTCAGATTATCAAACGATTATTGGGTATCGGAACCCCTACAATTGCATAAGGTCAGTTACCCCTAAATATGTAGAAGTGGCAGGGCAAAATAAGCGTCTATTTGGAGGTCATTCAAAATCTCATGGGTTCTGCATTACGATATTG
Organism: Lyngbya aestuarii BL J; assembly: GCF_000478195.2. Taxonomy (GTDB): domain Bacteria; phylum Cyanobacteriota; class Cyanobacteriia; order Cyanobacteriales; family Microcoleaceae; genus Capilliphycus; species Capilliphycus aestuarii. Next base: position 28,990 of record NZ_AUZM01000008.1, on the reverse strand, counting down.
GTGTTGGGTGAGGTTGAACTCGGGAGGAAAGCGCCAGGTGGAAGAAATTCCTACGGCTAAAGCCTTGTTTCAACAGCAGTTTCCCCAATTAATGAACTCGGAAGTTCCAGATGGTGTCATTCAACGACAATTGGTTCATCTGATGCGTTCGGAAACAACTTCTGAAGATTCCCAAACTCAACTTGGGGCTGAATTTTGTTTGCGGTGTTTTATTTCTCAGCAAATTGAACAAACTTGTTCGGAATTAGCGAGAAGATTTGGAGAAATGGGCGGTTTTAATCAAATAGATTTACTCCCTTTTGTTCTCGATGATTTTGAATTGCTTCCCCGTTCAACTCCGAAAACTGATACTAACTACGAATCTTTAGCCAATAAAATTCTCCGAACATTCAACCCAGAACGGGGTCAACTCAGCACTTGGACGGCGCGACTGGTGAAGTCTCATCCCGAACTGAATCGTTTTCTTTGGGACTGCGGAGTACACTTACAAAGTGACTGGTCAATTCTCAATAATTATCACCCCAAACAGTTAGAACGGTTGCTGACAGAAGTATACAACTATAGTTCTATTTTAGCACAAAAATCGGGGGAAATTTTAGACAGTTATCAAACGGTTTATTTAAGCGATCGCCTACAAAAGAACCGTTCCCGTTCTCGCTGTCAACCGCCAAGCCCCGAACAGTTAAATAGAATTATAGCAGATTTGGAGGAAAAAGGATTCAATAATTATACTCCCGATGATCTGTTAGAAGAATTAGAATCTTTGGCGGAGTTTATTCGGCGTTCGCGTCAACCCCAACGAGAACCGCTTCTCGATAATACCCCCCAAGAAACAATTGATGAAACTGAAGGGGAAATGGGGGAGTTTTTGCAGCGTTACCGTCAATTACTTCTTACCCAACTCGACCAAGCTATTTTACACGTATTGAATGACCGTTTGAGTTCTTTTAAAAAACGCAAACCCCCGAAAGATAAAATTTTTATTCAAGCCTTGCAACTCTATTGTCTGAGTCAACCGATGAGTGAAATTGCTCGGAAAGTTGGGTTGCAAAAACAGTATCAAGTCACTCGTTTATTACAGTTAATAACTCTGCGACAGGATATCCAGAAACGGTTACTTGTCATTTTGAAAGAACAAGTGATCCAACTCGCACGTTATTATACGAACCCAACTCAATTGGAATGTTTGGAACAGGCTGTAGCCGCAGAAATTGACCGAATAATTGCCGAAGCAGAGCGAGAAACCATGAGTTTTAATTGTTCCCGCGAGAGCTTATTTAATCGCCGTCTCTGTCGTCTTATCGAATCACACTATCAACCTTAAACACTAGAATTGGACGTTAAAGCTATGAAAAACACAACTATGGAATATGACAGCATGAATCTCGGAAAGTTTCTGACTGAAGACAATATTTTTCTGACATTAGAACAGGTTAATTTAGCAGCAGAAATAAGCCAAACCTTAACAACCCGTCCCCGCCAACAATGGCAAGTTTATCTGAATATTTTAGCCAAGTTGGGAACGATTGAATGGTTGCGGATGCGTTCGCCAGAGTTGATACAAAATGATTCAGTTCAGTTATCAAACCCATCTATTAATCAGCTTCAAGTGGGTAACTTCAGACTCAATTTAATTGTTACGGACAGTTCCCATAATTCGGAAGTTTGTGTTCCCAGAGCGATTCTCGAAAATTCTCAAACACAGTCTAGTTTTTATGTTTTGATTGAAGTCATAGAAGATGTACCTGTTTTAGAAGACTCGGAAGAACAAGTGAATGTTTCCCTGTTGGGATACTTAACTCAAGCACAACTCAATCAACACAATCCAATTATTCTTGATGACGAACTGGCGTTGTTTTCAACCGATTGGTTTGAATTTAAACCGGATAAATTGTTGCTCTATTTACGGTGTTTTGAACCCGAAACGGTTAGCAGTCAACAAAGATTATCTCAAGCTGTTCAACCCGCTTTAAATGTGGGCGACTGGTTAAAAAATCAGTTGGGTCAAATCGCCGAAGAATTGTCTTGGACGTTACTCCCACCCTTGAGTTATAGTTCGGCTTTTCGAGATTTAAGAAGTCCGATGGAACTGTTTACAGATGCCGTAACTGAGTTAAGAAATCAAGCTCAATTGGTCATTCCTTTTGAAGCTAGAACTGCTTATAGAGATTTAGTTTGGGGTGAAATTGCCATGCGATTGTATGTGACAACTTGGCAAATTAATACTAATATAAATTCTCCCGAATGGACGCTATTACTTTTACTTACTTCTCAACCCAGTTCAAGTTTACCTGTGAGAACTCAATTAACCGTTCGAGATGAGTTACAAGTCTTAGAAGAACCCGTGCTAACTAATCCCACACAAGACTACATTTATGCTCAAGTGATTGGTGCTTATAATGAACAGTTTTTTGTGACAATTCACTTTCCCAATGGAACGGCTATCACCTTACCGCCATTCACTTTTATTGGTTAGTTTACGGGTAATTTATCATGCTGCAATTATACGTTCAACAGGTCGAACAATCCTGTCTATTTGAGTTAACAACGGAATCCGGACAGCGACTTCCCGCTCAGGTTCCATTTCCCCAAACGTTAATGGTTCTCTATGAAGATTGGCGGAGAGCTTACATCAATTTCTATCAAGCTCAACCCTCATTTAATAGAGAAGACGCAGACGATAACTTGCGGGGAAAATCGGGTGGAAGTGGAACGATTTCACCGTCTGTAACCGATTGGAAAGGTCGTTTAGTGGAAGCAGAAACTCGCTTACTCTACGATTTTAATCAATGGTTACGCAGCCGTAAACTGTTTGATATTCGAGCAAAAATTTCCGAAGTTTGTCGTCAATACTCTCCCCATAAAACTGTTAATCTGTTTCTAATTTGCGGTTCGCCTGAACTGGAAAAACTCCCTTGGGAGTCTTGGGAAATTGGCGTTAAGTTTGCAACTTCTGACCCGCTTTATATTTCTCGAATTCCTAACAATATTACCGCCCCTCCTTCTCCTCCAGTTAAACGTTCTCGTCCGCGAATTTTAGCGATTATTGGTCAGGATGGTCATCTCAATTTTCAGCAAGATTTACTCGCTCTCCAAAACCAACTTAAACCCCTAGCAACGGTTGAAACGGTGGGTTGGGAACCGGGAAAATCTATCTCAGAGTTGGAAACAGAAATCAAGCAAGCTATTACCGATGAAAAGGGTTGGGATGTGTTGTTTTTCGCCGGACATAGCAATGAAACTCAGATGACGGGAGGAGAATTAGGAATTGCACCGGGAGAGTTTCTGCATATCAAAGATATTAGCCATCAGCTAGAAATTGCTAAGAATAATGGATTGCAATTTGCACTGTTTAATTCTTGCAACGGCTTGAAAATTGCTGAGAGTTTAATTAACTTGGGATTGAGTCAAGTTGCGGTGATGCGGGAACCCATTCACAATCAAGTTGCACAGGAGTTTCTGTTACAATTCTTGCAAAATTTAGCTGAATACAAAGACGTTCAGGAATCCTTAACTGCGGCTTGTAAGTTTCTCAAAGTGGAGAAATCTTTTACCTATCCTTCGGCTTATTTAATTCCTTCCCTATTTCGCTATCCTAATACTCAATGGTTTCGGCTTCAACCTTCGGGTTGGCGAGAACTTTTGAAGCAGTTTCTTCGTCCAAAATGGTATGAACTTATTGCTTTGGCGGGTTTGTCTATTTTAAGTTGGCAAGTTCCAGTTCAGTATCAATTACTCGAACAACGAGTGGGAGTTCAAGCCGTTTATCGGAATATAACCGGACAGATTCCTCAAACAAAACCGTCTATTTTATTAGTTGAAATTGATGAACCTTCTTTGGTTGCTGCTGGATTTTCTGACCCTATCTTAATCAGTCGTGTTTATCTGGCTCAATTGGTTAATCAGGCGACTCAAATCAATCGGAAAATAATCGGAATTGATTATATTTTAAATACCCCGCAGCCAGAAGAAGACCAAATATTAGAAACGGCGTTAAATCGTGCAAAGTCTTTGGATACTCTGTTCATATTTGCAACAAGTCGAGGTACAAAACCCGGATATCGACTCTGGACATTAAACCAATTTACAACTCATCAAACTTGGCAAGGAGATACTCGTCTTTGGCGAAACGGTCGTTTTATGACACTTTTACCGCTCTCAACAGAGGAACGCCCTTTTCCCCTTAGTTATTTGTTAGCTTTGGCAAAGGTTTCTAGTGAATCCGAAAATGATTTATTTTTGCAAAAAAAACCTACAGAATTAACCGATAAATTATTAAAAAATTGGATGCAGCCTTTGGGTATAACCCAGATAGGTTATGGTTTTAGGCAGTATTGGCTTCATCCGATTACCGATTTTTCGACTCCTGCTCAATTTGTTTATGAAACTATATCCGCCCAAGATTTTTTAGCAAGTCAACCCGATGAACTGCAACAAAAATATTCGCAATCTGTCATTTTAATCATACCGGGAGGATATCGAACTGCGGGAGTTAATAGTTTTGGAGAAGATAATTTACCTCCACCTCCAGCGTTCTGCTATTGGCAAAAAATATCTCAATCTCAAGAGTCCTGTCCTTTATTTGTTGGCGGTAAAGTTCATGCCTATTTATTTAACCATTTCCTTCAACAACGTCCAGTGATTTCTGTGCCAGATTTATGGCTGATTTGGCTGTTTGTTCCGATTGGCAAAGGTCTGAATATTCTTCTAAGTAAATATGAATTTTCTAGAGAAAAGCTGATACTATTGGTAACGGGTGGAACACTAATTTATGGATGGATTAGCCTACAACTTTATGTTTCTGTTTCTATTCTATTGCCAATCTTGATTCCCGCAACCATGATTTGGGTTTATACCGTACCTAACTTAATTAATCAAACCAACTTTAAAGATTAATTATTTCAATTTAAACACAATAAAGGGGTAAATTTCGATGAATTTATATCAACTTATTCCCGCTAAAGTTATTGCTTTATCTCTAATCTCTGTAAGTATTTCAACAATTTTTCAAGCTGAAGTTTTATCCGAAACTTCCTGGATGTTTTTAAGTCGTAGTCAACCAAAGGATGAAGAAGGTTTTGAAAGAGAAAGTCTTTGGCGTCGATTTTTTCCTCGGAGTGAACCCCCTGAGAATGAAGGAACTGAAGGGGGGAGTAAAGGGGATGATTTCTGTCCCATCGCGCCGAATCAATTTTTAGAGGTTGAACGGGTTTGGAATGAACGTCCGACTTTCACCTGGACGGGAGGTATAACTCAAATTGAAATTCGAGAACAAGGTAATGAAAAGGTGGTTTGGAGTAAAGAAATTTCGGCGGAAAATCGGGTAGAATTAAATACTGAAACTGAATCTTATACTCCATTTAAACTTTATCAAGTTACGGTTGAAACTGTACTCAAACCCGGTCAAATTTATGAACTTCAGGTTTCAACCAGTCCTTCCATTGATTATAGTTCGATTCCGTTGAGGATAATGACTCCCGAAGAACGGAATTATCTCACTCAATATTTACAAAAGTTAGAACAAGAATTGGAAGAAAAAAATATTACAGTCGATGTGGTAATCTTACAACGGGCTGATTATTTTGCGAGTCAGAAACTTTGGTCTGAGTTTTGGAAAGAAGTGTTATCTGTTGAGTCTCCTTCTGAAGATTTGAAAGTGTTAATTAACGAAACGGTTGAGGAACTTTGTTTACCTTCTTAAGAACCTCTCCCCCAACCCCTCTCCTAAAAGGCGAGGGGAGTAATAGGAGGTTGGTGGGGGTCAAGGGTTGAGTTCGAGAGGTTAATCTTTATTGTGCTTCTCCAACGAGGGTAAACGCCGCCCAATTAATCGGTTCGGGATACTTTTCTTTAGTTTCTAAAATCGCCCGACGTAACGCAACAATTTTATCGGTATCTTCTGTCCAATACTCATAAAATTTAGTCATTAAAAACTGGGTGGAATCATCGGGAACTTTCCACAACGAAACAATTAAACTGGGAACTCCCGCCTGCAAAAATGCACGAGATAATCCAATTACCCCATCCCCCGAAATTTTACCCCGTCCGGTATCACAAGCGCTCAATACCACCAACTCGGCGTTGAGTTTCATGTTATAAATTTCTACAGAAGTTAACAGTCCGTCCGCATCTGCTGAAGGCGCCAAAGCAATCGCTCCCGGCGCATCAAACACCCCAGATTCTTCGGGGATACCATATTCTAACAGTCCGTGAGTTGCCAGGTGAATTAATCGCGCATTCCGCATTTTTTGTGTTACAATAGTTTCAGTAGCCTCGCCCCAAACTAACGGTTTAACTTGGAACTTCTTGGCGATCGCAAAGGCTTCATCTTCGGCCCCTTGTAAAGCTGAAAGTTGTTCTACTTCTCCACTATTCGGGTTCCAGACTTCGGGCATGGTTGGATTGCCGACAATGAGAATATCTGAAGCGGGATTGTTCTGTTTTTCAGTGTGGGATTGACGGGCAACATCCAGCAATTGAACGGAGGGAGAAGTAAGAATTGTGTGTTTTTCAATTAAGTATTGATTCTGCTCATCCATCAACGCCGGAAACGGAACTAAATACAATTCGCCCTGCGGCATAAATACCACTTTTTTTGAAGGGTCGGTTGGTAATAAATCGGCGATGGGTTGAATTAAAAGGTCGTGGAGTTGGCGGAGATTGGCGGTTTGTTTGGCGAGTCGTTCTTGTTGAGTCTGTGGAGAGAGTCTAACAGCAAAGCCACCATCTCCGTTGCGACCCCTCGCACCAATATCTTCTATGCGACTATTATCAACAATTTCACTGAGGGGAGTATTGAGAGAAGATAAATTAACTTCTTTGAAAGTAACGTCACCTGTGGGTTGGATTACCCAAATATAGAGTGACGAAATATCAGGAAACCGAACAATAGAATACTGAACAAATGTAGAATTTTGAGTTTGAGCAATCTGACGAATTTGCTCAATATTAAGAGGTTCGGTTGTGGGAACTAAACCCTGCTGACCATCATTCAATCGTTCGGACATCAGTTCAATCAAACTGCGAGCGCGACCTTTTTCAGAAATCTCCAAAGCCGCATCAGTTTTATTCTGAGCTACTAATACTAATTGAAGGCTACGAAAACTGCGAAGATAGGTATCAAAAATCGAGACTTTATCTGAGTCCTGTTCTAAGTCAATTCGGAGAGATTCAAAAACATCAATTGCTTTTCTCAACTCAACTTCTGCTTCTGCTGGTTTGTTAAGGTCGAGTAAAGCTACACCCAAATTGCCCAGAGAACTCGCTTCCCCATTGCGATCGCCGATTTCTCGTGCAATAGTTAAGTGCTGCTGATGGAATTCTATAGCTTTTTGATACTGCCCCAAACTATTGTAAGCAGAACCCAAATTGCTCAGAGAAGCTACTTCTCCTTTGCGATCGCCTATTTCTCTATATATTTCTAACGCTTGTTGCCAAGACTGCAATGCTTCTCGAAATTGGCTAGTTTTGGCTTGTTGAAGACCCTGTTGGAATAATTGATCTGCTTCTGCTTTTCGTTCATCGGGGGTTTGTGCGAGAACTTGAGGTACATTCAGAACATTTATTGATACAACTGGACTCAACACACCCACAACAACCGCCAGGGTTAACGCTTTGAGGTTCAACACCGAAATTCCGACCGGGGTAGATGTCATTTCACTTCTAACCTATTTTTGGGGTTGAGCCACATATGCAGTTGAGATGGTTCTCAGCTAGAGGAGGTTTGAAAAGTAGAAGATGTTTTGTGTTTGCCCCCTAAATCCCCCAATTCTGGGGGACTTTGAACTGTATTTCCCCTCAATTTTGGGGGGACAAAGGGGGGCTATCCCCAAAGTTGGATCGAAACTGAATAATTCATAACAATTTACAGCGTTTCCGGATCAATATTCAATTCTCGCAACTTCGCAGCTAACCGTTCATTGCGATCGCGTTCGGTTTCAGCCGTTTTCTCCGCTTCTATTGCTCGTTGTTCAGCGAATTTTGCTGCTTCTTCGGGAGTTGGAACCAACTCACCTTCCGGTGTAAAAAATCTCAATTTTCCTTCATAAACTCCCAGAAATAAATTTAATTGTTTGCTCCAAAGTTTTCCCTGTTCGTTGGGTTGGAGTTCTTGATATTTTCCTTGAATGATTTCAAACCCTTTGAATTCTAAGCTGTCCGGTGAAAACCAGAAATAGTCGGGAGTTCGGAAAGTATCTTGGTAAATCTTTTTCTTCGTTGTTCTATCACAGTTCTCCCGGATGCAAGCTCCGGGAGCTGCTGTGACTTCGTCTACATTTGCGGTGGATTTTGATAACAGTTCAATAATAACGTTGGGATATTTTCCCCCTTCTTCCCAGACCGTCCAACTTTTGCGGGGTTTGCGTTCGGTATCGAGAACTACAAAGAAATCCGGCCCTCTAAAATCATTGGTTTTCACCTGTTCCAAACTGTAGTAAATCGTTAGATTTCCCGCCGCAAAATAATCAGTTCGTTCTTGCCATAACCAATCCAAACACTTCATTAACAGCAACAACTGTTGTAGATGCAAATAACTTTCCAATGGCGGCTCCTTACTTTCTAAATTTGTGGGTGGATATTCGATTTCCTCTAATTGGTTTTCCGGTTGGAGTGTTTCTAAATCTTTAGCAACAGTCATTGTTTCCTCCAGTTGAATACTTTATAGTATAATTCATCCAAATCAAGCCACCACTTCAAGGACAGCCGAAAGTACCGCCATTGTGGAAGTTTGATAGGGAATCGTTCCTTGTCCAGACTCATCAGTTCCTTGTCGAAATCCACCATCGACACTGCGTTTTAGTTCTGTTAAATCTCCTAATAAACTATCAATTACCCCCAAAGATTCATCTCCTCGAATACCTTCCAACCGACCCCGAGATTGTCCGCGACTGGCTGCAATTTGTTGTAAGGCTTTGAGGGTGTTTCGTAGGGGTTCTTGACTCGCTAAAATCAGAATTTCTGGAAAACCTGATGTTCCTGTTAGTTCCAGAGATTCTCCAGGAGGAGGCAATTCTTTTACCTCTCCTGCACTGAATAAAGATTCTTCTTCAGGCGCATCCCAATTTGTTGGGTGGAACGTATTCATATCTCCTTGGGCGCTAATTAATAAAATCGCTAGATAAAGATCCTGATTACTTTCATTATTGACTTGAACTTTTAACTGAGTTTCCGAACGAAATTGAACCGGAATGTTTGCGGTTTTAACCTCATCAATTCCTCGACTCGCAACTTGCAATACTTGACCTCCTCCAGATACTTCGGCTTTAACTTTCAGCGTTGAACCTTGACCCGCATTCAACAATTGTCCTAAAATCTGATTAACTAATAACCGTTGAAATCTCGGCTTTAATCGATTAATCGCATTCACAATCGGTTCATCTAAACGACCAAAAGACTGACTCTCTGGAGTTAAATCGGCTTGAAACAGCCCAACACTACTCACGGCTGGAAGTTCAAGGTCGGGATTGATTTCACTTTGTTGCTGTTGATGTTCTTCGGTAAATCGTCCTAAGAAATATCCACTTTCTGAGAGTTGATTTTGAGGAAATAATTCAATTCTTCGATTGGATTCTAATTCGGCCTGTGCCGTTGCTAAATCGGCTCCTAACGATTCATCTAAAGCCAGTTCAAGCTTAGGATTTGCTGGAATTCCAACAATTTTTTCTCGTAATAGCCGACCCACTTTAATCGCTGATGAGTCTCCGGAGGTTTGTTTCCCCCTTCCAAATAACCCCTCAACCCGAGAGTTTTGTTGAATTTCTGCAACCACTTTTCCGGACTCATCTAATACTGAATAGACCGCTCCTTCCCCCGAAGTTTTCAGGTTTTGTGATGCCACACCCCCCAACCAAAACTCTATCGTTTCTCCTTTGACGGTTGTAATTACTGCTTCAGACGCAGGAGTTTTTAAGTCTAGAAAAAATAACGGCTCTTGCTTAAAATCACTTCCGGCTTGATATTCAAATGTTGGGAGTTGCTGTCTGATTGTGGATTCTTTTGCAGTCGCTAAACTGTTTGTACTCCGCTTCAGATTGACATAGATTGCTTCCACAGGTTGCTCGGAGGTCAGTTGCCAGAGATAACGGGTTAATAAATAAGTAAAGACTCCGGCATGAAAGCCTTCAAATAGAGCATCAATTGCCAGTTGATTTCGTTGAGCAGAACCCAAAGCAATTCCTTTAGCAATTCCCGTTTGTCGCCGTTTGAGAAATTCATCATCAGACCAATTCAACTCGGCGATCAGTTCTTTTTGTAGCTCTAATTCACTCGAACTCGGTACTAAGATTTGTTCGCTCCCAACCTGCCGACGTGCAGCCCGAACCACAACATTTCCTCGCGTTCCTGCACCCGAATGGCAGCTATCTAATATCATTGTAAATTTCTCGGTCTGAAGCAAGCTTGTCAACAAAAATAAGGTTTGTCCCATAATGTGGGAGACTTCTACTTCTGATGCTTCTATGTTTACAGGCGCGGCGTTTTGAGGTACAATTGTGCCATTGAAGCTACAGTCTCCGGCTAGACGACAAGCTTCTATATTTAATGGAGATGGGTCTTGAATGCGATCGCCATGACCGGAATAATGAAACACCACAACATCATTAGGTTTGGCTTGTTTAATTAAGTGTTCTCGAAAGGCTTTGATAATATTTTCACGGGTCGGTTTCATGTCCGAATTATCAGATACAATTTTAATATCGTCCGATTTAAACCCAAAGCGATGAATAAGTAAATTTTTCTGTAACTCCACATCAGTAAGACAACCATTTAATTGATTGGCTCCTTGATATTCATTAATTCCCACTAACAATGCTAATTTACGGGGTGTACTTTGAGCAAGAACTCGACCATAACCCTCTGCACCTCGAAAAAAATCCAGTTGACTTAGACCTAGTGTCGCCAGAGTCGATCCGGCGAATTGTAGGAAATGACGGCGTTTGAGTTGAGACATCGCTCCTCCGATACAACCACAAAATTTTAACTGTGTTATCACTTAAAATCTATTTTGAGGAAGTATAAGCTTATGCAATCGTTTTCTTAAAATCTTGTCAAATTGGTTTTCTACAAGCCGTTTCCAATTAATATAAACGCCGCCCAATAATAAGGATGGCTGAGAGTATTTATCACATTATTAATCGGCAATCCGGTTCTGGCATCGAGTTGAATAAATCCACCATCTCCCGTTCGTTCATCATTTTCTGTTGCGGTTTGACTCTCATTGAGAAAACTTAATTGGGCAAATTGTAACGCTTCGGCTTTGGTTTTTCCATCGTATAAATGGCGGTAAAATTGTTGCATGAGTTGACTGGTCGCCGGGTCGTTAACCAGCCACAAAGAAGCCATTACCGCACTCGCACGTCCGGCTTGGAGGAAATAAGAACTAATTCCGGCAATTTCAATCCCCTCCGCATCCGGCCCCCCAACGCCGTTTCACAGGCCGATAACACCACCAAATGAACATCTTTTAACTCCGAACCGATACTATTAATTTCGGGAATGGTGAGGCGTTCTCCCGTTCCTAAAAGCAGAAAAGAATCTTCAGGAACTCCCGGTTCAAACTTACCATGAGTCGCAATATGTAGAATACGATGACCGGAAACATTTTGAGCGAGAATATCGAAAGTAAAAGCTTGATTGAGGTATTTTTGACCCCGATAAATTCCTTCCAAGTCCCTTTCATCGCTGCGAACAATTTTATTCAATTCTATTTCAACATTCGGCAACGGGTCAAACTCGGCAACCCCATCGGAGAGTCCCAACCCCAACACCGAGTTTTCTTCAATACCGGGAGAAAGTTTATCGTTCATATCGGTTAATTGGGCTGACAAAATCGAATGAATGGTGTAACGTTGAATCAGATATTGTTCGCCATCGTGCAATGCCGCCATCGGAATATAACGAGTCACCCGATCTTGAGCAAAAACTAACCGTTCAATCTGATTTTCTCTCAGTTCGGACTCTATCGGTTGAATTAACCATTGATAAAGTTGTTGAGCGGTCGCCTGTAATTCCTGTAGATTTGAATTGGGATTATCTAACAGCGCTCGAAATTTGACCACCATGTTTCCTAACTGTTGCTGACTGACGGAAATCTCTTTGCTTCCCGCCACATTTCCCGCAGTTGTCCACAGTATCCAGAGTTTATCTTCTAACACCAAAGGATAGATTAACACGGTTCCCGGTTGGGCTTCCACAATCGCTCGTGCAGTTTCATTCAGATAACGCGGATCATAGAAAGTATCATCAGTTTGGCGATTTTCTCGAATAACGGCGATCGCATTTATCACCTCAGAGTAGCGGTACAGGGGAATATCTGTTGTTTTTACCGAGCCGTATCCCGCAACCCAGTTTTGGCCATCCCAGTGTTGCTGAAAAATCTGCTTCTTCCCTTGTCCGTCGTCGATTCTGACCACGCGGATTAACGGGTTCCCCTGACGGTCGGGATAGTTAAAATAGCTGGTCTTTTTCTCCCTGGGTGATTTCTTCGGCGGTAACGGTCGAGAACCTGCGGTGAGGATATCCTTGATTTTCTGAGTGTCTCCACAATTCCAGCAGTTATATTTCCCTGTCGTGGAGTTGATGGATAGGTTGTGGCCATTGCAGGCTGGGCAGATATATTTCCCTTTCTTTTTGGCTGGAGTGAGCTTGTCGATGTGGTCGTTGATGTTGAATTTGTTGGAGGGAAACATTAAATGCTGCCTCCATTGTTAAGATTTAATTCGGTTGCAATCTCAATCAAATTGGTTGTAAAGCTGGTTTGGTAAGGCTTGAGAATATTCTGTAAACCATTAAGGCAATGATTTAGTAAGCCTGACTGCTTCGAGGCGTAATCTTGACGTGTTATGATTCTCATTGGTTTTTTTGATTTTATGTCAAGTAAGTATTAATTTACTTATGACAGCCCGACCTACTGCGCACGGCAAATGCCAAGCTTCTCAGTATGTGGGGTATTTTTTTGTTTAAGCAACTAATACTTACTTGACATAAATAATCAACATCTAAAGTGAACATCTACTGCACTTGGCTTAAATTTGACCTATTCTCTACTAAGAGAATCTCTAAAAGGGAAGCAGTTTATAGCCGAATCCCACAAGTTGCAACCTTAGAATCATATATAAAAATTTAAGTTTTATCAAGATTCATTCCTCCCGAGAACCTAAGAAAATCTTGATTGAAGGGTCTGACCCCTTTACCATAAAGTCAAACACAGTATTTGGATTATTTCTTACTAATAAAAATTGATATTTATTAGAAAAAAATTAGCTGAAATACCACCACATCGCAATAATCAGTAATCCTGCCATTCAAAATGAACCAGCAAATGCCCGTCTAAGTAAATTATTTGCAGTCTACAATCGTCGCTCTTCTTGCAAACCTCTATGCTCCTGCCGGAAACCGCCGGGCTGCAAGGCAAGCGCTCTTTCAATCTGACCACTCAACCCAGAAGCACCGAAACCGTTCTATGTTAAGAAAAATTAACAAGGACTGAAACTTTAACTTTTCGCAGCCCAACTCAATATTAAAATATCAGAGTACATAATTTGCTACTGCTATGAGTTTAGAAAATCCCTCCAAAAATAATCCATTAGAAGTTCAAAGTTATCCTCCAGAAAATCTGAATTCTTCTACCCACAAAAAAATTGACCGATTTTGTTATAGATTAATCGTAAGTAGTTTGTCTGGAGCGATTTTAACAGCTTTAGTTGGTGGTTTAATTTTGAGTATTTTAAATAAACCTATTCCCGAATTATTGATTGTGATTGGCTCCAATGCGATTGGTGCAGTCTCAGGCTTGCTAGCGCCTTCTCCCGATGAAAGGTAATTTGTATTAATCATTGAGACAAGGATTCCCCAGTTTTAATAAAATTATTTGAGCTGCTTCTTCTGTGATTAGAATAGTAAACTATAATATCTTTAATAATTTGTCTAAACTGTTCATGCCGATGAAGAACCCAACCGCAATCAGTGCATAACGAAGCATCTAAACCAGCTATTTTGTAGGGTTTTTTGCATACATCACATTTTGCTAAATCTTCAGACTTAATCCAGCTTTGCAACTTTAATAAATGCTTGGAGGCTTGGGGTGGCATAAAGTTAATATAATTTTTTTATATTTTACAGGAAAATAACGTAAAGTTAATTTACAAAATTTAGGCAATGGTCTTGAGGGTTCTACCGCTTTTCTCCATTGATTATTTATAATTTAGGAGACCTAAGAAAATCATGGTTGCTTTAAGTTTTTCTGTGTTTAAGCAGAAACTTCTTTCTGGCGAGAAGACACAGACTGTAAGAACTCCTCGAAAAAGTCCAATTAAAGTAGGATGCAAACTTCAAATTTATTGGAAACAGAGAAGTCCAACTCAATCTCAAAAGTTGTTTGATGCAGAATGTACTAAAATTCAATCAATCTTAATAGACTCCCAGCAAAGAGTTTATCTTGATAACACAATTCTTTCTGCTGAGGAAGTAGAACATTTTTCTCAATTAGATGGCTTTGATAATTCTGAAGACTTTTTTGATTATCTTGGAGAGTTTGAAGGTGTAGTTATTCACTGGAAAAGACTAGCTGAACTGCGGAAATAAAACGACAAATCCCCTAGCTGATTAGTTGGGGGATTATTTTATTTACCTAGTCAACAATCTAACAAACATTGTAAAATTGAAAGTGCGTTGAATAACTATGGATAAGCGAATGGTTGAATCAATTTATTGGGAATGTTATTGTCGATTTTCGATATTTTACTACAATTTTTTCTGCGGGTTTTTAACAATTAAGAATGCTTTTGACTGTTGGAGAAAAGTAGTTTCAGGTAGACATGACAAACGCTTTAATCCTTCAATAAATAGGATTAATCTACCGCTTTTTGGATTTAGTTCTTATTAATTGTAGAAAAGGAAAGCAAATGACAATTTACTTAGCAGCTTATAAACCAGAGCAAATTACTTGCATGGGAAGCAATGCTTATTTCCGAGGATTCGTTGAAGCTGTGTTTACTCTTTCCAAGCATGAATCAATTTTTTTACTCGATAAACTTTGGACTGACGAAATTGATATCAACTGGGAAGATTGCAACTTACTCAAACAAGCCTTGAAAGACATCTCTGAGACTGAATTAAGTTCCATTAAATCTCCTGAAATTGACAATCTGGGTAAAATGTACGTTGAAACTCGGAAATCACTCATTGAATTATTTGAGTATGCGAACGCGCAAGAAATAAACATCGGTTCAGTTTAATTATCAGGGGGCTTTATGCCCCTTCTTACAAACTAAGTCTCGCCGGAAACCACCAGGCCGCAAGGCAAGCGCTTCTTTAATAAATTCAAGAAAATGTCAACGCGCTCTTTGGATAACTTGTAGACTATCGTTCAGGGGTCTTTTTTTTATAATTAGAAATAAAAAATCTCTGTAGTTAAACAGAGAATTCCATTAAAGTTAAGTTCCGACTAAGCGCTGATAAGGCAAAGAATTCAATTAAGCAGCTTGAAGCAAATAACTTAACTCAGCAATATCCGATGCCGCTTTCCAACTCTCTTGTCCTTCAGTCCAAATGAGAGTATCAGGGGTAATTTTACCTTTTAACTCTGACTGTAAAGCCATCTCAGTTTTACCATCAGGTTTGGCAATATGCCAGGTTTTAGAAGGAATAGGAGGAACAGGAGGAACAGGAGGAACAGGAGGTGGAGTTTGAGGAGATTTAGATGCAGACGAGGAATCGGTTGTATCCTGAATCATTTTCTCAAAGCTGTCATAGAATCTAAACTTGGGTTTAGTTTTTGCTTTAGCGATTATTGACTCTCCTGTGCGAGGATTACGGGATTGTCGTTCGGGTAGTTCTTTGCGGTAAAATACGCCAAAGTCAGAAATTTTCACTTCATTGCCTGAGCGAAGTTCTAGCTGAACAAACGCGCGCAAAGAATCGAGAACGGCTTCTACAGTGGCTTCGGAAAATCCCGTTGAATTTTGAATATAAGTTGTATCCATGCTGGTTGGTGGCGATTACAATCATTTTCAAGGTTTAATTTTGATTGTATCAGTTTTATTGAAATTTGTTGATTATTTGGAATCCAGAAAGTCTTTAATTTGTTCGTCACTCATCGATAAATCAAAGAGATAAACTCTAGTTGTTTTATCTTCGGGTGAATGATTTCTTGGATATCGATCATTCTCAAAGGCTGTGCTGTAAATTTTCATCCGACGACTCCATCCTGGCAAAACATAGGCAGCAGATTTATCCCCAATTAACCCCAAGTGATGAAAACCCAATTGTTTGGTAGCTTTATCCCATTTCATCTCCAGACCCAGATATTTCTTTCCATTAAATTGATAGAAATAGCAACGGACATCAACTTCCTGTCCCCGCCAGGGCGCTCGTCGGGGAGTAGCCCAACTTCCGTGTTGCGCTGCATAACAATTAATCACCAAAGCTTCGGGTAAATTTGTGTTGTTCAATTGAGCAATAATTTCATCAGGAAACAACAAGAATACTAATCCGGCAGTGCCCGTGTGAGCAGTATGAGAAACCCTCCAATATGCTGCGGCCCAAGAAATTGCGGTGAACAATTTGGACTCCCCACCTTCAACTTTGCCAGTAATTTTGAGATATTCATCCCGTCGCAACCGGGAATTTTCGGCAACCAGCTTGATAAAGCGGTCATCGCCATCGTTTTCGTTGCGGTACCCAATAGCTTTCCCCATTTCTTCCCGATATAAATCTCGGTGTTCGGTTGCTAACTTCATCTGGTAGGGGTCAACCACCACATCGCGAAACAGAACCTCTTTGTAAATTTGAGGGGTGCTGTCGCTTTTCAAATCAGGACTTCTCCAATAAGAGTTCACTAGGTTGATAATGTGGGTAACGGTATCGTTTAAATGGGGGTTGGTTAGACAGGGGCGGGTAAAATAGCAATCATCAGTTTTCAGGTCAGCCAACCACATAACATCTGTTTCGGTTTCATCCAAAAACTTCTTAACCGCATCCAAACCTTCAATATTGTTCGGATAAGCAGATTTCAAACTATCGACAGCCACCTGCAACTCTTGGGAGAGAAAATCGATAATTCTCCTGAACCCTTCGCCGGGGATAGATAAAACAATATGTTCGGCACCGCTTGCCCTAGCCCTTGCCAGCATCGATGCTACAACGCCAGTTAGGTCGTTCATTGAGTGGATAGCGATTTGTTGGAAACTCCCAGTTAGGGGGACTTTGGGGAATTTCTTCACGGAAGGCGGTTTGTTAAAGTTGGCGATCGCCTCCGCCACATTTGGATAAGTTGATGCTGTAATCAATTGCACAAAATCCCCATCGGTATCGCGGCCCAGTTCAAGGAGAAGTTCTCGGGTGGCAGCCAGAACGCCAGGGTCATCTCGGAACATCCCCTCATGGGTGTTATTCCAGAGTTGAATATCGCCCCAGTGTCTCATCGGGTTGCAGAAAACAATATATTTACGATTGCCCAGAAAGGATTTGGAACAGAAAGTTTTAGGACTATATTTCCAAGTTTCATCCGGCATCTTAATTTGATACCGTTCAAAATATTGGTCAGGCATACACATCACGGAGTAGAATCTTACCCCGGCAGCTTTAGCAAGGTTTTTCCACATTTGCTGACACCGTTCCTTCACCTTTTTGACAATATAAGGATGAAGCAATAACAAGCCATTTCTATCGGCTTTGATAACATTCACTGCGATGTTGGCATATTCCGCCTCAGCATCGGGATTATCCTCTAAATCAGCCAATTCAAGTTCAGCTTCCCTAAGCTCTACCCTCATAATTTCGGCGAGGTTCTGGATTGAATCAAAAGCGGCTGCTAAATTTTGACATTTCTCATGGAGTCGAGTAATAATTCCATCTTGTTCTAGGGTTTCAAAATCAAACCATTGCCAAATCATCCAACCGGGTTTTGCCCGCCGTTCTTCAGCCTCAAAGACAACCCCAATCACAATTTTCCCTTCATGGTTTCCCAAACTGGGTTTGTTGCCCTTCAAAGAAGATAGGGGAATAACAAGGTCAAATTCAGTGTCATCCAACTTAGGATTATGGGAAATAGTACCCTTGCCAACCCATTCGTTTCTTAACGATGCCCTAAATTGAACTGCGATTGGATTTGGAATTTCGGGAGGTAAAGTCTCGTTGTTTTCCTCGTTTTTTCCATCAGGATTATAAGGAGATGTTGGATAGGCTTCGAGGAGTGCCATAAGTTGGCTGCTGGCTTTTGCATGGGAGTCGCCCGTGTCCCAGTGAGTTTGATTTACGGGGTCATCCTGCGGGTTTCCTGTTGTTGTTCGGTGTTCGTCGTCAACAACAATATAATTCATCTGTTGGTAGAACATTCGGTTGCATCCGGTGTGAAGGATCGAACCGTAGATTATCCGTTTCCAATCTTCTCCGTAATAGGGTGAACCAATTGTAGCTTTTTGGGTGAAGGTAAATCTTCCATGCGTTCTACTGTTTGAAGCCAAGTCTAGGAAGAATGCAAAGTCTGAATTTCTAGGTTTAAAAGAATTAAGCTTTTTAGGATTTTTCTCGTTCTTATTTATTTCCCCAATGCAAAAAACCTTTGTTGGATGCAAGGCTGCTAACATTGTGTTTCTGAGAACCACACGGGGGCCTTTTGAGAATCGTCGTTCGGAACATTTCCACACAATCCAACTGGCAACGGTATCCAGCCGTCCTTTCTCTCCCTCACGGTCATATCTAAAGTTTTCAAATGTTATTGGCATTTGGATTTCTCCTTAGTAAATTATTGATTTGACCCACTCTCTTACGAACTTTGCTCTCGCCGGAAACCGCGCCCGCCGCAAGTTCGCGCTGCTAGGAATCACATTTAATCTTCATCAAACTCATCCAAGAAGGGTTTGAGAGAATTCCAAAGCATTTCTATTTGGGTTTCGTCTGTGATAGGAACAGGGGTGTACAAGTCAGTGTAATCGGTGCAGAAGTTGGGAGAATCTCCTTCTCGTTTAACAAAAAGTAAAACTCGTTGATAGCTACGTCCCGCTTCATTGAGAAATTTATCAACTAACTCTCCCAAATAAGCCCGGGTTTCTCCTTCGTTTCCTTCCAACACCATTGAAAATCCAAAATCGGGAGCCAGCTCGGGAGCTTTGATTCCAAAGATATAAATTAAATTGCCAAGTTTGGTGGATTTAGAATGATGTAAAGCAGCAATAATAAGGATTGAAATTACTGCAATAATGGCAAAATAAGGGAATAAAGTTGCCCATGCTCCCGCAAATAAACTTCCCGATGAACTAACAGCAGCAGGTAGAGATAAATTCTTTAAAGCACCAGCAGCCAAATAGCGACAACCTCTAGCTCCTGATAAATTAAGGGCTTTGCAAACAACTGATGTAACGGTATAACTTAGTGCTTCTATTATTGAACCAACTTGAAACAAAGACAAGAACCAAGTAGCTAATTGTTGAACTACTCCCACCACATCAAAAATATTAACTGCACTTCTGGGACTAACAGAAGCTAGATAATTGTCAAAATCAAAGCTTGGTGTTTCTCCAATTGGAGTGTTATCCAGTGGATTTAGAGAATTAAGAAGCTTCCTTAACCTCGATAATTGATTTCGTAATCTCCCTTCTTCTCTACCTGAAGCATTGTCCGCTAAAATTCTTATTGTATTAATATTTTCTTCAATAAATGGCAATCCAAACTCATCTTGAAATTGTAAAATTTGAGTACGAGCCGTCTCCTTAATATTCCCAAATTGTTGTAAAAATTGTTGCTGAAGGGATTGAAAATTTTGGTTAAGAAAGGGAACATCAAGAGTTTCGTTCCAAGTTTCAACAGCTCTAGAATAAGCAATAACTTCGTTATCTGATGGTAAATCTCGACTTAAAATTTGATTTCCCCATCCAGTCGGGTTGGTTCGAGTTTTGGAATTGACAGCCCGATTAATCCCATAGCAAGTTTCCAGAGTCAAAAGACTTGCTTTAACAGAAATATTGGGCATTGATAAAGCTAATTCAGCAAAGGCGCGGAATTCTTCTATTGAAGCCAATCCCGAAATTATTGGTGATGTTGCACCACCTACTAAACTAGAGAGTTCGGGAGGAACTTTGAGAACATCTTTTCCCAACCACAACCCATCTTGAATTCGGTTTTTTAAAATTGAATAACTTAAACTTAAAGGCATCGTTCGCTTTGCTTAACCTCCATTTTTGGTGTTGGTATTATCTCCTCATTTAGCGCGCGTAATCACTTGATAGGTTCTGTGAATTCCTCGGAAAAATGGACTAGGATTGGTTGCAAAATTCTCAAGGGTTGAAGGCGCGAAAATTAATAACTTTTTCAAAATATTTCCCATTTTTATTAACTACCTGACACCCAGTAAAAGAACAGGAGATGGCAAATTTCTTTTTGTGGTACTCAATGTTCAGCTAATTTTTTAACATAAATTAAACAAAATTCCCGGTTTTTTACATCTACTTTTCTCTAGTTTATCATTAAAAAACATAGATTGAATAGAAAAGCAACTTAAGTGAAAACTGCCGTTAGACGGAGATGATATTTTGACGTGCCGGATACTTTCAGCGCATGAAACTTGCATCTCCACTAAATATTTGGTCAGGTTCTTCTGAGATGAATGGTTTGGGTGCCGCTCTCACTCTCTTACGAACTTTGCTCTCGCCGGAAACCGCGCCCGCCGCAAGTTCGCGCTAACCCAACTGAGTTAAGCTTTAAGAAAGGCAAAATTAAGCATCACTCTCTTACGAACTTTGCTCTCGACGGAAACCGCCGGGCCGCAAGTTCGCGCTATCCCGTTGTATTTAACAACCAAAGTTTTGTTGATGCTGAAGCTGTTTATCAAGCCTACAAAACCGGGTATATTGAACCAGATAAGCAAATAATGACCGCAGTTATTAAAGCCAAATTGGAACAACATCCACAGTTGTTATCTGCCATCACCTTTAGGGGTGGAGTTGCGAGGACAGCGAAACTTGCAGCCATATTGTTGGAGTTCAAAATAGCCGTTGGGAAGGTGTTGGTCGCAACAGTAACTTTATAGCTTGCTTAATTGAAGCTTATACTAAAGTAATTGCTGACATTCCATTTTAGCCCGAATCAATAAACCTTGCAGTAGAGTATTCTATTGTGGGGTTTAATTTTATCAAGGGATACCACACCCAAAAAAATCATTAGTTTAAATGAAAACAAAGTTATAATTATTTGCTATCGCTATTAGTAGTTTGAGTTATTGTACAATTGAGGTTAAAAAATGACAATCCGAATTCCATCCAAATTTGGTTTGAAGGTTAAGCCTGATAATAAACCCCGACTTAGTATTTCGGAACGTTTGAAAGCACGGTCTAAGAAATATAATGATGACTGTACCAACATTAAACCGCATTTAGGGAATTTGTTTCAATATTATCGGCATGATTGTACTATTTTCTTACCCGACAAGAACTTAGGCCGATTTGGAGTGATGGTTTATTGCTGTCGCACAGATTATTATGACCGAGATTTGTTTGAAAAATACGAGCAAGTTGGACAAATCTTAGCACAAATTTAGATGGTTGTTAGATGTTAGAAAATTTCTGTGAACACGGAAACTCTAACATCTAATTTTTTATTTGGAAACAAAGTGAACCCAAAATTTCCCGTCTGGGATGCAGGTTTTTTTAATTAACCCGTAGGAATAATGTAAATAAGCTCCCGTTAAATCAGTTCGATATCCGGTAGAGAACCATTCCCCATAGGGGTCGTGAACAATCAAACCATCTTCGTCATATCCAACCGCAACAATAATATGACCAAAGCTTGTAAAATATCCGTGAATTATACAGGGATTATCCTCTGCAATCCAATCTTTTACCTGTTCAATAAGAGCATATTCAGTGAACTTATCTTGGCAACCATAATCCCGAATTACTTGCGCCAAATGGTAAGAATTTTGACGAGAATAGCCCCCATCTAAACAATACTGATACAACTCATCCTCAAATTGAGTAAACCTAGAATATTGGGGATTACGCCCGGCTTTGAAATATTCGAGGCACATGGCGACGCTGGTAACGTTGCAGGCTCCGGTTGGGTTATAGAAGTTATCCGTTTGACTTTTATACGAAATATTTAATTGAACTTTTTTCTTGGATTTTGGAATAATCAAGTCTGAACCAGAAATTAAATCATCAGGAGATTCATAAACTTGGCAATGTTCCTCAAAAATATACCAGATTGGTTTTCCTTTAAAAGGTTCATCCTCATCATTAACGTAAACTCTAACGTGCTTTCTAATTCGTTCGTAACAGTTGATTGAAAATACTCTGGGTGAGGAAACTTGAACTTTCTCAAAATCTGATAACTCTGTTGATTGAATAGGCTTCAACTTAATGACTGTTGGTTTAATGATTCTTAAACTCAAGGTTGTATTAAGATTAGAAACCAATTCAAGTAAGTCATTATCCCGATTTAGCCAGCCTTCTAGAAAAACTTCCTGATCTGGTTTTTCCTGAACTCGTTGATGTCGATACTGAATTCTTCCTTGACAATACTTGAGGGCAATTTTCTGGAAATCACTGACGGTTTTAATATCGCTCAATTTGCCAAACACCAGATTTTTTAAGTTGTCTTGAGTTGTAGAAATATTAAGAGACTCAGCTAAAAATTGAATGGAACCCCACAACCCAAAGTTAACCGCCGTATCAAAATGTACGATTGCTAGCGGTAAAATTATGCGATCGCATTCTGCTTTCAACCAGCATTCTTCAAAGTAAAATTGTTCGGCTTCCTGCTTCGATATTTTAGAAACACAATCAAATTTTCTGCCCTTCCAAGTAGAATAAGAAGTTTGAGTAATTCCAAAATTAGTTAATCCTCCCTGGTCAGCCAAATGGTTAGATAAACCTCCCTCCCATTTTAGGGTAAATTCAAGGGATTTTCTAAAATTATTGGAGTTAATTGAAGTGATTTGTGAAGTCATTAGCTATATAAAAAGAAGCGATAATCTATTTTAGACTACCGCTTGATTTTTGTGATGTTTTGGTTTGTTTTGCACATGATTACTAATTCTATCAAATTTGCAGGAATTTCAGGTAAAATTTTAAAATCTTCACCCCATGGAAATTTTCAAGTTGTTCAACTCAGTAAGCGTGTCATTATTTGTGGAACGTTCAGCAACAAGTTTAACTGGTCTGAAATTCCAGAACACCAATCTGGATTTGAAAGCTTTATCACCTATATCGGCTGCAAGTCTAAAACTGAATATCCCAAACTCAAGAATATTATTCAAACCCTCGATGGTCACTGTGAAGAACTCCGCCAAGCTAAACGTAGTCTCGACTTTCCCCTAGAGTTTAAAGTTCGTGAACTAACTCCTGAATCAGTTAAGAGATTGGTAAAGTCTCTGAAATAATATCCCGGTAGCAAGCTAATAGCGTTATTTGTTAAATAGCAGATAATGTTATTGGCTATTTTACGATTGATATTTTGTTAATGGGCGATGGTTCCGAGATTTGCAAGATTGGGAAAGCCGGGGCGGATGCGCGAACGGGGAAACTGGAAATTATCTGGACTGTCGGCGGTCTGGAATATTGGTTTTGCTGCGCGAAGGTTAAACCCGGAGTTTGGGAATACGACTTTGGAGAAAGGGCGGAGAATAGCGGGATTCCCTATTTGATGGTTGCCCCGGATTGGTTAAAGATTTCAAGGGGAATTGAATGGGCGTTTCGGCGGGGGTATCTCACCCAAAGTCAGGTGATGAAATCGGGATGCTATCCAAATTTAATTTTCAAGTAATTTCCCTACCGTCTTTTGGGGTTGAATCATTACCTATTGCTTTGCTTTAAGCTTTTAATGTTGACCAATTAGGGTTGGCATTGAAGGCTCTTTTTTATTGTCTACCGCTATCTTGTTTTGATGCAATGTTTACCTTTGAGAACAAACCTATTGGCAATCAAAGGCTTTTCTTATTAACTTGAGGTAGAAAAATGAACAAAACTCAAATTAGCACCAAATCTTCTGAACAGCTTGTAAAATATTTTTGCACAGCAATTAGTACCCAACATTGGAATCTTAATTTCTTTCGGTTTTGTGAAGTTGTTGGGATTGAACCGGGAGAAGAAGATTCTGGACAACGCCTTTATGCTTTTGAAAAGTTTAAGCAATTTAGCGAAGCTACTTCTGCATTGAATACCCTCGGAACTGATTTTCTTAAAGCTCTTGTTGAAGATTATTACAATAAATAGGAAAAGAAGATGAATAATTCAGAGCAAAAATGGGCTGAACTTGGTCAGCTTATGAGGGATTTGGGGCTTTCAATTGATGATGTAATGTTTACTTTGAAAAAGCATTACACCAATGACGAAACTATGGATTTTTGGAGAGCCAATCACGACCTTTTGGACGGGGTTGAACAGTGGAATTTCGACTATTCCGATATGGGATATCGCGATGAACTCCCTCGCTGTTAATTGTTTTTAGTTTTAAATCGGGTAAACAATTTAGTCTCCAATAGGAGGCTTTTTTATTTGAAGATTACCTACCGTTTAATGATTTTGGTTTTTTTTGAGGAAAAATAATGGAAGTAGTATCCAGTTTCTACATAACTCAATTTAAGTATATCACCACAGTAATGAAAGATGCAGAAATTCCATTTAAAACAGAGAGATTTATGAATGGGAATACTCAAGCATTTAATTTATTGGTAGATGCGGAGAACCTGGAAATAGCCAGAAAACTTGCTATACAAG
The DNA here is from genome assembly GCF_000478195.2 of Lyngbya aestuarii BL J. Lineage (GTDB taxonomy): Bacteria > Cyanobacteriota > Cyanobacteriia > Cyanobacteriales > Microcoleaceae > Capilliphycus > Capilliphycus aestuarii. The sequence goes on along the minus strand of NZ_AUZM01000008.1, from coordinate 4,283 downwards.
TTGAATTTAGCATTAGCAATAACTAACTAGGTATCCATAAATTTAGCCTCCAAATGGGGGCTTTCTTTCTGTAAACTAAAATAAATGAAAAAGCAACCCAACTTTATTCAATTAGAGTTACCATTATTCCCGAAATTCAAGAAACGCCAAAAGGTAAAAATCATTGGACTAGACTTAACGGGAAAGATTGACTATCGGGGAATGACGGGGATTGTATTTGGAATATTCTCAGATGGGGTGTTAGTTTATTTTCCGGGTTTAACAATTCGTTTTGCTCGGTATTCAATTTGGGAAATTGACAAAATATGATAACAGCTATGAATGGCAAAAAAACCGGATTTATTAGGTCTAAAATCTATATTAGTCTTGTTTTTTACAGACTTTGCTGATCGAGGGCTATCGCCAAAAGTAAATGATGTTTTTGGTATTTTCTCATGATTTCTATTCCTTCTAAGTCTGACAAACAGAAATCTCTTTTGTTGGATTCTTTGCGGATTCTTTCTTGGACTGTCTATAAGTCTGAAAATAAGAATGAGAAACTCAAAGCGCTTGAACTCTATAAAGTCTTTGAGAAAGAATGGTTAGAACATGAAGTCCACGAAATGACTCTGCCGGAGTTGAAAGAGTTCGTTAAAGAACTTGAGTATACTGAGAAAGAACTTCGTGAGATTCGCGAGAAATATTATCAAAATAAACCTCAGAATTCCAGTGCATCAGGTAATAGTCAGCAATACCAAGAAACTGCTGAAACCGACGAGCCTATGTACTAATTAAACACGGAAACTCCTAGCAATAGGGGTTTCTTTTTTTATAGATAGTTAAGAGAAAGCTATCGCACAAGGGAAGTGATGTTTTTAGATTATTAAGTAAATGGAAAATACTCTCCTCAGCACAACCATTCATCTTTATTCCGAAGATATGATTGACTATTGGAATATGGAGTTGACCGCAGACTTGGATGACATTGATTGGAATGGCATTGAACTTATTGGATTTCGATATCTCATGATTGGGAATAATCGCCCAGAGAAAGTGAAGGAGTATAATTTCTTTAAGTGGAACAAATCTGCTCAAGAACTCCGGCAACTTATCTGGGAAGGGGTGAAACTTCGCCCCTGGGATTGGTATAATTCTATCTCTCCAAAACTTCCCGCCCATAAACGTTTAGCCCTAGAATTATATAATTTCGCACTACAGGATAATCAACTCGATGTCCCAACCGTGATTGTATATGAAGAAGGCTATCAACAACACGCTGAGGTAATCTTGAGAGCGACTAGCTTTGTGAAGAAACTCCTTACCGAACTCAAGCCTTATGAATTTGATATGATTGGGCGGAATCAAGTGTTGAGAAAGTATAAAATGCCGATTGATAAATAGTTGATTAAACATAAATAAGTCTTTATTTGAGGCTTATTTTTTTACCCATCCTCATAAACTACCGCTCTCAGAAGATGATGTTTCTAAAATTAAGACAATGAAAGTTGTAATTTCTGGTTCTCGGTCTATTCAATCTCTTAATGCTGAAGCGCGAACTTGCGGCCCGGCGGTTTCCGGCGAGAGCAAAGTTCGTAAGAGAATGAAATCTCGGATTGACAAAGTTATCGAATTAAATGCTGAAATCTTCATTGGTGATGCTTATGGAATTGATAGTTTGGTTCAAGCCTATCTCTATAAGCGCGAACTTGCGGCCCGGCGGTTTCCGTCGAGAGCAAAGTTCGTAAGAGAGAAAGACTATCATAAAGTTACAGTTTGGTATTCTCGCATTCTCAGAAATAATATTGGAAATTGGAAGACTGTTAACGTTCCCGGTGGATATACAAAGCGGGATATCGCCATGCACTCTCAGGCTGATTATGGTTTAGCAATTTGGGATGGTAAGTCTCGGGAAAACGAAATATTGAACAGATGAAAGGCAAAGTTAGAGTCATTCAATAACCCAATTAATTAAGCCCAGGCACTAGCTTGGGTTTATTTTTTTCTACCGCTTCATTTTATTGATGTTTCTTGGTTATTTGATATGAATGAAGGTCAATGGATTGAAGTTGGTGGTATTCCCCGATTTATTCCTGATAATTCTCTCTCACCCGAAGAAGTCGAAGAATCAGAAGAAATGTTGGAAGGGGAACTGCTGATTAATTTAAGCGAGGAATATCTGGAATTCTAAGCAAATTCAACTCGTCATCACCCTCGTAAAATCGGGGGTTTTTTCAACCTGAATTTATTTATTGATGAAACAAGACCATGATTTACTTAATCACACAACCTGCAACAAAAGAACAAATTGAACGAATGGTAGAAACTTTGGGATACATTAAACTTGCAGTAGATATTGAGCAGGGCATTTTGGCTGGTGGTGGTGAACTTCATGCTGATTGTGAAGCGCTATTATTAAGTTCAGGATGTCAGCAGGTTAACATTTGGGGCGCAGACTGGTATCCGGCTAGTCAGAGGATTGAATACGAGTCCCTAATCAATATCCGCCCTCGCCAAAACAACCGTTCAATGACTATTCAAGATCCCATAATTCGAGCTTCAGTTGCTAAGATTATTCAAGGTTTATTAGCGAACAAATAAAATGAGAAATTGGGAATCTTTAAAACAGCGGTATTTACAGGACGATTTACCGATTCGGTTGGGAAATTTGGCTTCTAACTTGGCTCGGATTAAATCTCAGAGTTTGTTTGAGGTTAATTACGGTTTGGTAGAAAATTTGCTGATTGAAAGTAAGTTTTTTATTGAATGGACGGCAGCCGAAGCCGAAGTAGAAATAGCCGCTGAGTTAGTACAATTGCAAATTCAACTTTCTCAATGGGAATCCCGGCTCAGTCAGCTTTGGACTGATATTGACGAGCGCCAGAAATTATCGGAAGCTTCAGGTCTTTGGTCGGACAAGGTATTAGATTGGTCGGGTTTGTTGGCTTGATATTTACAAAAGATACTTGTGGGAATTTAAAGTAAGCTTCCGGGGAACTGGAAGCTTATTTTTTGGGGAGCTACCGCAGAAAAGGAATGATATTTTGAGGTAATCTGCCATGACCCATAAGTTAGGATTTCCGACTGACTTCAAGCGAATCAATCAAGTTCAAAATAGTAACGCCCTGAGAGATTGGTGTCGGAGCATGAAACATAAACTGGTTGCTGATGTCAGTAACTATGCGAAGGGCCGTTATCGGTTGTGGCTTTTCCATGAGGTATACTTCAGAAACGGCAAGCTGACCAAAAGTTATTTTGACGAGAGAATCTGGAACTTTAGTCAACGAGTTTATCCAGATTGTAATATCGGTTTGTTGACTTTTGGAGGCAACTTTGATAACGGTAAGATTAGTGATGGAAGAATCAACTTACATCGAGACCATACCTATGCAAAACCTAAAGCAATATCTGTAAACTTAGGCGAAGCTGTGTTTAGTTATGGCGAACCGAACCCAACCGATTATCTTTTGAAAGATGGCGATATCCTTCAGTTTAACTGTAAAGTCCTTCATGGAGTTAAACAAATTAAATCAGCAGAACGGTTTAGTTTGGTATTTTGGCAGTTGAACGAACAGAAAGGTTATCGGAGTTTGATTTAGATAGCCTGATTCATTAGAAGCTTCCCAACCGGGAAGTTTTTTTTATTCGGATTTTCATAAACTTACCAGCTAATCTTATTGGTTTTTTCTTCAAAATTATGAAACACTTCTACTTGTTTTTTACCCGGTACATAGCCCTAAATCAGCATCGCTTTCTGGGATGGAACTTGATTCATATCAAGCCAATTAACCTGACTATTTGGTGGCGTTGGTCTGATTGGAAAACGGATATAAAACGAATTTACTTCGACGAATAACCGTTGAGTTCTCAAGCCTTCCCAACCGGGGAGGTTTTTTTATTTTCTACCGCTTCCTTGTCTTGCTTTATAGTTTATCAGTTTAAATGAAAACAGCATTTATTACGGGACATCGAAGGATAAATTCCCCTCTTGTTCACCAGGGTCTTGAACAATTAACTAACTTTGCTATCGAGAGAGGCTGTACTACTTTTCTCACTGGCATGGCATTGGGAACCGACCAACTTGCAGCCGAGGTTTGGGTAGCTCGCCAGCTAACTTGGAAAGCTATTATTCCTTGTCAAGACCAATCCGCACTCTGGCCGAGAGCGAACCAACTTCATTATCTAATTCTCCTTACAAAAGCTGAGGAAGTTAAAGTTCTTTACCCCCAATATAAACGGGGAGTTATGCAAGCTCGAAATCAATTTCTGGTTAAAAATTCCCAACTTGGACTGGCGGTTTGGGATGG